>JANMQG010000012.1:0-91905 GCA_031370285.1 Chloracidobacterium sp. | reverse complement strand
CGTCTGAAGGGCATTGGTAATGAGTGAAGCCTGGTTGCGGGGCCCCGACAGGGGGCCCACTGTTCATAGAACGGAAGCTCCCCAGAAAAATCGGAAGAACCATTTGACCGAGAAGTGCTATAAACATCTCGCTCCTAACGGAGCGAGGCATCAAACGGAACCCGCGACAACAATGAGGGCCTATGAAAACGTTGATAAAGAACGGCCGCGTCATCACGGCCACCGACGACTACAAAGCTGACATCCTGATCGAAGACGAGCGCGTCTCCGTCATCGGCGCAAAGCTCGAGATGGAAGTCGACAAGGTGATTGACGCCGCCGGCAAGCTCGTCATCCCCGGAGGGATCGATCCGCACACGCACATGGAGCTTCCTTTCGGGGGCACACAATCGTCCGATGATTTTCTCACCGGCACGCGCGCAGCCGCACACGGTGGCACCACGACCATCATCGACTTTGCCGTGCAGTACAAAGGCGAGTCGCTCATCCAGGGTGTCGACAACTGGCACAAGAAGGCTGAGGGCAAGACGGCGATCGACTATGGCTTTCACCTTATCACTACGGAACTTGAAGACAGCCAAATCGAAGAGCTGCACACCGCCATGGACGAAGGCGTTACGAGCTTCAAAATGTTTATGGCTTATCCCGGAGTTTTCCTGGTTGACGATGCCACGATCTTTCGCGCCATGTCTGCTGCCGGCGAGCGCGGCGGTTTGATTTGCATGCACGCGGAAAATGGAATCGTCATCAACGAGATCATCAAGCACGCACTGGCGAAGGGTCATACCGCGCCCAAGTATCACGCATTGACGCGCCCGACGATCGCTGAAGCAGAAGGCGTGCATCGCGCGATTGCGATTGCGGAGATGGCTGAGTCGCCGGTTTATATCGTACACCTATCATGCGCTGACGCGCTCAACCAAGTGCGGCAGGCGCGCGATCGCGGCATACCCGCCTTCGCTGAAACGTGTCCGCAGTATCTCTTCCTTTCCCTCGACAACTACGATGAGCCGGGGTTTGACGGCGCGAAGTATGTGATGACGCCGCCGCTGCGGGACAAGGCAAATCAGGCAGAGTTGTGGAAGGGTCTGAAGATGGACGACCTGCAGGTAATCTCAACCGACCATTGTCCCTTCTGCATGAAAGAGCAGAAGGAACTCGGCCGCGACGACTTCTCAAAGATTCCGAATGGCGCACCCGGCGTTGAGAATCGCGTGCCGCTCATCTACAACGGTGGCGTCGTGGAGAATCGCATCAGCCTCAACCGGTTCGTCGAACTGACCTCGACCGCGGCCGCGAAGATGTTTGGCTTGTTCCCGAAGAAGGGCACGATCGCGGTGGGCTCGGACGGGGACATCGTCATCTTCGATCCTAACAAAGAGCAAACCCTGGGCCTCAAGACCAGCCACATGAATGTCGACTACAACGCCTACGAAGGCAAAAAGATTAAAGGCGTGGTGGAAACTGTGATCTCACGCGGCAAAGTCGTCATAGAGAATGGCGAATACAAAGGCAAGGCTGGCGATGGACAGTTTCTGAAGCGCGGCACGTGCGTTTCGATGTAGAATACGCTTCCGGGCGAACTCATGAAGGACGATGACTTAGAAGATTTTCGGCAACAATGTGAACGCAATTTGCAGCGGAGCGTAGCGGACCGAATGCGCTACGGGTTCTGCTACGTTTACAAACCCGTCCTCGACGACGCCCCGTGGAGATCATTTGATTCGACTGCGGCCTATCGCAAGTGGTGTAGGGAAAATTTGCCAGAGTATCTCGGTTACGGCGAACCCGACGCGCTACAAAAAGAGATACTCAATGCCGCGTGACCAATTCAGTCCGGCGCAGGCTCAGGAGGTTGCTGCAGCCTTTGCTGCCCACCAAGTCGACTATATGTTCATCGGTAAGAGTGGCGCTATTTTGCTCGGCTACCCTGGCACCACCCAAGACGTCGATGTGTACCCCCGTAAAGATCCGGAAAACGGTGCGCGAATAATTGGCGCCCTGAAAGACCTGAGCTTTAAGCTCGATCCCACCCTCGAGGATGAGATTGTTCAAGGAAAGGATTTCGTCCAAATAAAATCCGGACCCTTTGATATCGATCTTGTATTCGCTCCTGACGGAATTGATAGCTATGCAGAGGCGAAGAGTCGGATGGACACGTCCAGCGGCTTTCCGGTTCTAAACATTCAAGACATCATCGCAAGCAAACGGTCCGCCGGTCGCCCCCGAGACGCGGTCGAGCTACCTTTACTCGAAGCGTTTCAGGAAGTTTACGAAAAGCGCAAAATCAGATAACTATTCAAGAACTAAACATGACTGCTGAATCCAGCGCTGCAGATAGCGCACTAACCCAACGCGATTTCGTAGAGCTGACCACAGACGTTTCCCGGAGTCCACTTTGGAATAAGGATCTCGCGCCCACCACAATCAAAGAGCGCACCTGGTCGACCTGGAACATCGCCGCGCTCTGGATCGGCATGAGCGTGGTCATAACTACCTACACGCTCGCCGGCGGTTTCATCGAAGCCGGCATGAACTGGTGGCAGGCGATGATCACGATCCTGCTGGGCAACACGATCGTGCTCATTCCCATGATTCTCAATGCTCATGCCGGCACGAAGTATGGAGTCTCATTTCCTGTTCTGTGTAGGGCTGCTTTTGGCACGAAGGGCGCGAATGTCCCGGCGATCTTGCGAGCGATAGTCGCCTGTGGTTGGTTTGGAATTCAAACCTGGATCGGCGGAACGGCGATCGACGCCTTGTTCAGCGTCATGTCTTCAGGCTGGGCGCACCTCCTCGGCGACGCAACCATTCTGAATGTTGCGCTGCACACCTGGATTGCTTTCTTTCTGTTTTGGGCGATTCAGGTCTTCATCATTTTGAAAGGCGTTGAGGGCATCAAACATCTCGAGACCTGGTCGGCGCCTTTGCTGCTTGCAGGCGGGTTGATTTTGCTTGTCTGGGCTTCGTGGCGCGCCGGCGGCCTTGGTCACATTCTGACTGCATCGGCAGCCTTACAAAAACAGCACAACAACTTCTGGCATATCTTCCCGGGCGCATTAACCGCATCGGTTGGCTATTGGGCCACGCTCAGTTTGAACATTCCTGACTTTACTCGCTACGCTCGCTCGCAGAAATCACAAATGCTGGGGCAGGCGCTGGGTCTGCCGCTCACGATGACCGCGTTTGCGTTTATCGGCGTGGCGGTGACCAGCGCTACGCTCTTGATCTACGGACAGGCAATTCCGAATCCAGTTGAACTCATGCAGCGGTTCGACAGCGTCGTCATTATTCTTTTTGCGACCGCGGTAATCTTCGCCGCCCAGTTGACTACCAACATGGCCGCAAACGTCGTATCGCCTTCCAACGATTTTTCCAATCTCAATCCAAAGCGTATTTCATACGTCACGGGCGGGCTGATTACGGCGCTGATTGGCGTCATCATGATGCCGTGGAAACTGATGGCCACGATGGGTGCCTACATCTTCACCTGGCTGATTGGTTATTCAGGCTTGATGGGCGCCATCGCCGGGATACTCATTTGCGATTACTGGGTTTTGCGGAACCAACGATTAAGTCTGGCGGACTTGTTTGATCCTATGGGAATCTATTCCTACTCCCGCGGGATCAACTGGCGGGCAATCATTGCGCTCTTCTTTGCCGTCGCCCCCGTCGTGCCGGGTTTCATCCGCGCCGCGACAACCCCCGGCGGACAGGTTGCCGACCCAACCTTCTTCGACACCATGTACACCTACGCATGGTTCGTTACCTTCGGACTCGGATTCGTCATATACTACGTCCTGATGAACCGGCAGATTAGGCGCGTATAACGAGTCTCAAGTAGCCGTTTCTCTTTCCAAATGCCGGTCGTTCCCATTTGTTCCGGCTATTTTTTCCAGACTTGCCGAAGGGAGTTTCTAAATGCCACGGACAGTTAAGTGCGGACTTATTCAATGTGCAAATGCAGCGACGACTGACCAGCCTATCGAAGACATCAAGCGCCTCAACATCGAAAAGCATCTCGGTTTCATCGATCAGGCAGCCAAGCAGGGCGTGCAGATACTTTGCATGCAGGAGATATTCACCACTCCCTACTTTTGCGCAGAACAGCAAACGCGTTGGTATGAAGCGGTCGAAAAAATTCCCGATGGACCTACGGTGCGGCTGATGCAGGAAGTGGCAAAGACGCATGGGATGGTGCTCGTCGTCCCGATTTACGAGGAAGAGATTACCGGCATTTACTACAACACGGCGGCGGTGATCGACGCGGATGGCAAGTATCTCGGGAAGTATCGCAAGAACCACATTCCGCATGTCAACCCGGGATTCTGGGAAAAGTTTTATTTCCGGCCGGGCAATCTTGGCTATCCGGTTTTTGATACGGCGTTTGCGCACGTCGGCGTCTACATTTGCTACGACCGGCATTTTCCTGAAGGTGCGCGCGCGCTGGGTCTCAACGGCGCGGAGATAGTTTTCAATCCGTCAGCGACGGTAGCCGGTCTCTCTGAGTATCTGTGGCGGATTGAACAACCAGCGCATGCGGTGGCCAACGGCTATTTCATTGGCGCCATTAATCGCGTCGGACACGAAATGCCCTGGGACATTGGCGAGTTTTACGGCCAGAGCTACTTCTGCGATCCGCGCGGACGGTTCATCGCGGAAGCGGCGCGCGATCAGGATGCACTTGTAGTCGCCGATCTCGATCTCGACATGATTCGCGAAGTCCGTAACACCTGGCAATTCTTCCGCGATCGCCGGCCGGATACTTACGGCGCTTTAGTCGCAGACTAAATACAAAGTTTCGAGTTTCGAGTTTCGAGTTTCGAGTTTCAAGTTCCAAGTTTTATGATTTAGTAGCCGACGCCAATGAGGGTAGGTGTTACATCCCACTCTTAAACGAACTTGGAACTCGAAACTTGAAACTCGGAACTTTTCTTAGGAGTGACCATGGATTTATCGATTGTCGTAAACGGCATGACCTTCCCTAACCCGTTTCTGCTGGGCTCCGGCCCGCCGGGCACGAACGCCCGTGTCATCGCCAAGTCGTACGACGCCGGTTGGGGCGGAGCGGTTGCGAAGACAATCAGTTTGGAATCAGCAAAGGTGGTGAACGTGGTGCCGCGTTACGGCAAACTGCGCTCAAAGATTTCCGGCGAAGTCATTGGCTTTGAAAACATCGAGTTGATTTCTGATCGACCTATTGACGTTTGGCTTGACGAGTTTCGCCAGATCAAGAAGGAATACCCGAAACACATGCTGATCGCATCGATCATGGAAGAGTTTGAGAAGGAACGCTGGCAGGAACTCACGCGCCTGGTTCAGGACACCGGCGTGGATGCCTTCGAGCTAAACTTCTCCTGCCCCCATGGCATGACGGAGCGGAAGATGGGCTCTGAAATGGGCGAACATCCTGACCTCTGCGAAGAAGTGACCGGTTGGGTAACTGAAGTCTCAAACATTCCGGTGTGGGCGAAGATGACCCCCAACATCACCAACATCAAAGAGCCTTCCCTTGCGGCCGTGCGTGGCGGCGCCGTTGGCATCTCAGCAATCAACACCATCCTCTCGGTGATTGGCGTCGATCTCAACACCCTCCGGCCCATGCCGACGGTTGAAGGACACACTGTTCCCGGCGGTTATTCTTCTCAGGCCGTGCGGCCCATTGCGCTCCGCATGGTGAGCCAGCTCGCGCTCGGGCTTCCCCAGGACGTTTCGATCAGCGGCATCGGTGGCATTGAATGCTCGCACGATGCGATCGAATTTCTCTTGTTGGGCTCCTCAACCGTACAGCTTTGTACCGGCGTAATGCTCCACGGCGTAAAGATGATCGACGAACTCAAAGAGGGACTCGAAAACTTCATGGTAGACAAGGGCTTCAATTCCGTTCAGGAGGTCGTGGGCAAGAGTCTGGGTTATTTTTCCACTCACATGGATCTGGTTCAGAAGATGAAAGCCGCCAAGCGTACGAAGGCGGGCGAAGCCAGCCGCGACAACGAATGGGGGCAGAAGGACATTACTGAGAAGACCGCGGAGCTTACGTCGAATTAGTTTTTTTCCACTGCAGCGGCAGGCGGTTTTATGCGAAAAGAATAGTTAGTGATTCCGGGCAACCTGCTATAGAATGCGCGCGCGATGGTGTCTCAGACTGTTTTTTCGCCAATATCTACGATATTGCGCGATCGCAGATTCGGATTCGTGCTAACTGGAGCCTTGGGTCTTCACATCGGCCTGGTTGCGTTACATCTCCCATCCTGGGAGTGTCCGTTTTTTAGATTGACCGGAGTGCCCTGTCCCGGTTGCGGCTTGACGCGGGCGTGTATGTTGCTGCTGAGAGGTGAGGTACAAGCTTCAATCAAATTTCATGCTTTTGCACCAATCTTTCTCGTCCTTATTTCTGTTTTGATTCTCGGCACGTTGCTGCCGAGATCGGTAGCCGAGCCCCTGATTCATAGAGCAGAAACACTGGAACAACAGACAGGACTAACAATCATAATTCTGGGTGGTCTAATACTCTACTGGCTGGCGCGATTACTCTTCTTTCCGACCATGTTCGCGCAGCTAATCCGAGGTTGAGACATCAGTTTTTTAACCAACTGCTTGAATGGAGGAGAAACCGAATGTTAGGAATACTTGCTTTGGTGGCTTTGATAGGATGCGTCATCTGTTGGATCATCGTTCTGATCAAGATTTTTCAGAATGACGGTGCGCTAAAAGGAATCCTCGGACTGATCTGCAGTCTATTTGCTTTCATCTGGGGCTGGATGAATGCAGGCAGATTGGGCGTAAAGAACATCATGATGATCTGGACTGTGCTGATAATCATATACCTGATCCTGGGTGCGATCGGTGGTTTCAACTTCAGTTACGGGACGCCAACGCCAATCCCTTAGCATATTTTGGGGTAATTTGCAGTATAAGGCGGCTTGGATCATCCGAGCTAAGCCGTCTTTTAACCTTCTACATACCTAGTCAAACTCCGCCACCACCGGGGCGTGATCTGATGGCCGCTCCCAGGTGCGCGGTTCTATGTCTATCCAGGTATTTGTGCTGCGCCCGACCAGCAGTTCACTCACCCACATGTGATCAATACGCAGACCCAGGTTGCGCCGAAATGCGCCCGCGCGATAGTCCCACCAGGAAAACTGTCCGGCTTCTTCCGTGTGCAGGCGAAAGGAATCCGTGAAGCCCCAGCGCTTGATCTCATCGAGGGCAGCGCGCTCAGCCTGGCTGCACATGATTCGCTCCTGCCAAAGCTGCGGGTTGTGAATATCACGATCCTCCGGCGCAACATTGAAGTCGCCGCAGAGAATAACCGGATCGCCACTCTGGTAGTGGTTGTCAAAAAACGCGCGCAGGCGTTTCATCCAGTCAAGCTTAAACTCAAACTTATCCGAGGCTACGGCTTGTCCGTTTGGAATATAGACATTGACGATGCGAATGCCCTCAATCGTAGCCGCCAGCAAGCGCGAGTGCGCGCCCTCCTGATCTTCGTAATTGCCTCGCTGCACCTCCGCACATTCCCGCCGCGTAATAATCGCGACGCCATTGTAGCTTTGCTGCCCAAAGACACTCGCGCAGTAGCCGATTTGGGAAAGCTCCGCAAACGGAAACTTGTCGTCAGTACACTTCGTCTCCTGCAGGCAAAGCACATCAGGTTGAACCGCTTCAAGCCAACGAATTACGTGTGGCAAACGCGCAATTATTGAGTTGACGTTCCAGGTGGCAATTTTCATAACCAGGTTTCGCGTTTCGAGTTCTGGGTCGAGTTTCTGAGTTGTGACTACCGAGAGGAAACTTTTAATCCTCGGCCATAACCTCGAATCAGCGAGCGCCCAACTCGAAACCCCAAACTCGAAACTCGAAACTAGAGCGAAGCGATCAGTCCTGCAATCAATGCGCCGCGCCGCGGAATGTCATCAACGAGGATGTGCTCATGGACAGCGTGCGCGCCGTCACCATCGATTCCGAGGCCATCAAGAACGGCGGCGCCCACGGCGGCTGCGAAGTTTCCATCCGAGGCCCCGCCCACCTGCGTTTCACCCAGTTCGAAGTTTAGTTGACTAGCGAGAGCCTTGGCACGGTTGTATAGATCGAGAACCTTCGCATTGCGCTCGAGCGGCGGACGGTTGATGCCACCCTTCACGATCAATTGCACGCGGTCGTCAAAAGGACGTAAGTTGAAAACGTCTTTCTCGATTCGCTCGGCCTCGTCGGTACTGCTGAAGCGCACGTCAATCTCAGCGTGCGCTTCGGCTGCAACCACGTTGGAAAGCGTACCGCCATGGAGCACGCCAACATTGATGCTGATTCCGCCCGAAGAGCCGTTGAATGAATGCAAGCGTTCCGTCTGACGTGCCAACTCGAGAATTGCGCTGGCGCCTTTATCGGGTTCCAGACCAGCATGAGCCGCACGTCCCCGCGCTTCAATGGTAAAGATTCCAGTTCCCTTTCGACCTGTCTTTACGCGACCACCATTTCCCGGGGGTTCCAGCACCAAGACAGCGTGCGCCCGGCGTGCTTCCGCTTCAACCAGCTGCTTTCCGGTTCGGCTTCCCGTTTCTTCGTCACAGGTCAAAAGCAAAACCACGGGACGCTTCGGAGCCACACCAGTCGCAACGCAAGCTCGAACCGCTTCAATCGCCAGCGCGCAGTTGGCCTTCATATCGAAAACGCCCGGACCATACGCTCTATTACCTTCGACCCGCCAGGGGCGTTGCCTTAGCGAGCCACGAGGATGGACTGTGTCCGTATGGCCCAGAATGACAATTGGCTTTTCGCGGGAATCACCGAACGCGGTTAGGCGCAGATGTTCTCCATAGTCTTCGCTGGCGACGCGTTCAATTGTTGTGACCCGGTTGATCCCAGCCCCAGCGGCAGCCAGGAGCGAAACTACGGCCTTGCTTCCCGCCTCGTCGCCAGACGGAGATTCCGTTTCAACTAACGCGCGCGCAAACGCAACGATCGCATCCTGGCGGCTGCGGAAGTAATCACTCAATGCAGTAGTGTTTGAAAGGGAAAGTTCCATACTTTAATTAGACGTTATGTCTTGCGGTGTGTGACAGACTGAAACTCGGTTCCCGGGGTAGCCGCGAAACGCGGCAACGATGGGCTATGTTTCGTAACCTCTTCCCGGTATGCGTGCCCTCCCTTAATACAACTTCTTCAGAGGTTCTTGATGTTTGTCGGACATGCCTAACCAATCGTCTCTTGTCGGACGGACAAATGATCAACTCTCGACAGGTTAACATCGAATCCAATTCCCGGTCCGCCGGGCGCCGTGATGGTTCCGTTGGGAGATACTGTTACCGGGGGATCGATGATGTCTTCCTGCCAATATCGCGCGCTCGCCGACACATCGCCGGGTAAGGTGAACCCTTCAAGCGTAGCCATTGCGATGTTGTGAGCGCGACCGATGCCGGATTCAAGCATACCACCGCACCAAACGGGCATTTGACGCTCACGACAAACGCGCTCAACTTCTTTCGCTTGAGAGTGTCCGCCGACGCGGCCAAGTTTCAAATTCACGATGCGACATGAAGCCAGCGCAATCGCATGTTGTGCGTCCTCCCTGGTGCGAACCGATTCGTCGAGGCAGATCGGCGTGGTGATCTGTTTCTGGAGTTCGGCGTGATCGAAAATGTCGTTGTGCGCGAGCGGCTGTTCGATCATCATCAGATCAAACTGGTCCAGGGCTTTGAACAAAGCAACGTCGGACAGTGTGTAGGCAGAATTCGCGTCAGCCATTAGGCGGATTTCGGGAAAACGCCGGCGCACCTGCTCGACGATATTCACATCCCAACCGGGCTTTATCTTGATCTTTATGCGCTGATAGCCGGCCGAGAGTTCCGTCTCGATCTTCTCGATTAACGCTGCCGGCGTGTTTTGAATACCAATCGACACCCCGCAGGAAATTTCTGTCCTGATGCCCCCCAGGTGTTTCCACAGTGGCAGCCCCGCTTTTTTTGCCTCCAAATCCCAACAAGCAGTCTCGATTGCTGCCTTCGCCATGCGATGGCCACGCACCGCCTTCATTAACTGTAGTATCTGGCCAGCGCTTTCAACTGTCTTCCCCACAACCATAGGAACGAGGAACTGGGTCAGGGTCGGCCAGGCAGTCTCGGCCCACTCGTCGCTGTAAAACGGGCCCTCCCCGGCGGTGCATTCTCCCCACCCTTCCGCGCCGTCTTTATCGACCACCCGCACTAGCACAATGCGCCGCTCAGTGGTGCGACCAAAGCTGGTCTCGAAGAAGTGGATTAAAGGAAGGTGAATTTCACGTAATTCGACGGAGGTTATGATCACTATGGAATACCTGTCCCGAGTCGGAGTGGGAATATTATTACATGCCGGCCAGCTTTTCAGCAGCGTAACTGACGTGGGTTGAAGCACTCAATCAGCCTGCGCTAGCAGGCGGCAGCATAAAGCCCAGGGTGGAGCGACGCGAAACCCTGGGGACCAATGCAAAAACCTTTCAAGCCCGTGAAACGGGCTACAGAGGTTAGTGTGTGGCCTTCTGCCGCCCGCTTCGCGGGCTGCTGATCATCAAACGCCATAACCCAGGGTTCCGCTGCGCTCCACCCTGGGCTTTATGCTTCCGCCTGCTCCGGCAGGCTCATTGAAGGCTTTCACAAAGATTGTGCCCAGTCGAGGGAACTCTTATCACAGAGGAGGCACAGAGAGATTCAACTTTAGACCCTATCCAGCGTCGGGATGATTTCGAGTCGTCATTCAGTCGAGGTGGTTTCCTGATTATTCAAAGCGGCATGCATCGTATGCCACGGCAGCGAAGCGCATTTCACGCGCACCGGAAAGTCACGCACGCCGGAAAATATCTTCAGGTTGCCAAGCCCATTGGTCGTAGTCTCTTCATCCAGTTCCCCGGTAACCATGCCGTGAAACTCGGCGAACAGTTGCTCGGCCTCCTGCTTGCTCTTTCCCTTCACCGCCTGCGTCATCATGCTGGCAGCGGCTTTGGAGATGGCACACCCCGAGCCTTCGAAGCTTATTTCCTTCACCGTGTCGTCTTCCAGATACAGGTATACCGTCAGTTGATCGCCGCAGAGTGGATTAAACCCCTCGGCCGAGTGGTTCGGCGTCTCGAGCTTGCGAAAGTTTCGCGGCTTCTTGTTATGGTCGAGAATGACCTGCTGGTAGAGCTCGCTTAATTCAGACATATGAAAGACGGTGAATAGTGAATGGTAAATAGTGAATAGTAGTTGTGAACGCTAGCCGGCTAAGCTTCTCGCAACGGGCTTTTACTATTCACTATTCACTATTCACTGTTTACGAAAAGATTTCGACTACTTTTTCAATCGTCCGCGCCAGTACATCCACCTCTTCCTTCGTATTATAAAAAGCAAACGAAGCACGCGCGGTCGCGGGAATATCAAAACGTTGCATTACGGGCTGGGCACAGTGGTGACCGGCGCGAATAGCAATGCCTTCTTGATCGAGAATGGTGCCGATGTCGTGCGGGTGAATCTCATCAATCACAAACGACAGCACACTCATTTTCTCTCGAGCCGTACCGATAATCCGCACTCCTTCAATCGCTTTGAGTCGCTCGGTCGCATACAGCAACAATTCATGCTCATGCGCCGCGGCTTTTTTCCGGTCGATCGAATTCAGGTAATCTATCGCGGCGCCGAGGCCGATTTGCGAAGCGATGGCCGGCGTTCCGGCCTCAAACTTATTCGGGAGGTCCGCATAGGTCGTTTTCTCAAACGTAACGCTTCTGATCATGTCGCCGCCGCCCTGGAAAGGATTCATTTTCTCAAGCAGCTCGGTCTTGCCATAGACGATGCCGCTGCCGGTTGGCGCAAACATCTTGTGACCCGAGAACGCATAGAAATCGCAATCAAGATCCTGAACATCCACCAACAGGTGGGGCGCGCTCTGGGCGCCATCGATGAGAACCGGCACGCCATACTTATGCGCCTGATCGATCATCTCCCTGACCGGGTTGATCGTGCCCAGCGCGTTGGAGACGTGGGTAAAAGCCACGAATTTCGTTTTCTCGTTAAGCAGCGCGTTGTATTCGTCCTGCAGTAACTCGCCGGCGTCATTCATTGGGATCACGCGCAGGCGAGCGCCCTTTTCTTCGCAAAGCATTTGCCAGGGGACGATGTTGGCGTGGTGCTCCATCGCCGAAATAATGATCTCGTCGCCGGGACCGATGAACTTGCGTCCATAGCCATGCATTACCAGGTTGATGCCTTCGGTGGCGCCGCGGACAAAGATGCATTCCTTCGCTTCGCGGGCGTTGATGAAACGCTTCACCTTCTCGCGCGCGCCGTCGTAGGCGGTGGTGGCTCTCTGGCTTAGATAATGGACGCCGCGATGAATGTTGGAGTGCTCGTCTTCGAGGTAAATACTGCCGCGGTCGATCACAACTTGAGGCACCTGAGATGAGGCCGCATTGTCCAAATACACTAGTGGCTTACCGTTTATAGTCTGCCGCAGGACGGGAAAGTCTTCCCGGATGCGTTCCACATCGAAACCGCTTGCAGCAGCAGACGCGGCAGGATCGTCAAGTAAGAGTCTTTCAGTGCTACTCATCACGTTATGCTTCGAGGCGCGCGTTGAGACGATTCAAGACCGCCTCGTCAAGCTGCGCTCTGATCGACTCGATCTTTATCTTGCCAATCACTTCTTCGGCAAACCCATAGGTCAGGAGATTCCGCGCCAGGTCGGGATGAATCCCTCGAGTCTCGAGGTAAAACAGTTCATCTTCCTCAATCTGTCCAACGGCCGCACCGTGGGCGCACTTAACATCGTCGGCCAGGATTTCCAGTTGCGGCTTGGTATCCACGCGCGCTTCGTTCGACAGCAACAGGTTCTTGTTTGTCTGCATGGCGTCGGTTTTTTGCGCGTCGTGACGGACGAAAATCTTGCCGTTAAAGACCGCGCGCGACTTGCCATCAAGGATGCCCTTGTAAAGCTGGTGGCTGGTGCAATGTGGTTTGCGATGATCGATAACCGAGTGGGTGTCGGTGTGTTGGGACCCGGTAACCAGATACAGGCCATCGACCCAACACTCTGCGCCTTCATGATCCATGGTGACACTAATATCGTGTCGCGAAAGTTGCGCGCCAAACGTGATCGCGGTCGCATCGTAGCTTGAACTCGCGCCGAGGTCGGCCACGGTCGTGGCAACGTGAAAGGCTTGTCCGCCCTCGCGCTGCACTTTGTAGTGCTCGAGGCGCGCGCCGTCTCTTAGTACAACTTCCACCACCGCATTCGTAAAATACGGCGCGTCATGGGTGCTCACATAGCTTTCAAGCAAAGTGGCGTTGCTGTTCTCTTCCGCAACCACCAACACGCGCGGAAAGTTCACTTTGTTTGTTTCGGTCGGATCGAAAACGAAAAGCAGATGCAGCGGCACTGCAACGGTGACGCCCTTGGGAATGTAAACAAACGCGCCGTGTTCAGTAAACGCCGTGTTAAGAGCGGTGAAACCATTGGCGACGAAGTCGGCATGGCGTGCCAGGTGCTCCCGAGCGATTTCGTAATAACGCTCGTCGGCAATGGCTTGCGAAAGTTCCAGTACTACTACTTCCGCAGGCAGCGCGGTTAATGACGAGAGATCGTCTCGCAACCTGCCGTTAACAAAAACCAACTGACTGTTTTTGGTTTCCGCTATGCTGAAACTTGCGAACTCATTCGCAGCGGTCGTACTGGCGTTCGGCGTTTCCTCCAGCCGCAACGGGGTGAAACCAATTCTGGCAATGGGCGCAACATTTGTGTATTTCCACTCTTCATCTTTGGTGGTGGGAAAGCCCAGTTCTTCAAATCGCGCCATCGCGTTTTCACGCAAGCGGTTGAGCCACGACCCAGGCGTGGCCGTTTGACTCTCCTGCAGAGCTTGGAAGGCTTCCTGAAATGAATTCTTTTGGGTTGCTATTTCGGTAACCATCATCTTTAGTTTGTCTGCGCGCCGGCGCCGTTTGCTTCCGTCCCAGATGTTTTGAGCCAGTCGTATCCCTTCTGTTCGAGTTCCAGTGCCAATTCTTTGCCGCCCTCTTTCGCGATGCGCCCGTTGGCCAGCACATGCACAAACTGCGGCACGATGTAATCCAATAGACGCTGATAATGCGTCACCAGAATTACGGCGTTGTTCGGGTTGTGAAGTTGATTGACACCGCCCGCGACTATTCGCAGTGCATCGATGTCCAAACCGGAATCTGTTTCGTCAAGCACTGCCAGCTTCGGTTCGAGCACGGCCATCTGCAAAATCTCGTTGCGTTTTTTCTCGCCGCCGGAGAAACCTTCGTTGACCGAACGCGTCATGAAACTCGCATCCATTTCAACTACCTTCGCGCGCTCTTTCAGTAGGTCCTTAAACTCAAGCGGATCGAGTTCCTCTTCGCCCAGGTGCTTGCGCTTCTCGTTGTACGCCAGCCGCAGAAACTGCGCATTCGAAACTCCCGGCACTTCAATCGGATATTGAAACGCCATGAAGACGCCTTCGCGCGCCCGCTCGTCGGGCGGCATCTCAAGCAGGTTCTTGCCCTCGTAAAGCACCTCGCCCCTGGTTACCTGGTAGGCCGGATGGCCCGCCAAAACTTTGGCGAGGGTCGACTTACCTGAACCGTTTGGTCCCATGATGGCGTGGATCTCGCCCTTCTTTACGGTCAGGTTAATCCCCTTAAGGATCTCGTTGCCGTCGATGCCCGCATACAAATTCTTGATCTCTAACACTTATGATTGCTCCTCACTGAATCAAAGTCTCACTGACGCGGAGACGCGGAGACACGGAGAAAACAAACTTCACCGCGTCCCCGCGTCTCCCCTTCCCCGCGTCTTTCACCCGACGCTACCCTCAAGCTTCATTCCCAGAAGCCGTTGGGCCTCGACGGCAAACTCCATTGGCAATTGCAAAAACACGTCCTTGCAAAAGCCGTTAATAATCAGAGACACCGCATCCTCTTGCGAAATGCCGCGCTGCTGCAAATAGAACAACTGCTCCTCGCTAATCTTTGAGGTGGAGGCTTCATGTTCGACGCTCGAGGTGTTGTTCATCACCTCGATGTAGGGAAAGGTATTCGCGCCGCTGTTTGAACCGATCAGCATCGAATCACACTGCGTGTAGTTTCGCGCATTCTCCGCCCTGGGCATCACCTTCACCAGTCCGCGATAGCTGTTGTTTGATTTACCGGCCGCGATTCCCTTGGAAATGATAGTCGAGCGCGTGTTCTTGCCGAGGTGGATCATCTTCGTGCCCGTGTCGGCCTGCTGCGCGTGGTTGGTTAACGCGACGGAGTAGAATTCACCGATTGAATTGTCGCCTTGCAGAATGCAGGAAGGATACTTCCAGGTGATTGCCGACCCGGTCTCAACTTGCGTCCACGAGATTTTGGAATTTCGCCCGGCACACTTGCCGCGTTTCGTTACGAAATTGTAAATGCCGCCAACACCCTGCTCATCGCCCGCATACCAGTTTTGTACCGTCGAGTACTTGATCTGTGCATCATCAAACGCTATCAGCTCGACGACCGCAGCGTGCAATTGATTCTTATCAAACTTGGGAGCGGTACAACCCTCTAGATAGGAAACGTGTGAACCCTCTTCGGCGACTATCAAGGTTCTTTCAAATTGTCCAGACTCCGAATTGTTGATTCGGAAATAGGTAGACAGCTCCATCGGACAGCGCACGCCTTTGGGAATGAAACAGAATGAGCCATCCGAAAACACGGCACTGTTGAGCGCGGCAAAGAAGTTGTCGTTTGTCGGCACCACTGAGCCGAGATATTTCTTTATCAGTTCGGGATATTCGCGAATTGCTTCGGTAAACGAACAGAAGATGACTCCATGCTTCTTGAGTTTTTCCTTGTAGGTAGTAGCGACAGAGACCGAATCGAATACCGCGTCAACCGCCACTCCGGCAAGCTGTTTTTGTTCGGTCAAAGGAATGCCGAGCTTCTCAAAAGTACGTAACAACTCCGGGTCTACTTCGTCGAGACTGGCCTTTGTTGCCTTCTG
Organism: Chloracidobacterium sp.; assembly: GCA_031370285.1. GTDB lineage: Bacteria > Acidobacteriota > Blastocatellia > Pyrinomonadales > Pyrinomonadaceae > PSRF01. The sequence continues at coordinate 75,924 of JANMQG010000012.1, read as the reverse complement.
CCTGGGAGCGCTGTAGTAGATGACGTCCTGATAGTTGATCTCGGGATAGGAAATGTTTGGCCAATGCTTCGGCTCGGTCATGGTCAGCCAATGGCGATAAGCCTTCAGCCGGAACTCCAACATCCAGTCAGGTTCGTTCTTGATCTTAACGATCAAGCGGATCGTATCTTCCGTCAGCCCACGCGGAATAACGTCTGACTCGATGTCCGTGACAAAACCGTACTTGTATTCCTGCTTACCTAATAGTTCTGCTGTGCTCATCTGTTATTAAGCCGTAACCCTTTCCAACCCCTGTCGACTATCGTCGGACTATGATTCGCAATTACACCGGCGCCGGACTCTGCTCCATTCTTCGCACCTGCTTCACACCTTGAATCTTGTGAAGCACCGCATCGACCATCGCTTCCGTCCCCAGCAACTGTGACAACGTAATTTCTGACAGCGCATTGCCAACAATTTGATGTAGCTCCACGATCACCGGCCGGATTCCACAGTCGCCGGTGTGAACACAGGAATCCAGGACTCCCGCATAACTCTTGCAGTGGGTCTCGACGCTCTCGTCATCCAGCACGCTTATGACCTCGTTAAGATGGATAACAGACGCGGGACGCGCTAGCCGGTAACCACCCTTGGTGCCCCGCTGCGACTGCACCAACCCCGCCTTAGTCAGAATCCACATTAGCTTCCCGGCATTCGCAGCTGAAATACCTTCCAATTGCGCGATTTGCGCCAGCGTCAGCGACTCGCCTTGCGAATCCGCCCGCGCAAGTTGCAGCAGGCAGCGCAACCCATATTCTTCCTGTGCAGATATCTTCATTCTTACTGGATGTCAGCGTGGGGTGTAATCCGCAGCGCCGAACTCCTTAACCACCTTAAGTGGAGGCAGTTTAACCAATCCTTACTTTTAAGTCAACATTAGGGGGGAATCGTGGTTCATGATGCAGTTTTGGATTCCCATGTGGCATGAGGTCAGTACCACCTCGCGGTAGGGGGGTGGCTTGCTGTTTCCCTGATGAATGATAGGACTCGCTGTGAAGCGCTAAGTCCAAGACCCACCCGCCACCGCGAGGTGGTACTGACCTCATTTCATAGGAGGGAATTGATGTCTAGACGTCCCGTTAGAGACTGAAGTTAAAATCGATGTATCCGCTGAGGCGGGTCTGCTGGCCCTCAATGGAAACTACCTGAAAAGACCACTGCCGGGCGGCGTCTTCGGCTGCCTGCCGCAGGAGTATGGGGCCTTCCGAACGTGAAATGGAGATGACTTTGCCGCCCTCCACAACCACGTAGACTCTGACCAAGCCTGCGGTGCCGCTTTGTTTGGCCATAGGGGGATACCGTGGCATAACTTTCCTGGTTGCAAATGCCGTTAACGATCCAGCTTCGTTAAACTCTGGCTGGCCCGGCTTAGCAACTGATGGCTGCGGCTCAGCGGACACGTGGTCCTTATCAGCAGCTTTGACTTCGAATCGAGGAGGCGTCTCGGAAACTCGCTTGGTTGAGTATGGTGAGGGGGCAGCCGGACTATTGACAGGCGACTTGCCAGGTCGCAAAGGTGGAATGCCGCCAAGCGACGAAATCTGAGTTTGCGACGATGCCAACGCTTCCCGGGCGCTGGCATATTCGCCTTCCCACCTGGTTTGATCTTCGCTGTCTTTGGCGAGGGACAAGCGCAGCCCCAGTACATCTTCAAGCAAAGACAGCGAATCGTAGGCCCTTCGTCCGTTTGAGATCTCTTTGGCCTGGACAATCATTCGCTCGAGCAGCGTCCGCAACCGGTTAAGATCACTCACCGCTTCTGCCGGCAGACTGGCGTCGGTCGTACTGACACCAAAACTTCGGTAACGCGCCAGGTGTGCGCGAGCACCATTCACTGCTTGTCCGGCAAGGGCAAAGTAAGTTCCGAGTGATTCATCCTTTTGCGCTGAGCGAGTCTTGAAACTCTCTTCGAGTAGCGCTTCAGCTCTGCCGTAGCTCCCTTCTTCCAGGTACACGTTCATTAACATTATGGACGCGATATTGCGGAGCGCAGCGTCTTGCGCTGTTGACCTGACCGCTTCCAGTTCGCTGGCTGCGATATCAAGACGGTGTGCGGCGACTAACGCGCGCGCGCGTTCGATGCGATCATGCAAAGCTTCCGCGGCCTTAAACGCGTCGGTAGGAGCCTTGGCCGAATCCGTCGCCGATTGCGCGGCATCCGAAGGAGTCGTGCTTGTCTCTGCTGGTTTTTCTGCTGGAGATTTGCTTGGCTCTGCCGGAACCTGTGCCTGAGCTGCGGCAGATAACGAAACGACAAATACGAAGAGCAGTAGAACTCGACTAAATGAATACAAGCTTGCGGGGGACGGATTAAGATTCACTACATTTAACTCCGGAGCAATACAAAAGCGAGCCTAATGCTCGCTTACGGACTAACCTAATTTTGACGCCCTATTATCGTTCGTTATTGCGATCGAGGCAAGTGCTCGGAATAAAGCCTACGAATGGCATTGTATTCGGAACCGCAAGAAGTCGGGTAGGGTATGCAGAGTTCTGCAGATAAAGGCTATCAGGCGGACTCTGTACGGCTTCTCCCCGCGCTTCGCGTCCAGAAGTCGCTTTCGTAACCGGCTAGCATCATCATAGGAGTAGCCGCGATCGAAATTGCCATCCTGCAAATCGCGCGCATAACTAATTCGTCCATCCGCGTAATACTGATTGTCCGATCCCATGGTACCCAGCGCGAGTTATCTCACACTATTTGTTATCGGTCCTGCCTCTGCCAGCAGCAAGTATCAGGGGAGTGTATCCATTCTTGTCGTAGGCATGGAGCTCGGCCCCACCTGCTAATAACGTCTGCCCAAGATGGCCGACGTGTTAGGCGTTGATATTGTGGATTTACTGAACACGAATGGCGGACGCGTGACGGTGCAACGAAGCAGCAGGCCGCCTGGTAAGTTACGAAAAGTTTTTGAGGATGTCTCGAAGCTCCCTCGCCGTCAGCAGGAGCATATCGTCAAAGTTGTCTCGGCCCTCGTCATGCAGTACGAGCAAAGCCAGCGATGAGGTAGGACCTTAACAAACTTACGCATCGTGCTTTGCGGCGCGAGCTTTGAACTCCTGCAGGTTTAGCACGTCTCATGACGTCTTGGCAGTCTTTGGCCGTAGGTAAATACTCTATGGCTGTCACGTCATCATCTTCGACTGTGTAGATGATTCCTTCTTCTTCATTCGAGTAACTAACCAGCGCAGGGTTTTGAGGGCTGATGTATTTCTTGTACTTCTTCTTACCGTGATTCAGGGGTGAAAATCGCATTTCTACTTCCAATTCTACGTAGATGCTTATCACTGTGTCCTTAGGGACCAGGCATAGGCAGCCGTTGACCCGATCGCATGGGCCATCACCTGCGTAATCGATATATGCCCTTTCGTTCTCGAACTGGTAACGCCCGTGTTTTCCCGGCGCCCCCAGAAGTCGTTCCACGTCAGCACGGGTTGATTTCAACGGCACTATTCCACGCCATCCCTTTGCCTGTGCGATTGTCGGCAGGCAGAATGCCAAAAGGACTGCGATGAGACTTACTGAGATGCGGCGCATATTCCCTCTTACTTTTAGAAACATTTGCGATTCACTGCCTGATGCCAGTAGTAGCTCCAGCCAATGTGATTTGGATTCTCTTTAGCATCCTTCCGCAACTTGTAGTTTGGGTTGCCGGGCCAAATCGAAGTTGTTAAGCCCGGATAGTCTCGATGAACTATGACCGCAAAAGCCCGGTCAGTGTAAACTTTCTTTTGGCCACCCAGGTGTATGAGCTCACCTAAGACACCCTTTGTATCCGCTTGTAGTTGGTCTGCTGGACCGAATGGCCGGCTCTCAACAAAAATTTGAGCATCGCCTTGAGCTATGTTTCCTGTCGCGCTGCCGTAGCCTGCGCTTCCTGGCACGGGAGTACGCGTCAGTCCATCCTCTAACATTACGGCTTCGAACATTCCCATGATTCCACCTTGGCCATACTGAGTTACCAAGGGATTCTTCTTAGTGGCTACAGCGTTCAGAAGCGCATCGACTAATGCCTTGCAGTCGGGATTGCTCAGGGCTTTGTTCAAGCCATTTCTAATGGCATTTTCATTCGGTGCGGTATTCTGCGGCAGCCATGCGAACGCGAAAGACCAGCTGTCGTTGACGCCAAAGTTCCTGACTAGAGTCCACTCGCCACCACCCGAACGCCACTTCAGTTCTGCCGCTTGTTTGTCGAGGCCATAGTCGGCACTTTCCCCATTACCAAAGTCGACCTCGTAGTTACGCAGTGTCAGTGCAGCCTTTCTGGCAAGAAACTGCGACATGTCGATAAAGCTGCCATGGAATCTGTCGTCTAGCGCGCGCATGAAATAATCCACCGACACGGCTACACCATCACTGCGATAGGTCCGGGTCAGACCGCTGTGTGCATCCATGAACGACGGATACGGCACTAGTGAGCCGCTGTTCTCGTCGGGCGGATTCGGAAAGATCAGTGGCGCATGCGTGCCGGCGTCGGCATTGGTCGCGTCTAACTCAGCGCTGTCCCAGACACCACTTACATTGCTGGTGCGGAAGCTGGCATTGCTCGCGTCGCGATGCTCCCACTCGACAGACTGCCCGGTACCATAGAATTTCTGCCACGCCAGCACTGTTCCTCCAGCATAAACAAACGTCCGCATCTTCGCACCATCCGCGGCCAGCTCGGTTAGCACCTGGCCGCCAAGCACCGTTGAGTGAAGGTAATACATTCTGGTCGTAACCCAAGACTCCGAAGCCTCGTTGAAAGTAACTTCCGCGGTCCTCACTTGCCGCCCGTCACCATCCAACCCGCGCGTAGTCGTGCTTTGCGGCTCGTAGGTGCCAGCGGTTCGAATCTCTCCCGCCGCATCATAGGTGTAGGCGGTGTCTGGACTGCCGAACAAATTGCCTTCGGCGTCGTAGTCCCAATCATCGCGGCGGTTGTTAGTGTAGGAGTCCGTCATCGAATAGGAGTCACTCCAGTTCGTAGTCTGACGACTTGTTAGATGATTTAACCCGTCATAAGCAAACGTCTCTTTGTAAGGCCGATCATTGGTTGCGGTCTCGCCTCGAGCTTCGGCGCCGGAGAAAGCTTCCTTGAGCCGGCCCAGGTGGTCTTGACTATAAGATCGGTCGAACCTGTGGTCTAACAAGTCGCTGGAAAAGCGCAGTTGCCCATCAGCATTGTAATCGTAAGCTTTTGACATCACGCCCGGAATGTTGAAGGTCGCTGCTTGCAGCCGAGCGTTGTAAGTGGCGTCGAGCGTTTTTGAGTTACCGTAGCTCAAATGCTTCGGCACACCCCAGGCACGATACTGAGCACCCGAGGCGTAGGTAGTCACTCCTCCAAAAGACGAGCCGGTCACGGCACTAAGTCGTCCCGTTGCATCGAAGTCATAGTTAATCGTGGCGCCCGCCGGGTCCGTAATGCTCTTTAGCTCAGCCCCAAGGTTGTAGTCATACGAAATGGTCTTGGTAACGCCGTTAATCGATGAATTATCGGCGTCGCTGAACGTCCGCGCTTCAGAGATCATTTGAGAAAGCTGGTTGTACTGGTAACTCACGCTACCCATTCCATCGCTCATCGAAGTGCGATTCCCCCCCGCGTCGTATGCAAAGGAAACGTCAGGGCTTGCCGGAATTCCGGCGGGTGCAGTGTACGCGATCCCGGTAACAAGGCGGCGAGCGTTGTAGCTAAAGGTTTGCGAAGCCCCGCGCGCATCCACAACAGAAGACGGCGTATCGTCGTCGTGGTAGTAATAAGTTGTGGCTGTGTTCGCATTCTGCTCCGGTACGTGTTTAGTCTTCAAGCGGCCATAGCCATCATAGGTCATCGTCGCGTCTTGATAGACGTTGCTGGTTTCCGTTCCCTGATAGAGGCGCACGAGCGTCACCTGATCGCGTGCATTCAAAGTGTTAACGGAAGTCGAGTAGACGCTACCACCTTGCCAGTTAAGCTCTTCGGTTTTGACAGTGTGACCGAGTACATCCGCATAGATCTTCTGCTGCCGGCGCTTCGCCACTCCGCCGTCGATTGTCCCTTCATCCGTCAACGTTGTCACCGCGCCACCCGCGCAGCCGCAACCAGCATAGCTCGCTTCTTTGGTGGTGTCGTTGGGGTTCGTCGTTACCAGCGGCCGGCCTTTCCAGTCGTAAGTTTGCTGCGTGTAGAGCCAACCGGCGGTTGCATCGTCGCCGGTGGCACTCCACTGCGAAGGCGTTCCGCTGGCGCTTGTTTCCGTAGGGTTAGAAGTTTTGATGGCGCGACCCAGCCTATCGTAGAAAACAGTTTGTCCGCTGAAGCCGCCGGTGCTGCCCGGATGATCAGAGGCACTCGCAATCCCGCGACCATATCCGTCCACGATCTGGAATGAATGCGCCTCGCCGAGTCCAGCCTGAATTGTGGCGTAGGTGTCCACGCGATTCTGGCTGGTTGGATATTCGTAGCGCGTGTGACTGTAATCAGCGTTGCCGCCAAACTCGATGGCTGCCTTTTCCAGGCGCGCCTGGGAGTCGTAGGTGAAATGTTTGATCGCACCAACGCTCTGCCCCGCTGGCGGAGGCGATTGCGTGCGGGTTACAGCGCCAAAATCAAAGTTGTATTGAGCAGTTGAACTGAAGCTGTCGGCATCTGTGGCCGTTGTCGGATAGGCGAGCGTGTTGCGGCCATTGTTGCCATCTGAAAAGTTGTCCGCGTAACTGAGCGAACTCGTGTGGCCGAGCAGATCGATAGCTGTTAGGGTCGATCCCGCAGTGTTGTAGTTCATCGTCGAACTGGTGAAGAGCGAGATGTTAGTAACATCAAACCGTTTCACACTGCTCAGATTCGCGCGGCCGGAATAGAAGCTCGCCGTGTAGTTTGTGTTGTCATGTTGCACGGGCGCATCGGTGCCCTGAATCGAGCCTGATTCGTCGTAACTGAGCCCACCTGCGACATCAGAGTCTCAGCTAACGTGTTCGGATCAACCTGATATAGGGTCTTCTCGCTCACGAGCCCTATGATGCGACGGCTGGTGTAGGCGGTGGCCAGGTTGTACTCCGTATGAGTGCGACGCAATACGGTGGTGGCGTTGGCTTGATACTCGCGAACATCCTGCGGCAAGCTGCAGCTCGTGCCATCGACCAAGTTCGCCGTTTGATACGTCACGCTGGTGCGCGCGCGATTCTGGATCTGTCCCGCCGTATCGAAGTCGTAGACATTTGTTTCGGTGACGCGCGGGTTGAGTTGATACGAAACTGTGGTGCTGTCCTGGGTCCAGGTAGTCACGGAGCTTCTTTGTTTGACTACCGCAGCGCCCTGGGCCGGATCACTGCTGCCGTAGGTTTCAACCATCGACGGCAAGCCTCTCCGCCAGCCAGAAGACGTTCCGGCCGTGCCCCCGAAATAGATCTTGTTGTAGGTCCCGTCGGCTTGAGTTACCTGCGCAATCGTGCCCGATTGCGGCGTGCCGTCCGGCAAATTCCATGAGGCGCTCGCGGGAACAATCCAGGTAGCAGTCAAAACTTCCTGTTCTGCTCCGGCCGGCAATCCTGCCGCTCCATTGGAACCACCGCGGTTCCAATTTTCAGCCCAGTCATGGCGTTCGGTGAAGCGCGGGCAATCGTCGAGCTCTGTTAGCCAGTTGCCCGGCAGGTTGTAAGCGTGGTAGTTGAGCAGGTGTCCGTCGGCTGCGTAGTTATTGATCTTCCAGATCTGGATCCAGTAGGTATGCTCGAACTCGAAGCGTGAATTGTCAGCTAGCGTGACGCTTCTCAACGTTCTAATGTTCGAACCATTTACCGGGCCGATATTAGTAACGTTAACGAAGTTTGTATGAACTTCACTGATACTGTAAGTGAATGAGGCCCAAGTATGTTCTGCTGGCCCCGTCCAGGTCTGGGTAATGGAAGCGAGCGTGTTATCCGTGTTGTAGTTAAACTTGATCGTGCGGTTCAGCGTGTCAACAACCGCGTCAATGCGGCCAAAGCTGGTGTAGCTGACCGTAATGAAGTTGCCGTTCCGATCCTTGATCTGTGTACACTGAAAATCGCTTCCCTTCCAGACGTATGACAACTGCGTGCCGTCTGTCGCGTGAAGCACCATCGTGCTGCTGTCCAATAGGAGATGCGAAGAATCAGCCGACTCATACAGCTCCGAAGTCCCCACCTGTCTTAGCTCCACGCGGCTGCCATCAGGCGTAATCAACAGGAAAGCGTTCTTGCTCACTTCTGAGTTGAAGTATGTAGGTTGAATAACCGGGAAGCCCAGACTGAACCCGGGACTGGGGAAGCCGCCGTCGTCGTCGAAGGAGATGTAACTACCGCTCTTTGTCCAAACAAGCGAGTTGTAACTAAGCGACAAACCCAGATCGAGCCCAGCACGGCCAGGCAAACTAACCAGCGGAATGCTCCAATTGTAATTGCGCGAAAGCGGGTCTTCGCCGCCACCGCCCGTCCGGTTGAGCGGATCGAGTCGGGCATTTGCCCGGGCGCTACTTGAAAGCGCGATGGCCAAAACAAAAGTCACTAACGCCATTACCAAGATCCGCGAGCGGAAGATTGGTTTGTACAAGGTCTGTGGGAATTGGGTCATGGATTGAATCAGCGCCTTTTGTTTTTCAACCAGGAAAGAATCCACAATCTCATTGAGGTGTCAGGCCCAGGACTGTTTGATTGCGCCAGAGTGTGCGACGCGGCTCGGTCGGTTCGAGTGTTGACTACAACAGCAATTCTGCGCCCACTTCGTTTTCGCTGTCAGAAAGTGGAAAGAACTCGGATTGCGCGCAGGTTCACGCACTCGCCTGCGAGTTTTCTCTCAACATGGGGAATTTCGAGTGGTGCTGCTACCGGGTGGTCCTCAATTGCGGCCTGAATAGCACTCGGCAAGACTAGGAGTTGGGCTGAACCAGCCTATTTTTGTCACTTCGTGAGGAGAAAGGTGAATCCCCTGGGCAGAACAATCGCTGAATTTCAAACCACCGAACAGGCGGCCCACGCTATTGTGGAAACGAACCGCCGAGACTCTTGATTATTTTCTCTCGGAAGACTCGCGCGCCTTCCTTTATCGCAGCTTCGTCGAGCGTCAACAAGTGGCGGTCACGCATCACGACGCGGCCGTTGATAATTACTGTTTCCACGTCGGAAGCTTTGGTGGCATACACCAGATCGGAATAGACATTGTAGAGCGGTATCTGGTTGAGTGCGTCGCGGTTGACGAGCACCAGGTCGGCCCGCTTGCCCTTCTCTATCGAGCCGATCTCTTTTTCCATATGCAACGCCCGGGCGCCGCCGCTAGTCGCCAACTCAAACGCCTGTTCCGCAGACATTACTTTGGGATCGCCACTGATGAGTTTGTGAAGCTTGGCGGCGGTGTCCATCTCTTCCCACATGCTCAAGTCGTTATTAGACGCCGCACCGTCTGTGCCCAATCCCACGCGCAAGCCCTCCGCCAACATCTTTGGCACCGGCGCGACACCCGACGCCAACTTCATGTTTGACTGCGGATTGTGAACCACGCCCACCCCGGCTTGTTTCAAGATGCCAATCTCGCCGTCATTGGGCCAAACCATGTGCGCAGCAATTACGCGCCCACTTAGAAATCCAATTCTCGCGAGGTAGTCGACGGGACTGGCGCCGTGGGCTTTGAGGCTGTCATCCACTTCTCTTTTTGTTTCCGAGATGTGCGTAACGATGGGCGCACCGGTCCGGTCGGAAAAAGCGCGAATGGCTTTCAGGTGCTCCTCAGAAACCGTGTAGGGAGCATGGGGCGCAACGGCAGGGACGATTAACTCATTTCCTTGCCACTTCTGAACGAACCGCTCGACATAAGCCATCGCCTCGGCGTTGGTTTTATTATCGCCGACTGGAAAATCAATAATGGTTTCTCCCAGAATGCCGCGGACGCCAGCCTTTGCGGTTTCATCTGCAATCGCGTCTTCGAAGTAGTACATATCGCAGTAGGTCGTGGTCCCGCCGCGAATCATTTCTGCTAACCCCAGGCGCGTTCCCGCGCGCACGAATTCTTCGGTAACGTTCTTTGCCTCGGCGGGAAAGATATACTTCGTCAGCCACTCCTGCAGGTCGAGATCATCAGCCAGGCCTCGAAACAATGTCATCGGAATGTGCGTGTGTCCGTTGATGAGTCCGGGAATGATGAGCTTGCCGGCGGCATCGACTCTCTCAGGCGCCGAGTACATCCTGATAATGTCGGTGCTCGAACCCACGGCTACTATGCGGCCGCGCTCAACGGCAATGCCCGCGTCCTGAATGACGCGGTGGTCTTTGTCCATGGTTACGACGGTGCCATTAAGCACCAGCAGATCTACTCGTATCATGCGACGCCCCCTTCGTTGCGCGGTCGCAGGCAATGCAGTGACGACAATTGTGGCAAAGAGCGCAATGACGATGAAAAGTTTCTTTGACATAAGGTACATTTCAAGGTGTCTAACCGCGCAGCGTCGGCGTAATTTCAATTCTCGACTACGGGAACTCTCCACAGCTCGGCTATTGCCGCAAACAACCTGTCGAAGAGATACGATCCACTAAATTACACCAAACTACACTAACGAAATTTCGTGTTAGTTCGTGTCCTTTCGTGGATCGCATCATTGTGAACATTTTGCTCAAAAAAACGCCAAACCGCGGAATTGGTTCACAAAGATTTCTCAGATAAACGATACTCTGGCCGATTAGGTCGATTCCTTCGCCTCTTTCGCGGCGCTTAGGAAGCGCGCGTCGAAAGCGCGCGGCAGCAGCTCTCTGATTGAAACTACCTGCGTTTCACCACGAAGATTGCCGAGCACAATCGTCGCGTTCTTCGCAAACTCCCAGATGATCTGCCGGCAAGTGCCGCACGGCGGCGTCAGCGTTTCAGTGTCTGCCACGATCGCGAGCTCGCTAAACTCTCGTTCGCCCTCCGAGAGTGCCTTCCAGATGGCGACGCGCTCGGCGCAAACAGTTAGTCCATAACTGGCGCTTTCCACATTACAGCCTATGTAGACTCTGCCGTCTTCAGTTTTTACCGCAGCGCCGACCAGGAAGTTTGAGAACGGCGCGATTGATCGCAGCCGTGCCGCCTTCGCTGTTTCTATTAGCTCCCGCAAACTCTCTTCGCTCAAGCTTGGCCTCCAACCGAGGTTAAGGCGCTTGCCAACCTCTCACGAATTTTTCCACTAATCAGATCTATGCTCACCAAATTATGACCACCTTCCGGAATGATGACGTCAGCGTAACGTTTTGACGGTTCGATGAACTGCATATGCATTGGCCGCACCGTGGCCAGGTATTGTTCGATGACTGATTCTACGGTGCGGCCTCGCTCCGCGATGTCGCGGCGGAGACGCCGAATGAATCGGATGTCGTCGGGCGTATCGACAAACACTTTGATGTCCAACTGTTCGAGCAGGCGCGGATCGACGAAGATGAGTATGCCCTCGACAATAACAATTGGTTTGGGTTCCACCGCCCGCGTTGCGTTCAGGCGATTGTGCGTCTTGAAATCGTAGAGCGGCAATTCAATTGGCTCGCCGGCCTTTAGCTTGCGAATGTGGTTGACGAGGAGATCGTTGTCGATGGCGTCTGGATGATCGAAGTTAGCCAGCCGCCGATAGTCGAGCGGCAAATCCGTGAGGTTGCGATAATAGGAATCCTGCTGGATGAAAACGACCTCACTCGCCTTCACCGTTTCCAGGATACGGTTGGCAACCGTCGTCTTGCCCGACCCGGTGCCGCCGGAAATGCCAATAATTAGACTCACAAAAACTCTTCTTACTTCCCGTTTAAAAAATCCTTACTCCGGTACCTTCGCGATCACGCGCCGGAGCAGATGTGTAAATGTCTCTCGGACCTTCTGGCCAGTCTCCATCACTTCTGCATGATTGATCGGAGTTTCACTGATTCCGGCAGCCATGTTTGTAATGCACGAGATACCCAAAACCTTGAGCCCCATGTGGCGGGCAACTATCGCTTCCGGTACAGTGCTCATGCCCACCGCATCGGCGCCAAAAGCGCGCAGCATGTGAATCTCAGCCGGCGTCTCATAGCTGGGCCCTGCCAGGGCGGCATAGATGCCGCGACGGACGGTGATGCCGAGAGCCCGCGCCTCCTCGGTTGCCAACTCCTGCAACTCGCGCGTATAGACTTCCGTCAGGTCGGGAAAGCGCGGCCCAAAGCGTTCGTCGTTGCCACCACGCAGCGGGTTCACACTCATCAGATTCAGATGATCACTTATTACCATCAAGGCGCCCTGCGTCAGTTGTACGTCGATGCCGCCGGCGGCGTTGGTCAGAATCAGTGTGTTGACGCCCAGCAGCTTGAAGGTCCTGATGGGAAAAGTGACTTCCTCGAGCGTGTAGCCTTCGTAGTAGTGCACCCGCCCCTGCATTGCCAAAACCGGCACACCCTCAACTTTCCCGATCACCAAACTGCCAACATGTCCCTCGGCAGTTGAAGATACGAAGCCGGGAATTTCGCGGTAGGGCAACGAGACCGAGTCTTTAAACTCGTCGGCAAAGCCGCCCAGTCCACTACCCAGCACGACCGCGATCTTCGCGTCTACGGCAGTGCGCTTAAGGATCGCGCGTGCAGCGTACTCGGCGCGATCGTAGAGAGTTGAAGAACTATGCTCCGCAATCATCATCTTCAGGCTGGCCGATGCCACTATCAGCGAGAGCTCAGGCCTTTCTGTCCTTCTTCAGTATCAATCCCGTCACTCCGATCAGGCCAAGGACCGCAGTTCCAGCCGCGCCGATGTAAGTCGTGACCCAATCTTCCCGGCGGGCTACCGCAATAGCTTCGGCGCTGACCCCGGGATACAGGGCTATCAGTCTTTCAGTCTTTCTGAACTTCAGATAGGTCCCAAGCAGGGCGAGAAGCAGCGGTAACAAGGCAATCATCAGTAAGAAATAGATCGGCTTCCTGCTCCGGGATGCGATCACGGTCCATATCCCGCCGGGTATCATTATCAAGGTAATTAGGATAACAAGGATGATAACAAGCAAGTCCACAGCGTTGCTATGCTTGAGAAAGGGAATCAAGGTTTCCATGAAATCATCCGTTCAATGCGATGCAACTGCCTCTTAGCGTCTGCCTCTACCGTTCCTTCTCGTAAGGGATGCCGAGCGCCTTCGGGGCGCGGGACGAACCGATGAACCCCGCGAGGACAATAATCGTTAGAAGGTAGGGAACCATTTGAATAAACTGGACGGGAATGTCATCACCGGGAGTTTGTCGCAGCAATGTCGCGAGGAACACTGGTAGTTTTATCACTCCCTGCATCTGGATCGAGACGGCTTCAGTGAAACCAAACAAGAGACAGGCGAGCAATGTTTGAAAGGGCCGCCACTTGCCGAAGATCAACGCCGCCAGGGCAATAAAGCCGCGACCGGAGGTCATGTTCCTGGTAAACAACGACGACTGCCCGATCGAAAGATAAGCTCCGCCGATTCCGGCTAATACACCCGACAACAATACGCCGGCATATCTCATGCGGGCGACTGGCACGCCGGCAGCATCGGCGGCTTCCGGGTTTTCACCAACCGATCGCAGCCGCAACCCGAAAGGAGTTTTGTACAGTACGTACCAGCTAAGCGGAACCAGTGCGAAAGCGATCACAATGGGTATCCACGGTATCAAGTGCTCTTTGGGAATCTGCGGCGTTGAGCCGGACGATAGAAAGAAGGCGCCGCTCAGGAAAGCGGGCATGCCGAGCATCAGAATGTTGATAGCCGTGCCGGTAACCACCTGATCGGCTTGGTAACGAATGCAGGCCAGGGCATGGATTGCGGCTATCAACATCCCCGCCATCATGCCGGCGACCAATCCCACATAGGGACTGCCCGTGGCATAGGTTACCGCTGCGGCCGTAAATGCCCCCGCCAGCATCAACCCTTCCAATGCGATGTTGATGACACCTGATCGCTCGGAAAACAATCCGCCCAGGGCGGCCAGGATCAATGGAGTCGACAGCCGTATAGTCGAATAGATGAGTGCTATAGTGAAAATTTCTGACATTCGTTTACTCTTTTGGGCTTAGCCTTTGAACACTTACACCTTCGAGCGTTTCAACAGACCCCACTGGGCGAATGGTCCACGGAAGAAAGCTTCCGCCGCTACAAACAAAATTATCGTACCCTGCAATACCTGAACAATATCTTTGGTCACGTGTTGGGTGAAGGCGTCGACCGGAATGCCGCCACGCTGGAGCACGGCAAACAGCAGCGCCGATATGATGACGCCGACCGGATGGTTGCGGCCCAGCAACGCTACAGCGATACCGGTGAAGCCGTAGTTATCAGAAAACCCGTCATAGTAACGATAGCGATAACCCAGCACCTCGTTAATGCCCACCATTCCCGCCAGCGATCCGGAGATGGTCATAGCAATTACGATCTGCTTGCGCACCGAGATGCCGCCATACCCGGCAGCAGTAGGGTTCGTTCCAGTCGCCCGCAGCTCATATCCCCATTTCGTACGCCAGAGAAAAATATAAACGAGCCCGCAACAGATGAGGGCCAGGATAAACGCAAGATTGAGCGGAATGAATTGGGGCATGCCTGGGATAAACTTACCCAAGCGGGCGATGTGCGCGCCCTGTCCGATCGGAATGCTCTCCATGATGGGATCGCCGGGCGTCTTGTAGTGATACTGAATGAAGTAACTCACCAGCGCGACCGCGAGGAAGTTCAACATGATGGTGTTGATAACTTCGTGGGAACCAAAGCGCGCCTTCAAGATACCGGGAATCGCACCCCACGCACCGCCACCCACAATCGCGGCGACGAAACACAGCGGAATCAGAAGCCACGGCGAAAGACTTGCAAACGTAACCCCCACCCAGGCGGTGGCAAACGCGGCTATGTAGAGTTGACCCTCCGCGCCAATGTTGAGGAGTCCGCAACGAAAAGCGACCAGCACTGCCAGGCCCGTGAAGATTAGTGGCGTCGCATAAAAAAGCGTGTAGCCGATGCCAACCGGCCAGGAGAGGGCGCTGCCGAAAAGCAGCCGGTAAGTCTCGATCGGATTGTCGCCGATAATTAGGATCAGGATTCCGCCAACAATAAAAGCGGCCACGACGGCGATTAGCGGAAACAAGAGTTCGCGTAATAGTCTCATTTGTTCTTCAGATCTTGATATGAAACTCTGGGATTAGCCTTTGGTCTTAGGTCTTTGGTCTTGGGCCTTCGGTTATTGAACCCAATCGGACTTCGTTTTGAAAACAACCCACCCGGCGAAGAAAGGCATAGACCAAAAGCCAAAGACCAAAGACCGGCTTTAATGGCCTCGAGTCATCAGCAATCCGATCTCTTCAATCGTGGCAACCTTGGGATCAACTTCGCCCACAATTCGCCCTTCATGGATAATCAGCAGACGGTCTGAGAGCGAAGTAACTTCTTCGAGCTCGGCTGATACAAGCAAGACTGCGCAACCTGAGTCGCGCAGATTGACCAGCTTGCGATGGATAAACTCGATGGCGCCAATGTCCACTCCGCGCGTCGGCTGTGACACCAACAGCAGCTTCGGGTCGACCTTAAACTCTCTGCCAATGATCAATTTCTGCTGATTGCCGCCCGAGAGCGACCGCGCCAGCAGATCCGGATTCGCCGGGCGCACATCAAACCCTTCAATAATATCGTTCGCCCGGCTGCGAATAGCCATGCTATCCAGCAAGACGCCAGCGTAGCTGACGATGGGCTTGCGATAGTGGACGCCGAGGATCGAATTCTCAGCAAGATCGAATTCGAGCAACAGACCACGCCGGTGTCGATCTTCCGGGATATGCGCAATGCCCAACTCTCGCCGCAGCCGCGCACCTTCTCGGGTAATGTCCCGGTCCTCAAAAAGGACTTTGCCTGAGAGCTGTGACGGGCTTATTAGTCCGGCGAGCGCTTCGATTAATTCCGTCTGTCCGTTTCCTTCCACGCCGGCGATGCCGAGAATCTCGCCCTTGCGAACTTCAAAAGAAACGTCATCGACGCGCTTCGCACCGCCCTTGGCAACAATTGAAAGATTACGAACGCTCAACTCCGCGCTGCCTGGCTTAGCGTCTGGTTTCTCAACTCGTAAAAGCACTTCGCGACCCACCATCATATGGGCAAGTTCGGCGGCATTGGTTTCGCTGGTTTGCACCCGACCGACAACGCGACCGTCGCGCATTACCGTCACTTCATCCGATATTGCCAGGACCTCGGCGAGCTTGTGAGTGATTATTACTACGGTCTTGCCCTGCTCCCGCATGCGGCGCAGGATGGAAAAGAACTCTTCAACTTCCTGCGGAGTCAAAACTGCGGTTGGCTCATCGAGGATGAGCAAGCGCGCGTGACGATAAAGCGCCTTTAAGAGTTCGACCCGCTGCTGCTGGCCAACAGATAAGTGCTCGATGACAGCACTTGGGTTAACGGCCAGCTTGAATTCCTCGGAGAGCTTGCGGATTTCCACGCTCGCAGTGGCGAGATCGAGAGCCACCGCGCGGCCCGGCTCCGCGCCGAGGACAATGTTCTCCGCGACTGTCATCGTATCCACCAGCATGAAGTGCTGATGAACCATGCCAATCCCCAGGGCGATCGCATCGTGCGGCGTCGCTATGTCGTGAACCTGGCCTTCAACCAGGATTTCGCCTTCATCGGCTTTGTAGAATCCATAGGCGATACGCATCGCCGTGGACTTCCCGGCGCCATTCTCACCAACGATCGCGTGAATCGTGCCTGGCTTCACGACGATATTCACATGATCGTTCGCGAGCACGTCTCCGAATCGCTTTGTGATGTTTCTCAGCTCAAGCATAGAACACTAACTTCAAAAGATCCTGCGCGGCTCTTGCCGCAAATACCCTTCGACGATATTCGATCCACGAAATCAGACAAAACTACACTAACGACATTTCGTGTTAGTTCGTGTCCTTTCGTGGATCGCCTTCTGTTGAAGATTCGAGTCACTTACCCATTAGGTCAGGGACCTTGATCTGACCGCTGATGATTTTCTTCTTCGCCTCTTCGACTTGTTGGATCATCTCAGGCGTGATCAGATTCTTGTTGTTCTCATCCATTGCATAGCCGACACCATCTTCGTTCAACCCATACACGTGGAAGCCGGTCTTGAACTGGCCGTTCACTACGTCCTGAACAATTGCATAGACGGCGTTGTCGACACGCTTGACCATACTCGTCAGGACAAAACCTGGCTTGACCATGTTTTGATTGGCGTCGACACCGATAACGAAATGCGTTGCGCGTCCGTCTTGCTTACCAGCCTGCTCAACCGCGTCAAAGGCGCCGAGACCGGAGTTGCCCGCCGCGGTGAAGATCACGTCTGCACCTTTGCTGATTTGTGCCAGCGCGATTTCTTTACCCTTGCCGGGATTGTTCCAAGCCGCATCAGTAACGCCAACATAGTTTGGTATTACACGAACGTTAGGGTTAACGGCGCGCGCGCCTTCCTCGTAGCCACCCTTGAACCGGTGAATCAAACCAATGTCCATTCCACCAAGGAAGCCAATCGTTCCTGTCTTGCTGGTCCTGGCAGCAAGCATGCCAACCAGATACGAACCTTCATGTTCCTTGAACACCAGCGACGCCACGTTTGGCAGATCACTAACGCCATCGACTATCGCGAAGCGAATGTTGGGATAATCCTTCGCGACGAGTTCGATAATCGGAGTCTGGGCGAACCCGATACCAATGATGAGATCGTAGTTGCGTTCGGCGAAGGCGCGCATGGCCGGCTCGATGGAGGTTGGATTGCCGGGTTCGATATCGCGCAGCACAATAGGCAGCGTTGGTTTGCCGCAACTCGTGCCGTCGGGCCACTTACCAGTTTCCGCGCACTTCGCACCCGCCCAGGCTGCGGCGTTGAATGAGCGATCATCCTTGCCGCCGATATCGAAAACAATACCCACACGGATCTTCGACTTGTCATCAGCGCCATAGCTACTGTGGTTACAGGCCGAGCCAAAAACTGCGAGCAGGCACAGAACAACGAGCGTGGAGCAGATTACAAGTTTCATTCGTTAATTACTTCCCTCAAGAGATGCGGTATTTCCGTGGGAGACTGATCGCCGATTTCGTAGGCCGCCTGAATTCGCTGGGCCGCTTCTTTAGCTCTAAAGTCGTCGCGACAATAGACAGTGCCGATGGTCGCCCCATCGCTAACGCGATCTCCCATCCTGGCTTCAGCGATGAAACCAACTGAAGGGTCTATCGCGTCGTCGATGCGCACACGCCCACCGCCGATAGCAGCAATCGCATGTCCGATCTCCGCCGTATTAACTTTAGTAACGAAACCAGAACGCGGCGATTCTACCTTAAACGATTCCGTGACCAAAGGAAGAAAGCCGGCCGGGTCATCGCAGACTCGAGGCTCGCCACCTTGCGCTGCGACATTCTGACGAAAACACTCCAGCGCTTGCCCCGAGCTCACAGTCTTTCCCAAGCGATCCCGAGCTGCAGCAAGCGACTCATCAACGTGCGAAAGCACCAGCATGTGGGCGGAAAGCTCCAGCGACAGGTCAAGAACCGGTTGCGCGCCCGCGGCCCCTTCGCCACGCAACAGCTCGATGCACTCCTTCACTTCGAGTGAATTTCCCACCGCCTGGCCCAGCGGTTGGTTCATGTCAGTTACCAATGCGCGCGTGCGAATTCCACAGGCGTTTCCAGTTCTAACAAGGGCGTGCGCCAGCGCTCTGGCGCGATCCTCATCACGCATGAAAGCACCCGAGCCGACCTTCACGTCGATTACCATCGCATCCAGGCCAGCAGCGCCCTTTTTTGAGATTATCGAAGCCACAATCAACGGAATCGCTTCCACAGTAGCGGTAGCATCGCGAAGCGCGTACATCTTCTTGTCCGCCGGCGCCAGTTCCGCAGTCTGGCCCGACATTGCGTAGCCAACGTTTTTTAATACGCGTTCGAATTCTCCGGCACTGAGATCCACGCGGTAACCGGGAATTGACTCGAGCTTGTCGAGCGTGCCGCCGGTGTGGCCCAAGCCGCGCCCTGAAATCATCGGCACGCAGACGCCACAAGCCGCCACCATGGGCGCGATCAAGAGTGAAGTCTTGTCGCCAACGCCGCCAGTCGAATGCTTGTCAGCCTTTGGTTTGGCGATGTCGGAAAAATCGAGCGTGTTTCCCGAATGCAGCATGGCATCCGTCAGGATCTCCTGCTCGGCATCATTCATGCCGTTCAGGTAAATGGCCATTAGCAACGCGCTAATTTGATAGTCAGCTATAGTGCCACGCGTCACGCCGTCGATGAAGAAATTGATCTCCACGCGCGAAAGTTGTTCGCCGTCACGTTTCTTTCGGATTACGTCCTGCGGTCTCAATTCGCTTCCCCTTAGCTTAGTTAACGCAAACCGTGAGTTTGCGTCTTTCGCCTCGCTACTACAGTTTGTGAGCCTTCAGTGCGAACGCAAATAACAGGCGCGCGTTACGATTCAAGCAGGACCACTGCTTGCGCGGAGACTGCCAGCCCCTGGCCCACTGCATCGAGTCCTTCTGCAGTTTTAGCCTTAACACTTACACAAGAAACTTCGACACCCAAAACTTCAGCGATGCGCTCGCGCATCGAGAGCACGTAAGGTCTGAGTTTAGGCGTCTCGAGCATGACGGTGGAGTCGACGTTTACAATTTGAAGCTTGCGTTCATGGGCCAGCCAGACCACGCGCGACAGCAACTGCAAACTGCTCGCGTCCTTCCACTGCGGATCACCGTTTGGAAAGTGCACTCCCAGATCGCCTTCGCAAAGTGCACCCAGAATGGCATCGGCAATCGCGTGGAGTAGCGCGTCGGCGTCAGAATGGCCATCGCCGCCGCGGTCGGAAGCGATGAGCACGCCGCCAAGCAAGAGTGGGCGGCCCTCAACCAGTTTGTGGGTGTCGTTGCCTATACCGATTCTGAACATAGCGTCAGTAGCCAGTAGCCAGTAGCCAGTAGCCAGTAGTCAGTAGTCGGTAGTCAGTGGTCAGTAGTCATTTTTAGAAACGTCTCAGCTAACTACTGACTACTGGCTACTGGCTACTGTCTACTGTCTACCGACTTCTCTTAATAGAACTTCACCAATAGCCAAATCTTCAAGTCGGGTAATCTTGATATTCCGAGGACTACCTTCAACGATGGCGATTCTCACTCCCAGGCGCTCAACCAGCGAACTCTCGTCAGTTAATTCCGGATCGGTGACGTCCACGCGGCTATAGGCACGGAGCAGTAGTTTATAGTGAAAGCATTGCGGTGTCAGCGCATTCCGAATTGTTGAGCGGTCCAGCGTTCTCGCAACCGCTCCGGCTCTGACCTCTTTTATCGTATCGACAGGGGTGGAAACCAGGATCGCCGCACCTTCAGACTTAGCAGCCTCAACTGTTCGCGAGATTTCCTCAGGCGTGACGAACGGGCGTACGCCGTCATGAACCGCAACGATCTCAACAGCCCCTGCGTCCACAGCCTGCAGACCGTGTAGCACCGACTCAGCCCGCGTGCGGCCTCCGGGGACTACCGCTGCAAGCTTGCGTAAACCGTATTCTTTGGCCAGGGAGAGAAAACTGTCAGTCTCCTCGGCGGCCAGGACAATTATGATTTCGTGAATTACGTCACAGCGCTCGAAGGCTTTGAGCGCGTGAATAATAATAGGAGTGCCGCTTAATTCAAGAAACTGTTTTGGCCGCTTGCCCGCCATCCGCGTGCCTTGCCCGGCGGCGGCAATGATTGCGACATTCATAATGAGTGACGGATGACAGGCGACCGACGACGGGGAAAATCGAAATCATTCTTCCTCGGTCGTCGGTCGCCCGTCGCCCGTCATCGGTCGCCTAGGATTCTGTTATTGGTTCACTGTCCGTGATGCGCACGGGCAGTGGTCCGCTTCTGGAGTCGCGCGCGGGGCGCCGCGCCGAACCGTTAACGCGGTGTTCGCCGCTGTTTCCGTTCTCCGGTTCTTCCCAAAGACGTCCGAAGATCATTTTGCCCGCAGTTGTCTGCAGCACACTCGTCACCGCGATATCTGCATTCTTGCCAATCAGCTTGCGCGCGTTATCGACAACGACCATCGTTCCGTCATCCAGGTAAGCAACGCCCTGATTGTATTCCTTGCCTTCTTTCAGGATGAATACGCGCATCGCTTCGCCCGGCAGCACCACGGGCTTCAGCGCGTTTGCCAGCTCATTAATGTTGAGCACGCTGACGCCGCGGACTTGCGAGACCTTGTTCAAGTTGAAATCGTTGGTGACGATAACGGCGTCGAGTTGTTTACCAAGCTCGATCAGTTTCAGATCAACTTCACGCACTGCTGGAAAATCTGTCTCGACAATTTGGATGTCGAGTGAACTATTGTTTTGCAGCCGGTGAAGCATGTCGAGGCCGCGCCGACCACGCTGTCGTTTTGAAGAGTCTGGCGAGTCAGCCACCTGTTGCAACTCTCGCAGAATGAATTGCGGAATGATCAGCGAGCCAGTCAGGAATCCCGTCTCGGCAATGTCGGCGATGCGACCGTCGATGATGACGGAGGTGTCGAGAATCTTGAGATCGCGCCGCGACGTTTTGTCGGTCAGTATGCCGCCCAAAGCGGACAGTTCCAGATAGTCTCCCTTAGCAGCTCCGACCATTAGGCCGACGTAGGCCATGAAGAACGTCAATGCCAGAGTCACATACGTCTTGACTTCGGCAGGCACCGCCGGCGATTCCTGCCGGCTAATCAAGGAGCCGATCAGAAACGCGCCGATGATTCCCAAAATCGAGCCAATAGCGGCTCCAATCAAGGTCTTCAAAGACGCGCGGCGAATTCTTCGTTCGAAGAGGATTATGCAAACTGCGATGACCGCGCCAGCGGCAGCAGAGATCCACGGATCGCCCTTGATAGGGTGGAGAAAATATCCAGAGGCGACGAGAATCCCAGTAAAGATTAAGCGGATAATTACTACATCCGTATGCATAATGGCGGAATCTTAGCACGCCCTAACGTGGGCGTCACCAAAAACCGCTTTTGTCCGATGAGCTTTAGCTTGTCGTTGCCAGTGACAAACTGAAGTTTATCGGACAATAAGTCACTTTTGGGCGGTGACGGGGCGGCCTCTGTGGCCGCCCTGGTAGGACAGGCATTCCTGCCTGTCACTCATTGACCCGAAAAAAGACAAACGGGAATGTCTGTCCTACTTCGTCAACGATAGTCGGGATAAAGGATGCGGGCGCTGAAGCTGCCGCTGTTATCGCTGTAGTTGTCATCATTGACCAGCAGATAAAGTCGCCCATCGACTGGAGTGGTAAACGTTGATTGGCTGCCAATGTAGAAAGGCTGCGACGTTTGGCCGTTGGTAGAAATGATGTAACCAATCAGGGCGCCAACGCCGGCAGTTGGCACCGGATATCTTGAAGCGCCAAACACTCCCGCGGCGCCCTGCCGTCCGCCTTCAGGTGAAACTACCCCGGCACGCCGGCCGGCCGTGACGTTTCCGCTGGCGCTGATTGCTACCTGATCGCCAGTGCGCAGATCGATAGCTGTATCCACGCCGCGCGGTTGATTGCCGGGCACGTCGATAACTTTCTCCAACGTGCGATTGTTCCGGCGCCCGCCAGACGGATTCGGATTGTAACCGGGCTCTCGTGAACGCGTGGCTGCCGGCCCAGCTCCTGAGTCTCCTGGAAGACCAAAGGGATCGTCGTTGTTCTCGTCCTGATTCTGATTGTCCTCAGCCCTTGTCAGCGCCGTCAGCGCAACCTCTTTGCGAATCCGAGCGTTGAAGGCTCCGCGAGCATCAGTGTAGGCGCCGCGATTCGCAGTGAGATAGAGACGACCATCGCGGTCAGCCACAAACTCGCGGCCAGAGCCGATCTCGATGATTGGCGCGTCATAGTCGTTACCGATGACGCCAATGAGTTCACCTTCCGCCGCTCGGGGCAGTGGCGCATTTGGATCTGTCGTGCTCAGGCCCGCCGGGGTAATCCGCACGCGGCCCGCGTAGATGGTTCCTGACGCGTCTACTCTCACTCGCTCACCGCGTTTGAGATCAACCCCGCTGTCAATCCAGTTTGCTCCCAGCGAGACGTCTACTGTGCGCGTTTGATAGCGAGCGTCGTCCAGCGAACGACCATCAATCTCGATGCGATCAATGTCGCGTGGCCGCAGGAAAATCACTTCGCCGGCGCTGACAGTGCGACCTGTACGGTTGCTCGGATAGGTCGACTGGTTGCGGTCGTTCCCAGGATTCACGGGCAAGGTAGCGCTGCTGGTTAACTGGATCGCAAACCGGCCGTTAATGAAGCCGAGCACGTTGCCTCGCAGAGTCGTACCCCCGCGCAGATAAATCGTGTCAGCGGCGGCAATAGAAACAGAACCCAGGACAATCAACAGAACTAGTACTAGTTTTTTCATCGTCGTTTCCTCACGCGTTATGTTCGGGGGGGCGAAATTCTTGGGAGAGCTTGGTAATGGCGGGGGGCGTCCCTCATTTATCTTGAACTGTTGGGAAGGGTACACCGAAGGAGAGCACAATACAAAGCAGCGGGGGCAAGCCCGCCTTCCCGACCTGGGAGATTCTCCCACGGCCCGATAGCCACAGCTTGAAAGCCTTTCAATCACGAACCAGCAACTCAAGTCCGGTTAAGCTCGCGGTTAGGAAGGTGGGCTCGCCCCCGCTCCTTCTTTAAGGCTTCACCGTCACCGCCGGCACATTCTGATCGCGCACGAGTTGGTTGAACGCCGGCACGTCTGTCTTCATGATCTGGGCCAGCTTCGCCAACTGCGCGTCGATCTGTACGAGCAGTTCATCGTAGACCGCATACGATTGATCGGTCGGAGCGGCATAAGCGCTCTGCACGACGCCGGCCAACGCCGCCAACTTGTTATTGAGGCGGACGGGAAAATTCAACGGATCCTGACTACTCCGGTTTTTCGTTTGATACAGACTCTCCTCGACACCCGTCAGATTCGTCCGGAGCGCCGTCGCCGCATCGTTGATCACTTTGTAGCTCGGCTGGGCGGCGACTCGCTTCAAGAGATCGTCCACCTGTTTGCGCACGTCGCGAATCTGAATGATCGCATTGTGTGTTTCCGTAACCTTGTCGCGGATCTTCAAACCCAGCTCGAGTTGTTTCGCGTAGTCAGCTGCTGACGTCGACAAGCGCGGATCGGCCTTCACCTCAAAATTCTCATTCGTCGTCTGTCCATCGACAGTAAGCCTGACTTGATACCTGCCCGGCACCACGCGCGGCCCGCGCATCTCACCCGACCACAGGATCATCCCAGGAAAACGAACGGATTCGGGATAGCGCAGGTCCCAGACGAAACGATTCAGCCCTACATCGGTCGTCACCCGCGCTTGCCGATCACCGCCAAACCCTTCCGATTCCTCGCCAGCGGGAGCTTGCGGCTCCCCGGGCGGTGGGGTTACTTGAGCCGCGCCGGGCGTCTGCATGGCGGGTGTTGGCGAAGCTGCGGCGCCCGCCGCCGGTGACGCAGGCGATCCTTGAGGGGATGGTTGCGGGACTGCTCCAGCTTTGGCCGCTTTGCCGGTGAACTTTTGAATCGACTTGCCTGACGCGTCGAGGAATTCCAACACGACGTCCGTCGTCGGCTTGGATTTTAGCGAGTAGTAAACAACGGCGCCGTTGGCTGGATTGCGTCCTACCGTCGCGGTGGCCGGAAGCGGCGGAGTGCCGCCATCCATGCGATAAGGATTCTCCGGCTGAAATAGTTTCGTCCGCTTCACCGCATCCATGCCACCTGCATTCATCATTTGGTGAATGAGCGGCAGATCGTCAAAGACATAGAAGGAACGTCCCTGCGTGGCCGCAACCAGATCCTGCTCGCGTTTCTGGATTGCCAGATCGGTGATAGGGACGACGGGAAGACCGAACTGCATTGACTGCCAGTTGGCGCCGTCGTCAAAGGAAACGTAGAGACCGGTTTCAGTTCCGGCATAAAGCAGGCCACGTTTGTTTGGGTCCTCGCGAATGACGCGCGTAAACGTTGTGGCTGGAATACCGTTGGTAATCCGCTTCCAGGTTTTACCGAAGTCGCTCGTCTTGTAGAGATACGGCTTGTCATCGTCCCACTTGTACATCGTTGCGGCGACGTAAGCGGTAGCCGCGTCGTGCGACGAGGCTTCGATAGAGTTGATCTGGATCCATTCCGGCATCATGTCTTTTGACGGCGTTACGTTGCTCCAGTTTTTCCCGCCGTCGCGCGTGAGTTGAACGAGGCCATCATCCGAACCTGTCCAGATAACACCCTGCTGAA
Organism: Chloracidobacterium sp.; assembly: GCA_031370285.1. Taxonomy (GTDB): domain Bacteria; phylum Acidobacteriota; class Blastocatellia; order Pyrinomonadales; family Pyrinomonadaceae; genus PSRF01. The sequence continues at coordinate 50,709 of JANMQG010000012.1, read as the reverse complement.
CTCCGGATTCCATCACCGTAAAGATCGTGCTGTAGTACTCAACGCTGGTGTTGTCTTTCGTGATGGGGCCCCCGGACGCGCCCTGCTTTGTTTTGTCGTTTCGCGTCAGGTCAGGACTGATCACTTCCCAGGTCTGCCCCTCGTTCAATGATCGAAAGAGGACATTGCCGCCCGTGTACAGTGTATTCGGATCGTGAGGCGAAAAGAGAATCGGAAAGTTCCACTGAAACCGGTATTTCAGTACATCAGCGCCGGCGCCCATCGGATTGTTCGGATAAGGCGACACATCGCGCGTTTGGCCGGTGTGATGATCGTAGCGAGTGATCAAGCCGCCATAGGATCCAGCAAAGACAATCTGCGAATCTTTCGGCGAGGGAGCGATCCATCCAGACTCGCCACCGCCGACGTCGTACCAATCGGTCCGCGTGATGCCAAAATCTGTGTTGCGGCTGGCGATACGAACCGTTGAATTGTCCTGCTGGGCGCCGTAGACGTTGTAGGGGAAGTCATTGTCCAGCGTCACGCGATAAAACTGCGCGGTAGCCTGGTCCTGTTCCGTCCAGCTCTTCCCGCCGTTGTAAGAAACATTTGCACCGCCGTCATTGCTATTGATCATCCGATTAGGATCGTCTGGCGCGATCCAAAGATCGTGATTGTCGCCATGCGGAACTGAAATTCCGTTGAACGTCTTGCCGCCATCGTTTGATTTGTAGAAGCCGGTGTTCAGGGCGTAAACCGTGTCGGCGTTTTTCGGATCAGCGTAGATGCGTGAGTAATACCAGGCGCGCTGGCGCAGGTTGCGCTGTTCGTTAGTCTTGGTCCAGGTTTTGCCCGCATCATCGGAACGAAAGACGCCGCCGTCTTCCGCCTCGATGATTGCCCACAAGCGATCAGAATTCGCCGGAGAAACGGTGATGCCGACGATGCCAATCATGCCCTTTGGTAAACCGGGGTTGCGCGTTATCTCAGTCCAGGTGTCGCCGCCGTCAGTCGATTTGAAAATCCCACTGCCGGAGCCGCCGCTCTCGAGCGTCCAGGGTTTTCGGTAAACTTCCCAAAAACCGGCGTAGAGAATGTTTACGTTGGTAGGATCGATGATGAGGTCGCTGGCGCCGGCCTTGTCGCTGCGATAGAAGATCTTCTGCCACGTTTTGCCGCCGTCTTTAGAACGAAACACGCCGCGCTCCGCATTCGGCGACCAGACGTGTCCCTGGGCCGCAATGTAGACGATATCCGGATTTTTTGGGTTTACGCGGATGCGAGAAATCTGGCGCGTGTCTTCGAGGCCCATGCGTTTCCAGGTCTTGCCCGCGTCCGTTGATTTGTAGACGCCGTCGCCGTGCGAGACGTTTCCGCGTATCGCCGACTCGCCCATCCCAATGTAAATCGTGTTGGGATCGGAGTCGGACAAACCAATCGCGCCGACTGAGCCCGTGCCGAACACTGAACCGTCAGTGATCGGTTCCCAATTGATGCCCCCATCTGTCGTTTTCCAAACGCCGCCGCCAGTGCCGCCAAAGTAATAGACCAGCGGCTGGGACGCGACGCCCGCAACGGCCGTCGATCGCCCACCGCGAAACGGACCGATCAAGCGCCATTGGAGTGCTTTGAATGGATCGGAATCGTTCGCGGCCGGAGCGTTGGTTGCAGTCGGCTTCTCCTGAGCCTGGGCCTGCAGCCGTGTTGCAGGCGAAACTGAAAGCGCGGCGAGCACGAAGAGGATGAGTAAACCTTTGTCGGGGCAGGTCTTGAACATTATCGTAGACTCCTTTAACGTTGGCGCATTAGAGCGTGGAAACTTCAGGAACGGCTGCGAATAATATCAATTCGAGTCGTCTTCTGTCTCGTTCACGGTTCTGCCGATGGCATCTTGAATTCGATCTCTCTGTGTGACCTCTGTGTTTTGTGCCTCTTGTGGTGAGTGGCTCTCAGGCTTTCATTCACCACGGAGACACAGAGGACACAAAGGGTTGCACAGAGAAATCAAGATAAGGAACTACTATGATCTGTTGCATCGCGCAATTTGTTTTCGTTCTAACATTATCGATCATCACCCCTTCCCTTTACGCGCAAACGAGTTCGCCGCCTGTCGTTCCTGACAGTTTCTATTCAGCGATGCAGTGGCGCTGCATCGGCCCGCATCGTGGTGGGCGCGTGCTGGCGGTTTCGGGGGTTCGGGGCGAGCCAGACACGTTCTACTTTGGTGCAGTTGGGGGCGGAGTTTGGAAAACTACGGACGCGGGGCACACCTGGAAACCGATCTTTGATAGTCAACCCGTTGGGTCCATCGGCGCGCTCGCAGTTTCAACTTCTGATCCAAGCGTCATTTACGTCGGCACCGGAGAAGCGGACATGCGTTCCGACATCACTTATGGCGCGGGGATGTACAAGTCGGTCGACGCCGGAAAGAGTTGGTCCTACATCGGCCTGAGCGATACGCGGCAGATTGGGCGAGTCTTGATTGATCCGAAAGATTCCGACGTAGTGCTGGTCGCCGCGCTCGGCCACGGCTTTGGTCCTAACGCAGAGCGCGGTGTCTATCGCACTACTGACGGCGGCAAGGGTTGGACGCGCGTCCTTTCCAAAGATGAGAACACCGGGGCGATCGACCTGGCTTTCGATCCGGATAACTCACGGACCGTTTATGCGTCGCTCTGGAATGTGCGCCGTCCACCCTATGTCACCTACGCGCCCATGACGGGTCCGGGTGGTGGAATCTACAAATCGACCGATGGTGGCGCCACGTGGAAAGAAATCGTTGGCCACGGGTTGCCGACCAGCACGCCTGGCCACATCGGCGTCGATGTAGTCGCGGGCCAGCACGGCAAACGCGTGTATGCGTTGATCGATGCGGGCAACGCCGGCGGGCTCTATCGTTCCGATGACGGCGGTGAAGATTGGACTCTGGTGAGCGGCGATGCGCGCATAATCAGTCGCGGGTGGTATTTCGGCGAAGTGCGGAGCGACCCGAAGAACCCTGACGTCGTCTACGTTTCAAACGTCTCGCTTTATCGATCCATCGATGGTGGCAAAAACTTCAAAGCGATTAGAGGCGCACCCGGCGGCGACGACTACCATTCGCTTTGGATTGATCCAGAGAATCCGCGACGAATGATCGCGGGCGTCGACCAGGGGACGATTATTACTCTGAACGGTGGTCAAACCTGGAGCAGCTGGTACAACCAGCCGACCGCGCAGTTTTATCACGTCGCCGTGGACAATCAGTTTCCCTATTGGGTCTATGGCGCACAACAAGACAGCGGCACTGCGGCCGTTGTCAGCCGCAGCGACTATGGACAGATAACGTCTCGCGATTGGCATCCGATCGGCGCGGGCGAAAGCGGCTACATTCTTCCCGACCCGGTGAACCCGCAGATTGTTTACGGCGGCAGTACGGGCGGAGACCTTTATCGCTTCGATACTAAAACAGGACAAGTTCAGGATGTGTCGCCCACGCCTGCCGAGATCGGAATGAAGGTGCGACATCGTTATCCCTGGACAACGCCGATTGCGTTTTCGTTTCAAGCCCCGCACACGCTCTACCAGTCCTCGCAGTTTCTGATGAAGACTGCCGACGGCGGCAAGAGTTGGAAAGTTATCAGTCCGGATCTCACCTTGCGACCCGGTGAAAAAGAAGAAGGCGCGCAGGGCGTTGTCTACACGATTGCTCCGTCGCCAATTGCGGCCGGCACCATTTGGATAGGCACCGACAATGGTCTGGTGCAATTGACCCGAAACGAAGGCGTGACTTGGAGCGAGGTTTCACCGCGAGGCTTGCCGCCCTGGAGCATGATGAGTGTCATCGACGCATCTCCGCATGATGTGGCGAGCGCTTACGCGGCAATTGATCGCCACCAGATGGACGACATTGGGCCTCACATTTACCGCACACACGATTCCGGCAAAATGTGGACGAAGATCACTAGCGGAATTCCGTCAAACGCCTACGTTCATGCGGTGCGAGAAGATCTGATTCGCAAGGGTTTGCTATTCGCCGGCACTGAACTCGGAGTTTATGTTTCTTTCAACGACGGTGAACTGTGGCAACCGCTGCAACTCAATCTGCCCGTCGCTCCGGTACGCGACCTCGTGGTGAAGGGCAAAGATCTTGTCATCGCCACACACGGACGTTCCTTCTGGATTCTCGACGACATTTCGCCGCTGCGCGAATTGAATTCTGAAACTGCTGCCGCCAATGTGCATCTATTTCGCCCGGCAACGGCGATACGCCTTCGCAAGAACGAGGCCCGCGACACGCCGCCGCAACCGGAGACACCCGCCGGGAAGAATCCTCCGGCGGGGGCGATTATTGATTACAGTTTTGTGACGATCCCGTCGGGAGATGTGACGCTTGAAATCATCGACAGCGCCGGAGTCCTGGTCAGAAAATATTCGAGCAACGACGAGCAGCGAAAGATTGATGAGACACAGTCGTTTCCTACGTACTGGTTCAACCCCTCGGCGCCCTTATCAAAGCACGTAGGTTTGAATCGCTTCGTCTGGGATTTACGATATGAGCGGCCGCGGGCCTTGCGCTTTGGCTACAGCATTGCTGCAACGTATGGCGAAGACGTAATCATGCAGCCGGAAGGGCCGCTGGCTCTGCCGGGCACCTATCAAGTGAGACTATCGGTTGACGGCAGAACATACACTGCGCCCCTCGAGGTCAAGATGGATCCACGGGTGATGACTCCTCAGTTGGCGCTTCGTCAACAGTTCATGCTTGAAACTAAGATCCTGCAGGCGATATGGGACGGTTATCAAAGCGTGCAACAGATCAACGCCCTGCGCGCTCAGTTAAAGGAACTGCAAAGCAAACTGAATTCCGATCCGGGGGCGAAACCACTACTCGACGCTGTGAATGACCTGGATAAGAAGGCTGGGGAATTGATCGCGGTCGAACAGCAATGGCCGCCGGTTGGTGTTGTCTCCACAGCGTCATTAAACGGCGCACTCGGTTCATTACTAGTTCAGGTGGGCAGCGCAGATTCAGCGCCAACCGCCCAGGCCACAACGGCGTTTGGGACCTACAGAAAACTGCTCGATCAGCAATTGGCCAAGTGGGCGTCGTTGAAAGCGCAAGATATTCCGGCGTTAAATAGGCTCTTGCAGGAACGACAACTGCGGCCGATCAATCGTTGATAGCGTCAAGCAGTTCAGAGTTCAACCTTTAGGTTGTTGCTATGGTGGAAAACGCAAGCTGAAGCTTGTACTCTGAACTACTTGTTCGTCACCGAAATTCCGAACCGCTGGGGGCGGGAGAGATCTCAAACATGCATATAGGAACAGTTCAACAAATCTGGCGCTACCCGGTGAAGTCGATGGCCGGCGAGAAACTACCCAACTGTACCGTCGGCACGCTAGGTCTGCCCGGCGACCGCGGTTGGGCGATCAGAGATGAACTCAAGAGCGAGATCAAAACCGGCACGCGTATTCCGGCGTTGATGCAATGCGCTTCACGATATCGCGACGAACCCGACGACCGCAACATCCCGCACGTAATCATTACTTTTCCCGACGGCTCCAGAGTCGCTAGTGACGACGCGGAGGTCAATACCAGGCTGTCCTCTGTTCTGGGAAAACAGGTCAAGCTATGGCCGCGCCAGCCGGCGACTAACAAGGATCACTATCGTCGCCCCGGCGCAGCCGCGCGAGTCATTGCGCCGCTCATAAACATTCCCGGCTTTCGCGCGCTGCTGCCAACGTTAACCAAGCTTCCCAATCTCGACGCAACCTTGCGGGCTGCCTTCAGTCGCACTCCTGACGAGCCCATTCCTGACATTTCAAACCTGCCAAAGGAACTCTTCGAGTTTACGTCTCCACCTGGTACTTATTTCGACGCCTTTCCCATCCATGTGTTGACCACCGCCTCGCTGTCCGTAATGTCGCAAGCGAACCCGGCGGCCGACTGGGACGTGCGCAGGTTTCGTCCAAACTTCTTTGTCGAAACAGTCGCGGGGCTTGAGGGACTCGTCGAATCAAACTGGGTCGGACGGACTTTGCGAATTGGCAGCGTAGAAGTGAAATGCGAAATCCCGGCGGTGCGTTGCGGGATGACAACAAACGCCCAGAAGGAATTACCCAAAGACAATTCGGTGCTGCGAACGATCGTTAAAGAGGCGAATCAGAACCTGGGAGTCTACGCTAACGTGATTGGCTGTGGCCAGGTAGCGGAAGGTGATCGAGTTGAACTGCTGTGATTGCGTCGGTGGTGAGTCGAAGGTAAAGCGTTCAAGACGCGATCCACGAAAGGACACGAACTAACACGAAAGTCGTTAGTGTAGTTTTGTGTGATTTCGTGGATCGATCTCGTCAAGCACCTGCGGCGCTAGAACAACTCGGCCAGCGCTTCTTCTACCGACTTCACTCCGACGACGTGAACGCCGAGCAGTCGTTCCAATCCTGACTTGTTCGAGCCCGGCATCACAATCTTCTTGAAACCCAACGCCTGTGCTTCGCGTGCACGCACCACGGCCTGCGTCGTGCCGCGTACTTCGCCCGTTAAACCAACTTCGCCAAACACCGTCGTGTGCGGGTCAATCGGAATGTTTTTGAAACTTGAAGTAATCGCCGCCACCACGCCCAAATCGACCGCCGGCTCGTCAACTTCCAAGCCACCGGCAATGTTGACGAACACATCGTCACCTAACATCTGCAAGCCGAGTCGCTTTTCGAGCATGGCCATCAGGAGCGCTACGCGATTTTGATCCACGCCCTGCGTCATGCGCCGACCAGTTCCATATTTCGTTTCTGAAACGAGCGCCTGAATCTCAACCAACAGCGGCCTGGTGCCTTCCATGCAGGCGGTGACAACGGAACCGGCGACGTTGTGTGGTCGTTCCTGCAAAAACATCTGCGACGGATTTGCCACCGGGATGAGTCCGGCGCCGGTCATCTCAAAGACTCCAATCTCATTGGCTGCGCCAAACCGATTCTTCACTGCTCGGATGATGCGATGGTTATGATGTCGCTCGCCTTCGAAATACAAAACCGTGTCAACGATGTGTTCGAGGGACTTGGGGCCGGCAATCGATCCGTCTTTTGTGATGTGACCGATCAGGAAAACCGGAATGGTGCGATTCTTCGCGAGCAGGAGAAATTGATGCGCCGCTTCCCTCACCTGCGACACCGAGCCCGGGGCCGATTCGATCATCGCCGAGAAGACTGTCTGGATGGAATCAACCACAATCGCGGTAGGATTGAGACGTTCAACCTCATGAAAGATATTTTCGAGATTCGTTTCCGGCAACAGGAAAAGGTTCTTCGCTTCGATCCGCAGTCGCTCGCCGCGCAGTTTAATCTGCCGCTCCGACTCTTCGCCGGAAACATAAAGCACAGCGCCACTGCCCGCACTTAAACGATCGGCGACTTGCAGCATCAGCGTGCTTTTCCCAATTCCGGGGTCGCCACCGATCAGGACCAGCGTTCCCGGAACCAGGCCGCCACCCAACACGCGGTCGAATTCAGTCACTCCTGAAGAGATGCGCGTCTCGTTCTGCGATTCGATTTCAGAATAAGCGACCGCGGTTACGTCGCGGAGCTTGAACCCGCTGCGAGTCATCCCTTTCTTCGCGGTTCGCTCACGCTCTTCGACGAGCGAATTCCATTCGCCGCACTCGGGACATTTTCCCAGCCACTTGCGCGACTGGTACCCGCAATTCTGACAGACGAAGATTGTTTCAGGTTTTTTCAAGACTTTATCTCTGTGTGTGCTCTGCGTCTCAGTGCCCTTTGTGTTGAAAAAACGCTGGGCAGATTTCCACCACAGAGACACGGAGGACACGGAGGGGGCACAGAGAATTCACAAAAGCACTTTCACGTTTTCTGTTGGCCTGCCTAGCACGGCGCGCTTGCCGCGTTCGACAATCGGTCGCTGAATCAAATCCGGATGCTTGACCATCAACGAAACGATCTCGTCGTCCGTGAACTCGCGGGTACGCAACCCAAGTTCTTTATATATCGCCTCGCTGGTGCGCAGGAGATCCCTCGGCGTCAGCTTCATCTTGGCGAGCAGCTCGAAAAGCTTCTTCTTCGTAAGTGGCTCGATGTAGTAGTTCACCTTTTCAAACGAAATGCCACTCTCCCGGAGCAGCTTGTCCATTTCACGACATTTCGTTCAAGTCGGTTTTTCGTAAATCGTGATCTCGTCGCTCATACTTTCCGATCTCCGGTTCCTGGTATTTGGCCTTTGGTCTTTGGCCTTGGCAAGACCGGAGATCGAGAGGTTCGATCTCTGCAAAGACCAAAGCCCAAAGACCTAAGACCAAAAACCACTATGGAAATATTCCCCGCACGCGCGTTGCTTCCGCGACGCGATCCACCGCGAGTATGTAGGCACCGGTTCGCATGTCCGTGTCGTAACGTTGGGCGGTCGCATAAACTGAACTGAAGGCCGTGCGCATTGCCTGCTCCAACGTGTCGTTGATCTGCTTCTCCGACCAAAAGAACGAATACTGATCCTGCACCCATTCGTAATAGCTCACAGTAACGCCGCCCGCGTTAGCAAGAATATCGGGAATCAGGAAGACTCCCTCGTCCGCCAGCACCCGGTCGGCACCAGGCGTCGTCGGGCCGTTGGCCAACTCGGCAATGATCTTCGCCTTAACTTGTCCGACGTTTGCCAGCGTGATCGCATTCTCCAGTGCCGAAGGCAACAGGATGTCGCAGTCAACTCCGATGATATCTTCCGGCGAAATCGCTTTCGTCCCGGGGAGACCGGCCAGTGATTTGGTTTCAGCCTTGTGACGCAAAGCTGCCTGGACGTCGATGCCGGCTTCCGCATACAGCCCCGCTTTGGAATCACAAGCGGCCACTACTTTCGCGCCATCGGCGGCAACGAGGCGTGCGATGTTTGCTCCGGCATTGCCAAAGCCGTGCACGGCGACGCGCGCACCCTTGAGAGCAATGCCCCTCACCTTGCACGCCTCACGCAACGCATAGAGGCAGCCGCGCGCCGTCGCTTCGGCGCGCCCTAGCGAGCCGCCGAGTGAGATCGGTTTTCCGGTAACGACGCCGAGTTCGGTATGGCCGCGTATCATCGAGATCGTATCCATGATCCAGGCCATCGTTTGTTCATCGGTATAAACGTCGGGCGCTGGGATGTCGCGATCGGGCCCGATGATGGGAGCAATCTCAAACGCATAGCGGCGCGTCAGGCGTTCCAACTCATTTCTCGAGAGGCTCTTCGGATCGCAAATCACGCCGCCCTTGCCGCCGCCATAAGGAATGCCCACCGTCGCGCATTTCCAGGTCATCCACGAGGCCAACGCTTTCACTTCATCGAGCGTGACGTTCGGGTGATAGCGTATGCCGCCCTTGCAGGGTCCGCGGGCGATGTTGTGTTGCACCCGATAGCCCTCGAAAACCTGCACGTCGCCGCCGTCCATTTTCACGGGAATGGAAACTATCAACTGCCGCTTGGGACTACTCAACACACTGCGCGTGGAAGCGTCGAGGTCGAGATAGTCGGCAGCGCGATTGAATTGCTGTTTGGCAATCTGAAACGGATTGAGTTCTTCCGCGAGGGCCTCCCTGGTCGCCATTTTGTTTTTCTCCTGGAATGGGGGTTTGAAAGCGGGGTAATCGTAAAGTGTCCAAAGTCCAAAGTCCATCGTCCAAAGTCCAACGTCCAAGGTCTTTCAAGTAGTTCAGAGTTCAACCTTCAGGTTGTTCCTTTGATGCGAAGACAAGCTGAAGCTTGAACTCTGAACTACTTCAGTATTTGCGTTTGGACGTTGGACTTTGGACGAATGCTCGGAACTTCCGGCGGCAGCCGGAGTCTAATGTTACCGAGTAAGCTGCGGACCCGAATGGCACCGGCGATGTAGGTCAAATAGGAGAAGAGAGATGTTTAATAACCTGATTGAATCGAGTTCACACGCACGCGAATTCAAACGCCGCGGTTCGTTCGTTCTCTTTACCACCGCAACCTATGTGTTGCTCTTCATCATCGCCGGGGTGATCAGCATCTATGCTTACGACGCTCGCTTGAGCGATCCGAGCAGTGAGCTGGAGCTAATTAGCTTCATTCCGCCACAACCGGACAGAGCCGTTCCCGAGCCGGTCAGAGTTCGCCGAACTCCGCCCGCGGGCGCCGCCGCAGGACCACGATCTACCCGGCCAGTACTCATCGATCACACAAACAATCCGCTGAATGTCCCACGCGAAGTCTCCGCGATTGCTTCGCCTATTCCGCCTGCACACGTTGGCACCGTAATCGGTCCAGCGGTAGTTGAGCCGGGCGGCTCTGGACCCGGACATGACGGTGGTGATGGCTCTGGCAACGACACCGGTCCTGCGGTTGTTGAACTCGTCACGCCGCCACCACCGCAACCTCCAATTGTAAAACCTGTTCCAAGAGTGGTCAGCAAAGGTCCAATCACTGGACTTGCCATCTTGCTGCCAAAGCCTCCCTATCCTCAGATTGCCAAGCAAGCGGGCGCGCATGGACCAGTCAACGTGCAGGTGTTAATCGATGAGACTGGAAAGGTGGTTTCAGCAAAAGCTGTTTCAGGCAACCCATTGCTTATGGCCGCGGCACAGCAGGCGGCATATGGGGCACGCTTCTCGCCGACGACGCTCGGTGAACAAGCGGTGAAGGTTTCAGGAGTGATCACCTACAACTTTGTGCTGCAATAAAAGTGGCAGGTGTTCGAGCGTGCGAACAGTCCCGGCCGCCATAGCTGCTTGATATTCCCTGCCGAAACAAAGAGGTACGCAGACCACCTGGCCCGCGTACCTCTCCTGCCTTAAAGCAACAGCTCAAGCGCGCAAAATCTTAGCGACGTATTACGCCACGACCGCCGCCGGTCATCACTACTTTGCTGTTCTGGTTACGGCATGTCCAGGTTGAACTTACCTTGAAATACTCTCGCTCCGGCTCAAGTTCATTCAGAGTCACTTCGCAAGTGATGGTGTCGCCGGCAAACACCGGACGATGAAACTGAAAAGTAATTTCGCGGGCGATGAAATTAAGATCCCCGCCAATCTTGGTCGGCAAAGTAGCTGTTAGTAATCCGTGGGCCATTAAGCGACCGTGTTCGTCAGCTACTGAATGATGTTGCCCTTCATCGCCTGAGACCTTCGCAAAGATACGGATGTCTTCTTCCGTGAAAGTGCGTTGCCAGGAAATTATGTCACCAACTTGCATAGTGCAGGCTCATTTAAGCTAAACAGGAAAGCGCTGATGGTTTCAGGAGTGGTCACATATAACTGAATGCTGAAACAGAGCGCAAGCTTCAGCAGTTGTTTGTCCAACTAAGAACCGTCCGGCTGCGATCGGTCAATATCCTACCGAAACAAAGAGGTACGCGGACCCCGCAGTCCGCGCACCTCTCCCACCTTGTAACTCTGGTTTCAGGGGTAAAGGACCCCCACCCGCAGATTGGCCTGCCCGTTCGACTGCTCGACCGGGGCCGGCAGTTGCTGCCTGGCAATCTACCGAAGAAAGAAACCGTTCCTCTCCGTTCCCATCTCGGCAAATCCGTCCGGGTCGTCTGTGGTCGCGCCGGTCGACGTGAAGGAGAATCCTGTCACCAAGTTCGTGCCTGAGAAAGTTCCAGTTGATACTGCCAACCGGAACTCGCCCGCAAAGCTCTTCGGGTCGGTCGGGTCATCTGAGACCGGCCGCAAATGCCGCACCTTGCCGAACGATACCCATGTGACATCGAAGCTGACAATTGCAGGGTTATTAACCGTGCCCAAAAAGGTTTGGCTATCGACTACCGGCACGTTCTCCGCATGAAGCCTCACGCTCCTGCCCCGAATTTCGAGGGCGCGATCGGGAACCTGAGCAGTCCAAAAGAGGCCGGAAGAAGCTATGCCAGGGTTAAAGTCATTTACTTGCAATCCCGAACTGGGATCAAATAGATCGAATCATATCAGCACGAAAGTGCCGCGGTGATGTGTGCCATCCGCAGACACATACTCGCCTTGGAACACTCTCATGTCGGTGAAGAAGAGATACTCGTTGCCGTTACTGCCCATGGCCGTGCCGACGTGGTAGGCCAGGGCCGTGAAACCACGAAAGTTGGTTATCGCGCTTGGCTCCAGATCCGGATCGTCGCCCAAAAAACCCGGAAAGAATGCGTGAACCTCATCCGGGAAGGGCGGAAATGTCAGAAACCCCGGAAGGGGAACGGGCTCGATGTCACCCGGCGGACCGTTCATGGATCTCACGCCAGCGGTGCTTACATGGCGGGTCCTAATATGCTGTTGGACTGCTCTGTTAATCAGGCTGGAACCAGCGGCTGCTCTTTCCAGCATTGGCGCCGCGCGTTGGACGAAACCTGCGTGCGCGAGAGGAAAGGTACCTGCAGCGCTGGGAAAAACTACGACCAAACCCAGCAGGGAGAGAGCAAGACTAAAGGTAGCTAGTCTTTTCATTGGGAGTTCTCCTTTTGTTAAAAGGTCGGTAAATCCGTACGCGACCGCACCGCGCGGGATGTTCTTTGCGCGAGGTAAAATGGCTCAGCGAGAGCCACAATCGGTGTTCAGATGTGCCGAATGTACATCTGAGTGAGCTTAGGGGTCAAGTGATTTGGTGCTTAATTGACCTCGTACATCTTCCAAGTCTTTTCAGTTCTGCTAGCAAGTCAATGGTAGCTTGACGACTCTAGTAATGCTCAAGATCCTTTCCGCTGACAACAGTGCCGCTATAGCCGCCTGTTCGAATTCCCGCAAGTAGTTCTTCGTCGGTTGCGCCCATGCGGATCGTGTGCGTCAGGATTAGGAGCTTTGGTTTGATGCGCGCGGCCAGCGCACCCAGCTCAACATCAGACGTGTGAAACTCGCGCATGTATTGCGGCCAATATTTCCCGCCGGGTCGATTCTCAGGAGCGAGATGCACGGAGGAATAGACTTCGTGTACCAGAACATCAACCCCACGCGCGGCGCGCACAAGCGCCTCGCTTGGGCGCGTGTCGCCGGAGATCACTATCGAGCGGTCGGGTGTGTCGATGCGATAGGCGTAGGCTTGCTTCCAACTTCCGTGAGGTACCGGGATCGCAGTAATGCGAACGCCCTGGCGCTCGTAAACGACACCGGATTTGATCTCATGAACCTTAACGCGATAGCCGCCTGCGACTTCGCGCTCAAGCCCATAGGTTCGAACATGAATATCCTGGGCATAGGCCGCGAGCAAGTGCGCGGTCATTGATCGAAGTCCATGCGGGCCATAAACCGGCAGCGGCGAAACACGGCGCATGATCCACGAGGTAAGCATTAGATCCGCGTAGCCGAGCGTGTGATCGCTGTGAAGGTGCGTTATGAAAACTGCCTCCGGCCCGCTGATGGGAAGTCCCGCGGCATTCATGCGCCGCATGACACCGGCGCCGGCGTCAAACAGAAACACGCGTTCGCCCACGACGACGGCGGTGGCCGGGCCTGAAGCATTGGGGTCAGGGTAAGGTGTCCCCGTGCCCAGCAAAACGATCTGCGTCTGTAGCTCGCTGGACTGTCCAGCCGATTGATTCGCCGCGAAAATCAGGAGCGACGAGACGACCACAAAGACGATCCCTAATCGCAAGCGGAGTAGATTTCTGTTCATTGGGCGCAAGAATCGGCGCGGACCCTCGTAACTCTGATACTCAAAAACGCTGTTTTCTTTTACAACTCCGTACTCAAACCAGTGACGGTACCGGTCGATCATGCTGTTGTCCATCGCCTGCTTATCTTCTCCAGGAATTTAGAATCATTGAACCTCTTAAAGCCCGCCTTCGTTAGCTTTGCCAACTCTTTGAAGAGTTTTTCGTCGACTGACTTGAAATTGAAGCACGACTTGCCCTGCATCCGCCTTCTTAGTTCCGGCGAAATGGCTGCCAGCAAATCCGGACAAGCGTAGACCGGCATCAGATGAAAACTCACGTAGGCCTTCCCCGTGCGTACAGCAGCGAAGAAAAGCCTCTGCTTGTTTTTCATCACGTGGCGTGTGTCGAGATAATAGTTCTTATCAGTATCGTGAACGACGATCAGTTTCGCCGCATAAGGCTTGAGTATCGCCTTGAGTTTTTCGAAGGTTGCTTTGAATTCATCTTTGTCTGGCATCGACATTGGTTCTCTGCTTTCTGCTTTCCGCCTTCTGCCTTCTGCTTTCTGCCTTCTGCTCACCGCTCACTGCTCACTGCTCACCGCTCAACGCCTTACGGCTCGTTCAGCGCCAGCCTCAGCACATGCTTGCGCGCCGCGACAAAGAGTTCATTCTTGTCGTTGAAGACCATGCCCGAGGCTGTGCCGCCCGGATCGAACACCGCCAGGTAACGGCCGTTACTATCAAACACCTGGATGCCCTTGAAATCGCTCACGTAGACACGGCCCTTGCCGTCAACGGCGATTGCTGACGGCGCGCGAAATTGTCCGGGCTGATCACCATCATCACCAAAACGCGTTATGAACTTTCCGTCCGGAGAAAACTTGAAGACGGCATTGTTGAATGAGCCAAGCGCATAGATATTTCCCAAGCCGTCGACAGCTACGGCGGTGTCCAGTTCTGAATTGTCGGTGACCGAGCTAATCGCAGCGCGAATTGTGCGCACGACCTGACCGGAAGAATTGAACCGCACGATGTCGTCGCGGTTTTTATACCAGGCCGCTACCAGGCTGCCGTCGGCGGCAACGCGAATATCGTCAAAGCCCCAGCCACCTGAATACGCCATTTGGCCGAGCAGCTTTCCCGTTTCGCCTTCATGACGAGAGATCGTCCCGCTCTGCACAACATACACCACGCCATTGCGATCGGCAGCCATTCCGGCTAAGGGCATTTTCGGATCGACCATCCATTGCGTTATGAATTTGCCTTCCGCATCGAACACCTGAATGCGCCCGCCACTGTATTCGCCAACGTAGATTCTTCCCGACGCGTCCACAGCGATGCTGCGCGCGTCCTTGAACATTCCGGGACCAATCCCCTCCGAACCAAAGTTCAGGGTTTGGGTCGCGAACGCATTGGGCTGGGCCTTTCCGCCGAGCGCCGTTGGTCCTATTCTTCTCGGAGGCGTAGTAACAGCCGGTGAACGGATCCCGCTGAGCGCTGGAATGAGAAACCCGCCCATAGCAATCGCCCCGATGACGACGCCAATCACCGGAATTAGCACAAGCAACAAAATCCACTTGGTAGCTTTGCTACCGGTATTTCGCAGATCGATGTGCACCTGCGAAATGATCTGAGCCGGGCGCCCGCGCATTTCATCAGGGACTGAGAGCGTACTGTTGCAATAGGGACATCGCGCGGTCGGGTTTGCGTTTGGCAAATCCGGTTCATAGTTCACGGGCGCGCCACATTTGGGGCAATCGAAAGTTTTGAGCATCTATGACTCCGCTTGTTTGGATTTGCGCTTTAACTGGATACCCGCGCGCTACCGCAGCGGCACTGACCTGCCGCCTGCTCCTGCCGCCTGCTCCTGCCGCCTGCCTCCTGCTTCACCATCCCATACGTTCACGCAGCGAAGTAATCTGCGCGACGTGATGTTGACCGTGCCACGCGTAAAGCGCAACGTTTTTATCAAGACTGACAAGGCCGAGCTCAGGGTGACGAAACGTGCGTTGAAAGTCTTTCTGCTTTAGCGAGCGCAGAAACCAAATCCAGCGGCGATGGAGAGAGTCCAACAGGTCGAGCGAGAGCGCTATCGGCGCCTGGCGCGCGTCGTCCAGTTCTGCCCAACGGTCTTCGAAGTAAGGCTTGATGGTCGGTTCATCTTCAGTGACGGCAAGCTTGAAACGGATGTAGGAATGCAAATGGCTCTCGGGCACATGATGCACCACCTGGCGAACGGTCCAACCTTCCGGTCGGTAGGCAGTGTCGAGTTGTTCCTCATTCAAGCCCTGCACCGCCGCGCTCATACGTGCGGGTGTTTCCTCAATTTTCGCGATGCAGGATTGACGTCCGTCGTCAGTAAGTGGCGCCTCGAATTTGAACTCGCCGATGGGGTAACGCAGATCCATTATCACCTCCGGGTTGTATCTGGTCAGGGGTTCAGCTTATTCTCGCGCGGCTATTCTATAAGCTGATCTTTAGTCACCACAACTATGACGGAAACAGCAGAGGTCGTAATTATCGGTAGCGGCATTGTAGGTTCGAGCGTGGCCTACCATCTTGCTGAGCAAGGCTGCACAAACGTGCTGGTGATCGAACGCGAAGCGCATCAGGGTAAAGGCTCAACTGGAAAGAGCATGGGCGGCGTGCGGGCGCAGTTTTCCACCCCGGTAAACATTCAGATGTCGCGCTACTCGATCGATTTCTTTTCGCGCTTCGATGAAGTGGTTGGTCACCCGGCAGACTATCGCGCGCATGGCTATCTGTTCTGCGCGACAAACGAACGGCAGCTCGAGTATCTCAAAACGAATCGCGAACGCCAGCTGACCCTGGGCGTTAAGAATGTGGAGTTGGTTTCCCGCGAGGACATCGCGAAGTTTGTGCCGCAACTGCGCGTCGACGACATCCTCGGCGGCACGTTCTGCCAAACGGACGGCTTCGTCGATCCGCACAGCGTGATGATGGGCTTCATGCTCAAGGCGCGTGAACGCGGTGTAAGACTTTGGCTTGACACTCAAGTGACGGGCATTGAAGTCGAGCGAGGTGCTGGGACCGCGGGCGTCCCGCCCGCAAACCGCGGCACAGAGGCTCCTCCGCCAGAAGCAGCGGGCGAGACGAGCACCACAGCGGATAGAAAAACATCCGCCCGGGACCCCGCCACGCCCGCGGTCCCAGTAACACGTCGAATTGTGGGCGCCATCACGACGCGCGGCTTTGTTTCTACAAACGTCGTAGTCAACGCCGCCGGTCCGTGGGCTGCGGAAGTGGCGCGACTCGCCGGCGCAGAGTTGCCAGTCGAGCCTTTGCGACGTCAACTCGTTCCCACGGAGCCATTCGACGGTTTACCGCAACGCTTTCCCATGGTCATCGACATGTCCACCGGATTTCATTTCCGTCGCGAAGGAAAAGGAATTCTGTTGGCGTGGAATGATCCGGAAGAGACTCCCGGCTTCAAAACTGAGTTTGATCCGAGCTTTGTGGAAAAGATTCTGACGCGCGCCGCCGATCGCGTCCCCCGTCTGGCTGAGGCGGAAGTAAATCCGCGCCGCGCCTGGGCAGGCCTCTATGAAATGACACCGGACCATCATGCCATCATTGGCCCGGCGCCAAACGTTGCGGGTTTGTATTTCGTCAACGGCTTCAGTGGCCACGGTGTGATGCACTCCCCCGCCTCGGGCCGCATCACCGCCGACCTAATCCTCCACGGCCGCTCAGATCTCATCGACGCGTCACAGCTCGGCGTCGAGCGCTTCGCGCAAGGTAGACTGTTGGAGGAGACCGCGATACTTTGAGGACTGCTGCTCGTGAAACTATCTCGGAGTGAGCCATCGAAGATGGCGGCAAAATGTAGCCCCGGCGTAAGCCCGGGGATTAGCGTGCAGATTGGCGACGAGCCCGCGAAGGAGTCTCTGTCGGGAAAACATGGTCTTGGATTTCTCTGTGCATCCTCCGTGTTCTCTGTGCCTCTGTGGTGAGGGTTTTGCGCCCACCACGGAGACACAGAGTGCACAAAGGCTGCACAGAGACTTGAGCTTATTCCGACAGACTCCGAAGCGGGCGACAGAGTTCGGTAACGACCCGGCGCGCTGCCGTGTCGTCGGCAGTGGCCTGGACATTGGCTCGCCCGTAGGCGCGACCGGACAGTACGTCAGCTTTACCGTAGCTTTAGGTCTTCGGAGTAAACTTCAAGCTGTCACCGATTGATGATCGCGTATTGGAGGAAATGATGAGGCAAATCCTTTCCGCTTTGGCAGCTCTCATGCTGCTAATCGGATTCATACCATCCATTCAGGCAAAGAATGTCCGTAGTTCAATGCTCGTTTCCAGCGAGTGGCTGGCCGAGCATCTCAAAGATAATTCGTTGGTATTGCTGCAAGTCGGCGAGAAAGATGAATACACCGCCGCGCACATTACCGGTGCACAGTTCATCGCGCTTGCCGATATCTCAACTCCGCGTGGTCAGGGACTCGCGCTTGAACTTCCTGCCGCCAGTCAACTGAAGACAACTTTCGAGAAGCTGGGAGTTTCCGACAAATCCCGCGTCGTGGTTTATTTCAGTAAGGACTGGGTCACTCCGACCGCGCGTGTGTTTATGACGCTTGACTATTTGGGAATGGGGGATCGGACCTCGATTCTCGATGGCGGGTTGCCGGCGTGGCGCGCTGAAGGGCGACCAGTAACAACTGAAGTTCGCACACCTGCCTTGGGAAAATTAACGCCGCATCCGAATAGGAAGCTCGTCGTCGACGCAGCGTGGGTTAATTCAAACTTGAACAAGCTGGGTGTGATGATCCTCGATGCGCGAGCTTCGAAGTTTTATACCGGAGAGGAAGTCGGACGCATGCCGCGCGGCGGTCATATTCCTGGAGCGAAAAACATTCCTTTCGACAGCGTGGTTGAAGACTCGAACAAATTCAAAAGCGTCGAAACCCTGCGCCAACTCTTTAACAGCGTCGGAGTAAAGAAAGGTGACAGCGTCACCACCTACTGCCACATCGGACAACAAGCCAGCTTGCTCTACTTCGTCGCCCGCTACCTCGGCTACGACGCCCACCTCTACGACGGCTCCTTCGAAGACTGGAGCCACCGCCCGGAGCTGCCGGTGGTGAAATCAGACAATGCCAAAACTCACTGAGTTGAACTCGTATCAAAAGCTGAAAAAACGTCGACCTCATTTCGTTCCAAGCCAACCGCGGATCGTATCCATTGCCGACGCGTACACCTGGGCTTGCGGGATGCCGAGGCTCTTGGGAACTTTCAAGGAATGGTCGCCACCTTCGACGACGTGAAGCGTGGCGGGGAGGTGATGCTGTTTGATCGTGGCGCGCAATTCGTCGGGCGTGCCGAATGCGTCGCGTGAGCCTTGCACGAAAAGCAGCGGCGCTTTGATCTGCGGGAGGTGAGCGTCGCGAAGTTTGTCGGGCCGGCCGGGTGGATGAAGTGGATAGCCGAGGAATACCAGCGCCGCGATTTCATAATTTGGAGCGCGGCCGCCAGTCGCCGCTGTCGAAAGCGCTGACCAGCGGGGTCCCCGCGCGGGCAGCCCGCGTGGGGTGCTCGTGTCAGCGCACTCCAAAGCAGCCACTTGCGAGGCGATGCGTCCGCCCATCGACTTGCCGCCGATTGCCAGGCGATTCCCTTGCAACTTCTTGTGACGGCTCGCGGCTTCGATGACGGCAAGGTAGCAGGACTCAAGCTTCGCTTTCGGATCAGGCACGTGACGTCCTTGCTCCATGTAAGCAAAATTGAAAGTCAGCACGTCGAAACCACGCTCAACCAGGCCGCTTGCGAACAGACGCATGAACGGATGAAGTTGACCGGCGCCCGCGCCGTGGCCAAGAATTAAGGTCACGCCAACACGCGATTTCTTTAGAGCAGCGTACAACAGTGCGGTTACATTATCGCGCTCGTTGATTGCGATCATGAGTTCTTCTGGATCAATTGACATCGCAATAAGACTACAATCACTGAGAGCCCATTAACGTGACGGGCTTTTCCTTAATTTGTCTGCTCCCTCGCGAAGCCCCGCCGGCGGGGTGCGAGTTTCACGTCCTTGCGGCTGCAAGTATACCCTGTTGCTCTAATCTTTATCGCCAAGGAACCCAGGTCCATTCACCTACGCGCACGAAATGAGCCATGGCCTGATCCTGCAGCATTTCTATATTTAATCGTCTTCATTTAGTATCCGTTAACAACTAATAATTTCACATTGGCCAAGGCGGCTGATTAAAAATGAAGCAGATTAACTCTTCCAGGCTGTTACCGGCAGATGACAAGTTTTGCCGGAGATTGCCGCTTTACCGATGGTTGGCCGCCGCGTTGACGTCGATTGCGGTTATTGCTTGCAGCGCCCAGCAGATTTTTCGTAGGGATGGCGATCCATACTTGTTCGTCAACGCCGCCCGTCAATTCATGGACGGACAAGATATCTACACGCGAGTTGGTGAACATGGCAATTTCTATTATTACCCACCCTTCTTCGCTTTTTTGAATATCCCTTTAACCTTTCTGCCGGGAGCCGTGGTCATCGTTCTATGGTCGCTTGCCTCGGTTTGCCTGCTGACCTGGAGTATGGCCGCTTTTTATAGCGGCATGACAGGTCAACCATTCTTTTCGCTACCCGCCAGGACTCGATGGATTGTGTGTTTCTTTTCCACCGCCCTGACCGCACGGTTCACAATTCTTCACCTACGGTTCGGGCAGTCAAATATTCTTGTCCTGGCGCTGGCTGTACTCGCCCTGACTTGGCTTGCAAGAAAACACGATGTCCGCGCTGGAACGGCAATCGGCCTGTCGATAGTTATTAAACTGACGACCCTTCCGTTTGTCTTCTGGTTTCTCGCGAGGCGGAATGGCAAGGTTCTAATAGGTCTGGTGTTAGGCGGCTTAATCGGCGTCGTGGTTCCGGCCTTGGTCGTGGGTTTGCATAGGGATGTAAACTATCATCGCGAGTGGGTCGAAACGGTAGCTCTGGCTAATGCGCCGGGCACTGGAAGCTGGGCCGGAATTGGCAACATATCGCTGCGTGCTCAAGTAGATCGATTCTTTCTCAGAGTACCGACCTTCGCTTATAAGAATAAGATGTACAGCGTCACGGTTGTCGAACTGCCGCCAGCGATAGTCCGCTTCCTTGGCCAACTGGCGCTCTTGTGCATTGCCCTCGCGATTGGTTGGTATGCCCTGAGATTTCGGAACGCTCCGGAACTCGTTGCTCAGTGGGGCGGCTTTGCTTTTGTATTCAGCCTGCTTCCGAACTTTTCAATTGTGGCCGAAATTCCGCATCTGGTTCTGTTAGTACCGGCTTACATCTACGTTGTCCACATATGGTATTTCCAACTGACGAGAGATCGCCTGTTTCGCAGTTTGGTTTTGCTCTCGTTTGTTTTTACGACCCTCACTACTAAGACATTCTGCGGCCAATTTGTGGCGGGAATATTAACGTCGCTAGGCGTTGTTAGCTGTGGCATGCTACTGCTGACCGCTGCGATATTTCGAGCCGGAACACTGATCCAAAGAGAATCAAAAATTGAGCCGCTGATGGTGAGGATGTGCCACGAAGCTTTCTAATTCTGCCGGTGATCGCCGTTAGACATAAATTCGCGGCACGCGGTCGCTGATACCACAGGTGACTTCGTATGAAAGTGTCCCTGCCGTCCTGGCAATTTCTTCAGCGGAAACTGAAAGGTCGCCTTCCGTGCCCATGAAGGTTACCTCATCTTCTGTTTGCACTCCTGGCACGTTTGTAACATCGATTAGCGTGAGGTCCATGGAAATGCGCCCAATCACTGTGGCATAGACGCCGCGGATGATGGCGTGGCCGCGATTGGATAACGCGCGCATGTAGCCGTCATCATAGCCAATCGGAATTGTTGCCACGAGCGTTTTTCGCGAAGCCTCAAACGTGCAACCGTAGCCAACGGTCTCCCCCTGCGGCACCCACTTGAGCAGGGTGATGCGCGAATGAAGCGACATCACGGGCCGCAGGTTCACATCGCGATCCGCCGGAGCGAGCGTGTCGCGCCAGAGTCCATAGAGCACGCCGCCGGGACGAACCAGGTTGCCCCACGCAGCCGGCTGACCAAAGACGGCAGCCGAATTCGCGAGGTGGTGATACGTAGCATCGAAGCCGTGCGCTCGAAAAGCAGCAACGGCATTTTCAAAACGCTGCATTTGATCTTTGGTCAGAGGTCCGCACAAAGGTTCGTCGGCGGCGGCAAAGTGCGTCATGACACCGTCGAGGCGAATGTTTGTGAACTTCCGGAGCGCACCGGCGAAATCTGAGACTTCGTCGAAGCGCACACCCAAACGTGCCATGCCGGTATCAACTTTCACGTGCACATCCGCGAGGACGTTGCGCTCGCGGGCGGCGCGATCGAATGCCTCGATCATGTCCAGCCGGTAAACTACGGGGACGAGTTCGTGCTGCAGGCAAGCTGCTGCTTGTTCACCCCAAAATCCAGCGAGACAGAGGATCGGTTTGGCAATGCCCGCGTTCCTCAGTTCAATTCCCTCTTCCGGCAGCGCCACGCCAAACCAGTCTGCGCCCTCCCGCTCGAGCCGCCGCGCGCATTCCACCGCGCCGTGTCCATAAGCGTTGGCTTTCACCACGGCCATCACGTTTACGTCCGGCCCCACCTTTTCTTTGACGATATGAAAATTCGCGGCCAGTGCGTCCAGATCGATCTCCGTCCAGGTGGGGCGGTGGTCAGAAATCAGAGCGCTGGCTGAATCGGAAAGGTTCCCCATTATTGAAACTGGGCGTGCCAGCGAACGAGACCGCCTTCGTGGTCGAGGAATTTGTGCAAGCCTGGCAGTGCGCGTATGTCGGCTTTGATTGCAGCCGCGTGGGCTCTTACCGGTCTAAGGTCGAAGGCTCTGCCCGTCAGATGCCGACTGATCTTTAAAAGCTCTTCTTCCGGCATGGCATTCATGACCTCCTCCAGCCCGGCGGTGATCTCGTCCACGGTGTTCGCTTCCGGATGGTTGTCAACCCATTGCTGAAGTTTGGCGCCAGCCAGGTAGGCTTGCCCGATCCACTTGCGATGATGAACGACGTTCCCGGCCATTGCATGCGCTTGTTGGAAGATGGAGCGTCGCCC
This sequence comes from Chloracidobacterium sp., assembly GCA_031370285.1. Lineage (GTDB taxonomy): Bacteria > Acidobacteriota > Blastocatellia > Pyrinomonadales > Pyrinomonadaceae > PSRF01. The sequence continues at coordinate 28,083 of JANMQG010000012.1, read as the reverse complement.
ACTGGTGAACTCCAGATGGGGATACTTCTCCTGGAAGGCTGTAGCGGCATCTTTCGCTATTGGTTCGAGGTCCATTTCTTCGATGGTCATGACTTTCTCCCCTGAGGTTGAGTTATTTATTCGCCGCGATAGAGATTATCAAACCGCATGCTTGAAGGAGTAAAGCGGAGTCTTACCGTGTCGGTGGGGCCGTTGCGCTGCTTGGCAACGATCAACTCAGCCACGTTCTTCTCATCATCAGGCATGCTGTCGCGTTCTTCGGGAGACTTGTATTGCTCGGGGCGGTAGATGAACGCCACCACATCTGCGTCCTGTTCCAACGCACCTGACTCGCGCAAGTCCGCAAGTTGCGGCCGGTGATCGGAGCGCGACTCCGGCGCGCGCGAAAGCTGCGACAGGGCCACCAGCGGCACGTTCAACTCCTTGGCGAGCCCTTTGAGTTCTCGCGAAATCTGCGACACCTCCTGCTGCCGCGACTCGAAACGCTTTGCTGAGCCGCTCATCAACTGCAGATAGTCGACCACAATCAGATCGAGACGCTTTTGTTCCGCAGCTAGACGACGCGCTTTCGCACGCATTTCAAGAACCGTTATGCCCGCAGAGTCGTCGAGGAATATTTTTGTGTCTGATAGGGTGATCAACGATTTTCCCAGTTGCGTCCATTCGGCGCGAGACAGAAAACCATTGCGGAAGCGTTGTGCGTCGATGTTGGCCTGGGAACAAAGCATGCGCATGACCAGTGCTTCCTTCGACATCTCCAGGGAAAACATGCCAACCACGGCGCCGGGAACATGAATAGCCGCGTTCTCGGCCAGCATCAACGCAAGACTGGTTTTTCCCATCGAAGGTCGCGATGCGACGATGATTAAATCCTGACGTTGTAGACCGGAAGTCAGCGTATCGAGGTCGGCAAAGCCGGTGGTCAGTCCCGTCAAGACGGATGATCGACCCTCCATCTCCTGTATCTTTTCCAGCAGTTCCTGTGCAACCGGCTTGACGTGAACGAAACCCTGGCGAAGACGTTCATCAGCCAACTCAAAGATGGCGTGCTCGGCGTGATCGAGAATGAGTTCGGGCTCGTCTTCCTGTTCGAGCGCTTCCTGGGTGATCTTATTCGCTGCCCTGATAAGCTGGCGCAGCATCGACTTTCCGCGCACAACCTTCGCGTAGTGTGCAATGTTGGTCGAGTGTGGCAAACCGTAGGTAAGGTTGGTGATGAAGCTGATACCGCCGACCGACTCGAGCGCGTTCTCTTTCTTGAGTTCTTCGCCAATCAGAATCGGATTAATCTCGCCGCCACGTTCGAAGAGCGCTGTCATCGCGACGAAAATGCGCCGGTGTGATGGCACATAAAAATCCTCGGGCCGCAGCAGCTCGATTGCCTGACTGATGAGACCGTTGTCGAGAATTATGCCGCCGAGTATCGCCCGCTCGGCTTCCGCGCTGTTTGGCAGCGAACGCTCAAGCGATTGTTCGCGGATGGGATCAGGGGTGGCCATTTAAGTTCAAACTGACGAAGGAGAGTGTTCCAAGATGCGATCCACGAAAGGACACGAACCAACACGAAATGTCGTTAGTGTAGTTTTGTGTGATTTCGTGGATCGTATCTCCTCACAGGTCAATTGCGCCCACAGTCACGCCCACAGAGAACGCGGAGGCTTAGCAAGAAGCGCTGCAAACACATTCAACGAATATGATTGCAGCGCTAGACTATACAACACGCTATGAGGTCAAATGATCTCCAATAGTAAAATATTTATCTGCTTACTCGCCAGCTTCAGCCGATTCTTCTTGCTTGGGTTCGACCTGTTTCGCCAGTTCGGCTTCCTGCTCGGGAGTCAGATGGCCGGCAATAGCTTCGCCTTCGGAAGCGACCTTCACTTGCAGGTCAATCGACACCTCGCGATGAAGTCGCAGCGGCACGCTGAACTCGCCCAGGCGCTTGATTGGTTCACGCAGATGCAGCCGGTGCCGATCAATCTCATAGCCACGCTCCTTCAGGGCTTCGGCAATATCCATCGACGTCACCGACCCATAGAGGGCGCCCTGTTCGCCCGATTTCCGCTTAAACTCCAGCACCAGTTTGCTGATTAGTTCTGCCTGTCCCTCGGCGGTGGTCCGTTCGCCCGCTTCCTTCCGGAGCAGCGCCGCGCGCTCGCCCTCGATCTGTTTGACGTTGCTGCCGGTCGCTTCCACAGCCAGTTTGCGCGGCAATAAATAATTGCGCGCGTATCCGGCTCTAACCCGAACTATCTCGCCGCGTGCACCCAGGTCGTCAACATCTTCGCGTAAAAGTATTCTAGTGTGCGCCATGTTGGCTGCTCCTTTTCCTTAGTCCATTCCCCAATTCGACTTTAGTCAGTCGTATACGGCAGCAGCGCGATATTGCGCGCGCGCTTTATTGCCTCGGCCAGCATGCGCTGGTGTATGGCGCAGTTGCCCGAGATTCGCCGCGGCAGAATCTTGCCGCGTTCCGGGATGAAGTTTCCCAGGAACCGGGCGTCCTTGAAATCAATGATGTCTACCTTTTCAATGCAGAAACGGCAGATGCGTCGCCGGCGAAAGCGGCCACGAGGGCCGCCGCGACCTTGCGAAGGACGTCCTCGCTCGTAGTCATCATCGCCGTTGTAGCGCCGCCCTCGGTCTTCGTAGTTTGTCGACATGGTTACCTCTTAGCAGTAAATCGTGAATAGTAAATGGTGAATAGGAAAAGTGAGCAAGCCACAACCGCCTCAGTGAAATCCAGGCCGCTTGATCCGAGCCCGTCCGCACACCCTCCGTTAGGCGGCGTCTTCATCTGCTTCAGCAGCTTCGGGACGGGGAAACTCGGCCGCGGAACCTCGCCGCTGACCATCCTTGCCAGCGGGTCTCTTCTCCGCCTTGCGTGCGCGCTTCGCCTTAAACTTCTCGGCGCGGCGGCGATCCTCGTCCACCCGCACCGTGATGTAGCGAATGATGCGGTCGTTCACGCGCATGCGACGCTCGAGCTCGGCAATCTCTCGACCGGACCCTTCAATTTCCAACAGCCAGAAACTGCCCTCGGTTTTATGAAGAATCTCATAAGCCAATTGCCGTCTGCCCATGCTTTCGGATTTAGTTATCGTGCCGCCCTGGTCCGTAACAATTTGCTTAAAACTGTCGGTCAGGCGTGTAACTTCATCTTCATCCGCCGTGGGGTCGACAATGAACACCACTTCGTATTGTCTTTGCGTTTCCAAAATCAATCTCCTTCTAAAACAGTGATGAGTTATGAGTGATGAGTCATGAGCAGAAACTCAACCTACTCTCTAACTCAGTACTCATTACTCATCACTCATTACTGTTATATTCCGTCATCGCTTTCAAAACTCCATCCCGCAGGATGGTGCGGATCGCTTCAACACTTCTTTCCAAAATCTCTTCAACCGCCGGCCTCGTCGCACCGGGAAACGAATCAAGCACAAACCTCCTCGAATCTGAGATCGGGTGCTCAGGCTGAATGCCAATTCGCAGCCGCGTGAATTCATTTGTGCCGACCGCTCCAATAATCGACTTCAGACCGTTGTGGCCGCCCGCCGAACCCTTCGCGCGAATGCGAATCTTGCCAAACGGTAAAGCCAGATCATCGGATATGACGATCAGGTTCTCGCCCGGTTCGACGAGCTTGTGCCTGGCAAACAAACAAGCCACCGCTTCTCCGCTGAGGTTCATGTAGGTTTGCGGCTTCACCAGCTTGACGGCGCAACCTTCAATCTTCCCGCGCCCGACCATGGACTGACACTCGCGGAGTTTTACATCAAACCCGGCGTCGCCGGCTAACTTGTCAATTAGCATGAACCCGAGGTTGTGGCGCGTCCACTCATACTCTTTGCCCGGATTCCCCAGACCAACAATCAAAACCATTGCCAATTGCCAATTTCCGATTGCCAATTGCTCTACCAAGACCACGTCGTATTTGCAATCGGCAATCGGCAATCGCAAATCGGCATTGTGCTATTCCTTCTTTGGCTTATCCGATTCCTTCTTGGGCTTCTCCGATTCCTCTGCCTCATCTTCCTTCTTGCCCTTACCAATTACTTCCGGTTCAGCAGGTGCTTCAGCCTCAACAGCAGGCGCAGCCACGGGCTCTTCCTTAACTATGCCTACAGTAGCAATCACTGTTTCCGGCGGGTTAAGAATCTCAATGCGTTCGTCAACTGGAATATCGGAGACGTGCACCACATCGTGAACACCAAGATTTGAAACATCGATGTTGAAGGCGTCGGGAATTTCCCGAGGCTCGCAGCGGATTTCAATCTCACGAATTATCTGTTCGAGCACACCCTGCTCTTCACGCACGCCGACGGGTTCGCCAACCAGGTGTAGCGGAACGGTAACCTGGATTTTTTGTCCCTTTACGAGCCGGGTGAGATCCGCGTGTATCAAGCGGCCACGAATCGGGTCGATTTGCCGGTCGTTGAACATGACCTCGCTGGGGCCGATGCCTTCGATGTCGAGGGTGAAAATCGTGTTACGCCCCGACTCGGAGCGCAGAATCGCCGCCAGCTCGCGCAGCGGCGCCAGCGCAGCTACACTGCCGCCTTCGCCACCATAAACTGAAAGGGGAACCATGCCCTCGCGCCGAGCTCGCCGCGCATCATTCTTCCCGCGACCTTCGCGCTTGGTTGCGCGAACTGTGATTTCATTCTGTTCTGCCATGACTGCTCCTCTTTACAGACGTTCAGCGATCCTTCCTGGGAGCGCAGGCATCTTGCCTGCAAGAGCCGGCAGACAGAATGTCTGCGCTCCCAGGGGGGATCGCTGATGGACTCCTATTCAAGCCATCAGTGTTTGCCCTTCGCTAAACGAAGAGCGAGGAAACGCTGGTTTCCTCATGGATCGACTTGATCGCTTTCGCCAGAAGCGGCGCGATACTAAGTACTTTTATCTTTTCAAACTTGCACGCGTTTTCGCGTAGCGGAATCGTATTCGTAATCATTATCTGCTCGATTTCAGATTGATCGAGCTGCCGCACTGCCTGTCCCGATAAGACCGCGTGCGTGAAACACGCATGAATGCTTGCGGCACCTGCACTCTTCAAGGCCTTAGCCACTTTCGTCAAAGAGCCGCCAGTATCGCACATATCGTCGACAATCAAACAACTGCGGCCGCGAACGTCACCAACGACGTTCATAACTTCCGCAACATTTGCTTTTTCGCGCCGCTTGTCGCACAGCGCAAGTTCAGCATCCAGTCGTTTGGCATACGCGCGAGCTCTTTCGGCGCCACCAGTGTCGGGCGCTACCACAGTCAGGTTTGGCAGCGGGTTTTCCTGATAGTAGCCAATCATGACCGGCGCCGAGTAAAGGTGATCGACCGGAATATCAAAGAACCCCTGAATCTGCGCCGCGTGCAGGTCGATCGTCAATAAGCGATCGGCGCCCGCCACGGTGATCAGGTTCGCCACCAACCTCGCCGAAATCGGCACGCGCGGGCGGTCTTTCTTGTCGGAGCGACCGTAACCGTAATAGGGAATCACTGCCGTGATGCGTTCGGCGGACGATCGACGAAACGCGTCGAGCATTATCAACAGCTCCATCAGATGCTCGTCAGTGGGCGGACAAGTCGGCTGAACTATGAACACATCGCCGCCGCGCACGTTCTCGTCGATCTGAAAATTGAACTCTCCATCCGAGAAACGCTCCGTGATGGCACGACCCATGTCGCAACCCAGCTGGCGGGCAATCTCTTCCGCCAGTTTCGGATTTGCGTTGCCCGAAAAAACCTTAATTCCGCCAGTTGTTCCCATAAGTAAGTGAAAAGTGAAGAGTGACAAGTGAAAGGGTTTTGGGCATTCAGCTCATCACTTTTCACTCATCACTTTTCACTGCCGTCTTGGCTGGGGCGGGAGGATTCGAACCTACGAATGCCGGTTCCAAAGACCGGTGCCTTACCACTTGGCTACGCCCCAATATCAGATCCAGAGTTGAAAGAGCGTAAGAACGGAATATCCCACGAACCTAACGCGCGAAGGTATTCATTCCGCGACACTGTAACACAAGGAAAGATGCGCCAGCCCGCTTCCAGTTTGATTTCTTTAACGGCGCGTTGCTGGTCTTCCCGGTCGGCAAAGATACCAAATACGCTCGAACCACTGCCAGCCAATAATGCGCCAAGAGCACCAGCCTGAAGTAGGGTTTCTTTAGTTCGTCTAATCTCAGGCTCAATATCAAAGATCACAGACTCGAAATCGTTCTCAAGGGAGTCTTCCAGAGGCCACGGTTGCGAATGTCTCGTTTTTGCCTCGTCACGCGAACTTGAAAGAATAGGTTCCCTGCTCGATGTTGTCAAGGCAGGTGAACTTACCGCCGCATACGCTTTAGCAGTTGAAATGCTGGCGTTTGGCGTGATCACGATGACGTGCTGAACGCTGTCATCCGCGTTTTCGGGAATCGAAGAAACAGTAGCGCCGATTCCTGTCGCCAAAGCGCAGCCACCCAACAGAAAAAACGGCACATCAGCTCCCAGGGCCGCGCCAATCTCAAGAAGCGCTGCTGCCGGCGCCTTCACGTTCCACAAATGCGCCAGCGCCAACAACGAAAGGGCTGCATTTGACGAAGCGCCTCCCAAGCCGGCCTTTGCAGGAATCCTCTTCTCCAGACGGACCCGCACGCCATGTTCAACCTGGTAGCGGAGCTTCAGCGCTGCGGCGGCGCGGACGATCAGGTTCTGATCATTCGTCGGAATATCGGGCTCATCGCAGCGGAGTGAAATGTTGCCGTCGTCGCTTAATTCAAAATGGAGATCGTCGTGAAGTGAGATCGTTTGCAGTAGCGTCCTTACTTCGTGATAGCCATCGGGTCGTCTGCCTAAGATCTGCAGACTCCAGTTAATCTTGGCAAATGAAGGAAGGCTGAGAGAGGTCTGATTCACTTTGGGGCGGCGGACACTTCAAATTCCCTAGCCGCCACCAGCGAAAAGACATTGGGCGGCTAGCGAGCAATGAAAACCTGAGTTAGATACGTGCTGCCATCAGCGGCAAGGTAGCTGCCAATCGCAGACGCCTGGAAGCGAACGTAAAGCATATTCGCGCGATGTCCGGAAGAAGTCAGCCACCTTTCGACTGCGAAGCCGCCCGGATCATCGTAGCCCTTATTATACGCGATGTTTTCGCCAATCACTCTGAAGTGGAGAATACCGCTTTTGTGCGCGCGCTCTTTCAGGTGCCAACCTTCCGGCGTTTCGTGAGAAAAGAACCCAAGCAACGCCATTCGTTCCGAGTGGGCTCTGGCCATGCGGCAGAGTTCGGGATCCCAGGCCAGCGGTGGCAGTCCATTTTCTGCGCGCGCCACATTCGTCTGCTCAAATGCGCGCCGCTCAACGGCATTTGCATCGTCGAGCGCTGGCAGGATTGCAGCGGCAGGCTTCGCCGTAGTGGCAGAACTGTCTGCTAACGTAACCCTGCGTGGTCGCGAGTACCGGACTTCGGCCACAGGCTCAGACATCAGACGAGCAACCGGCTGCGGATGAAGGTCTTGTGCCAGCGCATTTTGGCAAAGGCCGAAGCATGCCAGCAATAGTATCGCGGAGGTGATTGAGCGAGTGGTTACGAACGAAAAGAGGCTGCGAGCCCCGCGGGTATTAAGTCTTGTGCAAATCATGAAGGGGTATCCCGCCCGAGCGCATTGACCGGCAGCGATGCGCTAAGCGAAAGGCCCTGAGGAAGGCTGTTGAAGGAATGAAACCTAGCCGGGGCAGGCAGGTCAGGACGTCATGTCCACACTACCAAACAGATAAACCAAGATCAACGTTTTTCTTGATTTGAGGGGTTGGGCGCTCGTGTGGCCGTATTAACTGTCGCTTTCCTGCAGATTCGTCCCGTCTTCGGTCGGTGAGTATCGCTGGACGGCTTGTTCCCAAGAGGTGCGGACGGGGTACCCATACAAGAGAATCGCAGCCGCAACTACTCCGGCTTGGTAGGTGTACAAGAGCGCGCCCGTCATCAGGGTGGAAACAAACCCTATGAGTGCGACTGCAACTCCAATCATGGCCACGAGCAGAGTCGTCTTTTGCAGAGTGATCATGAGCCCGGATGCGCCACGGATCGCCGCTATGTCCTGCAACCGCATTTTCGCAAACCTGGTTCGTCGCAGGGCGATGGCGCCCAAGCCAAAAATTAGAATGCTGATACGCACTGCCATGTCGAGCGACGAATTGTTTCGTTGCCTCAGAAACTTCTGGCTGACAAACGCAAGAACGCTCAAAAGAACTACCGCAACTAAGAGCGACAAGACCGTAGTCGCCGTCGACTTATGACGGCGCATCAGTTCAGCCTTCACGCTTGCGGATAAGGCGTTAGAAGTTGCCATTGTTAAGATTCCTGCCTTCATCATCTGCCAACGCGCGTCGCTGAGCAAGATAAAAGATTCAGATTCCTAAAAGAAAAGAGGCTCGTCATGCAGTCACAACGAGCCAAATAAAAAACGGCGCAGAAGTGGATACTGTTCGGCTACGGCTTTATCGGAGGTGGTGTTGCCGGCGCAGTTGGAGGGGGTTGAATCGCATTCTGCGTTGGCGGTCGCGGGGTTGGATTAGGGGGTGCCTGACGGATCGTACGCTGCACAGGCGCAATCGGCGTAACATTTGAGGGTAGTTGTCCGTTATATTTCACGGCCTCATCGATCAAATCCTCTCTACCTTCTTTCTTGTCCCTACTGATGAGTATCCCGTCAGAGTTGAACGTTACGTCTGCTTTTCCCATAAACTGCTGCACTAGATTTCCCACAAAGCCGGAGCGCTCTGGTGAGGCAATGTTTCTCCGCGCTGGATCGGGCTCAGGAATGGGCACGCCTATGATGCTTAACTGTTCTTTTGCTTTTTCAGCGTACGCGCTGTTTGGGAAATTGCGTAGCATGTCCTGGTAATACTTAGCGGCCTCGTCCGGCTCCTCCTCCTGTTGGAAGGTGTAAGCCAACTTAAACAACACCTCATCTCGAAACGAGAAGTTTGGATACTTGTCAATCACTTCCTTATAACGAGACTGCGCCCCCTTTAGACCACCTTTGCCACGTTTGTAGCGCGGCTCCAGATAAAAATTCCCGATCTGATAACTGTGCATTGCCAGGCTCTCCTGCGCCTCCCGCAGACGATCTTCCACGATAGGCCGAAGCGTAGTCTGCGGATATTGCTGCAGCAGCGCCTTGAGACGTTGCTCCGCTTTGCGCGCGTGAGTTATGTCTCGATCTGAAAGCCCCATCTGCCTCATCTCAGACTCCGCAACTTTCAGCATCGCATCATCGGCGAGCGGATCGGTGGGGAAAAAAGTAAGCCAGTCTAAGTAAGCCTGAGCGGCCTGAATCAAAGCAGCGGTTGTTCCCTCAAGATAGAAGGAGTCAGCAATCGCCAGCTTCGCGAGTGGCAAGAAGGCTGAATCCGGATAGGTGTTAATGATTGTCGAAAACAAAAGGCGGCCCGTTTCATGGTTCCCTTTCCGCACTTCTTTTGCGGCTTCCACAAACAGCACTCGATCCCTTCCGGGCGCCACTGTGCTCGTCAATTCTTCAATATTGTCATCGCCACCACCTCCAAAGAGACCAAAGAAACGGCCCTTCTTTTTTTTCTTCGCCGGCGCGGCGGCCGACGTAGTTACACTCGTTCTGGCACTCGCGGTGGCCTGTAGTCCAGCCTGCACACGCGTGTTAACGTCCGCGACCGAAATTTCCAGTCGGTCCAGGATTGTTGGGTCGTAGCGTTCCGAACGTTCCTGTTTGGCGCGTATTTCATTAAGCTCAGAAGCTACGGACGCCACGTCCTTCTCCAGGCCGCGTAGCCTCTCCCGCGGATCGTCAGGATTCTTCTTCTCGCTCGCGCTTTGCGGTTCCATGGCTGAGATGGCGCTCGTAAGAGAACGCCTCATCCCATCGAGCTTTGAACGCATCACGTCCATACGTTGAAGCGGCGAAAGGTCGCTCTGCGCACCACTACCCTGTGCCAGCGCCGTGGCCGCTAAAGCCAAAACCAGCGCCGCGCAAATTAGTAAATGACCAGATAAGCGAGAATACATATTTAGAACCTCCGAAACTTCCAATTACTGCAGATTGCCGATTGCCGATTCTGTCCTCGATCACGCTTGATGGATCCGGCGTCGAAATATCAATCGGAATTTGGGCAATCGGAGATCGCCAAGCTTTAAACCCAACGCATCGTTGCCTCGCGCAGTCCCCTTACGGCCGCTTCCGGATCTGCCACTCGGAAAATCGCGGAACCGGCCACGATAATCTCCGCGCCTGCCGCAACCACGGAGGCGATGTTTTCCAAATCGATGCCGCCGTCTATTTCTATACGGGTCCCGAGTTGGCGCTCGTCGATCATGCTCCTCAGTCGCCGCAGCTTATCGATCGCAGTCGCAATAAATTTCTGTCCGCCGAATCCGGGATTCACTGACATCACCAGCACATAATCAGCGAATGGCAACGCCTCTGCCAAAGTCTCAATCGGCGTCGCCGGGTTGAGCACGACTCCGGCCTGCGCCCCTGCCGCCTTAATCGACTCTAAGGTTCGATGCAGATGCGCATCGGCTTCAACGTGCACCGAAACCATTCTGGCTCCAGCCTCGACAAACTGTTGCGCGTATCTTCCGGGCTCGGAGATCATCAAATGCGCATCTATCGGAAGGTCCGTTGCCTTGGCAAGCGACTTAACTACCGGCAACCCAATCGTCAGGTTGGGCACGAAATGCCCATCCATTACGTCCACGTGCAGGATCGTCGCGCCACCGCGCCTAACCGCCTCTATTTCCTCGCCCAAACGTGAAAAGTCGGCCGACAAAATCGAGGGGGCGATATCAATTATCCTGCCGTTTATCATTCAGTGACTATTTCGTCGGTAGCTCGGGCGGCTAATTGGGTCTGACCGTAGGCGAAGGCCTGGACACTGCCGGCCGCGCATTTCCATTCTGGTTAACGGCGCGATTTGAATTGCTAGTAATCGCTGGCCGATCTGAATTTGGGTTAATGGCCCTATTCGCATTGCCGCTGTTAGAGTTCTCCTTCGTCGTCGCCGGGCGATTAGCGTTCGCGTTTCGATTTGCCGTGTTGGCGTTAGCGTTTTCGTTGGCGTTCTTATTAGTGTTTTTGGGGCGCTTGGGCTTATTTTCGTTCTCCGAACTGGCCTCGTTGGTATTCGCTGGTTTCTCTTCAGGTGACTTTTCCGGAGCGGCAAGGTCGGAAGATTCACCTTCTTTCACTGGCCGACTGATGTCCATGGCCACGGTCTGGCCGGCCTTAACAACCTCGCCACCTCGCGGCAACTGAAACAAAACCGTGTCGGCATTTACCTGGCTGCTCGGCCGCGTAGCACGAACGCGAAAATTTAGGCCGGCGTCGCCCAACACGCGTTCCGCTTCAAAGCGATCTTTTCCCAACACGTCTGGGACTTTGACCTCTGGACTGCGGAGAGACAGAAAAACTGTGGTGCCGAGGCCAACCACAAAAACGATCGCAATCGCGATCACGATGATGAGCCTTCGTAGTACTGAGAGTGCCCCGGTGGCCTTATTCACGTAGCTAACCCCTATACCACTGACGTAACGCGGAACTACCGATGGGCCTAAAACTAAGCTGCGAAGTCTAACATCCGGTACACCCGGTCGCAAAGTAACGAATTTCCCATTTAGTTTCCCGTCAGACAGATGTAGACGCGGCTTTTCGTTCAAATGCGCACACGAAAAAACCATCAGTATCTTCGCGATGTGGCCACGTTCGAGCTGCACCCAACGAAGTGTGCAGCTTGGGATCGATAGCTAGTTCAACCAGTCTGAAGGTCTCGTTGTTTTCAAGGAACGTTTGCGCCACATCTTCGTTTTCGTTGCGCTCAACCGAACAAGTTGAATAAACCAGGCGACCTCCGGGTCTGACAACTCGCGCAGCGTTCCGAAGAAGTTGCTTTTGGCGCCCAGCCAAATCTTGTATGTCAGCCGGTGAGATGCGCCAACGGATTTCGGGGTTGCGCCTCAGAGTGCCTGTCCCGGAACACGGAGCGTCTACTAATACGCGGTCAAAAGAGCCTTCTAACAACGGCAAGGGCTGTAAACCGTCAAGCGCCACGCAATGAATGCTCTTCAATCGTTGCAATTGAGCTGATGAAATAACTGTTCGCAGGCGGTGCTCATGCAAATCCGAGGCGACTACCATGGCCGAATCCAGACTGAGGTCGGCAAGCTGAGTGGTCTTACTTCCGGGCGCGGCGCACAGATCCAGCACTCGCTGACCCGGCTGCACGTCCAACAGCAATGCAACTAACTGCGACGCTTCATCCTGAATATAGATTTTTCCCGCCGCGGCGAGTTCCCACATTAAGCGACCTGCCTCGCTTATGCGCCACGCTCCCGCTGCCACTTTGGAAGGAACCAGCTCCGCTCCGGCTGCTCGCAACCGCTCACAAACGTCGGCTTCCTGCGCGCGGCTGTTCACAACTCGAAACGCGATCGGCGCCGGCTCGTTATTGGCGCACGCAAACGCTTCAGCTTCCTCGACGCCGAACGCTTCGCTCCAACGTTCAAGCAACCAACTGGGATGTGAAGTGGCGACGGACAAGCGCTCGAGTGGATCGTGAAGGTTGCTTGCCGGATCTACTTCCGGCTCGCGGACGGCCCGTCGCAGAACGGCGTTGACGAGACTCCCAGCCGAACGAAGGCGCGCGAAGTGAACCAGGTTGACCGACTCATTGACAGCAGCCGAGGCGGGAACACGCGAGAGAAACCGCAGTTGATATAGACCTATTCTGAGAACGATCCGAACCGACTCATCGAGTCCGGCAACTTTGCGGTTTGCGTAGTGTTCAATGAGCCGGTCCAGCCATAGCTGCCGGCGCAGCACGCCCATTACCAACTCATGGCAGAGAGCGCGGTCCAGTGGTGCCAGTTTGCCTGCTCGGGAGGTTAACAGAACTGAAGCGTAAGCGCCTGCTCCGACCCGCCCCAAGATTTCGAACGCGGTCAGCCGCGCCGGCGAAACAGAATTAGACTTGACCAAAGCGATCGCCAACCTTCAGATGTGTTCCGTTAAGGAAATCTCGGACGCCCATGCGGCGCTTGGCTTCTGGTTGCACTTCAATAAACCGAAGGGCCGTCTGCTCGCCACACTTCACGACTAGATCATCACCATGCGCAACGAGCACTTCTCCCTCACGGGCGTCAAGCGAGGCGGTTTCAGTGACGCTTGCCTTCCATATTATTAGACGGTGCGAATTGTGTTGGGTGTAAGCGCTCGGCCAGGGCTGAAAACCTCGAACGCAGCGTGCGATCGTCGCGGCGTCGCTCGACCAGTTAATGAGTCCATGTTGCTTGGATAGCAACGGCGCAAAGGTGGCATCTCGATCGTGTTGCGGCCGCGGCGTGATCACATCAAGCTGCGCGAGCGTTTCGCCCAGCAGGTCGGCGCCGATAACGGCAAGACGCTGCATTAATTCGAGCGCACTTTCTTTCTCGCGGATCGTTGTTTCGCGTTGCAAAAGAATTGGGCCAGAATCCAACTCTTCTACGATGAACATCGTAGTTACGCCCGTCTTTGTTTCTCCGTTCACGATTGCCCAATTGGCCGGCGCCGCGCCGCGATAGAGCGGCAACAGTGAGAAATGCACGTTGATACAACCGCGCCGTGGGGCGCGAAGAAACTCCGGCGGAAGAATGCGACCATACGCTACAACCACGGCGACATCAGCGTCGTACGACGCAAACAATTCCTTTGCTGGTTCGGTTTTTATTTTCTGAGGTTGTTCGACGGGCAGGCCGTGTTCGAGGGCGAACTCTTTTATTGGCGGCGAATGCATCTTATCGCCACGGCCGGCGGGCTTGTCCGGCTGGGTCCACACCGCGACAACCTCGTGCCCGTCCGTCAGCAACCGCTGAAGCGATGGGACTGCCGACTCAGGCGTGCCCATGAAAACAATGCGCATCTTTTTCTATTTCACTCAACATGAAGAGCGGGGGCAAGCCACCCTTCCCAACCCTGAGCTATTCGCGCTTGACGACTGCGTTCCGGTTGAAGGCCTTCAAGACTAAGAAAACAAGCAACCAGGAAAACCTCTCAGGTCAGGAAGGCGGGCTTGCCCCCGCTCTTAGTTGTTTAGATTGCTGCTCTCTTCTCAGCTGGGGCAGCAGCTCCAACCTTCTCTGCGGAAACCTTCGCTTGCATGAACAGCAAAAGATAATCGCGACCCCCAGCTTTCGAATCGGTGCCCGACATGTTGAAGCCGCCAAAAGGGTGAACACCGACGAGCGCGCCGGTGCATTTGCGATTGAGGTAGAGATTACCAACATGAAACTCCCGGCGCGCTCGCTCGAGTTTAGCTTCGTCAGCACTGTAGACCGCTCCAGTCAAACCGAATTGCGTATCGTTGGCTATCCTTAACGCGTCGTCGTAATCCGCTGCCTTGATCACTGCCAACACGGGTCCGAATATTTCTTCCTGCTCAATCGTAGCGCCGGGCTTCACGTCAGCGATGACAGTCGGTTCGATAAAGAAGCCCTGCTCGCCATCGGAACCACCGCCCGCCAAAACTCGCCCGCCTTCGCTCTTGCCCTTTTCAATGTACGCGTTGATGGTCTTGAAAGCCTTTTCATTGATTACGGCGCTCATGCCGGTCGCGGAATCGCGAGGGTTACCCATTTTGATTTGCTCGGTTCGCGCCGCAATCTTTTCCAACATTTGATCGTAGACACGCCGATCGATGATGGCGCGCGAACACGCGGAACATTTCTGTCCCTGGAAACCAAAGGCTGCCTGCACAACTCCAGTTGCCGCATCGTCGAGGTTCGCATCGTCGGCAACGATGATCGCATCCTTACCTCCCATCTCGGCGACCACGCGCTTGATCCAGATTTGCCCGTCATGAACCTTCGCCGCCCGCTCGTTGATTCGCAGGCCAACTTCCTTTGAACCCGTGAAGGCGATGAAACGCGTCTTCGGGTGGTCAACAATAACGTCGCCCACTTCGGCCCCCGAGCCGGTCATAAAATTAACCACGCCGGCCGGCAAACCGGCCTCTTCAAGAATCTCAAAAAACTTGTAGGCGATCGCCGGCGCGTCGGAAGAAGGTTTCAGGACTACCGTGTTGCCGGTAACAAAAGCGGCGCTGGTCATACCCGCCATGATCGCCAGCGGAAAATTCCACGGCGGAATCACTGCGACGACGCCCAACGGAATGTAATCGAGATGATTTTCTTCACCCGCAACTTTCACCAGTGGCTGACGGCCCGAGTATCGCAACATCTCACGGCCGTAGAACTCCAGAAAATCAATGGCCTCAGCGGTGTCGCCATCAGCCTCGGCCCACGTCTTCGCGACCTCATAAATCATCCAGGCCGACAACTCGTGTTTCCGTTCGCGCAAAATTGCTGCGACGCGAAACATCAAGTCAGCGCGCTCTGCAGGGCTCGTGCTCCTCCAGGTTTGAAAAGCGTTGGCAGCCGACTCCACGGCTTTGTTCGCCAACTCTGTCGTCGCCTTCTGAAAGCGACCCACTAGCTCAGTGCGATTAGCGGGATTGATGCTGTCAAGTTTGGCGTCGGTCGTGATGCGCTCGCCGCCAATCACCAACGGGTATTCGCGGCCCAGCTCGCCCTTCACTTTCGCGAGCGCCGTGCGCATCGCCTGCGCGTTTTCTTCCTGGCTGAAATCAGTAAACGGTTCGTTACGAAATTCTGTAGGCATAGTCGACTCCAAACAAAAGTTTTTCCAAATAGTAACAGAGCAGAGGTCAGAAGTCAGAGGTCAGAGGTCAATGTAAGAGCAGGGGCAAGCCCACCTTCCTAGCCTGAGAGACTTGGCAAGCTGCTGATTCCTTCGACCTCGAAAGCCTTTCCTGGAATCAGAACACGACCAAGAATGAGTAGCTCAGGGTTGGGAAGGGCGGCTTGCCCCCGCTCTTAGTTCATTGACCTCCGACTTCTGACCTCTGCCTTCACTTCCACTTTCCCGTTTTTTGCAATTTCTTGATCTTGCGCTTCACGAGTTCGCGTTTCAGCGCACTCATCTTGTCGAGAAAGACGATGCCATCGCAGTGATCGGTTTCGTGCAGCATGCAACGCGCAGTCAGTTCCGCCTCATCCAGTTCGAATTCGTTGCCGTTGATATCATGCGCGCGTACTACCGCTCGCAAGCTGCGCTCGACGGCAGTGAAAATTCCGGGGAATGAAAGACAACCCTCTTCGCCGTTCTGTTCACCTTCAACGTGGATCACTTCCGGATTAATCATCACGACGCGCTGGTCCGGATCTTTGCCGGCCGAGCAGTCCATCACAAACAGCCGCTTTGACACGCCCACTTGCACCGCAGCCAAACCTACCCCAGGCGCCGAGTACATCGTCTCAAACATATCGCTGACGAGTTGTCTTAGCCCGTCGCCAAAATCCGTGACCGGATCCCCCGGTGCGTCGAGTATTGGATTCGGCCACGTTACTATTTCCATCAGCGCCATTATTTGATTTCCAACTCCAGAAACAACTGAACCAGCTTCAAGCTGCCTACGATGTCGATTCTATTATGAAGTTTGCTCACGTGTTCAGTTTGGGTTGGGCCTAATATCCTCTAAGCTGTTCGCGATAGCCTTCGAAGTTCCGCTTCATTTCTCCCAAACTATCCCCACCAAATTTCTCGCGCAGTGCCCCAGCTAACACGAGCGCCATCATCGCCTCGCCGATCACACCCGCAGCCGGCACGGCAGTAATATCCGAACGCTCAAACGCCGCCGACTCTTCCTGCTTCGTATCGATGTCCACTGAACGCAAGGGACGGCGCAGTGTCGAAAGCGGCTTGAGGTGTCCGCGTATTCTGATCTCCTCGCCGTTAGTGACACCGCCCTCGAGACCGCCGGCGCGATTTGTCTCGCGAATAAACGCGCGGGTCTCGTTGTTGTAAGCGATCTCGTCGTGAACTTCGGAACCCGGCAAAGCGCTCGCTTCGCTGCCGGCGCCAAGCGAAACTGCTTTCACGGCCGGGATTGACATAACGGCCTGCGCCAGCCGTCCGTCCAACTTCAAATCCCAGGCCGTGTGCGAACCGAGTCCCGGGATGACACCACGAGCGACGACTTCAAAAATGCCGCCCAGCGTGTCGCCAGCCTCACGCTTCGCATCAATCAACTCGATCATCTGCTGCTGCAGCTGCACGTCCGCGCAATGCAAAGGCGCGTCGTCCGGAATCGCGGCA
The DNA here is from genome assembly GCA_031370285.1 of Chloracidobacterium sp. GTDB lineage: Bacteria > Acidobacteriota > Blastocatellia > Pyrinomonadales > Pyrinomonadaceae > PSRF01. Next base: position 10,918 of record JANMQG010000012.1, on the reverse strand, counting down.
ACTTCGTCCCACGACAATTGCAGCGGTTTCTCCGGAATGCCACCGAGCTGAATAACATGACTGCGAATCTCGGCGGCGAAAGAAGCTAAGAGCTGTTTCGCTAACGCGCCACACGCAACGCGGGCGGCGGTCTCGCGCGCCGACGCGCGTTCGAGAATGTTGCGCAGATCGCGAGAGTCAAACTTCTGTCCGCCCGCAAGATCAGCATGTCCAGGGCGCGGACGTTTCAGGCGGCGAGACTTGTCGGGGGCGATATCCTTAGGTTCGGCGGCCATCACCTCAGTCCAGTTCGCCCAATCTTTGTTCTCGATCATCAGGGCGATTGGTGAACCGAGCGTTAGCCCATGACGCACGCCGCTCAGAATTTCCGCCTGGTCCTGCTCAATCTTCATACGGCCGCCGCGACCGTAGCCCCACTGGCGTCGCTGCAGCTCGTGATTGATCTGTGCAACGTCAACCGGCATCCCGGCGGGCAGACCTTCAACAATCGCGACCAACGCGCGACCGTGTGATTCTCCAGCTGTGGTGAAGCGAAACATGATGCGGGTGAATCGTAAATGGTAAATCGTGAATGGTAAAGGCAGGTTGAGTTCGAATACTGGTGAAGTTCAGACAATGTTGCGGACGGCTTGGCCGTTGCGGTGCGCGGCAAGTCTCTGACTTGCCGGCTAGCCTTGCATGTCTCTCGGGTCCTTAGACCCGCATTCGAGGTCAGAGACCTAGAATGCTGAATCGAACTACCGGCAAGTCTGAGACTCGCCGCCCACCAAAACGGCATAGCGGCAGCGGTTAATGAGAACCCGTTCAATTTGAAACTGCGCCAGCAGCTTAGTTCGCGGACTTAACTAAGTAGTTCTTCCGAAAAGATATTGCCTCGACCAAGAATTCCCGCCGGATCAAACGCGCGCTTGAGCGCCGCCATCTCGCGCAGGTTTTCTTCGCTATAAAACAAAGGTAGGTAATCACGTTTGAGTTTTCCGACGCCGTGTTCCGCGGAGAGTGTCCCACCAACGGCAGCAGCGCGGTTTAAGAACTGCAGATAGATCTCTCTTGCCTTCGTGGCTTCGCCGTCATTTTGCGGCAGAATGTTAACGTGAACGTGGTTGTCGCCGATATGGCCGAAGATCGTATACCGCAGCTCGCTCGCTCGCAGCGTGTCCTGATAGAAGCGCAGCATGTCCGGAAACGCTGCATCAGGCACGGACATGTCTGTCGAAACTTTCCGTTGCTTGTGTCGCGCAAACCATTCATTCATCAGCACCGGCAAGGCGTGGCGAAATTCGCGCAGCTTCGCCTGGTCGTGTTCGCCGGTCGCGAACCATGAATCATCGACCAACGCCTGGTGTCGTTCGAGCAAAGCGAGCCACTGGGTCGTCAAAGAGTCATCGCTCGCGGATGTTGTCTCCTGTTCAAAAAAGATCGCCCCCACCGCGGCGTCTGGAATCGTCTCATATTTCTGGCGCAGAAATCCTAGCGACTCAGTATCGAAATATTCCAGCGCCCGCGCATCAATCAAACTACCTGCTTGATCGTCAATTCGAGCTGAGGGACTACCATAGCGATCGGTTACTTCCAGGGCTTTCTCAATGAGCGGTCCCAATCGGCTCGCTTCCCGGCCGCGTGACTGCCGGTTCCGGAGCGAGAGCTCTCGCGCCTCGCTGACAAAAGACAAGACGCTCTCGTCAGTCTTGAAGAAAACGATCCCGCTTAGGAGTCCTTCAGGTTTTGGCAGCAACGCCACTTCAACTTCAACGATGACGCCGAGTGTCCCTTCGCTGCCGATGAAGAGATCAAGCACGTCCAGCTCGGGCGCAACGTAATAGCCGGACGCATGCTTACGCGTTTGCGGCATCCGGTAAGTCGGCAACTGCGCCTCAAGCAGACGGAGGGACGGCAACGGAATCTCAATCCGTCCCAGCGGGTCCGCGCGGAGTTCGCCGCGACGCAAATCAATCAGATCGCCGGTGGCCAGCGCAATCTTCAACCGCTGTACATACTTTCTGGTCGGCCCATACTTGAAAGTGCGCGCGCCCGAAGCATTCGTCGCCACCGTGCCGCCGAGAAAACAACTACGCTCAGTTGGGTCGGGCGGATAGAAAAGACCTTCCGATTCGACAAATCGTTGCAGGTCGGCAAGCCTCACCCCGGCTTCAGCGACAGCGCGCCCGCCATCCTCATTGTGAACCACGCTTTTTATCTGATTAAGTTTGTCGGTTGCGAGCACGATACCGGCGAAAGGTATGCGTCCGCCGACCGTGCCGGTGCCCGCGCCGGAAACTGTGACCGGAGTCTTACTCGCCGACGCGGCCCGCAAAATCTCCGTCACTTCTTCGCCGTTCTCAGGAAAAACTACGCGCCCCGTCTGTCCGCCGCGCATGTGACTCGCGTCGGAGAGGAAGGATTGGATCTCGTCAGGGTCAGATCTAGTTAGCATAGGATACGTCTAAGTAGCGGGTCACTTTGGTCGTTACGAGCACCTTTCTGCTGGGACCGCGGGCGTCTCGCCCGCAATGAGCGCGAAGCGCGAAAACAGATTGAAGAAAGTGTCTTTGGAACAACTGCGCGCCTGCGGCGCGTGGCGGGCGGGACGCCCGCGGTCTCAGCAAGTCACTTGACGCGCCTCAGGCTAACGACAATTCTCGTTCGCGCAAAACCTTGATCCGATCGCGCAGCTCAGCCGCTCGCTCAAACTCAAAGCGTTTCGCCGCGCCGCGCATTTCTGTTTCCAGTCTCCCTATCGTCGCTTCAATATTTACCGCTGAATAATCTTCGATGTCATCCAGATCCGTCGGCATCCTGAAGTAGTCAGCTTCCGAAGCGGTGATCAAAGTTGACTCGATCGGCTTCACGATTGTCATGGGCGTAATTCCCTGCTCTTCGTTGTAAATCTCCTGAATCGACCGGCGACGGCGCGTCTCGTCCATGGCGCGCTTCATCGAGTCGGTGATGCGGTCGGCGTAGAGAATCGCCTTGCCTTTCGAATTGCGCGCGGTGCGGCCTATCGTCTGAATCAGCGACTGCTCGGAACGCAGAAACCCTTCTTTGTCGGCATCCAAAATCGCCACCAGTGAAACTTCCGGAAGGTCCAGGCCCTCGCGCAAGAGGTTGATGCCGACCAGAACATCAAACTCGCCACGTCTCAGATCGCGCAGAATTTTTATGCGCTCGAGCGTCTCGATGTCGGAATGCAGATAGCGAACGCGCACGCCAACTTCCGTGAAGTACTCAGTTAGATCTTCCGCCATTCTTTTGGTCAGCGTTGTCACCAGCACGCGCTCGTTACGCTCGGTTCGCTGCCGGCATTCTTCGAGCAAATGATCTATCTGGCCCTTCACCGGCTGCACTTCAACTTCCGGATCCAACAAGCCCGTCGGTCTGATGATCTGCTCAATCACTTCACCGCCAGTCTTGGTTAATTCATAAGGCCCGGGTGTTGCCGAAACGTACATAGTTTGTCCGATGCGAGTTTCAAATTCACTGAAGTTCAACGGGCGATTGTCGAGCGCTGAAGGCAGGCGGAAGCCATACTCAACCAGCGTGCGTTTACGAGACTGATCGCCTTCAAACATTCCACGAATCTGCGGAATGCTTTGATGCGACTCATCGATGACCATCATGGTGTCGCGCGGCAGATAGTCGAGCAGCGTTGGTGGCGGCTCGCCTTGTTTCTTGCCGGTGAGATGGCGGGAATAGTTTTCAATGCCGCGACAAAAACCCATCTCCTTAATCAGTTCCAGGTCAAACATAGTGCGCTGATGCAGGCGCTGAGCTTCGAGCAGTTTGCCTTCGGCGATGAGCTTGGGCTCCCACCATTCAAGCTCTTCCTTGATGGATTTCAGCGCTCGTTTGACGGTGGGCTTCGACATCACGTAGTGGCTCTTCGGATAGATCGGAACGCGCGTGGTGTGTTTCGTGATTACCTCGCCGAGCAGCGGGTCGATAGTGGAAATCGAATCCACTTCCTCTCCCCAAAGCTCAATGCGAAAAGCCTGATCCTGATAACTCGGATAGATTTCAACCACGTCACCGCGCACGCGAAAACTCCCGCGCTGAAAATTCACGTCGTTGCGTTCATACTGCAACTCCACCAGTCGTTGCAGCAGCGCTTCGCGCGTAATGCGAGTTCCGGGTTCTAAGAACAAAAGCATGCCGTAGTAAGCATCCGGGTCGCCAAGCCCGTAGATACAGGAGACGCTGGCCACGACAATCACGTCGCGCCGCTCAAACAACGCGCGCGTCGCCGACATGCGCAGGCGATCGATCTCCTGGTTGACGATTGCTTCTTTCTCAATATAGACGTCACCGGCGGGCATGTAGGCTTCGGGTTGATAGTAGTCGTAGTAAGAGACGAAGTATTCGACGGCATTCTCCGGAAAGAGCGACTTAAACTCCTGATAAAGCTGCGCCGCCAATGTTTTGTTGTGAGCGAGAACCAGTGTCGGACGCTGCGTGTGCTGAATGACACTGGCGATGGTGAAAGTCTTGCCGCTGCCGGTTATCCCGAGCAGCACCTGGTCTTTCAACCCATCGCTGAGCCCGCGCACCAGACCCTCGATCGCCTGCGGCTGATCTCCTTTGGGCTGGTAAGTTGATTGCAGTTTGAAAGACATGTGAGGGTAAATAGTAAATGGTAAGTCGCAAATAGTGAAAAGCAGTGAATAGTGAATAGAAATAGTTAGGACGCCCAAACTCGCGCGAATGATCGAGCTGCAGCACGCGAATCGGAAAGCGCACAGGAAAAACGAGAAAGGCCGTAAAGAACGTCAGGAATTCTTCACGGCCCCAAAAAGGTCTCGGACTATTTACTATTCACCTTTTACTATTCACTGCTTTTAGGCTGCTGACGGCGTGCTCTCGCGGGCCTGGCTGCCAATCTGGTAAATCGCTTCCATCACCGCCGAGCGCACTTCTGACGGCAACGATCCGCGCACTGCCATGCGACGGAATGCGGGAACGATATCCGGCTGGCCGCTCAGAGCGAGCAGCTTAACGACGGCGATGCGAACTTCAACGTTGGGATAGTCTTCGATCGCCTGCATCAGCGGTTGAACCTCACCTGCCTTGGACATCAGGAACAACAGGGAGAAGGCGTCGTAAGTCTTCTCGCGACTTTCTCCGGTCAGGTTGCCGATGGCGTCCTTGGCAAGTCCCGAAGCGGCGAGCGCGTGTCCTATGTTGCGGCGTCGTTCGGGCGTACCTTCACGAAGCGCTCGAGTGAACGTGGCTGCGCGATCGGGTTGCAAATCAAAAAGAGCGCTCGCCGCTGCGTTGCGAACCTCTACTGCCTGGTCATCAAAGGCGCGGCTGATGCAACGAAATGCATCGTCGCCACCAACTCGTGCCACTTCCCCGAGCGCCGCTTCACGTTCGCTGGCCTCCGGGCTTTTTAGTCGTTGCAAGATCTCAGAAGGAATGCCGCCATCGTCCTCTGCCGACACGATTCCTTTTTCTGAAAACACAGTCTCAATCCCCCTGGCGGGCCTTTCATTAACAACCGAACCAAATGAATTCTCGTCAACTGAGTGCCCTTCAAGCGCACTCGCTCCGTTCTGAAAAGGTGCGACAAATGCCTCAGTCAAATCCTCTTCGTCTGACATGAGCCGGGCTTCTTCAACCTTAAGGCCCGCTTCCGCTTCGGCCCGGAGACGAGCTTCAGTCTCAACTTTTTCGCTTTCCTCAACCATGCGCAAAGCTTCAACTTCCGTTTTGGAGCGGGCTTCCTGTGCGCTCTGAAGTCTGGCTTCCTCTTCGCTTAGTTGCGCTTCAGCTTCGGCGCGACGAGCGGCCTCGGCCGCAGCCTTTTGGCTAGTTTCTTCCGCAAGCCGTTGCGCTTCTGCTTCGGCCCTGGCGCTAGCTTCGTGCTCCGCCTGGAGCCTGGCTTCCGTTTCAATCAAGCGCGCCTCAGCCTCGGCACGCCGGCTACGAGCTGTCTCCTCTGCCTGCACACGGCTTTCCTCGGCTAACTGCAGGGCTTCGTGTTCGGCCCTCTCACGCGCATCCATCTCCGACTGGAGTCGAGCTTCCTCTTCTCTCAAGCGCGCCTCAGCTTCCGTGCGACGACGTGCCTGCTCCTCCGCCTTAAGACGAATCTCTTGGGCTACCCTTTCGACTTCTGCTTCGGCCCTGGCGCTGGCTTCATGCTCCGCCTGGAGCCTGGCTTCCGCTTCAGCCAGGCGTGACTCAGCTTCCGCTCGCCGGCGGTGAGCTGCCTCCTCTGCCTGCACGTGGCTCTCCTCGACTAACTGCAGGGCTTCCCCTTCGGCCCTTTCACGCGCATCCATCTCTGACTGGAGTCGCGCTCCCTCTTCGCTCCAGCGCGCTTCAGCTTCCGCCCGACGACGTGCCTGCTCCTCTGCTTTAAGCCGAATCTCTTCGACTATCCTTTGTGTTCCTTCCTCAGCCCTGGCGCTCGCTTCATGCTCCGCCTGGAGCCTGGCTTCCGCTTCAGTCAAGCGTGCCTCAGCTTCCGCCCGACGACGTGCCTGTTCCTCTGCCTTAAGTCGAATCTCTTCGACTACCTTTTGTGCTTCTGCTTCGGCCTCCGCTTCCTGCTCTCTCAAACGCGCTTCAGCCTCGTTGCGTCTTTTGATCTCGGCTTCAATACGAAATCGCTGTTCCTCTTCGGCTTTACTCAATGCAAAAATCTCCGCCTTGATCCGTTGCTCTTGCTCGGCCATACGGCGGGCCACTTCCTCTGCCTGCGTCTTAACTGATTCGAGCTCAGTCAAGCGTTGAGCTTCTTCTTCGGCCTGGAGGCGAGCCCGTTCAGCAGCTTGTTGCCGCTCTTCAGCGGCGCGTTGACGTGCCTCCTCCAGTTGTTCCTCTTCGGCGCGGCGTCTCGCCTCGGCTCCCAGCCGCTGGCGCTCAACTTCCAGTTGTCGTAATTCCTGCTCAGCTTTCGCGCGCTCCTCAGTTTCAATGAGTAACCGCGCTTCCACCTCGGCCTGCTCTCGGGCTGCTTCCAATTCGGAGCGGCGACGAGCTAGTTCAGCCGCCACCTGCTTCAGGGTTTCCTGTTCGACACGGAGACGAGCTTTCTCGGCATGGTGATGCTCTTGAGAGTCCTGGCGGGCGCGTTCTTCCTGAGCCCGTCGCTGTGCCTCTTCGGCAAGCCGGGCGCGAATTACTTCTTCGGCGCGCCTTTCCTCCGCCAGGTGCTGGGCTTCCTCTTCAGCTTTGCGTTTCGCTTCCTGCTCCGCGCGGATAAACGCTTCGACTTCGGCACGCATGCGAGCTTCCTCGGCGGCGCGAGCCTGGGTGGCTGCTTCCGCCTGCCGGCGAACCTCTTCTTCCGCGCGGCGACGGATTTCATCTTCTACGCGGCGACGCATCTCCGCTTCCGCTTGTACTCGAGCTTCTTTAGCCGCGCGCAGACGCGCCTGCTCTTCGGCCTCGGCTTCACCTCGTTTGCGTGCGGCTTCAGCTTCCCACCGCTTGCGAGCAAGTTCTTCCGCGGCCTTGCGCAGGGTCTCGGCTTCCAAACGGAACCGGGCTTCTTCTTCAGCTCGCTCGCGGGCCTCAAGCTCCGCACTTACACGAGCCTCTTCCTCGGCCTTCTGCCGCGCCGCTTCTTCAGCCATTCGCCGGCGAGCCTCGTCTTCGGCTCTTAAGCGGGCCTCGATTTCCATACGCAGCTGCGCTTCGCTCTCCGCCTTCAGGCGGGCCTCGTCTTCGGCTATTCTGCGCGCGGCTTCAGCCTCGATGCGCTTGCGCTCCAAAGCATCCGCAGCTTCTCGCAACGCCTCTTCTTCCCGTCGCAGTTGCTCTTCAGTCGCATCAAAACCATCGCTGGTTGAAGCGGCCGCTACGGGTGTTGATGGCTCGATGGAATGGACGGCCGGGGAGCGTTGCTCAAACGAATTGAGATAGTCAGCAAAAATTTCGCGCTTTGCCGGCGGGGCAGGCGTTTCAGTTTTTACTTCCAAAGGCTCAGCGACGCCCGGCGCTGACGCTTCAGGAGCAGCCGCTTCAGACGCGGACGGGTGGTTGACTTCGTTTAGCGCAATCGAATTGACAGCGTGCCGAATTACTGCTGCCGGGAGTTGACGGCCCGTTTCGTGCAGCAGCAACTCATTGAGTGGCGCTATCGCAGACGGATCTCCAATTTGGCCAAGTGACTCGACCGCAGCTCGGCGCACTTCCGGAGCGCCATCGTTGAGCGAAGCGATGAGGTGGGCAGTTGCTTCCGGATTATGAACAACTCCCAACTTCCGCGCGGCGCCGGCGCGTTCTGCTGGAGAATCAGCAGTACGCAGCTGCCTCGTCGTGTCGTTGAAAAAACCATGATTAAGAAAGGCTTGTCTCGCGAGGTTTTTTTGACCCGAGTTTCGACCGGCAAGCGCCGCCAGCAGTTGGGCCGAAACAATCTGCCGCGTGGCTAGGTCTGCGGAGTCAATTACGCTTGCATCGTAGTGGCTTCCGGAAAGAAGTTTATTGACTTCAATCTCGGTGCGATCAAATTGTGCTGGTGGGTTAGCTACCGGTTGTCCGAGAATCAAGGGCGTGGCCTCCGGGGAATTCGAGATGGGGCTGGCGGGCATTCGGGTTACTGTTTCGTTCGGGTCCTGCGAAGGGGTCTGAGGCTGAGGTTGATCCGAAATCTGTTTCGACCTGAGAGCGGCAACGAGCTCTGTTTTGTGGGCCGCGAGAGCCTCGCGAATTGATGCTGTCAGCGCGCCCTTAGGCGCGTCCACCTGAAGGCGATCGTTCCGGTCTCCCTTGAGCGCAAGCTTGATTCCAAGCTCCGCACACGTGTGCAATATTGACTCAACGCTCATAACTCAAAAACCTCCCGCTCTTCCTCTTCAGTACTGTGTTCGTCGTGGCCGGCAAGGGGTGAAACAATTGTCGGCCTCGTCAAGATCCTCAACTGATTCTGAGCCGGCGCCGCCGTGGCGGACGGGTTGCTTGACGGCGGTTGCGTGCCGTCCCGACCCGGGGATTGCTCGTTGATCCCCGTGCCGGACAATTCATTCAACTCCCCATCCGCAGAATACCTCGGTTGAACCTTCGGCGCTTTTGCACGCTTGGTTTTGACCACAGTCTTTTGGCGGCGACGAATGGCGGTCGCCAGATAGACGACGAGGCTCAGCAAGATCAGCGCCCCCAGCAGTGTTGCCAAACGATTCGCAGACATCCATTGGCGGGCCGCGGCTTGGCGGTTTCTCCAATTCGAAACGCTGCCCGAAGCAGAAGATCCGGCGGCTGTGCTGGGACTCGCGGCTGCGGGCGACGTGGTGGTCGCAACCGGCGAATAACTCGTCGAGTTTCCAGGCGAAAGAATTGACGATGGCGACGACAAGGGCGAAGGCGACGCAGTTGGCACATTGCCAGTCGTCGACTTGTCATTCCCGGCCCTGTTTGAATTTCTGTTTGCATCCGTCCTCGGGCTTGCTTGCCATCGCCGATCCCCGGGTACGCGACTTTCATTTACCGATCCGGCTCGGTCGGTAACGACTCTGGCGCGAGATGCCGGCGCAGAGTCAGCGGGCATTGGTCCACCCGCGTCACTTCCTCGGTCCCCGGAAGTTTGCGGACTCTCAATTCTCTGCGAGCCGGCCCTTGTCGTGTTGTAGAAAGAGCTTCTATTCGGCGCAGAAAAAACAACGTCCATGCGATTTCCGCGTTGGTCAACTCGCGCCGTCGCTCCCGGCTGCAATTTGAAAGAAACGATCAAACTGTCGCCCACTTTTTGAACCTGAACATCTTCAAAGCCATCTGCGCGGAAGTGAGGCGCCCCTGAACTGAAATCCGCCAGCGGAATCTTGACATAAAAACGATCGCTGCGGCGGAAGGCTTCGTAGTCAATCAAAGGCGAGTCTGAAAGAACCGTTACCCGAGAACCCTCGGCTGCACCTCCTAGTTGTATTGCCGTGACGTGCCTTTGGTCTCTTAACTGCGCCGCGCCGGGCGTGAAGACAAACAGAGTCAAACAGACGAAGCACAGCAGGGTGACGCCAACACGCTGTTTGTTTTCTAAAATCACAGTCTTGAGATGTTCTGTTTTCATCGGGGGCAATTTAGTGGAGACGCCAGTCTCATTATCCGATCCCCGGCGCTCGCAGTCCAGAGAATCACACTTAGAGATCATCAACATTGAGCTGCGCCTCAGTTTCGAGCTCCAGTTGCGCCTCAGGCTGGGGCACCGGCTCGAAAGCAAAGTCGAATCCGAGCTCGGTCTGGGTCTCGACGGTTTCTGTCTCAGGCGTTTCAAAATGAGGTTCACTATTAGTCTCAGATGCTTCGCCGGTTTCCTTTTCTCTCCGCTTTGCTTCCTGATCCAACTTGTACATCGCTTCAAGCAAGGCGGTTTTCACGTCCTCGCGGACTCCGTCTCGAACGGCAAGCTGACGCAAATGTTCGAACATTCCGGGTTGACCGGTGGCAGCCAGCAAGTGCACTGCCTTTAGACGCACATCCATGTTTGGATGATCTGCGATTGCGGTGAGAATCGGGTCATTCATGTTTGCTTTGGCTAACAAGCAAATAAGAGAAAACGTCTCATAGGCCTGGCGGTGGTCGCTGCTAGCCAGTCGATCAACGTTTTGGGAAACGATGCCGGCCTGTATGCAGGCTTTGGCGACGTCGCCGATGGTCTCCTCGTCGCTGGTCTCGATCACGCGGACATAAGCGTCTGCGCGGTCGAAGCTGGGCCGATTGAGAGCGCGCGCTGCTGCGGCCCTGACATCAGGCGATTCATCTGCCATGCCGATCAAAATTGCCGCGAACACTGATTCATGATCTATCGAACCCAAGCTGAAGATCGCCAGGGCACGAAGATTCGGCTCGGATTCATGCCGGGCAAGGCGAGTAATAGCCTTGACTGAGCTCTTAACCCGAAACTGAGCCAGGACCTCCAAAGCTTCCGCTCGTTCCTGTACGTCAACGCTTGCCGATAATGAGAGGGCGTGTGCCAGTT
>JANMQG010000218.1:0-25586 GCA_031370285.1 Chloracidobacterium sp. | reverse complement strand
CGATAAGCGAGCCGCTGCGGCTACCAACTACAGGTACTCCGCACGCCATCGCCTCTGTTAGGACCAGCCCAAACGCCTCACCGACCGAAGCAAGAACAAAGATGTCGGAGGCTTGCAGTAGACTCTTGGGCTCCTCCACATTTCCGAGCCAATGAATTCGGTCTGCCACACCAAGTTGATCGCTTAGCTTCTTCAGATCAGGAAGCATGTCTCCGTCGCCAGCTACAAAAAGACGGACCGGAACATTGCGGTTAACTAGTTCTTTACAAGCTTCAACTAGAACCTGTGGATTCTTAAAAGGCCTTAGATACGAGACGGTGGAGAGAATCACTTCGTCCGGTCGAATAGCAAAACTAGTGGCCCACTGTTCCCGTGCCCACGGATCCGGTGTAAATCGGTCGGTGTCCACTCCCAGATATCTCACGACGATCTTATCTTCCGCGAGTCCTCCATTTATCAACTGCTGCTTGACGAACTCAGAGATAGCGATCACTCGCGTCATCGGTCTGGTCATTGCCTTTGTGCGCAGTTGAAGCAGGCGCCGTTTCCACGAGGTTGCGCGAAACGCGCCGCTGTTCTGCATCTCATAAATAACATGACGAATACCGCAAAGCCGGGCTATCCAGGGAAGAGCGCTAAAGTAATCGAAGAAAATTATGTGGGCTGTTGTGATGGAAAACTTTTTTACAAGCCTTCCTAATTCCTGATAGTAGTGATTGACTCCTTTCCTGTAATTAATTGCTTCTATCTCCGCTCCGCTGGCGCGAAGTCTGGCATCAATGTCCATCCTAAGCTCCTGGGCGAAAACTAGTACCGGTTGCACACCCTGACGAACCAGAGCTTGACATAGCCGAAGATGGCGATCCTCCTGGCTAGTCCATGTTGTGGGAGCAGAGTCGAGTAAAAGGGCTATATTCTCACGTCTCATGGCTCGCATCTCTGGGCCGGTTTAGCAACGGGATCGTTAAGAGTTTCAGCATCTGTAAATAATATTAGGTTTGCTTCTCGTGCGCGGACTCAATAATAGCATGACTATTAATGAGTTAATTCCGATCGCTTCATCCGCGTGTTGCTAGGCGGGCATTGAGGTAGAGACGGGTCCCAAATCAAAAGAGGAAGAAAAAGGACTGACTGCGGACGGGAATCTGCACTGATACTGGAAAAAATCCAAGGTGACCTACACAAAACATGAATTGAAAAAGTGACTTTGAGCTGGCTACTAGCAATATTTGATGGCCGTCGCTGCTTCCCGCTCTCTGACATCATCGAAAATAAACGGTTAATCTTGGCCAGTTCTACACTTTTGCTGGAATAAGGCTTGGGTTTATATTATTTTACGTATCAGTGAGTCCGCCCGCGTTATACTGCTTTGAATTGAATCTCAGCCTAGGCTTGATTTCGCCAGAGCAATAATAACCAACTTCATTAACGGATTAACTGAACGCAGCGGTCGGGGACTCAAAGGTGCCCGACGCAGGGCGAGATTCGCTCGGTTAATCATGACTCAAAGATCGAAGAGTGTGTTGCCCAGAGGCCATATCTGGACTAAAGGCGCTATTGCCACGCAGGCAGAAATAGATGCTTTCAAACTTCCGGCGGAAAACTCAGCTAGTGAGACGGGCGGCGCCACTACTGCTGACAACAGCTTTGCTGGGTGGGGTTCTGCTGCCCGTGATCAAGGGTCTGGCAGCGTTCGACTCCAGTAGCCACGCAAGCATTGTTTCTAAGCTGGCCCCGGCCAGCGTAGGCGACGTGGCGCGGTCTGAGGCGGGACTCAACACCAACGAGTTCGTCACCGGCAGTCGCAAAGGTGGTTTCGCCCTCAGCTCAAATTACTTAGGAGGGCCGGCGCTCACTCCGCAATCTAGCGCGTCCGCTGTGGGCTGGACTGCGCTCCTGAACACAACTGCCACAGGCGACACAATCGAGAAGACTAGCGGCAACCCGTCCGCGGAGGATGCGCGCGCTCGCTCAACCAATATTATATCGAGCGGGGATGGTTTCATCGAATTTCAATTCACTATCCCAGGCAAGGCCATCGCAGTTGGATTAAACAGTGGACGACAAGCTTTCTACCCATTCGATATGGAATTCGCGCTGTCCGCAATCGGCGGCGGCCTTAACACGGTTGAAGTCAGAGAGAGCGGCGTCTATAAGGGCGACACTTCTTATGTTCCCGCAGATGTGTTCCGCGTCGAGATCGCCGGCCCAAATGTTCTTTACAAAAAGAACGGCGTTACTTTTTCGACGACAGCCAGCCCGACGCTGAGCTATCCGTTTCATGCGGACTCGGTGCTCTTTGACCTGGGTGTGCGCGCGGCTAATACGACGATGTCAACGCCGGCAGGTCCGGAAGGGCCGTTGCCGCCATCGAATTTTGTGGCCACCGTCGTTTCGCCGACGCAAATCAACCTGGCGTGGCTGGACAACTCAACTGTCGAAAGTGGCTTCATCCTGGAACGTGCTACGACCCTGGCTGCGCAAAGTCCCAGTAACTGGACTCTAGTCGTTACCACCGGACCTAATGCCACGGCCTTCGTCGATAGAGGGCTGACGCCTTCGACCATCTATCACTATAGGTTGCGCGCCTTCGACGCCAACGGCGAAAGCGTCGATGCACAGGCACCAAACATTCAGACACCGGCACCAACGCCCACACCAACACCGACACCAACGCCGACCCCGACACCTACGCCCACACCGTCGCCGACCCCTGCGCCAACGCCTACGCCGTTTGACGTCACTTGGACGGGCCGATTAAACGTTAGCGCAAGCGGTAACACTATCGAAAAGACCGGGGGTCAGGAAGGTAACGAAGACGCGCGAGCGCGCTCAACCAATCTCATCGAGAGTGCTGATGGTTATACCGAGTTCCAGTTCACCGCGCTCGGCAAGGCCGTCAATGTCGGTCTTAATAGCGGACCGGAAGCTATTAACAGATCAGATATGGAGTTCGCGTTCTCGGCTATCGGCGGCTTAAACATCGTGGAGGTCAGAGAGTCAGGAGCATACAAAGTCGACACCTCTTATACGGCCACGGACGTTTTTCGGATCGAGATTTCCGGATCGCAGGTGCTCTACAAGAAGAATGGTACAACCTTCTACACAAATAGTGCGGCGACGCTTGTCTATCCGTATCATACCGCAGCTACGCTGCTGAGTATCGGGGCACGTGTTGCCAACGCTTTAATGTCCACGCCGCAGCGACCGGCAGGTCCGTTGCCACCATCAAATTTCACAGCACTCGTCATCTCCGCATCGCAGATCAACCTAACGTGGACGGACAACGCTTCCGACGAGAGCGGCTTCGTGCTGGAGCGCGCCGTTACTCTGCCGGGAGGCGGTTTAAGTAGCTGGGACGCCATTGTGACGACCGGCCCGAACGCAGTAAGCTACAACGATACGGGAGTGATGCCCTCGACTGTCTATCACTACCGTCTGCGGTCGTTCAACAACGACGGGGAGAGCGCAAACGTGATGGTATCCAACGTCGCGACTCCTGCGCCCACGCCAACTCCAACTCCTTCGCCCACGCCAACTCCTGTGCCTACTCCTTTCGACGTGGTGTGGACAGGACTGGTTAACGCATCCGCAACCGGTAACACCGTCGAAAAGACGAGTGGCGGTGTTGCCGAAAATGCGCGCGCCCTCTCCGTTAACGTCATCTATGGCGGCGCGGGTTTTGTTGAGTGGCAGTTCTCAGCCCCGGGACTTGTGACCGTCGGACTAAACAGCGGGCCGCAGGCGCTCAGTCGGTCGGATATGGAATTTGCGCTCTCAACAATCGGAGGTGTGAATGTTGTTGAGATCAGGGAAGGCGGCGTTTACAAGGGCGACACGTCTTACTCGCCATCAGATGTTTTCCGTATAGAGATTTTTGGGACTCAAGTGGTGTACAAGAAGGACGGAGTGACGTTCTACGTCAATAACAATCCGGCACTCGTCTATCCTTTCCATGGCGAGGCCGTCCTGATTTCTCCCGGGGTGCAGGCGGCTAATACCAGGATGTCTACCTCGGCACTCACAACTCCGACGTTAGTTATGGACGAGGCTAATCCCACGTGTGCGGCAGCCCTCGATTCCGTAACCTTCATGGGTGGTCCATTCCCGCTCACGAACAACTTGAACTTCAGCGCGGATCATAGAACGCGAGTCATGCTTTTTGTGGTTAACTTCGACCTGCTCACCGGCGAGGAATTTCATGACGTCGTCGTAGCGCACCTAAAGAACCAGCAGGGGAATGATTACATGTTACCGGTGGAGTATGTTGGCAAGGTTCCCGGCTTTGATTGGTTGACCGCTGTTGTGGTTCGATTGGATGAACAAGTTACTGACGTGGGAGATCTAACCATTTCCCTGACCCTTCACGGAGTATCTACGAACACCGCGATCATAAAGACTAAACCTTAAGGGCTTGGGCTTGAATGAGCCTATCGCACGGATTTGTAAACGAAGCAACTTCCCGTGCTCTTAACTCGCGGCCTTAAGGATGTCTTTCGACCCGGTAAGATCGTAGTAGTTGCGCCACGTTTTTTTTCAGGTCAAACTTGGCTTGCACAGTTTCACGGCCCGCCTGACCCATAAGCTTTCGTCGCGCGGGATCACTAATCAAGCTCAAAATCCTTTGAGCGAGCGCATCGACATCGCTGCGGGCCACAAGGAAGCCTGACTCTCCATCTGTCACCAGTTCTGGAATTCCCCCCACTCTAGTAGCGACAATCGGCTTCCGGTAAGCCATCGCCTCAGCAATAACCCAACCGAAGACCTCTTCCCAACGTGACACCTGGCACACAATATCGGCCACGTCGTACACTCCTTCGGTAAACGGATCTGCCAACAGTCCGGTCCAGGTGACATGCCCGTCGAGTCCCATTTCGACCGCCTCTCGCATGTACTGTGAACGAAAGGCCCCTTCTCCCACGATAACGAATTGGACGTTCGGGTTTTGGACCAGGACAATACGCGCTGCCGCCAGCAAATCCGGAATGCCTTTTTCCGGTATGATCCAACTGACCTGCAACACAATTTTGCGCTCCGCGGAAATAGCAAAGCGCCAGCGAAAATCTAATGCCCGCTGGTCGCTTTCCGCTACCCGCGTCAAATCTACCGCGTTATAGATCATATCGCATCGGTTAGCCGGAAAGAGATCTCGCGCCGTCAGACAGCGATAGCCGTAGTTGCTCACGCAGATGACTTTGGAGAGGGGCTGGTTTATGACGCGAGCCAGGTAGCGTTTCCACAGTGACGCGCGCCGGGGAACGTGTGCGGCAGGTTGCGAGGCATGGTCAGTGAAGAAAACTTTCTCAACTGAGAGCAGCCATCCCAGCCAGGGATACGGGCTGAGAAGACCCGTATAGTGAAGGTGGAGAATGCGCGGGCGGTGAATGCGCAGGATGCGCGTCATCTTTTTCAGGGCACGCCAATTCAGACCAACATCATGATCAAGCACCTCTATAGTGACGTTGGGTAAATCAAGAAAGTGACGCACTTCGGCGGGGGGCGAGGTGAGAAAGCAAAGCACGCTGTGCCAGCCGTGGCGTTCAAGTTGGAGAGACAGTTCCCGCGCGTAGGTCTCAGTGCCACCGATACGAAACGGCTCCACGCCGAAGACTGAGACTACAGACGGCATAGCAAGACCACGTTTGCTGTTCATTATCCTTCTTGCCTGTCATGCTACAGAAAATTAATCGTGGGCCAGATAGCGCCGGCCCGCAGATCGCGCCCCGAATATTTGTTTGCCTTTCGCCCGGTGGTTCCTAGCGACGTTTCGTTTTCGCACTCTGCTTCAATTTCGCGAGCACACGCACCCTAACATCGTTAAGACGTAAATTTACATTATGAGTAAAGCTGAAAATGTCGTGTAGCACGTTATGCTTCGTCGGACGTTCGAAGGCGGGGATGAAGTTAGTCTTGTTGCCGAAGCCGAGGATACGTTGATCTTCAACCGTCAGATTGCCCAGAAAAGCCGCATTCAACAGCAGTGGGTGATAGCGGTAAAACTGAATATCTTCCTGGTGCAAGCGCACATCGGGATCATGGTAGTTGTAGAACAGGGCATGCCGCGGTTCCAGCATAGGCACGCTCTGCCGGTGAATCCCGGAGGTGTCAAACAAAAAGGCTGTTCCCGCTGGGCCGGTCAGCTCCGCAATCTGGGATGGGGATATCTGCGGCAGTTCCACGGTTCGAATTGGCCGGGGCGCATGCTGCCGATGGCTGCCTTTGATGTAGTTGAACGCTCCGCTGCGGACGTCGGTCAGGTAAACCGCGAGCTTGACCTCTTTCGGGATCTCCTGCGTCACCGATTGATCATACCAGGCGTCCCCGTGCCAGCCGTGAAAATCCCGTTTGGTAGGCAACGAGCGCCAGCCCCGCGCTTCCACCAGTTCGTACCTGTTGCCGAGATATCTGTTAAGGACTGCTTTAATCGTGGCGTGCAGCGCTATGTCCACAAAGCCTTGATCCAGGAGTAATAGGTTTTCGACCATGTGCCGATAAGGTTCAGTCTTTTCGTAGCCGTCAATATTGTTCCAGCGGAGCCGCTTGAGTCTTACGTCAAACGCACGTTGCATATCGCTGAGTTGCTGCGCGCTTAACAGGTTCGACAAACGCACGACACCCTGAGTTTCAAGCTCGGTTAGCAGTTGATTACTCACATCGGCGTTTGAAGTTTCAGCCATTTGCGTTACTTCAGCAACCATGGGGAACTCCTTTCGCTCCTGCCGGTTTATCTCTCACTTACTTAGCGGCGCTTCTGTTCCGGACAAAAACAAACTGACTGCAGCCCAAGCCAACATTACCGCAATTCAATTTCGTCAGCGTGAACCCTCTGCTCTTGAAGAACTCGAATATCTCATCAGGCGACGCCACCTCGTAAGGATAGCCACCGACCCAATCGATTATGTCATGCCATCGGCTCATTCCTCTTCGCTCGTCATACTCTGTCCAGGACTTTAGATAATCGCCGGGCTTTAAAGTTATTAACGAGCGTAGGAAAGATTTTAACTCGCCCGGTGCGGTGACAATCAAAGCAAATGGAGCCTTCAGAACACCGGGAACACTATTGTAGGTTTTCTTAATCCATCTCCACCGCGAACTCTGGCTCCCGGTATCGTTATAAATTGCGATGAACAACTTTCCACCGTCAGCCACCAACTTTTGGCTATTTTCCAAAGCATCCCACATCCGCCCGGTGTGATGAAGCACGCCCCAGGAATAAACGACATCAAAACTACCAAGCGACGACATGTAGTTTGCATCGAGTGCCGACGCCTCCTCAACTTTCCAGATGTTATCACCACGGAAATAGCGGTTCTTGAGTTCGGCTGTGCTGGCCACTGAATGTGGATCGAAATCAAACGAATGTACTCTGGCGCCTAAGCGGCGAGCAGCGAGACTAAAGAGGCCGCTTCCAGACCCGATGTCTACAAAGCTCTTTCCCTCGAGACTATCCACTTCCAGCATCCTTCGCAATGATTCTTCCGCGCGCTCGATGCGCGTATCGTCGAGTAGCGCGAGAAAGCGGCTCCAATTCCGCCCGAACTCAAACCGTTCGCCAGCCGCAACCTGTGCTGCGTGAAGTTCTGAAGCACTCATGATGTGGATTGTATAATAGAACCAGGATTTGCGAGACTCAATTGAATTCCAAGGCTCAAAAAGCCAGGTGAAGCCAAGCGAGGTGTTTCTTTAGTCTAGACTTGTTCAGGCAGATTCGACGCCCCTTTCCCGAACTCATTCTTGTCTTTCCGCTTCCGTCGCCCTTTCGCCAACAGTCCCGCGACTCCGATAGCCATCATGGCCATCGTGCCCGGTTCAGGGACGGGCTCTGCGACCTTAAAATTGTAAGTGAAAGAATCAACGCGCTGCCCCGCTTGCGGACCTCCGGGTACGACAAAATCAGGCGAGCTGCCGAGGATATCTATGCGTAGCGTCGCCGGGGTGCCTTGAAAACTTGGATTCTGAAAAGTGAAGCTAAAGATCTGCGAGTAAGGAAGTGGCAGACCATCGAACAGCGGAATCCTGAAAGTCTGAACTACCGGAAGTTGTCCGGCTTCGGTAAAGGTTATTTGGAGTACATCTGTTCCACTTGGTGGCAGTACGCCGCCAATATCAACCAGGAAAGAGATTCGAGGGCCGATCAACAGGCCTCCCGGATTCGAGAAAAGATCGACGCGAGTCGAACTACTACCTTGCAGGGCCACAACGTTGCTAAATAATAATGGATCTGCCTTTGCACTGCTAACTGCTGCGAATATTAGGAAGATCAATCCCGCGAGTGTGCTCATCTTTGTAAAATGCATTTTTATCGACTCTAGCTGAACAGAATTCGCGTCTATCAACCCCTGAAAGACTCTTAATGAGTCTCAGTTTACCACAAAAGACTCTTAAGTTCGCGCGATGATCATCAAAGCCAAACCACGTAATTCGTATCCGACAAGTTTCAAGTATTCCCCGGGAACTATCTGCCACCCGCGCGAAGATAGCCACCAGGTGGACGGTTTAGGAGTCTGCCAACCGGGAGGCACTGCAGCCAAACCTACAGTAACGTGATCTTTCACGACGCGGCGGAACGTTCGTAATGCCCGTCGGGAATGGTAAGCTGATGTCACGATTAGCATGGATGTCAGTCCCTTCGAATCGGCGTAATTGCTCAAAACGAGTGCCTCCTCCTGAGTGCTGTTGACAGGAGTACTAATCACTTCAATGCTAGAGCGTGGTACGCCAAGACGTTCCAACTCCCAACGCGCGCGCTCGTAAAAAAATGGATTGCGTTGCTCGGAGCTCAACCAGCCACCCTGACGGTTGTCGTTTGTCAATAAGACTTTTCTTGAACAACCGGCGGCATACAGCTGAGCGGCAAGCTGCGTGCGCTCAACGAAAGCCGAGGATCCGCTAAGCACAACGATAACATCCGCTTTTTCCAATGGAGCGCTAACGATTAGTATGCGAGCCGCCAACCAGGCAGCCACCCAACAGAGAAGAACCAACAAAAAGGCGACGGTTAACCGCCGCCGAATTCCCTTTCTCAAGACACCCCCAAGCTGCCTGAATTTCGCTCAGGATCGCGAAATTCGTCGCCATCGATAAACCGGCAGCCAATTTCCAATAACAAAAGCACTCGAACACTCACCAACAGATCCCCTGATAAGAATCGTCCGAGGTTTTGCCCAACACTCTTGCAAGATCGATGATGACCATTCCAGGCTTTACCTTAGTCTCAATCTGCCGAAACTCTTCCCCCTTGTTTCCTACGATGATGACTTCAGAATTTTCGATGACGGCATCAATTGTCGGACACATAAGGTTTGAGATGTGCGGAATTTCGCGTTCGATATATTCCTTGTTAGCGCCGACGAGACGCGCAAGAGAGACGTCTGGATCATAGATCGAAAGCTGATAGCCTTTTCCGATTAATGTCTCGATCAAAGAAACCATCGGAGATTCGCGCAAGTCGTCGGTGCCCGCTTTGAAACTGAACCCAAGCACACCAATTCGTTTCTTCTGCGTGCTAGTGACCAGGTTAACGGCTCTCTCAATCTGCAGGCGATTGCTAGGCAAAATGGCCGCCAGCACCGGCACTTCAACGTCGAGTTCTTTTGCCTTGTAATTAATCGCGCGCAAGTCCTTGGGCAAGCACGAACCACCAAACGCAAAACCTGGCTTCAGGTAGTAGGGCGAAAGGTTAAGTTTTGTGTCCTGGCAAAAAATTTCCATCACTAGATGACTGTCAATCGCAAGCGCCTTGCAAATATTGCCCACTTCGTTGGCAAAGCTCACCTTCAACGCGTGGAAGCTGTTGCACACATACTTAACCATCTCCGCGGTTTTTAGCGCCGTGACATAAAGCGGCGCGTCAATATTCACGTAAAGAGCGCGCACTACGGCTGCGGTTGTTTCATCATCCGCGCCCAGAATTGTGAAGGGTGGCGCATAGAAATCTTTTAATGAAGAGCCTTCACGCAGAAACTCCGGATTGATACACACGCCAAAATCCATTCCGGCCTTTTTCCCAGAAGACTTTTCCAAAGCCGGTACTACAACATTCTCGATCGTTCCCGGCAGCATGGTGCTGCGCATGACTACCACGTGCCGTTCCTGCTTAGTTTTCAAAGCTGCCCCGATCTCCTCACATACACGCGTGACATAACGGAGATCGAGACTGCCGTTGGAATTGCTCGGAGTACCGACACAGACGAGCGATACTTCAGAATTGTTTACCGCTTCGGCAGCGTTCGTCGTAGCTTTTAGCCGGTGCGAGGCAACAGCCTTCTTCATCAACTCGCCAAGACCAGGCTCAATAATCGGACTATTGCCCTGATTGATAATCTCAACTTTGGTTGGATTAATATCTACACCTATTACTTCGTGGCCCTCTTTCGCGAAACATGCCGCGGAGACGCAGCCAACATAACCAATACCAAACATGCTAAGCTTCATTCGCAAATCCTTCTAAATTATTAGAATCGGGACGACGGGCCTCGACCGCAACTGGCGGCAAGGCAGAGCTGGAGTTCTTCCGCCCTAGCATTCGTGTTCGTAAATCGTCACACTGAGCGCGGCTGACGGAAGAGGCCCAGCAAAAAGCTAGCTCCCCAAGTCAAATGAATTGTCAAAAAAATCAGGGGCATGGCCAGCAACATATCAATCCCCGCGCGGTTGCGTTTCATGGCTTGCCAGCCAAAAACAAAGGCCAACAAAGCATAGAGCCCGACTTCCAGACCCAACAAAAGAAAAAATGGCGTCCAGAAAAAACCCAGCAGGGCCAGTGACGCGAGCGACAAAACGAAACCAGGCGCAACCAAATGACGCAGCTTTATTGAGCCTGGATGTAACTTTATCATCTGTGCCTTCCAGCCACCGTACCGTAGATACTGCCTGGCGAGATGCTTCACCGTTGTGCGCGCGAAATAGTCGCAATGGCCGGAGCGATCCAGTAACACCAGCTGACCCGCCAACCGTACGCGATAATTAAAGTCGTAATCCTCATTTGTCAGTAGCGACTCGTTAAAGCCTTTCAATTGCAGCCAGAGCGATTTCTTAAAACAAGCAAAAGCGACCGTGTCGACTGGCTCCTGCAAAGATAGGCCCTCAGTCAACCGGTATTTTGCGTCGCCAATCCCAAACGGATGTGAAACGGCAACAGCAATGGCGCGCGCCATCAACGTTCCCGCTCCCGCGCGGACATGACAGGGCATGCCTACAACTCCGACGTTCTCCTGTTGCAAAACTTCGGCACAGCGCCGAATGTAGCCCGCGGATGGCACGGCGTGGGCGTCCATGCGCGCAATTATGTTTCCCCGGGCTGATGCAATTCCGAGATTTAACGCCGTGGGAATATTATGCGCCGGATTATCAATCACCGTAATCGAAACATCCGGACGCGCAATCTTAAACTCATCAACGACGGCCCGAGTGCGGTCTTCAGATTGACCATCGACAACCAGAATCTCGTACCGCTCCCGATCATATTGATCAGCAAGTTGTTCAAGCGCTTTGCCAATAAATCGTTCCTCGTTGAAGCAAGGAATCACGACTGACACGGTCTGATTGCCGGTGGCAATCAACGAAGCAGTGGATTTCTGCACCTGAGGCCCTGCTGATGGTGAGATTGCCATAAGATCTTCAGGCTACCGATTGCGCATTGCTCTTCACTACAGGCGCCGCGGTGACTGGCGAGTTCCTCTCCCTAATGGCGCGTTCGCAAATCTCTGCGAAGTTTTCTGCGACCCTTTGCCATCCAAACTGATCTCGCACAGTCTTGGACGCGCGCCGGCCCATCGCTCCTGCGGCCGCGGGGTCGCGGAGCAAACGAATTACTGAGTCTGCAAATGATTCCGGCGTGTCGGCAAGCAGGAGGTCGGCACCGCCCTTAACCGGCAGACCCTCAGCACCAATGGAGGTTGACACAATAGCCTTCTCCATGGCCATCGCCTCGAAAATCTTGAGGCGAGTACCACCCCCGATGCGTAACGGAACAACATAGGCGGCCGCACGTTCCATGTAGGGTCTCACATCTTCCACTCGACCGGTCACAATGATCGAAGCATCCTGCTTGCTCAGTTCGATTAGCCCGGGATAAGGGTTGCGTCCAACAACTGTGAGGGTCAAGTCAGGGATTGCCTGTTTTATGAGCGGCATGATTTGTCCGGTGAAGTAACGAATGGCATCTTCATTAGGCAGCCAATCCATCGAACCGGTAAAGACAACATTATGCGGCATGATTCTTTCCTGATCGCGAGGTTGGAAAAAGTCTGTATCCACGCCGGTGGGAACGTCGAATACGTTTGCCAAGGAGTACTTTCGGCGCATCTGCTCTCGATCCTCGGGAGAAACTGCTATAACGCAATCGAAGCAGCGGCACATCTGCTGCTCGAAGGAGTGCATCTTCCGCCATTGCCCAAAAAGATACGCCTTCTTGATCGGATTACTCTGCACTTCGTAATGCCGCTTCCAGATCATTGCCTCAACGTTGTGCTGGAAAAGAATAGTTGGGCCTGGTAAATCGCGCGGTACATTTCCTGCCAGGGCCAGGAAATCGCAGATAAGAACTTCAAACGCACTGTTGCGCCACCGCTCGCTAATCTCACGGCGCATGAGCGCCGATTCATACTTCTTGATGGCATAAGGCTGGGGCGATACTAGATTAAACAGCAGGTCGCCATAGAATCCGGGCGTAAACTTTTCGCGTTGACGATGCGGAATACAAATGAGCTCGTGACAGTATTCCTCCGCCTGCTCACGGACATCGGCTCCCGCTAAACCATCATCGAGAGTTAAGAAAGTAATCTGATGCTCTCGCTTCAACTCCTTCAGCATGTTGTAAGTGCGAATCTTGCCGCCCTTATCAACTGGATGAAGCAGTTCTGTTTTGAGCCAGAGAATATTCAAGGCAGTATTTTTGCAGGCATTCAGAAGGGATAACTAAATTACTAAAGGTTTCAGCGCGGTCCGGATTCTCTCCGGATCACGTGCAGTAAATGTGGCCCTCCCGGGCGTCGTCGACGTTTGCCAAAGTGATTTCTTGTTCGGACTCGACATGGTGAATCTTATATCCGAGGTCGAGGAGAAAAGAGCCGACTTGCCTGATGTTCTCTGTCTTCGCTTTCGTGTCTGCGCCATGGATCTCAATGAAAAGTTCCGGGCGATGCGCGGTTAACGTGTTGCACATGCCCCTTAGCACATTCAACTCCAGACCTTCAACATCAATCTTGGCGAAATCAGGTTTGGGCAACCCTGCGGATGGGATCAAATTGTCGAGTGCATCCACCTCGACCTCGGTCGTTCTCGAACCCGGCTCTTTGAGAATCTGCTCTCTAATTAACTCATCAGCCGTCCCGCGTCCGGGATCCTTTTCCGGAAATGCGAACGTAAGTGTGCCGCGTTTCTCTCCCAAAGCAACATTCCGCACTTCCACTTGTTTGAAACCGTTCAGTTGAACATTGGTAACGATGTGAGCGTGGCTGACGGGGTTAGGTTCAAAGGTTATAACCTTTCCTTTTTCCCCCACCTTGCGGGCGAAGAACAGCGTATAAATTCCCTGATCACCGCCGATGTCGTAAACTGTCTTTCCTGAGAAAGGCAAAGCCTCAATAAACACTTCCTCTTTAAACATCTCCGTAGAGCGTGGAATAAACGAGGGCAAGAAAGCCAGTCCACCTTTCCTTCTCAGGCCTTTTGCCAGCCCATGACGGGATGTATATGTATGGTTCCTAAACAAACGGCTCAAATTTACAGCCATGGTCTTCTTGATATTCATAGTGTTAGATCTAACACTCACTTAACGCCATAACCGCACCAGACCTGTTTTGGGAATGTCGTGAGCCTTCGCCATCAAAAAACTGGCGCTGCCAGATTTCGAAATTAACCAAAGCCCATAAACGTTCCTCATGATTCTCTCCTCCGGCTTGATGGCGCTTTACGAGTTGACGAACAAAATCAGCGTTGAATATACCGCGGCAGATTGCTCGCTCGCTCAAAACATACTCATCTATTACAGAGCTGTAAGCGCCACGAAACCAGGAGGCGATAGGCACGGGAAAGCCCATTTTAGGGCGCGACAAGATTGATTGAGGCAGTACGCCTTTCATGCTCTCACGCAAAATATACTTGGTGGTCGCGCCGCGCAACTTCAGCCTTTCGGGCAGGCTACAGGTAAATTCCACTAGCTTGTGATCCAGAAAGGGCACGCGACTTTCGAGCGAGGCGGCCATGCTCATTTGATCCTGCTTCATGAGCAACTCATGCAAGTACGTCTTGATGTCAACATAAAGCAGTCTGTCCAAGAGTGACCTTGCGTCGGTTTCGTCCAGGAAACTGCGAACGCCGGCATACGGGTCGATCGGCCCGATCCGCTCGCGTGCGCTCGCTGACAGCAGATCGTTCTGCATCGACAACGGAAATACGGCGAAGTTATCGAAGTAGATGCTCTCGATGTCGGGCGCCACGCTTAAAAAGCTGCGCAAGAGTTTCTGCCTGACTTTGGAGGTCGGGAGAGCTTCGATTCTATTGCGCACGGCCCATCGGACGCTCGCCGGAGTCATGCTCCGATAACGCTCACCGAGCGCGAGATTTAATATAGTCTTGCGATAACGACCGTAGCCGGCTAGAAGCTCATCGCTACCTTCGCCTGTCAATACAACCTTCACGTGCTGAGAAGCGAGAAGTGAGACGAAATAGAGGGCCACACTGGACGGGTGCGCCAGCGGTTCATCCTCGTGCCACACGAGCCTGGGTAGAACATTGAAAAACTCTTCCGGACTGACGATGACTTCATGATGGTCGGTCTTGAAGGCCTCCGCAACTATTCGAGCATATGCCAGCTCGTTTGCTTCTCGCTCAGCAAAGGCAACCGAAAAGGTCTTGATTGGTTCAGCGATCATGCCGCTCATGACGGCGGCAATTGCCGAAGAATCGATACCGCCGGAGAGAAACATTCCGAGCGGGACATCTGCCATTAGCCGTAATCTAACGGAAGTGCGAAAGAGTTCGCCCCATTCTGCTATGTAATCCTGATCGCTTCGGCCGTTGTCTTCAATTTTTTCAAAACTTACATCCCAATACCTTTTGACCTCGATTTGGCCGTCGCGCCATAGTAGCGTATGGCCGGGCAAGAGGCGCTTTACCCCGCGAAAGAGGGTGGCTTCACCAGAGGTTGAGTGATTGGAGAGGTAATCGGGCAACGCGGCAAAGTTGATCTCGGGTGTTAGGCCGCCCGCCTCCAGCAAAGTTTTGATTTCCGAACCAAAGTAGAGTGAACCGTCGTCTGCGTGAGCGTAATAGAGAGGTTTAACACCTAACCGATCGCGCGCGATAAAAAGCTCACGGTTTCGCTGATCCCAAATAGCGAAGGCAAACATACCGCGCAGGTGAACGACACACGCTGCGCCGTAATCTTCGTAGAGATGCAGAATTGTTTCTGTGTCGCAATGAGTTTGATAGATGTGACCTTTGGCTTCCAGCTCCGAGCGAAAATCAGCGTGGTTATAGATCTCGCCGTTGTAGGTGATGTGCAGCGAGCCGTCTTCGTTAGTCATCGGCTGATGGCCTGCTGCTACGTCGACGATACTGAGCCGCCGGTGGCCAAACCCAACCACACCGTCAGTAAACATACCTTGGTCATCCGGTCCACGATGGGTGATCACGTCGCGCATGCGTTCGATGACCGCGGCGTCAATTGTCCGCCGTGATCTACTGGAAAACGCGATGCCGTTTATTCCACACATAGCTAATTCCGATTGTGCATTGCCGATTTGCGCAGGCCAACTCGGGCTTCACAATATGTTCGGCGCAGACGTCAGCCACGCAATGCCGCCTCAAAATCGGCAATTGGCAATTGGCACTCAAAAATCCCTTTGTCGCTGTCGACGTGAAACCGGCCCTCGATGCTACGAGCGGCCAGGTACTCGATGTGTTGATCTGCCTGTAGAAGCTGCCGACCCTGAAGCTGCAAAGTCTTGCCGCTGATTAGCACCAACTCTTCGGGAACCAATGGGTTATCCCGCGTAAATCGGGCCCAAGTCCATTCAAAATCCGAGGCCAGCCGCGCCGTTTCGATTCGCGCTCCTGTACGAATCATAACAATGTCGAGCCAATTCTCATTAGCAACCTCAAAAGCCTGCCCGCCTATCGCCTCGATTTCACTTACATGCCAACGAGTGCGGGTCGCGCGGGGGACTAGCAGACTCACCGCGTTGCGTGAGCCGCCCAGCCGAGCCGAAAAAACGTAAACTCGCGAAGGTTCCCTCTGAGCGTAAGAGTGCGAAACCCAGCCGTCTTCCCGCCTCCAGCGACCGTTTTCGGCAAAAGCACTAACATCGAGCCCCGTTTCGCCGGCGTTCTCGGCAATAAACGCATCTTCGCCGGCGGCTTCAATCAGGGGCGCACAGCCAAGATCGAAATGGAACCACAGATCCACATTATGTTCGCCGTCAGATTTTAGATGGTCGCGAATCACCCAATAGTCATGTTTGAGAAATAAAATGCTTCGGTCATGCGTGGCAGGCTGCGGCCAGCTCGCGTAGCCGTCGTGGGCGCCTGCTACGTAGTCGAAGCGGTAACGACTGATCCAGGCGAGAGGTTCGCAGTGAGCAATACTTTGCCACGAAAACGGTCCAGCCGGAACTGACGATGACGCTCCGTCGACAGTCAAAGCGTTGTGAGCTTGCGTCCCGCGGAACCACTCACGCATCTCCTTTGAACCCGTGTAAGTGAAGGTCCCGGGATCGATTAGCAGCGTCCGGCCGTTTGCCGCCAGCTCAAAAGACAGCGCGTCGGCGTGTGCATGGCCGCAGTTGTCTGCGCCATGCGGGCCGCAATCGAAGAGCAAATAGTTCGAGGTCGTCGACCACCCGTCCCGCATCACATAATAGCCACCCAACTCGAAGGCCACAGACTGCTCTGCAGGTTCACATGTCTGAAGAAGATCTAACGCCGCAAGATTTTCCGGACCAAGCAACCACAACGCCTCTTCTGCCACCTCTCCCGCGACGAACTTATAGTCGGGCCGCATGAAAAGCGACGCTCCGGTTGAAAGGGCTGCCCGAAAGTCGTTTGCTGCACGCTGATCCAGCATGACTAAACGGCCACCATCATCGTCCCCAAAGAACGGGGTTGTGCCATCGGGCCGCGTTATGTACATCAGGTGGTCTAACAGCAAATTGAGCTTTTCCTCTAGACCATAGGGCACTGGTTCGCCATTGGCCCTTAACAGAAGCCAAAGATGCAGATAGAAATCCGTCGTGTAGCGATGGTAGTAGGTTGACTGCTCGAAATAGGTGCCGTCGCTTCTCACTTGCCGGGAAAGCTGCTCCATCAGAATTCTCAGGCCGGCGCTACGCCAGCGTTTAGCCTGTTTGAATTCCGGCAGCAGTATGCCCAGATATAATAGACCCAGCGCTTCACCAGTCAGATGAGTGTTCGGGCTGAAATAGGTTGAGAGATAAGTTTCGAGGTGCCGTGCGTTTAGGTAGAGAAACTTGGCGACGCGCAGAAATGTTTGAGGCGTCAGGGCCTCCGAAGTTTTGAAGAAGTGCAATGCCCAAAGCCAGGAAATGGAACGAAACGCAACCTCCAGACTGCTGGCCCAGTTAATCCCTATCTTCGGTGGATTCTGATCCATCCAGGAATTGATTTGCGCAGTAAACGCCTCCGCATACCGCTCGTCTCGGGTCAACCAGTAAGCCTGGCCCAACGTGGTGAAATACTGGTGCCGATTCAGTTCCCAGACAATCTTCTTATCACCGGTGACCTCAGCGTCCAGATAATTTAGACGGCTCCAATGACGGAGCGGCGCACGTTTGCCGGCGAGGGGTTCGAGGTGCCAGTCGATTGGAATTCCGAAGTCAAGATTCCGAAAGCCAAGCAGATCAAAATGACCCTCAATGATTCGATCTGCCTGTGCTGCGATTCTTTCTTCAGCTCTTGGCCAGCGGCGCTTTAACTCTGTAATCGTCTTTTCGGGATTACTAAATCCTGAGAAAAACTCAGGACCGTTTCTCGTCCGAAAGTGATCAAGCAGCCCTAAACACGAAGCCGGTTCACGCCCACCGAATTGACGAAGGTCCAGCAACCGTAGAAACGCGTCATCTGATATCAGCCTCGCTTGACGAGACAACGAGATGCGCTCGGCGAATGCAGCGAAGGCTTGCGAGGCACGCACGCGCAACTCGTCGAAACTGGTCCTCCGCAATCTGCCGAGTTTACGTTTCATCAGGTCAGGCCGTTCGCTCAGAACCCGCCCGGTCAGGCGCCACTGTTGTCTCGCTTGCGGCAAGTCGTTTCTCTTTGTTCGCCAGCTCTCTGTAAGCATCCATCCAGGAATCTCTCACAGCTTCCCAGCTGTATTTGCAGCATTCCTTATACCCTGCTTCTGCAAACTGTTTCGCAATTTGGGGCTCCTTTAGCAGGCGAATTGCGCATTGTGCCATCCGCAGATAATCACCCCGCGGAACTACGAAACCGGATTTACCATCGGTGACAATATCGGGAATTCCACCGGCGTCCGTTGTGACAATTGGCAACCCGCAAGCAAAAGCTTCGAGGAGGGAAAGCGGTTGGTTATCGATCTCCGATCCGTTCAGGTAGATATCTGCCGCGTCGTATTGTTCGAATATCGAAGCGGGGTCAACTCGGCCGATAAATCTGGTGTTCCGCAAACCAAGGTTCTCCGTCAGCCGCTCCAGCGAGCTTCTCTGACTTCCGTCACCCGCGACAGTCAGGCTAGCATCAGGAAAATCTTGCTGAATGATGGCGAAGGCGCGAAGAACGCGATCAACGCCATAATGACTTTCCAGATTGCGGTTAGAGGCAAAGATCGGACGCAGCGGACTTCGCCCGCGAAAACGAAACTCGGCGGCGTCAATAGTGTTGTAGATGGCCCGGGCTGGCAACTCGAATCTAGCAAACACGCGAACCAAATACTCAGAAGGCACTACTACGGAATCAGTCAATCGAATTATTGGAACGGCCGTTCGTCGCCACTGGGTGAGATGGTCATTTGCTTCGCCACTATGGTAGTTAAGGAGGATCTTCTTTCGGTAAAGTTTACCCACGAGAATGGCGGGCATGGGCGCCAATATGAAAGAAAAATAGGATGCTGAGAAAACATGAATTACGTCAAACTTGTGAACTCGGGCCAGTAGGCTCGCCACGTAAAATAAAGAGGTGACAAGTGTCCGCACATATTTAACCCTCTGCAGGTTATGCAAAAAACCAGGCAGGCGCGGATTTATTGGCAGGAACCCAATCTCAAGAGATGGCTCTTCTCGGAGTCGGGACAGCAGTCGTGCCGCCTGCACGGATTGTCCTCCCAAGATATCAAATGACGGTGCCACGACAAGAATGCGTAGCGGTCTAGTTCCCGCGCCCGAGCCGCTTTCGAGCCCGACCGATGCGCCAGCTTCCTCTGTGCCGGACCTTTGCGACTCCATTGAATTCAAGGCCTTTCTATTGTGGGGCTTTCAGACTCGACCGCCGCAGTCCCATAACTTCCTTTTAATAGTCTCGCGTACAACATTTCTGTTTTCCTCAGTTGCGAATCGCATGAGAAATGATCTTCGACGGTTCGCCGAGCCTGCTCGCCCATTATTCTCATACGTTCAGGATCCCTTAGCAGCGAAACAATCCGATCGGCCATCGCGACATCATCGCCTGAAGCAACGAGGTAACCAGTCTGTCCCGCGATTATTGCTTCTCGAGCACCGCCGACATCGGTAGCTACCACGGGCCGGGCAGCAGCCATATACTCAAGAATCGCATTGGAGAACCCCTCGGCTTTTGAACTCAAGACGCAGATGTCGGAAATACTCAGCAGTTCCGGCACGTGCTTGCAGCGGCCGAGAAAGAAGGTGTTGCCAAGGATACCCAGCTTCTCAGCTAGAGCGCGCATCGACTCGATCAACCGCCCCTCCCCCGCCAACAGAAACGTCGCTTCGGGCATTATTTCCTGAATTCTCTTCGCCGCCCGCAAAAACATCGGATGATCCTTAACTTCGTGCTGGAAGTTAGCGACGATCGTGACGAACTTTCGTCCAGAAGAATTTAGCTCCTCAGGTAACCCCAGCAGCCTTAGTACATCGACGCGAGACAATGGTTTTGAAGTCATGCGCTCCAGATCCAGTCCATTGTAGACGACACTAATCTTGTCCCTTGACACGCCTTCCATCACCAGTTGGTCCCTAACCGCTTCCGCGTTCGTAACTATGTCGTGAGCGACTCGGAACGCCAATCGTTCGACGCTCTTTTGAAAGGGAGTGCGCATTCCACTCGTCTCGCGTCGAGAAGCGATGCGGACCGGAATTCGGGCCAAGGCGGCGCCCGCCATCCCGAATATGTTTGAATAGAAGTCGTGCGTGTGAATCAAGTGAATGTCGTGCTCCTTAACATACGTACTGAACCGACGTAACTGTAGCAGCATGTTGCGATCGTAGAAACTGGTCAACGGGTACTCAGTTATCTTGCTGAGACCAAGTTTGTCCACTTCATGTCGAAGTGCCCCCGCACCCCTAAGGCAGGCGACATGCACTTGATACTTTCCACTATCACGCAACAATCCAGTGAGCTGAATCATCTGCCGCTCTGATCCGCCCTGAATGAAGCCATGAATGAGCTGTAGGACATTTTCTTTACTAGGGCCCGGGCGCCTTTGTGGCTTGGCCACTTCCAGACTTGGGCGTGGGTACAGTTTTCCGCTCTTGATTAGGCAATCTATTACCGTCAGATCGTCCGCGCGATTAATAGTATGCGTGCCGATAACCTTCTCGTTCCACTCGGGAGTTATACGCGAAACCTCTTGTTCAGAATATTCATCGGGAGTTAACCGTTTCACTTCATTAATGGCGATGGCATAACCATATCGTCTTGAACAATCCTGCGCAGGGCGATAAAGGGAACCATTGTTATGAAACAGCCGGCCCGCGGGCCGGGAATTTCTGACATCCGACTTCACCGGATTGCGTCGGTGTGGCGTCCATGGTCCCAAGGGGCTTTCTGAGTAAAATAGGTGTAACTCATCCCAATTCACAGAAACTCCGGGCTCCGCGATGGTCACAAACATCCACCAGCGGCCTTCTATCTCAATCAAAGTGGTGTCGGTTGGATTGTTCGCCTCGAGCAAGACGGTTTCAAATTCCCATTCATTCGGAAATGACTTGCAACGGTAAAGCTCAACAGTATTGTTGCATCCAGTCTCCGGAATCATATAGTGACGACCCTCCCATTCGAACACGAATGGATACGACAGGTGATGTGGTCTCTCGAGAACTCTGACAGGTTCAGTGGGTGGCCGTCCCTTCTGCAATTCAATCACCGCGATATGGGCCTTCTTCTTGTGATAAAGGAATTCTTCGAAGAAAACAAAGTAGCTATCGCCCTTCCTTACTGGAAACGGGTCGGCCCAGAATCGACCGTTAGGGGGCAGAAGGTACTTATACTTATAGAACGTGTTATTGAGATCGGTGGAATCGAGGCGAAATCGGTAAGCCAGCGACCAGCTTTCGGAATACGAAATCTTCTCGATCATTCGCACCAGTGCGCGACTAGCGAGGCCCTGCAACAAGCTAAACATCTCGGCATTGGTTGGGGTTTTGTATAGCCTGTGCAGATAGGGCTGGGAGCTATAGTCAAGTTCCTGGCTGTCGGTGCAGATCTCTCCGATCTCATGCAGTTCTTTTAGTTTCCTCATAACGAACGCTGAGGTTTTCCAATAATAGTTATCATTATTCTTCTTGACCGAAAATCGATTGATAGTCGGGGCCCACGATCGATAGATAACCCTGCCGTTGTCCAACTGCTCGTTGAGAATCTGCAGCATCGAGCCCGTAACCGGATCGTCCTTCATCACTTCCCAGAAACCAGGGGGACCTCCACGATAAACTCGCGCATCATCGTGGTGATACGACCAAACCCCGTGTTTTGCGACCTGTAAAACTTCACCTTTCAAGATCCGGAATCCGAAACGGATGGCAACATCGAGCTCATATTCTTTGATCAGTCTTAGATCCTCGTCGCCAAGCCTGTCTGTGAACTTGTACATCAGCGGCGCAACATCGAGAACTGGAACCTCCACAAGCAAATCTTTCACACTGACCTTGTGAAAAGCATCCGGGCTCACACTCGACAGGCGAGTGTCCAGCTTTGTGTAAGCTGAATACAATAACTGGTTTCTTCTCTTCCACAGCCTCAGTAATGGACTTTCGCGTTCTTCTTTCCCTCGCTTGTTCTGTACCACCAGTACAACTTGCGCTATAGATGAAGACGTGATCTCATTTATGATTCTTCGGACCCACTGAGGCTGCGAGAAGGAGTCAAGCAATAGCCCGACTCGCAAGGGTTCTTGATGGGTTAGCTGTGGGGGCATGTTTCGGTTTCAGATTTTAACTCAGCGATTGCGATCGAGGTGCGCAACATATGACCAGTGACGTCTCTTCATTCAGTGAATGTCTGGTCGGTATCTAACCAGCATCAGCGTTTACTACAGCGGGCTGATAGCTGGACCTTTCAATAACCGGTTCGGGACGATCCATAAACTTTCGGTGCCAGAGTTCAAACATGAACAGCGCCCATACCGCCATAGAATGATCTCGACGGCCCCGCTCATGCTCGTCAAGCAAGACTTCGACATAATCAGGCTCCAAATAGCCACGCTGTTTCATCCGCGACGGCGTAAGAATATCGCGAATGCGGCCTCGCAGTTGCTTGTTTATCCATTCCTGCACCGGCACTCCAAACCCTTGTTTTGGCCGCGTAAGAATCTCTGCCGGCACAAGGTCTTTGACGGCTTGTTTCAGAAGGTATTTCGTCTCATAACCCGCAAGCTTCAGCGCTGCTGGAGCCCTTGCCATAAACTCAATCAACTTATGGTCAAGCAAGGGTACCCGCACTTCCAAGGAAACCGCCATGCTCATCCGGTCCACTTTGGTAAGTATGTCGCCGGGCAAATAGGTCTTACTATCGATGTAGAGTAGTTTGTCGATCGGTTCGGCAGTTTTAACATTCCTACCAAGATCGCCGAAAAGCTGCGCCGTTTGCCTATTGTCGCCCAAACGCCGTTTGAACTCCGCCGAATACAACAACTCTCGATTCAATTCCGAGAAGATCGACATGCTATCCAAATAACGATCGACTGCATCGAGCGCCACATTGTGGATGAAATTGCGGCCTAGCGCTCCATGGGGAAGGAGGCGACTAACGGGCTCCATCAAGCCCTTCCTTAAAACTGCGGGCAGATGAGAAAACATTCTGCGTTTTCGCTCAACCAAGTAGCGGGTATAGCCGCCAAACACTTCATCTCCGCCATCGCCTGACAAAACAACCTTGACGTGTTCGCGCGCAAGCTTCGAAACCATGTAAGTGGGGATGGCTGACGAATCGGCGAATGGTTCGTCAAAATGGCAAACTAATTCATCAACGATGTCGCAGATATCGGGTGTGACAATGAACTCATGATGGTCGGTCCCAAATTTCTTGGCA
Source organism: Chloracidobacterium sp. (assembly GCA_031370285.1). GTDB lineage: Bacteria > Acidobacteriota > Blastocatellia > Pyrinomonadales > Pyrinomonadaceae > PSRF01. The sequence continues at coordinate 2,123 of JANMQG010000218.1, read as the reverse complement.
GTAAGACGAGCGTATTTTAGTTCGTTGTAAGAATCCTCGTGGAAGCCGATCGAAAACGTCTTCACCGGCTGACCCATGTGCCGAGCCATCAGTGCTACCACCGTACTGGAGTCAATACCTCCGGACAGAAATGCGCCGAGGGGGACATCGGAAATGAGACGCAAGCGCACAGACTCATCGAGCAGACTGCGCAACTCCTCAAGATAGCTTTGTTCCGTGCGTGAGGCTGGCCGCTCAAAGGTGAAATCCCAATACTGCTTAACGCTTACGCGGCCATCAGCAAAGGTTAAGTGATGCCCAGGGGGTAGTTTGTGAATATTACGAAATATGCACAACGGATCGGCAACATAGCCGAGGGTGAAATAAGAATCTAGGGCTTCCGGATCTATCTCGCGTTCGATCTCCGGATGCTCGAGTAGCGACTTCAGCTCCGAGCCGAAGACAAATGTGCCCTGTGAGGTTAAACCGTAATAGAGCGGTTTCTTGCCAACCCGGTCCCGGGCTATGAACAGCTTCTTTTCGCGTTCATCCCAAATGGCGAAAGCAAACATTCCGCGCAACAGATCCACGCACGTTGGGCCGAACTCTTCATAAGCATGAATGATTGCCTCTGTATCAGATCGAGTTTTAAAACGATGGCCGCGGGCTTCCAACAACGGTTGCAGTTCAAGAAAATTGTAGATCTCGCCGTTGAAAACAATGTTCACCAAACCATCTTCGCCCGCCATCGGTTGATGACCACCTGCGAGATCGATGATTGAGAGACGGCGCATTCCGAGCGCTACGTCTTCGTTAACCAGCATACCCTGGTCGTCGGGCCCGCGATGGCTGATCACCCGACACATGCGGTTGAGAATTATTTTGCGCTGCGTCAGCTCTCGGACCGGACTCGCGCTGTTAAGATCTACAAATCCTGCTATGCCACACATTCTTTAGCTTAAGCTTTCTAGACTTGACATTGATGCTTTCTTTCTCTTCAACAACAACAAGGTCTCGACGGCGTCTCTGAGCGCCGCCCTTCCGACGGGAATGGCCCAAAGCACCAGAAGATTAGTAGCGGCCACGATTGCAATACAAACGAGTAATCCAACCAGCGCATTCTGAATGTCCGCAAAGTGGCGAAAGAGCGAACAAACCAATGACCCCGCTACGGAAGCGGCTACGAAAGGAAGAACGGCGCGGTAAATATCTTTGGTGCTTACCGGTCCAACGCGACCGGCAAACCAGTAAAGCAAGGGATCGATCACCAGCAAACGCGCAAAGGAGTAGGAAGCGGCAACACCCAACACGCCCCAGCGCAATCCGATCAAATAGGATAGGATCGACAGGGGCGCTCCCAGAAGCGCCCACCGAAACATATCCCGGCCCCGACCTTGTGAAATCATCAACCACAGTGCTGCGTTTGCCACCGGATACATCAGAGCTGAGATGGCAAGGAACTTAAGCACTGGTGCGGTCTGGCTCCATTGAGGACCCAGAATCAAGTAAACAATCCAGTCGGAGGCGGCGAACACTACCGCGACGCACGGCATAATCATCAATACCACCTTCTCCAACATCCTTAGGTATGCGTCGCGATAGCGCTGGGGCGAATCGCATAACCGGCTCAAGGCGGGAAGCGCAACGGTGTTAAGGGGATCATTGGTATTGTCCGTGGGGAGATTTATTAATTGGTAGGCCTTGGCATAAATTCCCAAAGGTTGCGGCCCAAGTTGGCGGCCGATCACCAAGACATCCATGTTGCGAGCGAAAACATTCAGCATTGCGAAGCCCGCGATATTTCTTCCAAGAGTCAACATCGTACGAACTCCCGAATTGCGTTTCGGCAGGCCGGGTATCCACCCGCAAACGATCCACACCAGGAGGGTATTTGTACCGATCAAACCTAATTGGCTGCCGACGAGGGCCCAGTAGCCATAGCCGGACCACGCCATTGATATTCCGATCGTATAGCCCACAACCATTGCGATAAAGCCAATCAGGCCGAGGGCAGAGAATCTCATTTGCCTTTTGAGCAGCGCCTCATGTTGCACCGCCAAACCACCGAGGATGAATCCTATAGTAGTGACCATGCTGATCGCGGTTAGTTTGGGCTGATGATAAAGCCACGCTATCCCTGGAGA
>JANMQG010000192.1:0-2709 GCA_031370285.1 Chloracidobacterium sp. | reverse complement strand
GAGGCCGTCCATATGCGCGTCCGATTTAAGGTAAAATGCCAGAAAGCCTGACCGGTCTACGTAGGCCCGATCGAGCCAGGCGAATGCTTGATCCTTATCTCCCAAGCCTGCATAAATGGCTGCGAGGTTGTATGGCGTTCTTTCAATTGATCTATGATCTTTTGCGCTTCGCCTCTTTTACCCGACAACGCGTAGGCATGTCCAAGATTTGACCAATTCTCAGCATTGTCCTTCTCCAACTCAAGCGCACGTTGAAACTCTGCGATAGCCTCCGGCAGTCTTCCTTTTTGCTCATAGGCTCGGCCCAGAAAGTCATGGGCATACCAGTACGTCGGGTCGAGTTCGATACCACTACGCAGTTGCTCAATCGCCTGGTCGTACTGGCGCGAGAAAACCAAAATCGATCCCAGGAAGAGATTAGCTTCCAGCGAAACTGGATCGAGCTGCTGACCCCGCTTCGCTTCCGCGAAGGCCTGGTCAGTTCGCCCCATTGTCGCCAGGTACCAGGAGTAATATCCCTGGGGCCGCGGATCGTTAGGATTGAGTTCAATGGCTCGTTTGAACTCTCGTTCCGCGGTGGCCCAATCCCAGTCATACCAGTGGGCGGTTGTTGCAAGTGAAAGGTGAGCGTCGGCGAGCGTGTCGTCTATCGCCAATGCCCTCCTGGCAGCATCTTTGGCTTGGGGCGCTGCTTCCTTGGGAGGTATGGCCCAATCCCCCGAGTTATTGTAGTTGAAGGCCAAACCGCTGTAGGCCAATGCGTAGTTTGGATCCGCTGCGATGGCCTGGTTAAAGTAGTCGATGCCTTTGTGGAACCCTTCATTTGTAAATTTGGAGGTGTAATAGTTGCCTTTGAGGTAAAGCTGATAGGCTTCAGCGTTTTCCGTTGAGCCTCTCGTTAACTTCTGCTGCTCCTCCCCCGAGAGTTGCGAGCGCAACCGCTGCGAAACCTCCCTGGCAATGTCACTCTTTACCGCCAGCAGATCGGCCAGCTTGCGGTTGTACTGCTCGCCCCAAAGCTGTTTGCCGTTACGAACGTCGTCAAGCTCAACGCTAATTGTAAGGTTGTCGCCGCGCTGCACTACCCGACCGGTGAGCACGGCATTGACGTGAAGTTCGTCGCCAAACTTTTGCGCATCCATCGGCTTGCCTTTGTAATGGAAAGCGACGCTGTGCGGAATCACCTTCAGATTAGGCAGCCGCGTCAAGCTGTTGTTGATGCTTTCCGTGATTCCATCGGAAATGTAGTCTGCATCGGGGTCGTTGCTCCGATTTTCAAATGGCAAAACGGCGATTGATTCGATTGCGACTTCGGTGTTGCGCGCGTGCAGATAAAGGCCGAGTCCGATAGCGCCTGCGACAAGCAAGACGGCAGCGATCGCGGCGGCGAATTTGTGCTGTTTGATTCCGGAGACGATGTATTCGGCGCTGGAAGCGGGCTGCTGGCTAACAGACACAGTACTCTCGGCCGCGCGGGCGTCGACGTCTGTGCTGCCTGGCGCGCTGCTGGTGGTCGCGATCGAGGACGGCGCCACAGAGCGCTCTATGTCGCTTGTGCCCTTCATCTCTTCGAGCAGTTCTTCGAGGTCGTTGGCCGTGTCGCGAATCGTCTGGTATCGCTTTTCCGGCTCTTTCGCCAGACACTTGCGGATGACGCGCTGCAGTTCAGGTGACGCTGAAGGATTAAAGTCAGTGATGGCCGGCGCGGGGTCGTGAATGATCTTGTGCAGCGTGTCAACGATCGAGTCACCGGCGAACGGCTTGCGACCAGTGACTGCTTCGTAGATGAGGCAGCCGAAAGAAAAAATGTCGGAGCGCTGGTCGACAGGTTTCGCTTGCGCCTGTTCGGGAGACATGTAACCCACTGTGCCCATCACGACGCCAGGGGTCGAATGCTGAACGGGCATCATCGCGGTTGCGATCTCGCTCGAGAGCCCTCCCTCACGGTCGGGCTTCTGCCCCGCTGTCTCAAGCAGTTTTGCCAAGCCGAAATCAAGAATCTTTGCATGGCCCTCACGCGTGATCATGATGTTGTCGGGCTTCAGATCGCGATGCACGATACCGGCGGCATGAGCTTTCGCCAGTCCTTCGGCCGTGTGTTGCAGGTAGCGCAACAGCTTTCGTAATTCGGTTTTGTCGCGATGAATCTTCTCGCGCAACGTCACGCCTTCGACAAACTCCATGGCGATGAAGTTCGTCCCATCGCTCTCACCAATCTCATAAATGTGTGCAATGTTTGGATGATTGAGCGCCGCCGCAGACTTGGCCTCGCGAACGAAACGTTCCATCCGCTCGCGATTCGACGCGACATCCGCCGGCAGAATCTTTAGCGCAACTTTGCGATCAAGTTTTGTATCCTGGGCCAGATATACTTCACCCATCCCGCCCGCGCCGATCTTCGAGACGATGTGGTAATGAGACAGCGTGCTGTTGGCTGGCAGCTTTTTATTCATCTTGGATCACTGCGGAAATCCAACTTTCTTGAGCAACTCCGCGAACCGCGGATCGTCGCGGAGCGGATCAAGCCGCGGATCGACCTTCGCAAGCACCAGGTCAATACTTCGCTCGGCGTAAGCTTTCTCCAAAAAGTTGAATGCCGATTCCTTGTCGCCCAACGCTATGTAGATCTGGGCAATAAGATACGATGAAACATACTCACTCCTGGATCGTTCCTGAAGTTCGGCAAGCAGCCTTTCAGCCTCGGCCCGG
>JANMQG010000162.1:0-14547 GCA_031370285.1 Chloracidobacterium sp. | reverse complement strand
GTCTCCTTCAGTCACCGTTATGGTTGGCGTGCAAACACCAGGCGTCGGCGGTGGTGTTGGCGTTGCTGTCGGCGTTGGTGTTGGTGTTGCGGTCGGCGTTGGCGTCGGCGTCGGCGTTGGTGTTGGCGTTGGCGTTGGTGTCGGCGTTGGCGTTGGTGTCGGCACCGCACAGTTGTCTGTGGTGATGCTCAGTTCCCAGCCACCTGCCAGGCTCCCCGTGTCACCACCTAAGTCGTCCACCACATACAGCGACCACGTCCCGTTCGGGTTCGTCCCGTTAAAGACCGACAACATTGAACCGCCTGATGGCGCCGGCGCCGGGGCTGCAAATGTGTCGCCCGCACCGATGTTTGTCGGCTTGAACGTTCCGGTTGTTAACACCGTCGAGTCCGGCAAGTTTGTGGCAGCCGCGTCATCCAGCGTCAGGGTTACCCCCGTGACGGCATTTGCTCCACCAACATCCGACATGATGATGGCGTTCTGTCCCCCAGGTCCCACCAGCAGCATGTCTATGTCGTCCGGGAAGGTGTGCGCCAGACCGTTAAGTTTGACCGTCACCTTCGTAACCATCCCGCCCACGCTGCCGACGGTAATGTTCGACGGATACGGCAGCGCGGTTCCGCTGGTCCCCGTTCCCGGAATAATGATCGGCGTCGTATTCGCTAGCGTCACACACGGCGTCCCGGTGGGCGTCGGTGTTGGCGTTGGCGTCGCGGTTGGTGTTGGCGTCGGCGTCGCGGTTGGCGTCGGCGTCGGCGTTGGTCCTCCGCACGTTCCGTTTCCTTGCGGACAGTTTGTGCTGAAGATCCAGGATATCTTCAAGCCATCTGACAAGTTGGGTTGGTTACAGGAGAACGTAGATATATCGCTTGGTCCACCTGACCCGTTGCCCTTTTGCAAACCAACGGTAGCGCTACCACCGGTGCCGTTCAACGCACCATAGACGTAATCAATCTGACCCGTTGTTTCATACAGCCGGATCTCAAAGTTAATGGGTGTGGTTGTGCCGAAATATATCGCTCTCCACTCAATATTGAAGATACGATTCGGAGCCATACCACTGACCGACGTAAAGACCCCGAGGCCGGCGACCGTGTCTGTGCGCAGGTCATCCCAATGCGGCATTATCGGATCTGTCAATGCCGCAGCCGGCAACGGACAGACATTGGTAAAGGCCGTGTTGTTGCTGGTGAATTGCAAGTTACCGTTCGAGCTGACGTTGGCGGAATTGAATGCTGTGCCGTAGTAAGTGAACGGGAACGGCAGAACGATGTTTGTCGTCACATCATCACCGGCGTTGCCGATGTTAACCGTACCCGGAACGATAGTCTGTCCCGTCATGGTGGTGAATTGGTAGCCGGTTCCCTGAGTCAGGATACTTACCGGAATCACATCACCATTGCTCATAGTCAAAGTGGCGGCGATGGTTGTGCCGCACGCAAAATTACTAGCGATGCTGACCATAAACGGAGCAGCATTTGAACCGGTGCCGCCGGCAGCAATGGTCCCGAAACTCTGGGTTGCGTTTAGAATTGTAATTCCCGCAGTAGAAGTAGTCAGAGTACCGGTAACGGCTCCGGCGGTGGCCGTACAGCCTTCATTGCCCACTGTTATGGTTAGGTTGTTACAGGAATTGGCTGTCGGTGGGCCGGATAGACTCTGGCTGACGAGCGACAAAAGTGCCGGGGTAGTAACTCCCGCTTTCGGAACCAGGGCAAAACGAACGTCCGGATTGCCTAAGCGATTGTCTCCCCATTGGACATAGAAATTGGCGTTAGTTGCCGTCGCCATATCGTAGTCGCCCATATAGACCGCGTTGATAACCGGGTCAACGCCGACGACCACCGGGAAATCGGAACTGCTGATCGGAAAATTACAACCGAAAGTAACAGTGCTTCCAGAAATTGTGGCAGTCCGTCCCCAATATTCAATGCGGTTGTTGGTCCCACTGCGACGACGGTCATAAAACCCGACATGTAAGGCGGTGCCGTCGGGCGTAACCGCCAGCGAAGGCTGCCAATTATCATTGGTTCCTAAATCTGTGTTGACACGAACCGCCGCGCTCCAGGTGGCGCCGTTATCGGTTGATTGACGGAAAAAGACATCCGCTTTGTCGGCGCCCGCCGGATTGTCCGGATAGACAGTATAGAGATTGCCATTGACCGGATTGACGGCAAGTTGCGGGAAGGTGCTGGAACGGAATCCGCCGCCGAGTCCCAAGTCGCCGTTCACGCCTGCCGAAAGAATCGGCGTTACCGTAGTAGCCGCCGCAAAGGTCACACCCTGGTCGGTTGATCTGCGAATCATAATAGTTGCGCCCGCCAACCATTCAAAATAAACCGAATGGTCGGTACCGATCGCAACCTGCGCGCCTTGTCCGCCGGCGGCGATTGTTACTCCGCCGGAAGGTCCCCAGGTAAGACCGTCATCGGTCGAACGGGTCAAGGTCATACCGCCTGGAGTGCCAAAGTTACGCCAAGCCAAATAGGCGTTTCCATTGCCGGCCCCGGCGAAATTATCAACCGTAATCCACTGTTTGTCCTGGTTACCGGCAGCACCAATTAAACCGGGTGCGCCGTTCGCTGGTGCCCCAGGAAATGTCACCCCGTTGTCGGTGGAGCGATAGACATTGAGATTGTCGTTATTGTTAAAGTTGAGCGTTGTGAACAGGATGGTGCCGGTTGTATTGTTCCGCGCGAGACCGGGGTCGCCCGCATCGCCGTTTCCTACATTAGTTGGAAGTGCGCCCTGGTCGGTCCAAGCCGTTCCCGAATTTGCTGAAGTGCTGAAGCCGGTGAATTTGCTTACTCCGCCTAAAAATGAGCCGGAGTCGTTGAAGGCAGAAACCACATTATTGCCCGAACCGAGAACGATTGCCGTTTCACTCTGAGTATTCTGTGCGGTCATATCCGCCGCCGGATTATTAACCAAAGGGTCAACAAAGGAACTGGTGTCCGGAGACTCTGCTCTCCCAAAAGGCGCCAACCCGTCCGTGATTGTCGGGGCAGCGGAAGCAGCGTAAAAATCGAATGGCTTAATAACTCCCTCTATCTTTCTCGCTCCCGCCATTCTTTCGATATTCATCTGCCCGGCAGACGACATCTCGTCAAAGTACTCTGATGCCAGGATTGCTAAGGCTTCTTCCCTGCTTGTAACATTGGCGTCAGGTTCCTGAAGCGCAACGTCCGCTTTAGCGGCTCTACTGGCGCCCATGAGTTCAGAGCTTTCTGATCTCGAAGTCCGTCTGCCCTTTCGCGCTTCACCGTTTGTGAGAAATAGTGTTGAAACAACCAACGCCAACACGGCAACGATAACCAGTCCTCTATAGCGGCTCATTGTTCACTCTCCTGTGTGTGGACCTGCATTGTTAATTCTTGATTTAAGCGCAGTAGAGCAGTTCTTAGAACTGCGATGCACCCGGTTTGCATGATTGCCAAAATACTTTACTGCCAAAGCTCTGGAGCTGTTTCTGGAAAGACCCAGGACTGGCTAAACCTTTCGCCAATGCACGAGTGGCAGATCCTATGCGGCGCCAGTGCGCCACCTGGACATCGACCCTAAAGATTCCTAAGGGTTGCCGTTCCAAAAAGTCAGAGCTATTACTTGAGTTTTCTGTCGTTCAATTTGAAGCATAGCGCTAGGCCTGAAAAAGTCAATCGGACGATCCGACCATTTTCCTAAGCACCAATGTGCCTACCTCGGATTAGCACGGAAGATCCAGATCAATACCAAAATCAGGATGGTAGCCCCTGAAAATGGCAAGCCAGATCAATGCCAACAGCATCAACACCAACAGTCCGCACACTGTCTTTTTGGATGGCGGCACTTTATTAGAAAAGCCGGGGGATAGTCAAGCAGAATTCTTAAGTTTAGGCAGAATTGTTTTGACCCTTTAACAGGAAGCCTGAGCAAAGTAGACGCTGACCCCAAGAAGGCGTGGATGAATCGATAATCAACCGGCGGGTATTGGCGGTTATAATAAATTAAGGAGCAAAAACACAGCTCAAAATCAATTGAATGCCCGACAACAAAACACACAACGAAACTCGCTCACGCCTGGATTCAAACCAATCTCGACTGCAAAGGAAAAAAGCGAGCGTTATCAGCGCCGCATTCGTCCTCGTCGCATCACTCGCGCTCTATCTCTACACACTCGCGCCGACCGTCACCCTCGTTGACAGCGGCGAGTTGCTTCTCGCGGTCTACTCGCTCGGCGTAGCGCATCCGCCCGGCTTCCCACTTTACGTTTTGCTTGCTCACACATTTTCGCTGCTGCCTTTCGGAAACTTGGCAACGCGCATTCACCTCGCCTCGGCTCTCTCTGCCGCACTCGCTGCAACAATGATGCCGCTCCTCGTACTCGAAGCAACCCTTATCACATCGAAACCCGAGCAGAAAACAAAGGTCGTGAAGAAGAGAGAGCGAGAATCTTCCCCAAAGATCGAGGCAGGTTTAGCAAAGGACGCGAGCGGAAGTGTAATCTTCGCTCCCGCCATAGTCGCGGGATTACTCTTTGCTTTTTCCAGAACCTTGTGGGCCTATGCGACGATTGCCGAAGTCTACACTTTGAACGCGTTTCTCCTCATCGCAATCTCTTGGTTAATGACTTCGTGGCGGCGCAATGTTTTAGAGTCTCACGCAAACCTAAGCGAAGCGAGCGACCGCAAACTCTACATCGCGGCGTTCTTATTCGGCCTTGCCCTCGGTGTACATCACGTCACTATAGGATTGATGCTTCCCGCACTTGCCGCCCTGGTCTTTGCAACCGAAGGCGCAAAAGTTTTTAAGAGCAAACGGCTCCTTTACTGCGCTTTAATTTCATCCCTGGGCTTGAGCATCTATATCTATTTGCCGATTGCTGCCTCGCGTTCACCCTTAATGAATTGGGGCGACCCGCAAACATTTCAACGCTTTTGGTGGCACATTACAGGCAAACAATATCAAGCCTTTTTTGACCCGTCGCTACTGAGAATCTCTCAATTCGTCAAACTTGCTTTGCGCGAATTTGGAGTCGCCTGGATGCCGCTTGCGCTCGGGTTTGCGATCGTGGGACTCGTCAATCTATTTCGCCGCGACAAAACAATGCTCTGCTTTTTGTCGCTCATAATTGTCGCAGATGTCGCTTACTGTTTGTGCTACGAGATAGACGAAGACAAAGACGCTTACTACTTGCCGGCATTTATTGCGCTGACAGTCGCCGTCGGCTTTGGTCTGCGTTGGCTCCTGGTTGCGGTGCAAACTACGAATTTGAAAACTGCTCTGACTCCGCCGCTCGCGGCAGTATTTCTTCTCGTCGTTCCCGCCATTGCACTTACAAGCAACTTCGCTTTCAACGATCGCTCACGTTATTTCATCGCGCACGATTACGCCGACAACATCCTGAAATCTGTCGAGCCGCGAGGGATGTTGTTGACAAGCGATTGGCAAGTCTATTCGCCAATGCTCTATGTCAAAGAGGTTGAGAAAAGCCGAAAGGACACCGTGGTTATCGACATAAATCAATTGCGGCGTTCGTGGTATTACGGCTATTTGAATCAGGTTTATCCTGAAACGATGGAGAAATCGCGAGCCCAGGTTGATGCGTTCTTAGGAGATTTGCGAGCGTGGGAACAAGACCCCGATGCTTACAACAAAAACCCCGCTTTGAACAACAGAATCAACTCGCGCTTTTACGAGATGATTCTTTCTTTCGTGACCAATCAAATCAAGGACGCGCCGGTTTACGTTACCCAAGAAATCGCTACAAATCGGGGCGGACAAGATGTCAAGCTAACCAACTCGCTTAGCGAAAAATACGAATTCGTTCCTCAAGGTTTGATCTTTCGAGTGAGTGATCGGGCCAGCCTGAACGAATTTGAAGCACCGCAAATTGTGACCCGCGGACTCGGTGACGGCACGCTCAGGTTTGAAGATGATGATGTGGTGAAGAAGAAGGTATTGCCTGTTTACTTGAGTATGTCTGTGAACACTGGAAACTTTTTCGCTGCCCAGGCAAAGCACGATAAAGCTATTGAGTGGTTCAAACAAGCACTTGCTATTGACCCAGATTTTGCGGCTGCCAAGAGGGCTTTGGCGGCAAGTCAAAACGCTTTGCAAAAACAGTCGCAATCGAAATAAAGTATCAAGACTTTAGGAACCTCTGAACAAGTTAATGCATGCCCAGCTTTGCAAAACCCGCGCAGCGGGTGGAAGCATAAAGCCTGGGGTGGAGCGAAGCGGAACCCAAGGAAACGAAGGGTCAGAAAACCGAGCGCGCGAAGCGTGCGATAGCGGAAAAGCTACGATTTACTCATGGTGAATGGCTGTCGCCCACTTCGCGGGCTTCTTCTTTTGTCGTCCGACGATCCTGGGGTTCCGCTTCGCTCCACCCCAGGCTCTATGCTATCGTCGCGCTTCGCGGGCTCAATTCAAATCTTCACCGACTTGTTCAGAGGTTCCTTTAGTCTGTGATTTTATTTCGGTTAAGACCCACAGACTGAAGTCTGTGCTACCAGTCATTTGATTCGAAATGTTCTGTCGGTCATATCCTCACCGTGATGTCCCTTTTCATCGGTTACCACTATCTTCAATAGCGCTTTCCTGGTCTTGCGGAGACTGTCTGGAACTCTCCAGGAAAAACTCCGCTGCCGTCCGTCCAGTAGTGGGGTAATTGGGGTGAAGCTCTCGCCATGATCAACTGAAAGGAGAATCTGCTGCGAGGCTATTGTGTCGAAGGCGTGAACGCTCCATTCGATAGTAACTTGTTTCTTTCTTAGAACCACTTCACCTGAGTTGAGGGAGAGAAGAGTAACTGAAGGCTTCTGGCTCAAAGACGCAACGCTCGACATATCGCGCCTGGCGACGAAGGATCCTTTCCTGGCCGGCTGGCCTGGGGCTAGGTTGATGAACCCGGCGCTTCCAAAGATTGTATTTGGCGGCTCGAAGGTTCCGACAAGGGTTATCTTTCCAGCCGCGCGACCGACGTTGCCGATCGGGAATTCAATCTCGCCCGAGATGCGGATCTCCGTCGAGCTGTCCTGCGCGGCGGCGCTCCAACTTGCTTCTCTCGGAACGATCGTGTTCAGACTGGAAGTTTGATCGAGAAGCAAGAACTTCCCTGTCCCTGAAGGCTCGGCGTCAAACTGGATCTTGTGCGGAGTTTCCTCGGTATCGAAATGAAGCTCTATTATCCAGCGCCCGGTGAGGTTCGGATCCTGTGCTCGCGGCTTCCCACAGTCAGTCAGGCCGGCCAAAAGAATATTCGCTGACGATAGGAGCACGACCAAAACTCTTATCATGCTCACCTCCAATGGCTTAATGTTGGGGACTGAGTTTATTCAAATAGCTATCCGACGACAACCGCCCGCCGCGACTCTACTGGAAATTGAGGGAAATCGACTCGAAAGAGGAGGCACGTTAAGCGACCGAGAATGGTCCCACGCCTGGCTTCTCGTCGGCTAATTCACGTTTCCACAGTTTGCCGGTCGACCGTCTTGGGATGTCTTGAAGGAGCCGAAGGGCTGGCGGTGCAGGCGCACCACCAGCCTTTTTCAATTCACTCTTTACCAACTACGGGTTTAGAAAGGGTGAAGATTTGAGTGCCGGGGCAGGTCCAGCGGGTATCAGGAGCGCCAGCTCTCTTCCTGCCTCCGTGGTGCGTTCTTTTTGCCAGGGCGCGAAGAGCACGTCACTCAAATAACCAGTTGCGCTGAACTTCAACAACAAGAAGTTCAGTGCCGGATTCACTTGAGTTGTCGAGTTCGTCAACCAGAATGAATTATCCGGAGGCACCACTCCTAACTTAGGTTCAACCATTAGAGTGGCGCACTGTCCGTTGATAAAGATGGCATGGAACGAATTCGCCGCTCTCAGATTGATAGTCACCGGCAAATTCGGATTGATAACCGTGAAGGTTACTACCACCGGCAGAAATGTGCCGGGCGTGAATGACGGGACATTAACTACCGCATTCATCGAATTAACCAACGTCAAGGATTGCAATCCGGTTCCCGCATCAATCGAATCCACTGTAATCGTGCCTGAACCACTCGTTACGGTAAAGGAAGCCAGACCACCTGGGAACAGATCGCCTTCGGTTACGGTAATAACCGGAGTGCAAACACCGGGCGTTGGCGTCGGGGTTGGCGTTGGCGTCGGGGTTGGCGTTGGCGTCGGCGTTGGCGTCGGTGTCGGCGTTGGCCCGCCACACTGCGCTCTGATAAAGATGGCGTGGAATTGGTTCGCCGCCCGTAAGGTGAAATCAACCGCCAGATTCGGATTGATAACCGTAAAGGTTGCCGTTACTGGATTGAATGTGCCGGGCGTGAATGGCGGGATATTGACTACCGCATTCGTCGCACTGACGACTGTAAATGATCGCAATCCTGTTCCAGCGTCAATCGAATCAACTGTGACCGTACCTGCGCCGCTGGTTTCAGTAAAGGAACCCAGACCACCTGGGAAGAGGTCTCCTTCGGTTACTGTAATAACCGGAGTGCAAACGTTACCGGGCGTCGGCGTTGGCGTCGGTGTTGGCGTCGGCGTTGGGGTTGGCGTCGGCGTTGGAGTTGGTGTCGGGGTCGGCCCCGAGCTGGGACTCTGGATTTGAACGGACACGGGCGTTCCTGTCTTGAAGAAGCCGATTGTCCCATTGACGAGCGTAAGCTGTGGCGGTGAGTTAGCATCGAAACGGAAGTTATACAATGTACCCCACCGAATGGCATTCGCGTTCTGATTCTGGGCAAAGGTTTCCGAGTTCCAGGTAATCGACCCGGAGCTCTGCGTGACATTCCACGGAGTGCTGCTATATCCCGCACTTCCCAAGGTTCCATCGTTTGCAAATGCAGGATGCTGAGGTGGCGCATGAAATCCGATATTACTTACGGTAACTCCAGACGGCACAGGCACGCTGAACGATTGAATAGCGCGATCGAGGTTCTGGTTATAGACCGCGTACTCGTAGTGCCAGACTCCAGGGGATGGGTTAGTGACTTTGTAGCTGACGGACGCAATACCATCGACCCCCGGAGCCGGCTCCAGTGAATTGGTGGTCGCTCCGGCCCAGGCAATGACGGCAGCCTTCGTTCGCACCGTTGATCCGACTGCCGCAAAGGTGAAACTGGTCGTGCCGGTGACATTGAAACGCCGATAGGAGGCATTGTTGTACATGTTGCATTGCCCAGGATTCGACTGGCACCAGGCATACTCATGCGGCGTAACGTATTGAGCTTCGGCGTAATAAGTCGCCCCAGGATTGAGAAATGTGTTCAGGTCATCGATTTCCACAAGAATCCTGTGCGATGTGCCGACGTGTGTGTGGCCTGTGTGGTCTCTTGGACTGGGACTCGAGCCTGGGAAAGCTCCGGTAAAAGGACTCACCCAGGCGCGCGAACCCAGGCCGGTTTGGCTCGAATTCAAACTGGCGGAGTAAGGATCTGAGCAGCCTGCACCGAGGAGCGTGCCGGTACCAGAGGGCGTACAGCCAAAGCCGCACACGTCATTTTGCAATGCCGTGAACGCATGTTTCAGCCAGGACTGGCCAATTTGTTCAAAGCGTTCGTCATTGGTGGCGCCACCGCTCATCCGATAGAGATTTTGCGGAATCACGGGATGGTCGTTGTTTGGCAAGGCAAACCAGCGCAACGGCTCGGCTCCAGCATTGCAAGAGTCGGTTGCCACCGCGAGTCCAACCTGGGTTCCGCTGCTGCCAAATTGCTGTAAGGAGGGTAGATCTCCTACGATAACATCAGGCCCCGACACAAGAGTAGGCACTTCTATTCCTTTGACGGGTGGCAGTATCACCGCTCTGGCTTCGCCGTTAACAACCTGCGTGATTTCGATCGGACGCATATTTGCTGTAATAGAAATTTTTCCTACTACAGAACCAGCTTCCTCTGGACGCCCAAGTTTCGCGGCAAATTCTTCTGAAACCAGCAGTCTTCCCTCTTTGATACTGAGTACTTGCGCCTTGGCATCGTAATCGTAAAGGTTTCCTTCAATATTGAAAAAAGTGAAACCGGTTTTGCCATCGCGCACGACAATGTCGAACGGTTCAGTCCAGGCGATTTTTTCAATAACGAGTTGGTTGAAGGACGCGTCCAACGGAGCAGGAAGAATCGCAGAGCTTTGCGGAATGAGTTCCATCGAACCGGGCTCTGGCCCGCGCAAGACCTTGTTAAAAACAAGAATCGTGAAGAACGAATTCGGCGCCACGGTAAAACTCAAGGAGCTCATTTGCGACTGGGAACCGATTCCATTCAGCCGGTTTAGATCGATGTCCATCGCAGCGCTTCCATCCGCCACCATCATCTTTTCAAGAGTCCCGGTCTGGCTTTCCTGTCTCTCCGGGCTATTCTGTTTGACGCGAGTTACGGATTTGTTCGAACCGTTGTTAAGCTGTTTGCTGCCTATGGATTTGTCCGAACCGTTGCTAAACAGCAAGAGAAGCGGGAGCACGAGAGGGACCAGGATTGTCTTCAACATGGTATAGAATCTCCAGTTTTGGTGAGCGCTACGGCGAATTTATTATTGACCGAAAGGTTTTCGCATAGGTTCGGGTGAAAAGTAAAGGGCTCTTGAGCTCCTGGGTGCTTAAATTGGAGTCAGGTCTAAGATGATTTCTGCTGCCATTCTTGACTAGAGTGAGGGAAGACATGAAAAGCGGTTGTGAAAGCCGGGAAGTGAAAAAACAGAGGTCGATCCCGCTCCCTGTTTTCAAAAATTCCCCGGTTCAGGAGAGCGGTATTCGCAAATCAAGGACCAGCCGCTGGCGGGCGGCGGCTCTCATCACTCTTAATTTGCTGATGATCGCGCACATCATTCAGTGGCGACTCATGGGCAGCACGATTTCGCCCATCGAGCCTTCGGAGACCATGTACACGCTCCAGCAGGGCGCGATCAATGCGGGTTTTATCTTTTTTGCTTTGGCGATTTTGGCGACGCTGATCTTCGGACGTTTTGTCTGCGGCTGGGGCTGTCACATTCTGGCTCTGCAGGACTTCTGCGCCTGGCTGCTAAAGAAGGTCGGCCTCGCTCCGAAGCCGTTTCGATCCAGGCTGCTGGTCTTTGTCCCGCTCATCGGCGCTCTGTACATGTTCGTTTGGCCCACGGTTTATCGAGCCTTCACCAACCCGGACAACGGACCGCTTGTCCCTGAGTTCACCAACCATCTTGTCACCAACAATTTTTGGGAGACTTTTCCTTCGGTCTCAGTCGCAATTCCTTTTCTTTTTGTTTGTGGCTTCATGACTGTTTATTTTTTGGGATCGAAAGGATTTTGCACCTACGCCTGCCCTTATGGCGGCTTCTTCAGTCTTGCCGACAAGCTCTCGCCCGGAAAAATCCGCGTCACTGACGCCTGCAATCAATGTGGCCACTGCACTGCAACCTGCACTTCGAACGTGCTCGTCCACGCAGAGGTGAAACAATACGGGATGGTTGTCGATCCCGGCTGCATGAAATGCATGGATTGCATCAGCGTCTGTCCAAACGACGCCTTGTATTTCGGTTTTGGGAAGCCGACGGTCGCCGTTCCGAAATCGCTCAAGAAGAACTACTCCTTGACGTGGCCTGAAGAAGTCATCGGGGTGGTCGTGTTTCTGGGAGGCTTCCTGGCTGTCTGGGATGTTTACCAACTGGTTCCCATGTTGATGGCGCTCGGTTGGGCGACGATCACAACCTTTCTCACTCTAAGAACGTGGAGATTGCTCCGAGCAAGAGACTTGTCTTTTTACCGCTTCGATTTGAAGTCGTCGGGCAGGATTCGAAAAGCAGGATGGGCGTTTGCGGCTTTCGCGGTTGTCTGGGTTGGCTTGAATGCTCACAGTGGTTGGGTGCGCTATCACGAATTCGCTGGCGCGCGCGCATTTCAGAGAATCGAAATCCCCGACGAGTTGGCGCTGGCCCAGATCAACCCCGATCCCTGGCTCAGTCCGATCGATCGCGAAAGCATCGTCGCCGGGGGAAAACATTTTCACGCCGCTGTGGATTTCGGTTTGTTTGTAAATAGCGACGCGCTATCGAAGCTTGCCTGGTTTGAATATCTCGCTGGCAACGCCGAGCAATCCGTCCAGTTGCTCGAACAAGCCGCGGCTCACCAGGCAGGGCAGGCCAAAGCTTTGAGCCTGTATTATCGCGGCACGATCCTCAACCGTTTGGGGCGTTACGAGCAAGCGCGAACGAGTCTCGATCAGGCTCTGGCGGAGCGGGCCGATCTAATTCTCGCTCGTGAGGAAAGAGGCGAATCGCTCTGGCAACTCGGCCGCAAGGAAGAAGCCATTTCAGCTTGGAGCGATGCCGTGCAACAAAATGCGGGCCTTGTTTTGGCGAATAATCAACTCGCGGGCGCCGCCGCGTCGCTGGGCAAATCTGAAGCAGCTATCGTTTATGAAAAACAAGCGGACCAATTCACCCCTGACAATCCGCTCTACCATTGGATGATCGCCCTCCGATTGCAAAACCTCGGGATGAACGAGCTTGCCGAAAAACATTTTCAACGAGCGATCCAACTCGATCCTGGACTCCAGGTACGTCGGACGAGGCGTCCTCAATAGATGCAATTTCGGATTACTTAAGGCGCGATCCTTCGGCCCTCGGTCTCGATGTGGATCTGATCGATGATAGAACGTAGCGTTGTGTCGTCCAAATGTAGCACCTAAGATCGAAACTCCGATGGCAAAGCACAAGAAGCTGGGAGCACGCTTGCAGAAGCGCGGCGGAAAAGGCAGCAAGGCGATCAGGCCACCGTCCGGGCTGGACGTACAAGCTCCTCCGCGCGGCGCAACGCAGACAACGGTCAAGCCCCAGCGCGTACTAACGGGCCCTCGTCAAAGCTTGCGACTGGATCTGTATTGGGTGCTTCCGGCTTTGCTGTTGGGACTACTGGTTTACGTCAACACTTTGCACGGCGCCTTCGTTTACGACGACGGACGGCAGATTGTCCGCAACGTGCTGATTCAAGACGACTCGCAATTTTGGCACGCGCTGACCTCCGACGTCTGGGCCTTCAAGGGCGGCGACCTGGCTGTTAGTAATTATTGGCGGCCGTCCTTTGTGTTATGGATGATGATCAACTTCCGTTGGTTTGGCCTCGACACTTTAGGCTGGCACCTTACAAACATTCTCCTGCACCTGACTGTGATTCTGCTCGCGTTTGCGTTGGCGCGTCGCTTAGATCTGTCCCGGCAAGTCGCCGGGGCGATCGTGCTGATCTTTGCCGCGCACCCGGCGCACACAGAGTCAGTCGCCTGGATCTCCGGATCGCCGGACTTGATTCTGAGCGTAGCGCTGCTTGGTTCGACGTGGTTTGTAGGCTTGCTGGGCGAGCAGAAGACTCCGCTGAGATGGGCCCTGGCGCTGGCGTTCTATCTGGTTGCGCTGGGCGCGAAGGAAATCGCAATTCTCTATCCGGCGATCGCCGTTCTGCTGCTCTGGCGACGAAACAGTGATTACGAGGAGAAAGGGATCTCGTGGTCTCGTGCGCTTTCCGTAGCCTGGCCGTTTGCCTTAACGGCAGTAGTTTACTTCGTCGTGCGCCAATCGATTCTTGGTCGCGTGGCGCAATATCCTGAAGATGGAGCGGGATTAGGCGAAACTATCCTTACGGCCCCGGCTATCTTCAGTTTCTACCTGCGGCAGATCGTTTTTCCCTACTGGGTTGGCCCGTCGTATCCGCTGCGCGCCGTGACGCTCGGGAGCATTGGCATAAAGAACTTCGTCATTCCGCTGGTCGTCACGTGTGGCGCCGGCTGGTGGATGGCGCGCATTGCGGCGCGCTCGAAAGTCGCGAGAATCGGACTGGCGCTATTTCTGGCTCCATTGCTGCCGGCAATGAACATCGCGGCGTTTGGTCCCGAACAACTCGTCCATGATCGTTACCTCTACCTGCCGCTGCTTGGCTTTCTTATCTTGGTGATCCCGGCGCTGGCCAAGCTGGCGCAGCGCTTCGCGAGCGAGAAGCAAGAGCGCCAGGCCTGGCTCATCTACGCCGGCGCAGCCCTGATCTGCGTTTCGCTGGCGGCGCAGACGGTGAGCTACAACCGTGCGTGGCTGTCAAACCTTGCGTTGTGGGAATGGGGAGTCAGAACGGATCCGAACTCTGCCTTCAACTATCAGCAGTACGGCGTCTATCTGCACGAGGCGAAGCGTTTGGATGAAGCGCTGGCGGCGTCTAGTCGCTCTATAGAGATCAAGCCGCACCCAAATTCATACCTTTCGCGCGGCACGACCGAGATTGATCGCCGGGAATTCGCAGCGGCTGAGCGCGATCTGCGCGAAGTGATTTCAATGCCGGTCGCAGAGGCTAGTCAGTACACCATGTATCAGGCTTATGAAGGGCTGGCGGTTTGCTTCACACGTCAAAACAGACTGAACGAGGCCGCGAGTATTCTGGCGGAAGCGCGGGGCCGGCTGCCGCAATATGCGGCGGCACTCACTGAGAAGATGGCTGTGGTGCTCTATCAGGGAGGGCAGAAGCAGGAAGCCCTCCGGCAATTAAACAGCGTGCGAGCGCAGGCGCGAAGTGAGACTCTCCCAGAGGCTCGCCTGGTCTTCTATCGCATCGGTCTGCTC
>JANMQG010000227.1:0-9921 GCA_031370285.1 Chloracidobacterium sp. | reverse complement strand
CAGTCGGCAGTCGGCAGTCGGCAGTCGGCAGTCGGCAGTCGGCAGTCGGCAGTCGGCAGTCGGCAGTCGGCAGTCGGCAGTCGGCAGTTCAAGAAAGGAACCCACAATCATGTTTCAAAAAGGCTTCTTGTTCGTTGGGTTACTACTAACCGTAGCATTCCCTCTGGCGGGCCAGACTCCACTCATCGAGACCAGCAGCGAAGACTCTTCCTATGTGGCGGTGTTTCAGTTTAGTCCTGACAGCAAAACTATTGTCAGCTACACACTTGGCGGAACTCTTTTGACATGGGATCTCACCAGCCGCAAGCTGCTGCGTTCACAGCAAGCTAAGGCAGAACACGCTACTTTTGATCCTCAGGGGAACTTACTCTCAGTTGTCCTGGACAATAAGGGCACGCGTCTTATGGATGTCGTGGCTAACAAGGAAATGAAGCTTCTTGAAAATGCCTACCTTTACCACACCAGCAAATTCGCAATTAGTCGTGACGTGAAGACGTTTGCTGCGGAAAGAGGTAGCTCCGAGGTAAAACTGTGGGACCTAACCAGCGGAAAAGAAAAACTTACTATTAAGAGGCCGGAACCAGGCGATTCCATTCCCGATGCCTATTTGAGCGCATTGCTGTTCAGCCCCGACGGAACAACCCTGGCAGGTCTTAGCAGGTCAATCACACTGTGGTCTGCTTCGACCGGCAAACAGTTGCGTTCGCTTGAAATCGAAGGAGGTTTGGCCCGCTTGGGATTTACGCCTGACGGAAAAGTGATCTGTGTCAGCGGGTTCCAGAACATGCAACCACCTTTCATCAAGTGTTTTTCAGTCTTGTCGGGGCGTCAGGTTTTGAGTGTTCCGGCAGACGAGACTTCGCCTTTCGCCTTTAACCCCGACGGAACAATGCTGGCTACAGTTCGACCTGACCCGGATAGAGGCATCTTTCTTATTAACCCGGCAACGGGAAAAGTAATCTCAAAGATCACTGTTTCTATGGACATCGACGCCTTTCATAGCTTTACCCAAATGTCTTTCAGTCCAAATGGAAAGCTACTGGCCATCGGTTCAACTAAGGGTTTGGTGCTACTTGATCCTGTTGCCCGAAAAGAACTATTCACTTTGGCGCAAACGTCCGCTGGTCCGCCCGCGAAGCCGTCTACATCGCCCTCACCAGAATGATCAACAATGGAACCGCTGCATTCCCTCTGGCGGGTCAGCCTCCACAGAACCTTGTTTCTTTGTGATCATCACTTTATTGCAATTAGAAGGCTTTACTATTGGCCTTGTCTCGTATGCTCATTGCATTCTCCCTAACCTACGGAATCAGTGCTCCGGTATCACTTTCCTCCCGAGTAAGGAACAAACTCTCGTGTGCTTACTAAGTTCCCTGATGCGTCGTGCATCATGAATATCGGAGCACAGGTTGAACCAGCCTGCTGCAACACACGAGCCGGGGGAAATGATGTCGACTCAACCTAGCAAACGGTCCGCTTCCAGATTTACTCCACCAGTGCCCGAGGGCTCGCCGCGACTGATACTTCAGACGCTTGTCACCGCGCTTCAGCGTCACGATGCTGAAACCCATGAGCATTCCAAGCGCGCCGCAAGCTTCAGTTTGCGATTGGCGCGCGAGTTATCTCTCGATCGGGTAGAAATGGAATCGCTGGCTCTCGGCGCGCTGCTGCACGATATCGGCAAAATCCGGGTGCCGGATGCAATCCTGCATAAACCTGGCAAACTAACTCCGGAACAATGGAGCCGGATGCGCAACCATCCACTGTACGGGCAAAAGATTCTGTCCGGCATCGAGTTTCTGGAAGGCGCGTCGCGAGTGGTAGTCCAGCATCATGAAAAGTGGGATGGCTCAGGCTACCCATGGGGCCTGGCAGGAAAAGAGATCGATCGCAACGCCAGGATATTTGCCGTAGCGGATGCTTATGATGCCATGACGAGCGATCGCGTATACCGCGCTGGTTTGACCTACGAAGCTGCGGCCGCAGAACTAAGCCGGGGAGTGGGCATTCATTTTGATCCCAAAGTAGTGGAAGCTTTCTGTTCGATACCGCGGCAGGAGTGGGAAGAAACGACGAAGGCGCTGGCAAGTTCCAGCCCCGCGCTACCCCATGGGCAAGAGTCGGGGCGGGATGTCCGCCGCTTAACCTGCCGACTGGCTTCTGCTCTACAGCGCCCTCAAGAACGCCACCAGGTCGCTCTTCTCCTGCGGCGCCAGGCCGAGTTCCAGCACCAGGTTGAAAAATTCCACCGTGTCTTCGAGTGTCAACAGGCGTCCATCGTGCAGGTATGGTGGCGATTCTTTGATGCCGCGCAAAGGGAAGGTCTTGATCGCGCCTTGCTTGGTGATCATCATGCCGCCTTCCAGGCGCGGAATGTAGAAACGTTCCACCATCAGGTCGTGCATTGAATTGTCCGTGTAGTAAGGCGGCGTGTGACACTGCGAGCAGTTTGCCTTGCCGAAGAACAGCTCTTCTCCGCTCATCTCGGCCGGCGTCGCCTTCTTGGGATCCAGCCGCCCATAGACGTTTAGCTTCGGCGCGGGCGGAAAATCCATCAGCTCTTCAAACTCCGACATCTCGTGCACTTGATGCCCGCGATCGAGAATGTTGATTCCTTTCTTCGTGGCAATGACCGGATCGCCGTCGAAGTAAGCTGCGCGTTGTTCAAACTCAGTAAAGTCTTCGACCGTTTTCAACGCGCGCTGCGATCCGAAGAGACGTTGAATGTTGACGCCACGCAGGCTCGGTGTTTCGATGCGGCGGCGATTCTCCTGCGGGCGAATGTCGCCGACGAGGTGGAACGCGCCATTGGTGTGGCCGTTGACGTGGCAGTCGAAGCAGGCGACGCCCTGCATGCCATCTGGTCGATCCGTTTTTCGATCAGCCGTCGCGTTGAATTGTTGTTGCGGAAACTGGGTGACGAGCAAACGCAGTCCGTCGAGTTGCTTTGGATTGAGAATGCCATTGAACAAATCGTAGAAGTTGTTGATGGTGACGAGTTGTCCCTTGGAAACATCGCCGAGATCGGGGCGCGTGGTCAAAAAGATCGCCGGCGGAAACTCGGGCAGGAAGTGATCGGGGATATCAAAGTCCATATCGAAACGTTCCAGCCGCGGCTGCTGCTTGATGTGCGTCTGCGGGAAGACCATGCCGCCCACGGGATGGGCGACGTGCGGCAGCGGCAGATATGGGAAGACGCCCTTTGCTTTGATCTCATCAGGCGACATGCGGCCCAGCTGTTCCCAGGTCACACCGCTTTTCAGCCGCGCCGTTGGTCCAACAGGAATAGGTTTGCCGCGCGTCATCTTCACGTCCGGATCGACGTGCCTGGTTAAGTCGTAGCGCTCTTCCAGCCGCCGCATCGCCGCGGCCATCACGCGCGACTTGTTTGCCTTGTCGCGCCGCAGCACGACGTCGAAAGGCTCTTCAACGACAGGCATGAATGAAGATGGCGGCTCTTTCGGCGGCGGGTTCTGTGGGGTCCTTGAACGATCCTGTGCCCCTGCATTCGTAGCGACTAGTAGCGAGGCTGCGAGTGCCAGCGTAAGAGCAATTATCACGAGCAATTTGATCCGCGCTGTGGTCTTCATAGTGGCCCTTTCATTGGCAAGCTTGGGTCCTGCGAACAGATGCGGTTAGGCGCCCTGAATCACTTCAATAGAGTTGACAGGTGCAGGTCACCGGTGACTTGCAGAAATTCGAGTTAATGGGGGGTTCAAAGAAGTATCATAGTCTCAGGGACAACTGTCAACAAAAAAATTGACGAAAGCGGGCGGCAAGTCCGCGAAGCAGTCAGTAGGCAGCAGTCAGCGATCGGCAATCAAGAGAACAGAAGTCAGAGGTCAGAGGTCAGAGATCGGAAGACGTCAAATATAAAACGGCGTGAGCGCAGATAGTTGTTTTCAGCGTTGCGTTGTTGGAGTACAGTGCGCGTGACAAAAAGTGATGAGTACTGAGTGATGAGTACTGAGTGATGAGCTACTGACCACTGACCACTGAATGCTGACTACTGGCTCCTGACTACTGCCTATGAAAATCTGCATCCTTGATCCTTCCTACGAAAACTCCGACAGCCCGATGAAGGATTACGATCCGCTCTCCGACGTGATTCGTCACCTTAAGGGCCACGAGTGTGAAACCGTTTACATCGACAAGGCCAAAGGCGTGCGGCAGATCGTCGAGCTTTCGCGGCGCGATTTCGACGTTTTCATTAACTTGTGTGACGGCGCCTGGGACGAAGATCGCGCCGGCGTCGAAATAGTGCAGACGATGGAACGCCTGGGGATGGCCTTCACCGGCGCGACTGCAAACTTCTACGAGCCGACGCGCGAGACGATGAAAAAGGTCTGCCAATTCTGGGGTATCAAGGCCCCCGCCTATGTTTTGGCAAGGGACGACGCGAGCATCGATGTGGCGGCCAGGACGCTTCGGTTTCCCATGATCGCCAAACACCCAAATAGCTACGGCAGCATCGGTTTGACCAGGGATTCGCGCGTGGAGACGCCTGCTGCCTTGCGGGCGCAGGCCGGGAAAATGATCGCGGCTTTCGGGGCCACACTGATCGAAGAGTTCATCGACGGGCGGGAATTTAGCGTCCTGGTGGTTGAGAATGCTGACGATGCGCTCAAGCCTTTCGCGTACCGGCCGGTTGAGTTTCGCTTTCCCAGCGGCGACTCGTTCAAACATTTCGACATGAAATGGAAAGACTATGATGCGATGTCCTGCATCCAGTGTGCAGATGATGAACTGGCCGAACGGCTGGAGGATATGTCGCGTAAGTTATTCACGGGCCTGAACGGCTCGGGCTACGGCCGCTGCGACATTCGCATGGACGCGCAGGGCGAACTCTACATGCTGGAGATCAACCCCAACTGCGACGTCGCTTATCCGTTGGAAGAAGCAGCCGGCAGCGCTGACCTAATTCTGTTGCATGAGCCCTGGGGCCATCGCGACTTCTTCGAAAGAATTATCAGGGCCGCGCTGAAACGCCAGCAGCGCGCGCATAAGAATTGGCACCTGGCTCTTGACGGGAAGAGCCGGTACGGAATGTACGCCTTGGAGCACATCGAAGCAGGCGGGCTCATTGATGCGCACGAAGAACAACCGCACGTGTTAGTGAGTCAAAACCACGTGCGCGAAAACTGGAATGCGGAACAGCAACGCTGGTTTTCAGAATACGCCTACCCGTTGACTGACGAGGTGTTTGTCAGTTGGAGCCCCGATCCCGAACACTGGAAGCCCATCAATCATTCCTGCGATCCCAACGCCTGGCTGGAAGGATTGGACATGGTCGCGCGCCGTGACATCAGCGCCGGCGAAGAGATTACGATGGACTACGCCACATTTTACAACGAAGCGATGGACGATTTTGTCTGTCACTGTGGCGCTGCCCTCTGCCGCGGGATTGTGCGCGGCGCTGACTACCGCGAAGACTTTGTCGAACGTTACGGCGATCACGTTTCCGATTACGTGAGATCAAAGCGTCTCAGTGAAGCCTCAGCGAAATCCCCCGAAGAGATTTACCAGTGAGCGGTCGCTCATCAAGTACTGGAAAACGTTTTTCCGATTCTGAAATCGCCGAGTTCCTGGTCCTCAAGAACACACGATCGGGCAGTTGAGAATTGCTGCTTGCCCTTGAACCGAGTTCACTGAAATCCTTGCATAAGTAAACACCAGCTATAACCAAGCCCCGTCTTGAAGTAACTACCATAATGTGGTAGTTAATTTCCCGTCCTATCATTTTGTTTCTTTCGCCAGTACCAGATCGTGACTCAAGAATTCAAGAACATTTACTTTTCTGACTTTCCCGCTGAATCTTCAAAGAAGAAGAATCTCACCTTGGCGTTTGGTAATAAAGATGCCGAGTTATACCGGACCATAAAAACGCTCTCAAGTCATGAACTCCGGGAATTGATTGGACACCCGAGCTTCCACTCGTTAGAGACCGCAGCAGTGAAAGGAGGCGTGGGCATTAATCCCTATTGTTTGCATTTGCTCCGCAAACGACTAGCCTCGGGCGATCCTAAAAATGCACAGTACGAACTGACTTGGATGGAGGGAGAAGCAAAGTCAGTAATAGAACCTATACAAGCTACTTTTAGGGGAGGCCAAAAAGAACCCCTACATGATTGGTATCCGTATTTGGAAGGGTACTCTCCCCGCTTCGTTGAGCAGGTTCTAGAGGAGTTTGCGGCGGGCGCTACCTCAGTTTTGGATCCATTTGCCGGTACGGGAACAACCGCTTTAACTGCCTCCAAGATGGGAAGACGCGCTTTTTTTTGCGAACTCAATCCTCTATTGCAATACCTAATCGAGGCGAAGGTTCTTGCGCTGTCCCTATCGTCGGGTGAGAGGAAGCATCTGTCGTGCTTCTTACGGAAAGTCGGTGAATCGTTTGAACTAATGCTTCGCGATGCAGCTCCCGACATCGAGCTTCAGATATCGTATTCGCGGACATTCGGTCAAAGCCGTTTTTTCGATTCTGGTGCATATCAGGATGTGCTTTGCGCTAGAACCGTCATCGACCAATTGGCATGTACCGAACCAATCGCTGCAAAGCTGCTGACGGTTGCGGCGCTTTCGAGTCTCATCGAAATCTCTCAGCTTATCAGACGAGGGGACTTGCGATTTAGAACCAAACGCGAGCTTGGGCGCGGTTCTGTTACCTTACAAACAACACTCAGGAATAGACTAAGCAAAATTGCCGATGATTTAGAACAAACAAGGTCGATCGCGAACTATCCAATGCTTGTATGCGAAGATGCACGAGGGTTGGCTAAATTGCCAGCGCTCGGCGTCGACGCGATCGTTACTAGTCCACCCTACGTGAATGGTACAAACTACTTTCGCAATACGAAGTTGGAGTTGTGGTTTCTACGCTGCTTGCGCACAGCTAATGATTTAAGTGAGTTTCGTCGAAAAGCTGTAACCGCAGGCATCAACGACGTGACCCGCGGCAAGGGAAACGCTGAACTTAGAGGAGAACTCAAGTCGCTAGTCGCAAGACTCGCAAGTTCAGCTTACGACTCACGGATACCCAGGATGGTCGCATCGTATTTTGAGGACATGAGTGAGGTCTTCAGTGCGGCGCGCGGTCATCTGAACCCGAATGCGAAGGTGATCATAGACATCGGAGACTCAGCCTATAGCGGGGTCCATGTCCCAACTCATGATCTGCTTACCTCAATCCTAGAATCTCAAGGTTACGTTTTAGAACGGGAAGTAACCTTGAGAAAGCGAATCTCACGTGGCCAGCTACCGTTAAGGCAAATCCTATTAGTATTTCAGTATCGACGAAGGCGCGGGATACCCACGACCCTGGCCCGTGGAAAGCGTAAAGCGGGTTGGGATTCGGCTTGGAAAACTTTTAAGGAGACCTTGCCCCACCAGAAGAATGGCTTTGCGAAACGCAATTGGGGCAACTCGCTACATTCCCTGTGCTCTTACCAGGGGAAGATGAAACCGTCGCTGGCCTCTCATCTAGTCAGGACATTTGTCTCCAAAGGCGGCTCTATGCTGGATCCTTTCGCCGGCGTGGGTACCATTCCTTTCGAGGCCGCACTCCAGGGGGTCAAGACGTACGCATTCGAAATAAGTCCGACAGCCTTGAACATAGCAACAGCAAAGCTGGCAAAGCCGTCGGTCGAGGAATGCGAGGTTGTCTTGAAATCACTTCAACGATTTATTTTGCAGCATACGGTAGGTGAAACAGCAATATCATCAGCGCGGGCGATTCGCTTCAACGGCTCTTTGGCTGATTACTTCGAACGGACGACGTTCCATGAGGTACTCCTTGCCCGGCAGTTCTTTAAGATAAACCCGCCACAGAATGTGTCGGCATCCTTAGTCCTGGCTTCTCTCCTGCACATCTTGCATGGTAATCGCCCCTACGCTTTGAGCCGCCGATCGCATCCAATAACTCCATTCGCTCCAAGCGGCGAATATGAATATCGGGCATTGATGCCACGGGTTCGCGAAAAAGTAAGGCGCAGCCTTGACGTTGAATACCCAACTGAGTTTGTTGATGGGAAGGTCTTCCATCAAGACGCAACCAGTTGGTGGCCCCATGAGGTTGATCAGCTCGACGCCATAATTACTTCCCCACCTTTTTTCGATAGCACCCGCTTCTATCTTGCAAACTGGATGCGGTTGTGGTTCTGCGGTTGGGAAGCGGAAGACTTCAAGACGAGACCGTTGGCGTTTGTGGATGAACGCCAGAAGCGGGGATTCAACATCTACGAGCCGATTTTTAGACAAGCGAAGGAAAGGCTCAAACCCAATGGGGTGCTCGTGCTGCACCTAGGGAAGAGCAAGAAGTGCAATATGGCAGACTCGCTAACCCAAGTCTCGGCCCCATGGTTTCGAGTAGCCGATGTCTTCACTGAAAACGTGAGCCATTGTGAGTCTCACGGCATTCGGGACAAAGGCACCGTAACAGATCACCAATACCTCATCTTGCAGTAAAGACTACTGGAGCCCCAAAAGCTTCTTATTCGCGGCCGATAAACTATCCATAAGGTCGTAATCAGCGAGGACCTTTTTTAGCTCGCGTATACGCTTACGAAGATTTGATCGCTCGCGAACAGCAAGATATCGGGAAACGCAAGCATCGACGTCTATATCTGAGTTCACAATTGGGGTAGCCGAGGAGAGCAACCCCAAGCCAGCTCCAGAAATCTTGCTCAGCTGAATCAACTCATTGTTCGTGTAGAACTCGCTGGGCCAACGGCCGTGCTTGCTGTTATTGCAGCCCGTGCACAATAGTGCGCTGTTTTCAAGCTTCAAAGGAAACAGGAATCTTGACGGAAGAATATGATCGATTGCCCATGTACCGCGAAGTTTGCGATCTAGTTTTTTCGAGCACTTGAAACACTTTGATTTGAAGCGATCAAACAGATCCTCTATCTTGATAGGCTCATTGACGCCTTTAAGTAACGAGTCAGCTACTCGGCGCCGCAACGCAGATTCGTGAAGTTGTTCCTGAGTACGCAAAGGATTCAGGAGAGCATTTATCCCACCTTTACAACCGCGACATTCCATCTGGCGTTCCAAAGCCCCCCAACCAACATGCTTACTAAAGGCATCGAAAGGCTGAATGCGCCCGCAGGCATTGCATTGCTTCCAATAAGAAGATGAATATTCGGTCGCGATTCTGAAAAACCCAAGCCAGAACCTCTGAGCTGCAAGTGATTGGTGGTGTGTGGCAGCCTTTGGCCAATTCTGGAAAGGAAGGTTCGAGTCCTTCGAGTGGACGTAACGGCACTTCCGGCATTTCCAGCGGGCGTTTTCAAATGCATACTGAGGGCTCACGACTTCTGACCCAATTCTTATGTTGTTAAGCGTTGAGCATTTCAAGCAAACAAAGCCTACCCAGACGTCAAAGGCAGAAACGCCTTCGATTCGTTCGATTCCCGTGAGATTTACTGTTTGACGTCTAGGCACGCTTATTCTATTAATTCATTGAGCCCATTTCCGCAAGCACAGGGTCCTGCCCTTTAGCTCTAATGCGAATCCTCGGCGGTTTGATGGAACGGTGAGGGCTAGCGTGTTGGGATTGACGCATGTAGCACGTCGGACCAACCACTATTGCACACAAATATTTGCTCGAATAGATTCCTTCGGCTTCAGTTGCCTATAACCACTCGCAAAGATGAGCGCAGCGGAAACTTCGAAACCCAACCTTCGCACCGAAGCGATCGCCGGCATCACCACGTTTTTCACGATGGCTTACATCGTCGTGGTGAATCCATCGATCCTTTCGACGCCCGGAACCGGTATGGCTTTCAGCGGCGTGCTGACCGCGACGGTGCTGCGCTTTGAAAATCTCTCTGTTGCCAGCGATTATTGGCATCCTGTTTACCGATCTGTTTGATTCGATCTCCACCTTCATCGGCGTCGCGCACGCTGCCGACCTGCTTGATG
>JANMQG010000225.1:0-33523 GCA_031370285.1 Chloracidobacterium sp. | reverse complement strand
CGTGCCGGGGGGGTCGACAACCACAACCACACCCGGCGAAGCGCGTCAGGTAACGACAACGACACAAGTCGAGATGAACCGTACCGACGTTATGTCGGCCGGGCAACAGCAGAATGCGACGCAGACCGGCGCACAAACTTACACCGTTCCGCAAACCACAACCTCAACCGAATACACTCCGGCAACCACGACGACGACCCCTGCGCCTTACATCCCCCAAACTGTTCGCTGTATGGCGAGCACAATTACTCCGGAGCCGGCGGTGAAACCATCTAACGCGCCCAAAAAAGAGTCGACCGATTTGATCGGGATCGTTGGGGACGCCCTGGCCGGTGAGGAAGTGTTTGTGCCGAACGGGCTCAGAATGGCGGGCATTTATTACGGCCAGGGCGGAGCGAGTATCGAGTTTCAAGACCACAAGGCGATCGTCGGTTGCAATGTTACTCGAGACGATAACCCTTACACGGTCGCATTCCGAAATGGCGAAGTGATGGTGAATGTCGAGGGCGCCGGCGCGCCGTTAGCATTTAAGCTAAACCTTGATGGCACGCTGGTCGGAAACGGCGCGACCATTCCAATTTATGGGCAGAAGGTTGTCGGCAAGAATCGGGAGGGCGATCCAGTGTATGGGTCCAGCTCGGACACGTGTGCTTACGGAACGCTTTCTCCGCCGGGAGAAAATTCCGCGACAACAGTCACACCACCACGCGCTAATGAGCGCGTCGCTAGTCCAATTAGCAATGCCCGTCCCGCACCTCCGGTGACTACGACTGCCGTCGGGTCACTCGTTATATTGAACGGCTTTTCCGGCGAAAACCCCAACCGTTTCGGCAACGTTTCTCTGATCGTCGTCAAACAAAGCTTTGAAGACATCTTGCGGAACGCTGGTTTTGGGAAGGCAACGACGCGTCAATCGGCAATCGCTAATTGGGGCGAGCTGTGCCGAGCGCAAAGCCCGCGTTGTAAGCAGGGGATAGACGCAATGAAGGATTCTTACCAGCGGATGATAAAGCTCGGACCCAACGGCAACGTGTCATTCAATAACGTACCTGCGCAGACAATGTGGTTGGTCGCGATCGTGCCTTACGGCAATCAGCATTTTGTTTGGAATTTGCGTGCCGATGTTAGGGCGGGAACTAACTCGATCACTTTTGATAAAAGCAACCTTGCAGTCGTTTATTGATCGCTGAACCACGCCTGGTCAACTCACGGATGAAAAACCGGAAAGCTATTCGATTCCTTCAGAGGCAGATGTTGAAGGCACATTGTGGAATGAAATCATCCGAAGACAGCTGTTTGATGCGGAGGTAGCCATAAAAGCGATGTCGTCCCTCAACAAGCTTTTCTGTTGTCCGCCGATAGAGTAATTACAACAGTGCGCCTCCCAGAGTCCGCGTTAGAGCGGAATATTCCCGTGCTTCTTTGGTGGGTTCGTGTCGCGCTTGTTTTCGAGCAGGGCAAGGGCCTTGATGAGTTTGGGTCTTGTCTGTGAGGGTTCGATAACTTCGTCAATGAAGCCGCGCTCGGCGGCGACGTAAGGATTCGCAAACTTATCTTCCAACTCAATGATGCGAGCGCGGCGCGCCGCTTCTTTGTCCTTCGCTTCGCTAATCTCACGCCGGTACAAAACGCCAACCGCTCCCTCAGCTCCCATCACCGCGATCTCCGCTGTGGGCCAGGCGAAATTAACATCAGTGCGAATATGCTTCGAGGCCATCACGCAATAGGCCCCGCCATACGCTTTCCGAGTTATCACGGTTAACTTCGGCACCGTCGCTTCGGCGTAGGCGTAGAGTAACTTCGCGCCGTGCCGAATGATGCCGCCGTGCTCCTGCTCAACGCCGGGCAGGAAGCCGGGCACGTCTTCGAAAGTGATCAGTGGAATATTGAAACAGTCGCAGAACCTGACGAAGCGCGCGGCTTTCACCGAAGCGTCGATATCCAAAACGCCGGCCAGGAACGCCGGCTGATTTGCGACGATGCCAACCGAG
This sequence comes from Chloracidobacterium sp., assembly GCA_031370285.1. Lineage (GTDB taxonomy): Bacteria > Acidobacteriota > Blastocatellia > Pyrinomonadales > Pyrinomonadaceae > PSRF01. Next base: position 31,532 of record JANMQG010000225.1, on the reverse strand, counting down.
CGGCCATCGAGCCGCGCAAAGCCTATGCAAATGTTTGGCGCATGAAGTTGCTGCACTTCAAAGAAGTAACCGTCGTCAACGACAGCGTTGATAACTTCGCGGATGTCATAAGGCTGATTCGAAGCCGCGGGAACGATCGTATTGAGTCTAACTTCAGCCCTGTCGGGACGGTCGGTTGGATTAACGCGCGGCGCGTCCGCGAGATTATTTGAAGGAATGAAGGAAAGCAGCTCGCGAACCATGCGTAATGCATGTTCATCGGAGTCGGCGGCAAAATGGGCCACACCTGAGGTGCGATTGTGCGTGAGCGCGCCGCCCAATTCCTCCTTCGTAACATCGGCATGCGTCACGGTCTTAATCACGTCAGGTCCGGTGATGAACATGTACGACGTGTCCTTGACCATAATATTGAAGTCTGTGATTGCCGGGCTGTAGACCGCACCACCCGCGCAGGGGCCCATGATGCAACTAATCTGCGGCACGACTCCGCTCGCCAGCGTGTTGCGCAGGAAGATGTCGGCGTAGCCTCCCAAACTCACCACGCCTTCTTGAATACGCGCGCCGCCGGAATCGTTCATCCCAATCACGGGAACGCCGACCTTCATCGCCAGGTCAAGAACTTTGCAAATCTTTTCCGCGTGAGTCTCCGAAAGGGAACCGCCAAAGACGGTGAAGTCCTGAGCAAACACAACCACCCTACGCCCGTCAATCAGTCCGTAGCCGGTAATCACGCCATCGCCGGGATAGAGTTGCTCGTCAAGACCGAAGTCGTGGGAACGGTGCACCACGAGTTTGCCAAACTCTTCAAAGCTTTCCTCATCAAGCAGGAAGTCGATCCGTTCGCGCGCGGTCATTTTGTTGGCCGCGTGTTGCTTCTCGACGCGCTCGACCCCGCCGCCTTGTTCCGCCTTCAGCGAACGTTCTTTCAGGACTTCGAGTTTCGTTTTGGATTGTTTTGGCTGTTGCTTGGTCATCGCTAAAATCACCCCGCGCAGACTAACAGGCACGTGTTACGAATCGCTAAACGGAAAGGCGCGCGACTCAATCAGGTCTACGAGTTCAGCAAGCGCCTGCCGCGCGTTGGTCTTTACTTCTTCAGTGTACCCGTAAAGCCTGGCATTTCTCTCAAAGTCTTCAACGTCGAGAATGCTGTAAGAAAAGTTCGGATCAACCAGAATGTCCAGGTCTAAATCCACGTAGCTCAAAGTTTCGCCGTCAAACCTGGCCGGCACGTTCACATTGCAATAGTAGTTTCTCAGTTTGCCATCCGGTTGCGCGAAGCGAAAGACGTTATACCAGCGATCCAGCCAGTAGTATTCAAGACTGTGTGTGCCGCTGGCAATCGTTCCCAGAAGCTCGTGAACAATCTCGGCCGGAAACTTCGCGTCGAGGACGACAAGCGAACCCTGCTGACGAATTAATTCTGCACCCCATGTTCGATGAAGCGCGCCGTCGTACTTGCAAGCGCGAACAACGATCGTCCTTCCAGTCTGCGTCAACCCATTCTACCTTCTGAGGACTCAAGCAGTTCAGAGTTCAAGCTTTAGCTTGCGCGTCAACGAAACCACAACCTAAAGGTTGAACTCTGAACTTCTTGACTCCACTCCCACCGCCGCTTACGCGCGACGTATCTTTATTTCCTGCCGCTCTTGCGCCAGTCAGCCAAAAATTGCGCCTGGCCCTTGTCCGTCAGCGGGTGATTGAATAACTGATCGATCACCTTAAAAGGCATCGTGGCGATATCTGCGCCCATGCGAGCCGCTTCAATTACATGAATCGGATGGCGGATGCTCGCAGCCAGCACTTCAGTTTTCCAATCGTAGTTTCTATAGACGTCAATAATATCCTGCAGCAGCAGCAAGCCGTTTTCGCCAATGTCATCAAGCCGTCCCAGGAAAGGACTAATAAACGACGCGCCGGCTTTGGCGGCCATGATCGCCTGTGCCGCTGAGAAGCACAGCGTGACGTTTACCTTGATGCCTTCGTCCGATAACGCCCGCGTCGCCTTCAGCCCCGCACGCGTAAGTGGACACTTGATGACAACGTTCGGCGCAATCTTCGCGTACTCGTGACCTTCCCGCAGCATGCCTTCCGTATCTTCGCTGGTGCATTCGGCGGAGACAGGGCCCTTAACAATTTCGCAGATCGCGGCGATGTGTTCCTTAAAATCGACATTGCCTTCTTTCGAAATCAGCGTTGGATTGGTCGTCACTCCGTCGGCAATGCCGAAAGCTGCTGCTTCGCGTATCTCGTCGAGATTCGCCGTATCAAGAAAAAACTTCATAAGACCTCCAGATTATTATGCGGACAACGATCAATTCCAAATTTGGGTAATGTCTTAATCACGTTTTCTCTGTGCAGCCTCTGTGTCCCTCCGTGTCTCTGTGGTGGGTTAACGCTAAAGGGCATCCACCACAAAGACACAGAGCACACTGAGATTTCACAGAGGAAGACAAATCATACCAATTGACTCACGTTCACTCACGGAGCGTCGCAGACCGTATTTCGCAGTACTCCGATTCCTTCTATCTCAACTTCTACCACGTCTCCATCCTTCATTGGCGAAACGCCCGCGGGCGTTCCGGTCGCAATCAGGTCTCCCGGGTATAGCGTCATGATGTCAGCGATGTATCTAATAACAAAGGGAACTGAGAACGCCATGTCAGATGTCCGTCCGCTTTGCTTTACGCTGCCGTTGACGCGAGTGCTAACGGTAAGATTCAGTGGATCCAATCCAGCTACAATGAAAGGGCCGACCGGGCAGAACGTGTCGAAGGATTTTGCTCGAGTAAACTGAACGTCCTTCCGTTGCAGGTCGCGTGCCGTGACATCGTTGACGCAGGTGTAACCCAGAACATAGCTGAACGGGTCTTCGTCCTCGCCGAGTTTTCGCGCTCGTCGGCCAATCACCACGCCCAGTTCGCCTTCGTGTTCCACTTGCTGCGATTGCGGCGGCCGTATAATCGGATCGCCGTGGGCAAGTATGGCTGAAGGAGCCTTGAGAAACAGTAACGGCTCGTCAGGCATTTTGTTTCCCAGCTCGGCTGCGTGTTCCTTGTAGTTTCGTCCCACGCAGACGATCTTCGAAGGGGAAACCGGGGCCAGGAGTTTCACTTCGGAAATAGGAATTGCCTGCTCAGTGCGCGGATTAGGGAACGATTCAACTGTCTCGTCTGCCGCCAGCGGCAAAACAAAATCATGTTCGACTACGCCGAAGCGTGGCATCGGTTTTTGAGAAGTTGTGAATCTACAGATACGCATTAACTGTTCGCGCTTCCGCTCAGGTGCGGGCGGGAGGCCCGCGATCCCAGCATCAAGACTCGCGCTGCCTTGCAGGTCGAACGCTCGCGATCGTGGCTAAGTCGTCCCGGCGGTTATGGCACCGTCTCAGAAACCACTTCTGAGAGCGGACTAAGGTTACCAACCTGATCGACCGCGGTCAGGTAATAAAAATAGCGTTTGCCGGATTCAACTTTCTCGTCCTGGAAAGTTGTTCGCGTCAGCAACCCTGGGTTTAGCTTGTTCCACTTGTCCTTCGGTAGATCAGGATCGGTGGAGCGATAGATGTTGTAGCCGGCGATGTCGGCTTCGGGATTCGCCGGGAAGAAAATCGAAAGTCGTCCCGGAGCGGCAGCAACGGTTATCGATGCCGGCGCTGATGGCGCGAAAGTATCGTGCGGCGAAACGGAAATCGAGTTTGAACTCAGGCTTTCGACCTGTCCGCCTTCAGTGCCCAGCGACACGGCCCGCACCACGTAACGATAGGCTTCGCCAAACTTGAAGTTCCTATCCTGATATTGCGTACCTGAAATCGGAGCATCGTTTATTGGCAGGCTGACTTCGCTTTCCCGTTCTGCAACGCGATAGACGTTGTAACCCAGCAGGTTCACGGGACTTGAGCCGTCGATGTTAGCCGCGGGAGGTTGCCACGAGATCGTGATCGCGTCTTCGCTGACTTCCTTTCCGGTCGTGATCATCGTTGGCGCCTGTGCGATGCGAGCAGCCGGCTCGAGCAGGAGGAAGTTTGAAAACGCGGCGCGTTGGCCGGCGGCGTTTACATACCGCACAGCGTAGCGTAAACGCGCTGGCTCGCCGGCAAGCTCGAGCGTGTCCGTGTAGGTCAGAACCTCATTGACACCCTTGATCTCGTCGTAGGTGACAGACCCAATTAGCGTTGATCGCGTCGCAAACTCTTCTTCGGTTAAGCCCAGCGGCGCGCGCGGCTTTTCGGCCAGCCGGTAAACGTCAATCCGCCGAATGCTCTGTACACTTACATCCGAAGCATTGCGCAGCGGGGCGGGCCAGCTAAGGATGACTTGATTTCCTCGTTGCACTCCGGAGAGCAGCTCCGTGCGCTGTTGCACTCGCTCCACCGGTGGCAGCGGTGGCCGCCGCTTCCCGCAGTTTGCAAATAGAAGCGCCGCAGGCAGAAGCAGTGCTACTGCTATCAACTGCGGCCGGCGCGAACACTTAGTTGCAGACGAGCAAACTCCAACTCGAAAACGAGGAGTGAAATTAAGCTGCGCGACGAGGCGAATGGTTGGTTTCACAGAATGTACCGGCTGAGGTCCTGGTCCTTGACAATGTCTGCAAGCGTCGCCTCGACGTAAGCGGCGTCAATGCGTTGGTTCTTCGGTTCTAAGTCGGGTCCTTCAAAACTGATCTCTTCAAGCAGCTTCTCCATGATGGTTTGTAATCTGCGGGCGCCGATATTCTCCGTGTGCTCATTTACCTTGAACGCAAAATTCGCGATCGAGGCGATGGCCTCGTCCGTGAAGTCGATTATCACGTCTTCGGTGGCCATCATTGCCTGATACTGTTTGATTAAGGCGTTTTTCGGTTCGGTAAGAATACGCTTGAAGTCGTCGACGGTCAGCGATTCGAGTTCGACGCGAATCGGGAAGCGTCCCTGCAACTCAGGAATCAAATCTGAAGGTTTTGAAACATGAAACGCACCGGCGGCGATAAAAAGAATGTGATCCGTGCGCACCATGCCGTAGCGCGAGTTGACGGTCGTGCCTTCAACAATCGGCAATATGTCTCGCTGCACACCTTCGCGCGAAACATCCGGTCCATGACCTGATTCACGGCCTGCGATCTTGTCGATTTCGTCCAGAAAAATGATGCCGGAAACTTCGACACGCTCGATCGCGGCGCGCGCCACTTGATCCATATCAATCAGCCGTTCCTCTTCTTCCTGCATCAGGTGCTCGATTGCCTCGTCCACCGTCATCTTTCTTTGCTTGGTACGGCCCTGGAAAAGATTACCCAACATGTCCTTCATGTTGATGCCCATCTCTTCGACGCCCTGCGGCCCGGCCAGCTCGATCACAGGGAAGTTTCTTTCGCGAATCTCAATTTCAACCAGTCGACTATCAAGTTTCCCACTGCGCAGTTGCGTGCGCAGCTTCTCGCGCGTGCGCTGAAATTGATCCTGAGTGCTGGCGTTCGCAGTCGCGTCGGGAGCAGCTTCGGACCCGGCTTCTTCATTCGCGGTCGCTTCGAAGTCGTAGAGGCTCGAGGTGGAGCGTGGCGGCGGCAGTAGCAGATCTAGAATTCTTTCCTCTACATTCAATTCCGCTTTTTCCGCAATCTCGTCAATTTTTTCTTGCCGCGTCATGTCCACTGAAAGTTCCGTCAAATCGCGAATCATGCTTTCCACGTCGCGGCCTACGTAGCCTACTTCGGTAAACTTGGACGCTTCGACCTTTAGGAAAGGGGAATTAGACATGCGCGCCAGGCGTCGAGCGATCTCGGTTTTGCCAACGCCAGTGGACCCGATCATGATCATGTTCTTTGGCATTACGTCTTCAGCCATCTCGGGAGGAAGCTTTTGACGGCGAATACGATTGCGCAAAGCAATCGCAACTGCGCGCTTCGCGTTGCGTTGTCCCACCACGTGCTTATCAAGCTCAGTGACAATCTGACGCGGTGTCATATCGTCGAGCTTAATTTCTTCGTCCACTTCGCCTTCTAGATAAATAACCATCTTGAATTGAAAATCCTACTTCACTGAGTTGCAATTTGTAGCGCCGTAATCACAGTTCTTCAACAATGATATTCTGGTTCGAGTAGATACAGATGTCGGCGGCGATCTGTAAAGCTTTGACCGCTACATCGCGCGCCGACAATTCCGTGTGCTGCATCAGCGCCCGCGCCGCGGCCAACGCATAAGAGCCGCCCGATCCGATTGCCAGCACACCATCATCCGGCGCGATCACGTCTCCATTACCTGACAACAGAAAAGAGCTCTTGCTGTCGGCAACCACGAGCAGAGCTTCCAGATGGCGAAGGATCTTATCGGTGCGCCATTCTTTGCTGAGCTCGATGGCGGCGCGCTCCAGATTTCCATGATACTGTTCCAGCTTACTTTCGAATCGGGTCAGGAGAGAAAAAGCGTCGGCAGTGGCACCGGCAAAGCCCGCAAGTATACTATCGTTATAAAGGCGGCGAACCTTCCGGGCGTTGGCCTTCATAATGGTTTCGCCCAAAGTAACCTGGCCGTCACCAGCGAGCGCGACGTGTCCTTCTTTACGGACGAGCAGCACAGTGGTGCTGCGAATGATTGGAGTTCCTCGTGGCATTTTTGGCAAAGGCCACTATAGGAATTCGCTTGAAGGCAAGTCAAGCGCGGCTTCCTGAGCCCGCTTGCTTAAACAGCCGCACTCTATGCGCCCGGCCGGACCCGACATGAGATTGGGGCACCAGTCTTAGGCTATGATAGCGGCGATAGCATTAGGGATGAACTACAAAACGCAGAGTGAATTGGAGACTCCGGATTAATGGGCGGGAATCGGCCACGCATCGGCATAACAATGCGCCTCGAATTGGAGACTGATCGTTTCTACCTTTCGCGCTGCTACAGCGAGGCGATCGAAGCGGCCGGTGGTGCGCCGGTTCACATCAGTCTTATTCCAAAGCCAGATTACGTAGCGGCAGTAATGGACGATCTTGACGGAGTGTTGCTCCCCGGCAGTGATTCTGATATCGACCCCTTGCGATACGGCACAGAACCACATCCGAATTTGGGAAGCGTCCATCCGGTCAAAGACGAAACAGATTTGCTGGTACTCGACGAAATTGAGAAGCGTCGCTTGCCTCTGTTTGCCATCTGCTTCGGCATGCAAGCGCTCAACGTCTCCCGCGGCGGCACCCTGATACAGGACATACCTTCCCAACTGCCGAAAGCAATCAACCATCAGCAGGGTGTGCCACGCGATCGTCCCTCGCACGGGATCAAGCTAGCCAAACCGAGTCTTCTGTTATCACTGGCGTCAGACGAGCAAGTGCTGGTCAACAGCCACCACCATCAAGCGGTGGAGAAGGTAGGCAGAGACTTGATCGCCACCGCGTGGACGTTTGATGGATTGATAGAAGCGGTAGAGGATTCTCGACCGGAACGATTTGCTTTGGGTGTGCAGTGGCACCCGGAGTTGGGCTGGAAGGAAGACCGTCTATCACAGGCCCTGTTCGAGCGCTTCATCGCGGCAACTAAGGCGTACGTCGTTGACAGGCGGGCTCCGGCAACTGAAGCAGCGGCTGCTTCTGGGATGGAAGAAGAGGCCACGAACGTAATCTGGACGAGAGAGAAGAGTTCGAGTGCATCTAAATGATTTGCAACTGCGCGGCCGCGTGGCAGTAGTAACCGGCGGCTCGCGCGGCATCGGCAGGGCCATAGTTGAGCTGCTTTCAGAGTTAGGCGCGCATGTTGTTGTGAACTACGTCAAAGACCAGGAAGCGGCTGAAGCTACGGTAAACGCAGCGCGAGGAAGGGGAGTGGAGGCGATTTCGTTTCGCGCAGACGTTGCCAGTCCACTTCAGGCACAGCAACTCATTGATACCGCCATCGCCCACTTCCAACGCATCGATATCCTTGTCTGCAATGCCGGCATTTGGGACGGTGCTCCGCTTGAGGAAATGTCGGAGGAGCTTTGGGACCGGACTATCGACATAAACCTTAAGGGCACGTGGACCGTATGCCGGGCGGTGGTTTCGCAAATGAAAAGACAGCGATCGGGGAAGATCGTTATCCTGACCTCCACAGCGGGGCAGCGCGGCGAGGCAAATTATTCGAACTATGCCGCCTCCAAAGGGGCGCAGATCGCCTTCACCAAATCACTGGCTGAGGAACTGGGTGGATGGGAAATCAACGTTAACGCCGTGGCGCCGGGCTGGGTCGAGACCGAGATGACTGAGGAAGCGCTTGGCGACTCGAAACGGCGAGAGGAGATCGCCAGCACGATTCCACTTCGGAAGATTGCCGGGCCCGAAGACATCGCCGCGCCCGTAGTCTTCTTATGTAGCGATTGGTCCCGGCATATCACCGGGGAAATACTAAACGTAAATGGTGGTTCAGTTCTCTGCGGCTAAAGCTGAGGTTTTACATTAAAGGCTTGTAGTTCAGAGTTCGAGCTTTAGCTTGTGTCTTTCGAACCGGCGACCTAAAGGTTGAACTCTGAACTTCTTGAGTTTATCGGATCATCTTATGAGTCGAACACACATCAAACTCGGTCTTGAGAGATTACTTGAAGAGCAGTCCACGCTTTTGCAGGGCGCTAGCGTCGGGTTGATTTGTAACCAGGCCTCTGTAAATCACCAGCTCCACCACGCCGCCGACCTGCTTCATGAACACACGCGCGTCAACCTTCGAGCCCTATTCGGTCCGCAGCATGGAATCCGAGGGGATGTTCAGGACAACATGATTGAGACTGAGCACACAGTCGATCGAGAGACGGGGTTGCCCATTCATTCTCTCTACAGCGAGACTCGTGAACCCACGGAGGCAATGCTGAAGAACCTCGATGTCCTGGTCTTTGATATGCAGGACGTAGGCTGCCGCATCTATACCTTTGCCTATACCATGGCGAATTGCATGTTGGCTGCGCGTAAGTTTGGCAAGAAGTTAATTGTCTGCGACCGTCCAAACCCTATCAACGGCCTTCAGGTGGCAGGAAATGTTCTGCAGCCTGAGCAAGCTTCTTTTGTTGGCTTGTATGCGATTCCGACCAGGCACGGAATGACGCTGGGTGAACTTGCGCGGATGTTTAGTGAACATTTTGGCATTGACTGCGACTTGGAAGTGGTGAAGATGGAAGGGTGGGAACGCAGCCACTGGCTCGACGAAACCGACGCGCCCTGGGTTTTGCCTTCGCCGAACATGCCCACGCTTGATTCAGCTACTGTATTTCCCGGGACGGTCCATTTCGAGGGCACGCAACTCTCGGAGGGAAGAGGAACGACGCGGCCATTTGAGCTAATAGGCGCTCCGTATATCAACCCGCAAGAATACGCGCGAACCCTGAACGAAATGGATTTGCCCGGCGTTTTCTTTCGCAGCTGCATCTTCCGCCCTACTTTCCAAAAGCATGCGGGAGTAAGCTGCGGTGGCGTGCAGCTTCACGTTACCAGTCGGATTGAGTTTGAACCGGTCATTACCGGAGTAGCGATGGTAAAGGCTGCTTACGACCTTTACCGTTCCGAGTTTCGTTGGAAGGAGCCGCCGTATGAATACGTCTATGATCGAAATCCTTTCGACGTGATAGCGGGGACTTCAAGTATTAGAGAAGCGTTTCAACAGGAAACTGCAATCGAGGAAATTCAGCGGAGTTGGGCCGCCGCATTCAACGACTTCATGAAAGTGCGTGAGCGTTACCTTCTTTACTAGCATTTGTTAAGGTGAATGTTCAGAGGTCGTGGCGCCGACCGTTAATGTCTGAAGTTAAGTTTTGGTAACTTTTAGAAATGCTGGTTGAGGCAAAGCTTTAAGACCGAGCAGCGGCTGGGCGGCACGTCGCACAACATTATCGACGAATTACGGAGGTTGATTTGACTACAGTTGATGACAAACGAAGAGAAATTGAAAAGGCTCCAGCAAGGGCTTGGCTGATCGGAGCTGCGGGTTGGTTGGTTCCCGGTCTGGGACATCTACTTCAGGGAAGATGGTGGCGGGCACTCTTTCTGGGTGGTGCAGTTTGGCTTTGTTTTGTCTCCGGAATCCTAATGGGTGGCTATCTCTTCAAGTTCTCAGGCTCCGAGCAAGGCCTCGCCTCGCTACTGCAAATCCCCCCAATGGTAGGCGACCTTGGCACCGGCCTGCTTTATATCGTTTGCTGGATGCTGGGATTTGGCTTTTCACATGAACCGCACCAGGCGGCACTGCCAACTTTCGAGTATGGCTGGACGTTGCTTCTCGTTGCGGGCTTGCTCAATTACCTTGCTATGCTTGACGCATTTGATATCGCCGCCGGGAGGAAATCATGAGGCATTTGCTAGTCATGACCGCCTTCGCAGCTTTAGCCGGGATAGTCTTCGGAACGGTTGCCAAGGATTCAAACCGCGACCGGGTCATCTATGGCCTTAAGGTATTCGCTGAGTTCATGTTGATTGGCCTGGTGCTCGCATGGATACTCTACTTTTTTCCTTTTTAGGCTTTCGCATGGTTAAGGGACTGGGCATTAGAGGGTTCAATGGCAATTGTTGAAACTGAAGCGCTTGTCCTGCGCACCTATAACTTTGGTGAAGCTGACAAGATCGTTGTCTGTTTGACGCATACCGCCGGGCTCATTCGCGCCGTTGCCAAGGGCTGCCGCAAGCTCAAGAGTAGATTCGGTGCGGCGCTTGAACCTTTCACACTTGCAAAGATCACCTACTACCAAAAAGAGAACCAGGAACTTGTATCCCTAAATCACGCCGAGATCGTCAAGTCACATTTCGATCTGTCCGGCCAGGCGGAGACACTTACCGGACTTGCGTACATGGGCGACCTGGTAATTGAGTTTTCGCCTCCCTACGAACCTAATGAGCGGCTCTATCGCATGGTGAAAGCCTGTCTCGATGCGATCTGCGAATCGCAGCCTGATTTACAAGTGATTTTGCGATACTTCGAAATCTGGTTACTAAGACTTGAAGGATATCTTCCCGATATTCGGCGTTGCGGCGAGTGTCATCGGGCATTCGACCAGCAGGAAGCGACTTTCGTGAACACGGATCTGGTCTTTCGCTGCCGCGGTTGCAGCCGGGGCACCGGTAGCGCTCTGTCGATAAAACTTCAAACCCAACTACGCGCCACCCAGCGACTGGCGCCCTTTGTATTCGCGCAGGAGTCGCGATCGATACCGGAGAGCATTCATCGCGAAATGGCTGAACTTACCCATCGGCTCATCGGCCGCGTGCTTGAAAGACAACCGCGACTGCGATCGACTTTTCAATGAGCCGCGGCTCCACTAACCTACTGTTTAGAACTTACATTTAATGTTGAGCGGCAGGAAGCTAATAGCAAGGTACGTAATTAAGGGGGCGCTGCCTTACGTGCTGCTTTCGCTGGTGCTCTTGACCGCCATCCTCTTCACGCAGCAAACAGGTCGTTTTGCCGAGTTGGCAATCTACACGGATCTTCCACTCTCGCTTGCCGGCGAGATAGCTGCTGCTCTTTTGCCCAGCGTCTTAATTCTCACCTTACCCGTAGCCGTTCTCGCCGGCATCGTGATTGGCGTGGCGCGCATGGGGAGCGACAGCGAAATCATCGCCATTCGCGCCGCTGGCGTTGGCACCTGGAGCCTGCTGTGGCCGGCGTTGCTCATGGGCCTGGTTGCAACCGTGGCAACTACTTTCCTGCAGCTTAAAGAAGCACCTGAGGCCGCCCGCGATCTTCGCCGTGTTGCTTTGCAGGGTGCACTGCGAAAACTAGATTCGCCCGTGGAGCCGCGAACATTCAATACTGATATTCCCGGTTACGTCATTTATGTGCGGGACGGCGACAAGAGCCAGGGCTCGTGGGGACGAGTGTTCATCTACGCTCAACTAGCCGACGGCTCGACCAGAGTGGTGACGGCCCGTTCCGGAAGAATCGACTCATCGAACGACCGATCAGAGCTGGTGTTGAGCGACGCGGTGGCGATGAAGATTCCGCCTGAGGACGGCCAGCGCGATTACGTAGTTGAGCGTTTGGACCAGCTGCGCATAACCATTAACACCGGCCGAGCGGCATTGCTCGAAAGCTTCAGCCAAAAAGATCTACAGACGGAAGAGCTGAACTGGAACGAACTGAGGCAACAGCTTCACTCCGGTTCTATCGACCAAAGAAGGGAAGCGGAGCGCACGCTCAACCGCCGCCTGGCGCTTTCGGCGGCGCCGCTTGTTTTTGCGCTGGTCGGTGGCCTGCTAGGAATGCGCGTGAGACGCGGAGGCCGCGGGGCCGGTATCCTGCTGTCAATCGCCGTCGTGGTTATCTACTACCTCATCGCTTTGTTCGGCGAGTCTCTTGCCAGAAATAACGCTGTCTCGGCGATTACGGGTGAATGGATGGCGACCAGCGTAATGCTGGTGTTGAGCCTGGTGCTTTTGCGTTTCGACCGTATCCCAAAACTCACCTTCCCGAGGAGACTATTGAAGAAGAGAGACGCCAAGGGCGATCAATACAAGCCACCAGCTCCGGCGCACACTCTGGGTGCGGGACGCTCAGGATTTCCGAGTTTGCTTGATACCAGTCTCTTCCGGACGCTGACGACAAGCTTTCTGGTGGGCTTCGTTTCCTTAGTTTCCATTTTCATGATCTTCACGCTGTTTGAGCTTTGGCGCTTTATTGGAAGCAACCATGTGCCCGCGGCGATAGTCGGGAAATATCTTCTTTTCCTTCTGCCTCTGGTAGCAGTAGAGCTTTTTCCCGCCACGATGCTCATCACGGTACTCATCACCTACGCCCTGCTCGCCCGCACGAATGAAGCGATCGCCTGGTGGGCGTCAGGGCAGAGCGTTTACCGGCTCATGATGCCGGGGTTGCTATTTGCGGTGGCGGCCGGCGGCGCCACCTGGTTGGTTCAGGAACACTTGATGCCCCCAGCAAACGTTAGACAGGAAGCACTGCGAGCGCGAATCAGAGGCGGGCAGCCGCGCGCGATTACCGGCGCTGGGCGGCAGTGGTTGGCATCAGTTGAGAACAGGCGGTTGTATTCGTACGAGTTTGATGAGCAAGCAGGAGTCTTGAGTGAGCCGGCGATTTACGAACTGGATGATGAGGCTGTACATCTGCAACGGGTGACGACCGGCAAACTCGGTCTCTGGACTGCCAGTAATCAATTACTAATCAAAGACGCCGAGACGGTAAACTTGCTCGGAATGGCGGTGGAGAGACAAAACGAGACAGAAACATTGATAGCCGGTGTGGACCCGCCACAAGTTTTTCGACCGACTGTTGATAAGCCTTCACAGCTAAGCGTGTTGGCGTTGGCCAGCTACCTGAAAGCAGCTAGACAGCGAGGCGTCGACGTCTCTGCACTCGCACTTGCGCTGCAACGCAAATACGTCAATCCGTTCAGCGTCTTAGTAATGGCGTTTATCGGCATGCCATTGGCGCTGGCGTTCGGGCGACGTGGGGCGATCGTGGCGCTGTGTGTCGCAGTTGCAGTGAGTGTCGCTTACTGGGGAGTTGGCGGCGGGTTCCAGCAACTCGGCAATCATGGATTGTTGCCCCCCGAAGTGGCGGCGTGGGCGCCACCGGTAATATTCGCCGCTGCCGGAACCTATTTTCTTTCGCGAGTGCGCACGTAATCGACTGCCTGGCGGAGACAACAAGAGGCAGGGAGCCTCTCGACTTCCTGCCTCCTGCCCCTGCCGTCTGTTGCCTGCTTAGGTTCCGGTTTCCCAACTGGAAATGTATTCGAGCTGTTCTGCTGTCAGCGTGTCGATGGCCAGACCCAGGGCTCGCAGCTTGAGGCTGGCTATCTCAGTATCTACTTCCTGCGGGAGGAGGTGGACGCCGGGCTTCAGTTCGCCTTTGTTCTTTACCAGATACTCAACTGAAAGCGCCTGGTTGGCAAAACTCATGTCCATCACGCTCGCCGGATGACCTTCAGCCGCAGTTAAGTTAATCAGCCGACCCTCACCCAGAACCATGACTCGATTTCCGGAAGCTTTGATCTTGTACTCTTCAACAAATGGTCTGACACTTACTACATCCGCAGACATTTCGCGGAGAGCAACCAGATTGAGTTCGAGATCAAAGTGACCACTGTTACAAACGAGCGCGCCATCTTTCATTTGTGCGAAGTGCTCACCGTCGATCACGTGACGGTTACCGGTTACCGTAATAAAGATATCTCCCAACGACGCAGCCGCGGCAATTGGCATCACGCGGAAACCGTCCATCACTGCCTCGACAGCTTTGATCGCATCGACTTCGGTGACGATGACGTTCGCGCCCATGCCCCGCGCTCGGAGTGCGACGCCCTTGCCACACCAACCGTAGCCGACAACTACAATGTTCCTGCCGGCGAGGAGAATATTGGTGGCGCGTATGATTCCGTCAAGCGTGGACTGACCCGTACCGTAACGATTATCAAAGAAGTGTTTGGTTTGAGCGTCGTTGACTGCAATTGTTGGGAAAGTTAACACTCCAGCAATTTCCATTGCCTTGAGACGCTGGATCCCGGTAGTGGTTTCCTCGGTAGAGCCGACCAGCTCTTTAACCTGATCGCCGCGTTCCTTGATGAGCGTGGCAACTACGTCAGAGCCGTCGTCAATAATAATGTCCGGATGGAAATCGAGTGCGGCGCGCACGTGACGATTGTAGGTCTCGGTTGACTCGCCTTTGATTGCATAGACTGGTATGCCCCAATCGGAGACGAGCGATGCTGCCACATCATCCTGAGTGGAAAGGGGATTGGAAGCGATAAGCACCGCTTCGGCGCCGCCAGCTTGCAGCGCTCGTGCGAGGTTCGCGGTTTCAGTTGTTATGTGAGCACAGGCAACCAGCCTGACTCCCTGAAGCGGCTTCTCTTCATTGAAGCGCTCACGAATCAACCTCAACACGGGCATTTCCCGTTCGGCCCAATCAATTCGTTGCTTGCCCAGTTTGGCCAGGCCAATGTCTTTCACGTCAAAATCAAGCGAGCGTGTTGCACTCATTACGTAATTATCCTTTGCTGTCCGTTTATGAATTATTTGATTCGAGACTACTGAAATCTCCCGGGCGCGCTAAACTCCCGCGGCATTGCGAAGCGCTTCGGCCTTGTCGGTTTTCTCCCAGGTGAAGTCGCTCTCCTCGCGGCCAAAGTGGCCGTAGGAAGCAGTCGCCCTATAGATGGGACGACGCAGATTGAGCTCCTCAATAATTCCGCGTGGCGTCAATTCAAAGTTTTCCCGCACTAGCTGAGCCAGCGCATTTTCAGTTATGCGGCTGGTGCCTTTGGTATCAACCATGACTGAGACCGGATCAGCAACGCCGATCGCGTAAGCGAGTTGGACGAGGCAACGATCTGCAAGCCCGGCGGCCACAATATTCTTGGCAACGTAGCGCGCCATGTAAGCAGCGGAGCGGTCAACCTTCGTGGGATCCTTGCCGGAGAAGGCCCCACCACCGTGCGGCGCATAGCCGCCGTAAGTATCGACAATAATCTTACGTCCAGTCAGGCCGGCGTCGCCTTGCGGCCCGCCTGTGACAAACCGGCCCGTCGGATTAATGTGGAGCTTCGTGTCCTTATCAAGCAGTTCGGAGGAGACAGTCTTACGAATAACTTGCTCTTCGATTTCGGCGCGCAGTTGTTCGTTGGTCACGTTGTGATCGTGCTGCGAAGAAATCACGATCGCCGACGCGCGAAAAGGCCGGCCATCGCGATACTCGATCGTGACCTGTGACTTGCCGTCGGGCCTTAGGTAGGGAAGCGCTCCTTCCTTGCGGGCTTCAGACAGCCGGCGCGCCAACAGGTGTGCCAACTGAATCGGCAGCGGCATCAGCTCCGGAGTTTCAGTGCAGGCAAAGCCGAACATCAAACCCTGGTCTCCCGCGCCTCCGGTATCCACGCCCATCGCGATATCCGGCGACTGGCGATCCAAAGCGGAGAGAACGCTGCACGTGTCACAGTCAAAGCCATACTTGGCCCGGGTGTAACCGATGTCGCGGATGGTTTCCCGTGCGACTTTGGTGTAATCGATGCGCGCGTTGGTGGTTATTTCACCGGCAATGACGACCAGGCCAGTGGTGACCAAAGTCTCGCAGGCGACGCGAGCAGTTGGATCTTGTGTCAAGGCCGCATCCAGCACTGCATCTGAGATTTGATCCGCAATTTTGTCGGGGTGGCCTTCGGTGACGGACTCCGACGTAAACAAGTAACCTGATTCAGTACTCAAGTAGACTCCTTATAGTAAACACTAGGTAAAATCAAGAAGTGGAAAAAGACCGCGTAATGTAACAGTCGCCCTTCTTGAGTGTCAAGGAGGGCCCAATAAACGGGTTTCATCAAAAAGAAGAGGCCACCCAAATGAGTGGCCTGTGCTCCATTGCCCGCTTTGATTAAATTACGGTGCTCCAGACTCATCGACCTCAATATTCAGTCCCCACGCCCCGGTATTATTAAACAGGTCGCTGTCGTTCACGCATATTTCCAGAGGCCCGGCTTGACTGGTAGTGAATGTGACATTAGTTCCGCCCTGTACGACCTGCGTGCCGACTCTCATAACCATCGAGAACTCTCGCAGTCCCGGGAACGGGAAAGGAGCAACTGCCGCAGAACTCCTACCGTCGGCGTCGAGTATGCATCCGTTGAAAGCACAGCCGAAATTTATCTTCACATTCGGATCTGCGCCTCATATTTTCGGCCGGGAGGCCACTTGTATCGAGTCGCGGGTTATCAAGAAGTGATGAAGTCAAGATTTGCCGCTTGGAGAGAGTTGAGCTGCGTTCCGGTGGCTAGGTTAAAGAAGACGATCCGATGGCCAACGTATTAAGGAGAAGCGGCTTCTTTTACTTTCATCCGGTTTAACTTGACAGTACCCCTGATTCAAGGAGTTGTGTGTTCGGTCAATTACCGCTTTTGTCGTGCCCGAGAAGCGGACGCGCGAGCGGACTCCTTGTGATCTGGAACGCTCGGCAGCTTCTTAGGCAGATCCAACTTGTCATTAATGAGCACGTCCATACACGCCTGCGATCTCCGCGTACTTCAAGAGGATGGGCAGCGGCGGCTCACGCGTACCAATTTGATAGCCGGAGATGCTGGCTTGATAGAGTTCTTCTCGAAGGCCCAGGCGGCGGATTATCTGATTTTGTAAGAGTCTAAGACGGACGCGGATCTGGAGAATTTCCCTGTAAGACGAGTTGGCTTTGGTCGTCGTCTTTTTCCCATCAGGATTGTCCTCCATTCTCGCTTTCTCGCTGATCTTTTGTGAAAAGCAGCGAGAGGGCTACGGACAGGGCAATGACGCCGCCAATGATCCCGAGCGATAGGCTGATTGGGAATTTGCCGCCGTACAGGTCGTTCAGCCATACCATCTTGAGCCCGACGAAGATCAGGACTACCGCAAGCCCATACTTCAGCAGGTAGAACTTGTCTACAGCGCCGGCAAGCATGAAGTACATGGCGCGCAGGCCCAGTATCGCAAAAATATTAGAGCTGAAAACAATCATAGGCTCAGAAGTCAATGCGAAGATCGCCGGTACGGAGTCCACCGCGAAGATGACATCCGAGATTTCCACGAAAAGGAGCGTGATGAAAAGAGGGGTGGCATATACCATTCCCTTTTCTTTAACAAAGAAGCGCTGCCCGTGCAGCTCCTGTGTAACTGGAACAAGCTTTCGAAACAGGCGGATCAACGGGTTCTTGTTGGGGTCAAGTTTTTTTTCTGGCGCAAACATCATCTTGATACCTGTGATGATCAGAAATGCGCCGAAGATGAGGATGACCCAGTGGTACTGCATCAGGACCGATCCCATCGCGATGAAGATCGCCCTGAAGATAAGAGCGCCCATGATGCCATAGAAAAGCACGCGGTGCTGATACATTGCAGGTATGGCGAAGTAGCTGAAGATGACGACGAAGACAAATATATTGTCCACCGAGAGAGACTTCTCGACGATGTAGCCAGCCAAGAATTCAAGGCTCACGACCTGGGCCGCAGCCGCCGGGTCAAATCCCGGAATCGCAAGCAGGCGCGGATCTTGTGGAAACTTCCACAGCGCATACTGGTAGAGCAGGAAGTTGAAGCCAAGCGCCAAAGAGATCCAGACGACGGTCCAGATGGCCGCTTCGCGGAAAGATACGGCGTGCGCCTTGCGGTGAAACACGCCTAAATCGATAGCGAGTAACAGGAGCACGAAACCTGTAAATGCAGCATAGAACCACCAGTACTCCGCAAACGGGAAAAGATTGATCTTCATTATTCGTTTCTTCTTTGTCTCCTGGCTCAAACAGCTAAGCGGCGGATTTCTGAAAAGGCTGAACAGAATGTACTACCCACTCAACTCAGCCTTTTCTCTCGAACCAAGTGATAGAAGGGTCAGCAAAATCGGGGCGATAACCCTGCCCCCTTGGGCTTATCGTTCCAGCCTGATCTCTCTAGGCCCCAGCGGGCCGAGCCTTTCCCTGCTCTTCCTGCGGCTCAAGAATGCGGTGCTCGCAAATTGCCTTCAGCGTATCCACAACGTCCTCATAAGTGGTTCCTGTAACCTTCTTTCCGCTTGCCCTTTTCAGCATGGAGCACGAGATCGTTGATCGACAGGATGCCCTGGAGCGCTCCATCACTATCGATGACCGGGAGACGCCGCACCTTCATGAGCGTCATGGCTTCGAGCGCAGCGGTGATGCCATCCTCCGGGGTGCAGGCATAAAGTTGACCGGATATGACGTCACCGGCCGCTATATCCGAAGCAGCCCGGTGGTTCGTTCCCACAGCGATGCAGATATCGCGGTCCGTAATAATGCCGATTAATTTCCCATCGCGATCAACCACAGGGACCGCACCGCAGTCGTTATCCCACATGATCCTCGCCACTTCGGCTAGGTTCGTGCAGGGATCGCAGAACCTGACGCTGGTTGTCATAATATCTTGAACTTTCATCTTGAATCTCCTTTCTCTTATCAAACAAAATGCAGAGCCCGCCGCCTGCTCCGAGCTACGCGTTAGTTGTCAAGCGGCGCAGAGCCGATACCCAGTTAGATGGATGGTCGGCATCGAGTAACATCGCGTCTATGTCACCAGCCTCTTACTCTGACACTCGTGCAACTGGAATGAGTTCATTCAGGCTCGGCCCCAATCAGCTACGATCGCCGTCCTGCCCCTCTGCGTTGGCTCGGCTCCGCCGCGTTTCCAAGGTTACTCGACACTTCTCTCGTCGCCTTCGGCTTGCGATGAAACAGCCAGTAGTTGATCCCTATTGGAAGCCCCACCAGCAGTATGTTTATCGCGAGTATGTAGTTTCTCTTCTTCTCGCTTCCATCATATCGATTTGCGCCATCGGTCCAGACGCTCTATGAATGGGCGGACTACGGGGTGGTCCCGACCCAACAGAGCCACCCCCGCCAGTAAGAACGGGATGGTAGGCATGATCGGCAGTACCAGCCCGATCAAGCCCAGCGCTATCATCAAGAAGCCTGCTGCATTCTGCATTAGTCTCAACACTCGTCAAACCTCTAGAAGACAAACGACGACGCCAGCAGCGAAAACACAACCAGCAAAAGCCCGGCGATGGTCACTACTCTTTTCATGGATACTTGACCTCCTTAAATAATCCAGTGGCCCCGCTTTTTCGACTGCCATGCGCACGGTTTGGCCATTCCCTACAACTGTCCGTATGCCCGCGCTTGTTTGATTGCTTGATCATGCAGCTCCCACAGATACTGTCCTGGAGCCAGGTAGCGCAGCAGGGCACCCACTCCGCCAATCTGCATCAAGACATCGCTGTGGTTGACGATCTCCACATGGCATCCATTTCTTTCGGCCATCCGCACCATCTCTTCTTTGATGTCGGCGTCCCGGAGCTGTTGTTCGCCACATTCAGAACAGACCTTGCGTTTCCAATCACCCATCCCAGCCGCGCCACAGGCCGCGCAAGACCAGCCCGGCTCAGACTCGTATGCTTTGGCCATCACGAGCACGTCCACCTGTGACCGCTGCAAAGCCTGCAGGGTTTCGCGAATGCCAACGACAGCCAGCCCATCGGTGTGCATCTCCTCCCAGAGCCGCTCGACCACCGCCTGTGATTCCCTTTCTTCCTGCTCGACGAAAGAAGAGATGGTCGCGGCCACTACATCCGAGATGCGGTCACTGCCGGAGGCGACGATCGTATCAACCAGCCTGGCAGCCAAGGGCTTGGGCAAGGCGTTCCGCACGCGCGCCGTGATCCGTGGATTGCCGGCCAGGATCAGGTGCGCGTACCTGCCAGCCGACATCAGTTGCTCAAGAACCTGAATCTTCTCCTTGATGAACTGATCGGTACGATTCCGGCGATGGTTTTGATAATGCTCCTTGGTCCATCCGCGGCCCACGCGTTTGCGCAGTTCCGGGCGCTCTTTCCATAACTCCTCAGTCACCTCACCCAGGTTGACCGCGACAATGCGCGCACTCTCCTCGGTCGAGATCATGACCACAAAGCGGTGGTAGGTGTCTTTCAGTTCGACCAGGTGGTAAATGTTCGGGATGGAGTTGACTACCAGCCAATTGGGCAATGGCACACGGAATTGCAGCGGCAAGAAGAAGGGCTGCCTACCGCCACGGGCAAAAATCGCCGCTCCCTTAACGTCAGGAAGCAGGCCGGTCTGAATGAACTCCTCGATGCGACCGAGTGCGGCCTCGAAGTCCTTCCGCTCTTCTCCCGAATAGCTTTTTCTCAGTATCCCCGCGCGCTCGTCCAGCGCATTACGGTATCCCGCTGTGCCATCTTCCAGGTTGAGGTAACAACTGATCACCTGAGATGAGGTCTCTTCCAACGTGGCCAGCGTGCGAATGTCTTGTTGCAGTTCTTTCAATTCCATTTCTACTTTTCTCCTTACAATTACGTAATCAGTTGAAGTTTCAAATTGCCGAACTGCTGATCCAGCATGTCTGTTGGAATTACTTCTGCTTCGACATCTGTTCAATCACACCACCGAGCCGTTTGATCTCCTCGCCATAGCGCGTCCAGTCACCTTCGCGCTGCGCCTGCATCGCTCGGTCGTAGTGCTGTCTGGCTTGCGCAGACAGGCTCCGGGCGTCCGCTGTCGGCTGTGTGGTCGCGGTCGGTTCGTCCGGTCGCGACGCCTGCGCTGGAGACTTTTCGGTGGCAGCCATCGCAGATGGTTTCGTAGATGATGGCGCGCTCCCGAAGATCTGCCCCAAGCTGGCCTCAAGCGTCGGTTCCATCGCAATTCGATTTTCGGCGACCACAATCACCCGCCGGAGCTCGGGAATCTTGCCGGTCTCTGCGCGCAGGTAGAGCGGCTGAACATAGATCAGCGACTCCTCGATGGGAATCACCATAATTGGGCCGAAGATAACTTGCGAGCCGCGCTGGTTCCAGAGCGTGAGCTGGCGCGAAATCTCGGCGTCCTGATTGATGCGCGCCACGACTTGCTTGGGGCCGAAGACCAGTTTCTGTTTAGGGAAACGGTAGACGATTAGGCGGCCATAATTCTCGTCGTCGGAGCGCGCCACCATCCAAGCCGCGAGGTTGTCCTTGCGCTTGGGTGTGAACGGCAGCATGAGAATGAATTCCTCGGTCTGCTCGCCAGGCAGCTTCATGATCGTGTAGTAAGGCTCCATTACCTGCGCCTCAGTTCCGGGCTTTGACTCGGCCATCGAAGTGACCGCCCACTGGTCTTCCTTGTTGTAGAAGACCTGGGGCTGGTCCATGTGATATGTCGAGTAGACCGCCGTCTGAATCTTGAAGATGTCCTCCGGATAACGCAGATGCGCGCGCAAATCGGCTGGCATTTCAGCCAGCGGGCGCAGGATGTCGGGGAAGATGCGCGAGTAGGTCTGAATCAGCGGGTCGCGCTCGTCGGCGACGTAGAGCCACACCTGACCGTTGTAAGCGTCGACAACGGCCTTGGCCGAGTTGCGGATGTAATTGATTCCCCCGCTCACCGGCTGCGAGTATGGATAGCGATCGCTCACCGTGTAGGCGTCGACAATCCAGAATAGCCGGCCCTCGGAGATCACCAGGTACGGATCGTCATCGAAGCGCAGGAATGGAGCCACCCGAGCGAGCCGCTCCCGGATGTTGCGGTAAAACAGCACGCGGCTCTCCGCCGTCAGGTCATCCGAAAGCAGCAGCTTCATATCACCAAACCTGGTGGCAAACAGCAATTGCCTCCACATCGAGCCGATTGCCACACCATCCTCGCCCGCGTAGTTGGCGAAAACATTCTCCTCGCCCGCAGGGTAGTTGAATTCTTTGGCTTTAGTCTTGACGTAGACGTGATCGCTTTCGACCTCGCCGAAGTAGATTTCGGGGCGGTCAACTTTGAGCGAAGGAACCGACGAAGCCGGTGGAATATCTTTGACGAAAAGGACCGGCAGACCTTCTGCCGTCACCTGATTGACCGGACCAAGTGTCAGGCCGAAGCCGTGCGTGAAGGTCAATCGCTCGTTGATCCAGTTGCGATTGGGCAGACTCGCAGCCGACAACTCACGCGCTGAGAGCATAACCTGCTGCATCTCGCCATTGATCCGGTAGCGGTCGTTGTCTACCGAATGAAAATCGTAGTAGGTGCGAATCTCTTGAATCTGAGAGAAAGTGTCGAGCAGAGGCTGCTGGTCCCAGAGGCGAATGTTATTGATCGTCCGTCGATTTTTCTGAATGTCGCTGGCGGTGAGTGCGCTTTCGCCTGACAGCTCGCGCTCCTCTACGTGGTCAAGCCCAAAAGCTTTGCGCGTCGCGGCAATGTTATGCTCGATGTAGGGGGTTTCCTTCGATAGCTCGTTAGGCCCGACCGAAAATCGCTGCATTGCCACCGGAAAGATCCAACCAGCAGCGAGCACGAGCAGGTAGGCGCCCATTCCCACCCAGAGGAAACGGCTCCTGGAGCGAAACAGGCTCATCGCGGCCAGGGCGGCGACGAGGATCGCAACTGCGATTTGCGCATAGAGCAGCGGCAGGGTGGCGTTGATGTCTGTGTAGCTCGCGCCTGCCACTGGCCCTTTATTTGCGAAGAGCAGGTTGGGTATTTCCAAATAAGCCTGCCAGGCAAGTACTAGAAAAGCGGCTGCCGCGAGGCTCAGCAAGTGAGCGCGCGGCCCGCGCTGCACGACCCGCTGGATGTGTCGCTGGGGGGAAGTGACCGCCCCGCGCGCCACATAGATTAGAGCCGCCCCAATGAGGCTGACGAGCACAAGAGTGAGTAAGAGACCCACGACGGCTTCGAGCGCCGGGAGGGTGAAGAAATAGAACCCGATGTCGCGTCCGAAGATCGGATCGGTTTCACCGAAGGGCACTTGATAGCGGTAGCGCAGGAACATGTCCCACGCTCCCCAGGCGCGCAATCCCATGAACGCGCCAATGGCCAGTGCGGCTGGGAATGCCAGGCGTGACGCTAATCGGCTGAAATCCGGCGCTCGTAACCTTTGTCCCTCGATGTCGAGAAAGCGTTCGACTTGTGGCAACTCAGGGCTCATGCGCAAAGCCAGTCTGAAGTTGAGCCAGATGAGAGCAGCCGCAATCACGCCGACTGTGATACCCAGCATCGCTTTGGTCGCCAGAATCGTCGAGAAGACCGTCCGGTATCCGAGCTTCTGAAACCAGAGCCAGTCGGTGTAGAACCCGGCCCAGACAACCCAACCTATAATAAGTGCTGCGACGGCGGGCACAGCCAGCAATAACACTAGACGCCTTGCCCCGGCGCCCCTTTGTCCGCTTTGCAGTCCTGTAGGGACATCTTCATCAGGCAACACTGTGCTCTGGGCCATAGTCTCTCTCCAATCCATTCGGTTTCAATGCCACACGACTCATTTTTGTGCGCCGTCACGTTTGAGTGTGCAAACAGGAAGAGCAACAGATGTGCCCAGAGGAGTCCTGGTTAACTCCCCAACGCCGTTGATACGCGGAACGGCTCAGTGGTAGACACAGTGAATTCGTGCTAACCGAGCTAATCCAACGCAAGATATTTGCAGCAGCTTACGGCGAGCGTTCTCTAGATAAAGGTCAAGAGGATTGGATTCTAACGAGTGCTGGTTCGAGCGGAGCGGCGGAGGACTGTGGCATTGTGCGACAGCGGCGGGGCATCGTAAGACAGTGAGCGCTTGTGCAAGCTAGAATTCGAGGGCGGGGTCAGCCGTGCGGTATTCGTCGAGCTTGCGGTAAAGCGTCTTGCGGTCAAGCCCGAGCATTTCAGCAGCGCGCGATTTGTTGCCGCCTGTGTGGCGCAGCGTCTCAAGAATGTACTCGCGTTCGAGCTCCTGGATGGTGAGATGTTTGGCGCGTGATCTGGCGATGATGGCCGCTGCTCCGCCGCTCGCGCGCACGCGTTCCGGCAGGTCTTCAGGCATCAAAGTCGTGCTGTGCGCGAAAGCCGCCGCCCGCTCGATGGCGTTCTCAAGTTCGCGCACGTTGCCCGGCCATGAGTAGGCAGTTAGGATCGCGAGAGCTTCTGGCGAGACATTGAGCGGCTCAGTGCGAGCTGTCTCAGCCGCCTTGTTAATGAAGTGCTCGACGAGGAGAGGGATGTCAAACGGGCGCTCGCGCAGCGGCGGGACGCGCAGGTTGATGACATTTAAGCGCCAGTAGAGGTCTTCACGGAAACGCTCCTCGCGCACGTCCTTTTCGAGATCGCGGTTGGTGGCGGCGACGGCGCGCACATTCACTTCGCGTTCACGATCCGCGCCTACGCTCCGCACCGCCCCCTCTTGCAGCATGCGCAGGAGTTTGGGCTGGACTGTGAGCGGCAACTCGCCGACTTCATCTAGAAAGATCGTCCCGCCGTCAGCCGCCACGAAGAGTCCGGCGCGCGCTTGCCTGGCGCCGGTGAAGGCTTGCCCGGTGTGACCAAATAGTTCCGCTTCGATAAGATCCGCGGGGATAGCTGCACAGTTCACGGGCACGAACGCGCCGCGTCGCCCCGACATGTCGTGAATGGCGCGCGCGACCAATTCTTTGCCGGTGCCCGATTCGCCTGCGATCAAGACGGTGCTGTTGCTGCGCGCCGCACGCCCGAGCAGATCGAAAAGTTCACGCATCGGGCGCGAGGCGCCAATGATCCGGACCGGGGCGGAAGGCATTTCGCGGCGGAGTCGCGCCTGCGCGCGCTGCGGCGCGCTTCGCTCCAACCCCTGCTCGACCGTGTGGAGAAGTTCGGCAGTCTGAAAAGGCTTGGTGAGATAATGGAACGCGCCCGCCTTAACCATCTCAACGGCTTGCTCGACCGAGCCGAAAGCGGTGATCACAATGACGGGTGCTTCCGCGCGCTCCTGTCGTACCGCCGCCAAGAGTTCGTCACCCTTGATTCCCGGCATCTGCACGTCCGTGATGACGAGATCAATCAGCTCGTGCTCTTGCTTAATGTGCGCGAGCGCTGCGCGGCCATCAACCGCCACGACGGTTTCGTAGCCTGCTTCGTCCAGGACATCTTGCAAGAGATCCCGCATGTCGGCGTCGTCTTCAGCGACCAGTAAACGCTCTCTCATTGTGCCACACACTTCTCTTGATCAGGCTGCGCGGCCAGGCTACCCGGCAGCTCTTCCCGTTGCGGGAGGTAAATCGTGAATGTCGCGCCGCCGCCCGCGTTATTGGCGGCTTCGATCCAGCCGCCGTGTTCCTCGACAATGCGGCGCGCGACCGTCAGTCCCAGTCCCGTCCCGTGCCCTACTTCCCTAGTCGTATAGAAAGGGTCAAAGATATGATCCAGGTGCTCAGGGGTGATGCCGACGCCGGTATCCGAAACGCGCACAGCGGCGAAGCGCCTCGCATCCTGCTCTGCCGCAGCAGCTGCACATTCGATTCGCAGGCGTCCGCCCGACGGCATGGCGTGGATGCCGTTCACGAGAACGTTTAAGAGCACTTGACCCAGGAAGTCCGGATCGGCGTCAACCACTATCTGCTCCGAGCATATCAGCTCGACCTCAACCCCTTCGCGCGTTGCCGCCGCATCGATCTGCTCGAGCGTGTTGCTTATCAGACTTGGTAAGTCAACAGGTTGACGGCGCAAGTTGTAAGACCGGGCGAGATTCAGCAATTGGCGCACGATGCGTGTGATGCGCTCCACCTGAGCCCGGATGATGGTGAGATTGCGCTGGCGCGTTTCCAGTGGAGCCTCCGGGCGCTCTAGTAACTGTCCGGCGCGCGCGTCAATCACGTTCAATGGCACGCCCATCTCGTGAGCGACGCCGGCAGCCAGGCGTCCGACCATGGCGAGGCGCTCGCTATGGCGCAGGTCACGCTCAAGCGCGAGTCGTTCTTCTGCTTTGCGTGCGGCCGCACGACGCTGCGCGGCGAGATGGTCGGCCATACGGTTAAACTCTCGCGCAAGTTGCGAGAACTCATTCCTCCCCTTTGGCACAATCACACGATAGTCGAGATCGCCCTGCCCAAGCGCCGCCGCGCCGCCGAGTAACTCCTGAATGGGATGTGAAAGGCCGCGGCGCATCACTACGATAACCACGCCAGAGATGATGAGAATGATTATCAGCGTGGTGACCATCCAGTTGCGGCGCGCGCGCGCGATGTCGTTTTTTACGGAGGAAACCTGTTGGGAGATTTCAAATGCGCCGCGCAAGCCCGTCCCAACCCGGATGGGCATGATGACGGAGAAGACATCGTGCCCGCTAACGTGATGCACAGACTCGACCGTCTGCCCTGTTGATAACACTCGATCCAACTCCGGAGGGTTGCGTACCTCCTCGGCGATGAGAGGATTTGTGAGCACGACAACGCGCGCCTGCTGGTCAAACAGGACGACCGCATAAACCCTTGTGTTCTCGCGGAGGCGGTCGATGAGTCGCTGCGCGTCGGTGATTCGTCCGTCGCCATAGCTCTCCTCCAGCGCGATCTGTAGCGTCAGCGCGTGGGCGCGAAGCTCGTTGCGCATAGCCGTATCGAGCGCTGCTTCACGCTGGCGTAAGCTGACGAAGCTCGTCACGGCAACCACTGCGCTGACCATCACGGTCAACAGCAAAATAAGTCGGGTGCTCGTTCTCATTTCCGGCGCATGATCTCACAACACCGCAAGACCTGATACTGCTCTGCTGCTTCCTTGTTGAGCAAATTCTCTGCCACACCATCAAAGCGCCCGATTGTAGCACCCGGCGACGGTGCTGTTGCATGTTGCCACAGAGACGCGGGCGCGGAGCGTCTCCTTCGGAGGGCCGTTAAAGGGATTAATCGCAACAAGGCCGTGAATGCGGAATGACAGGCGAGTCTGGCATCGAGTTTGTATGCATCATGACGAGTAACCGGGTAAGACCTGAATGTCCGACACCGTTGTTGTGAGGCGCTACGCTTCGATTACGGATAAAGGCCAACGGCGGTGCCGAAAAGTAGATCTAGTTGAGGATAATCTCTGCTGTCCGACAGGTTTACGTTTTGAGGATCGGGAGCCTGAGGAGAGGCTCGATCCGGGGAGGGTGCATGAGCGAGAGCAGAACCCTGAATGTAACGAACGAATTGGTAGGGATGAGAGTGCTGATGCCCAAACCCTTCCGGGAGTTGGGGAAGGCATCCAATACATATAAGCGATTGGGCGAGGTGACGGATGCCATAGTGCACCCGACCGAGGGAAGACTGCTCGGCCTCGCTGTGCGCACTCCCGAAGGCAACGAGCGCATGCTCCTCGCCGTGTGCCCTCACGAAGGTGACGAGCGCGTGCTCAATGAGCATGATTTTCGGATCGGGGCCGAGTCAGTAATAACAATCGAAAATGCGCTCTGTGACCCCAAAGATCTCGATGCAACGTTGGCGAGTGGCGCTTATGCGTGTAGTGAACTGGTTGGCGCCAAGGTGGTCACCGATGAGGGGAGACTGCTCGGTTCGGTGAGCGAGGTTCATCTCCTGGTGCAAGACCGGAAGGTTCTCTATCGAGTCACTGAATCTAAATGGAAGCGACCCTTCGGAGGCGGCTTCCTGATGGCGGGGAACGCGCCGCGTTCTTACTCACGCGCTGGCATGCGCCTGATTGTGCCGTGCGACATGGAAATGACTATGACCTCTGGTCGCCCGCTCCGTTCAGTCGCGCCGACAAACTGACTCGGTCGGAATTGCCGCCGGGAAGCCTGAGAGGCAAGGGAAAGGTTCAGACCCTTCTGATGGGGGGATGTTGAGATGAAACCGGAAGATGGAACGGCCGATTCGCAAGGCCCGCAGGGAAAAGATCACCTTCGCCAGCTTGAACAAGAGTCTATCGAAAAAATGCGCTGCCGCATGGCGTCGGAAGCTGAGCTACAACAAATGGCAGAGTCCCTTGGCACCGACGATGAGAAGATTCTCCGCGCTCTTCAGGCGCTAGGCTTTACGCGCGAGACAGTTGTGCTGCTGCACTTGGTGCCGCTGGTTCAGGTCGCGTGGGCCGAAGGTAGAGTAACGCAGCGTGAGCGCAGGCTCATCTTTGCAGCGGCGAGGCTGCGCGGCATCAAAGAGGGAACTTCAGCCTCTGAGAAGTTGGCAGGTTGGCTCGACTTCCAACCGACCCAAGAGTTTTTTGAGAAGGCGCTGAGTCTGGTCAGGGAAGTGCTGCGTGCCTTGCCGCCGGAAGAGCATGAGTCAGGAAAACTTGAGTTCCTCTCGCTCTGTACTGAAGTGGCCGAAGCGTCGGGCGGGGCCACTGGCTTCGTGGGGGGTGGACGCAGAATTTGCGTTGAGGAGCAAGAGTTGATCAGGAGAATCATGCGCGAACTCAGTCGCACGCCGGATCAAGAAGTGAGCGAAAGCCTCCTCTTGGTTGAGGCGACCCCTATTGGGGATTCCACCATCCGGCGCAAGCTTCAGGATCTAGGCTACACGAGCGAGATGGCGATGCTTATTTACCTGGTACCGCTCGTGCAAGTCGCGTGGGCTGGTGGGACTGTAGTTGAGCGCGAACGCAAAATCATTTTAGCAATGGCGCGATTGAATGGCATTCAGGAAGGCAGCCCGGCTGATAAGAAGTTGGTCGAGATGCTTGCTAAGAGGCCGTCAACAGCGTTCTTCGATCTTACGTTGCAAGCTTTGAGTAATCTGTTGGACGCAATTGAGCCGGAACTACGCTTGATTGAACCGCATGATCTGTTGACGCTTTGCACGAGCGTCGCTGAAGCTTCAAACGAGAGCACCGGATTCAACGTTGATGAAGGCAACGTGTGTTATGAGGAGCAGCAAACAATTGATCGCATTTCGCAAGGACTGAAGGTAAATCGAATCGGTGCTTTCTCAAAGAGCTGATGTTTTGCTGAGGAACGATAACGGACTAGAGACACAAGAGCGCGGGGAGGAGTCCCCACAGCAGAGGAGATAAATCATGGGCATCGTCGATAGGCTACTCGGATAAAAAGCTTCCCGCCATCATTTGGCGCGTTTGCGGACGCGAAAGGAGACATTATGAGTTCTGAAGTGATCGTGATCTTAACCCTCATCGCTGTCGCAGTGATAGGCCTTACCTGGATCGAGGTTCACTCGCGCCGGGAGAAGCGCCGGGCCGACCGGCAAAAACAATCGGTAGAACCGGCAGATCAGAGGGTAACTGAAGGTAACTAAAGCCGGGCTCTCCCTGCCAAAGGTGCGGCGAGTCCGTTAATTTTCGGTCGCTCGCCGCGCCTTACTTCAACGTTAGTGAGGATTAATAAAATAAAGGAGAGTTGGCGATGTCAGAGAGAGATTCATTTGCTGATCGAAAGCGGGCGCTGGAGGAGGAGTACTTTCGCCGGAAAGAGCATGAACTGCTTGAAAGGATGAGGCGTGGAGTGGAGCTGGAGGCCGACCGCAAAAGGATGGCCGAAGCCCTCGTCGTCGTCGACCAAGAGGTTCTGCAAGGTCTTCAAGACTTGGGCTACACGGGCGAGACAGTAAATTTGCTTTACCTCGCGCCGCTCGTGCAAGTGGCGTGGGCCGAGGGAGAGATCACGGAGCGCGAGCGTCGCCTTATCTTCGAAGCGGCCGGGCTCCGCGGCGTGGAAGAAGTGAGTCGGGCTTTTCAGCAACTGTCCGAGTGGCTCGACCGAAGACCGCCTGAGGAATTCTTCAACCGGACGTTGCAGCTCATTGCGGCAACGTGGCGGACGCTGCCACCGGACGAGCGTGACCTAAAGATAAACGAGCTTGTCTCTGATTGCTCCAGCATCGCAAAAGCTTCAGGCGGGATTATGGGCGTTGGGCGCAAGGTCTGCGATGAGGAGAAGCAGACGCTCGAACGCATCGCTGCCGCGCTACAGGGTGAGCAACCATCTTAATCCTGTGGGCCGCGTTCAATTTTTGATGTATAAAGATAAACTTGTCGGGATATCATATCGCACGATCAATATTTATGTGGACCAATGGACCAATGGAAACTTTGCGGAGCGACAAATGCGCTTTCTTCGCGAGTAAACGTTTGCGCTTCCTTCAGTGTGCATTAGGTCTTGAACTGCACCCCTAGTGAGAGTCTGTGAATGCACTGATGAGAGTGCGCACTATTGCCATCGTCCTCGGCGTCTCAATCGGCATGGCTGCCGGAATCGGCGGGTACACTTTCATCTACGCCAAGGGCTATTCATATCTCACCAACAACTCCGCCGCCTGCGCCAATTGTCACGTCATGGAGGATCAATATAGCAGTTGGATCAAGTCGAGCCATCGCGCGGTGGCGGGCTGCAACGATTGCCACACCCCGGCAGGCTTTGTTGCCAAGTATGCGACCAAAGCTTCCAACGGTTTCTGGCATTCATTTGCTTTCACTTCGGGCTGGTTTCATGAGCCGATCCACATCGGACCCCGCAATCGTGAGATCACAGAGCAAGCGTGCCGCAACTGTCATCAGGATATCGTTGACGCGATTGAAGTCCCGCACCGGGAGGCAAGAACGCTTGAGTGCCTACGTTGCCACAATTCGGTCGGGCATCTCGAATGACTACGGTTTAGCATATCGGTTAACAGACTCGCTGAGTCGTTCAAAAGTTTCGAGCAGATTCTGATCACGCACTGTGGAAATGAGAGGTCAACAAAATGGGTGAGAATGAGGCTGAGCGGCCTGCTCAAGATAACAAAAGCTCACGCAGTAGAACCGTCAGGCTGATTGCTCTCACGGCAGTCATTGCAACTTTAGCCGCGGCGGGAGGCGTCGCGCTGCTCATCAATATTTTTGAGCATAAGCAAGAGGCGAGGAACCCTTTCTATCGCGTCGTCGAGTTGACTGACGATACGGTTGATCCTGCCATCTGGGGAAAGAACTTCCCCATGCAGTACGACGGCTACTTGCGCACGGTAGACCAGGTGCGGACGAGATACGGCGGAAGTGAGGCCATCCCGCACACACCGACCAATGTCGATCCGCGCTCTGTCGTCGCTGAGTCGCGTCTGGAAAAAGACCCGCGACTGAAAACGGCGTGGGCCGGTTACGCCTTCTCGAAAGATTTTCGAGAAGAGCGCGGTCATGCTTACATGCTCGAAGACCAGACTTTCACAGAGCGCCAACAGTTCGCGGCTCAGCCCGGCTCTTGCCTGAACTGCCACGCCTCGGTTTATACGACTTACAAACAACTAGGCAACGGCGATATCTTCAAAGGTTTCGAGCGGTTGAACCAAATGCCTTATTTTGAAGCGCGTAAGGTGGTCACGCATCCGGTCTCTTGTATTGACTGCCACGATTCGCAGACGATGCAGCTACGCATTACGCGCCCCGCTTTCATCGAAGGCA
>JANMQG010000123.1:0-3933 GCA_031370285.1 Chloracidobacterium sp. | reverse complement strand
CGTGGCTGCGGCGGAGTCCTCGCTCGAGACGCGTTCGTCGATCGGCACGAAGATGTGCAGGCCCTTGGCTCCACTCGTCTTGATGGCGCCTTCCAACCCGACCTCACCGAGCGCGTGGCGGACGAGCCGTGCCACCGCGACGACTGTCGGGAACGCGTCGACGTTGAAGGCGTGGTCACTGGTGGAAGTACGACGACCAGCGAAGGTGCCTACACCATCGCGTATCCACTGGCGCTTGTCGCGCGGGCAAGAAAGTCGGACGAGCTGGAACGGCTCGCGCTCACCCAGCTCCGCGTGCGGCAGACGCGCTTATTCGATGGTCAGGTCTTCTACCGCACCAGCGAGGAAGGCGGCACGAAAGGCAACCGCAACTGGGCGCGCGGTATCGCCTGGCAACTCCTCGGCCTCGCCCGCACCCTCGGGGTGCTGAGCGATCGCGCCGACATCGCCGACCTCCTCGAGAGCTTCCGCCAGCTCGCCGCGTGGGTGCAAGCCTTCCAGCGCGGGGACGGCCTGTGGAGCGTCTTCGTGGACGACGCGAAACTTGCGCCTGACACCGCCGGCAGCGCGGGCATCGCCGCCGCGCTGGCGCTCGGCAGGCGCCGCGGCTGGCTCGCCGCCTCAGCCGGCGCCTCCGCCGCGAAGACCCTCGACGGACTGCAAGCGCACCTCACACGCGACGGTTTCCTCGGCGGCGTCTCACAGGCAAACAGAGGCGGCGAACCGCTCCAGCGCGGCGATTACCGCGTCATTTACCAAATGGGCATGGGCCTCATGGCCCAGCTCATCGCGGCTCTCGAACTCGACCTGTGAATAATTGCGGCCTACGCATTTTGCGCAACGGAATAGATCCTGGCACACGGTGTTTCTATCCGACGATCCGGTAGGTCAACAATGATTGCGTCATCTGACGCCGACCGTTGTTCTTCTATGGTATCTTCGGACCGCTGCCCAACAAATCGTTGCAGGTGAGCCGCGAGTGCGTGTCCTTCATCAAGTCTTTCTTCTCTCAGGTTGACGCCACTGGTGCGGCCACCTGAACTCAACCGTTAGGTTGCTTCGTGAGTGTAAATAGAAACCTCATCAGTTATGCATTAACTGCAGGAGAGGTTTGTGGAATCTACACCAGCAACAGTTGAATTACAGCCCAAACCTAGAGATAAATTGCTGCACATTCTCGGCGTGAGCTTTGGCATCGCCGGAGCTATCGGCGGCACTATCGGAGCTGGGATTTTGCGCACGCCGGGCTTGGTGGCGACGCAACTCGGGAGTGCGAAACTCATTATTGCCGCATGGGTAGCCGGCGGCATCTATGCTCTGCTTGGCGCAATCTCCGTGGCAGAGCTCGGGGCAAGTCTGCCGCACGCCGGTGGTTGGTATGTTTACGCGCGGCGGGCGTTCGGCAAGTATCCCGGATTTACTGTCGGCTGGATGGATTGGTTGGGTAACTGCGCCGGACTGGCGTGGGTGGCAATCACAATAGGCGAGTATTCAGCGGCACTCGCACCTTCCCTGGCTGGCAGCACTAAAACAATCGCTATTGTTGTTCTTATCTTCTTCTCGCTCATACAGCTTTTGGGAGTTCGTGCCGGAAGCGGCAGCCAGCAAATTTTGAGTCTGGCGAAGGCACTCGCTTTTATCGCGCTCGTCACGGCTTGCTTTATCCTGGGCGGAAAGAATACCGGTGCGATTTCCACACAAGCAGCTTTGGTGTCACCGTCGACTGTGGCGGCATTCTCAATCGCTGTTGTGTTCGCTCTGCAAGCCGTCATTACTACTTACGACGGGTGGTACGGCCCGATTTATTTCGCTGAGGAGTTTTCAGAACCGGCACACGACGTTCCACGCTCGCTGTTTGGCGGAGTCCTGGCGATCATTTGCATCTATGTCCTGGTCAACTTGGCTCTGCTGTATGTATTACCGCTGCCCCAGATGGCGGCTTCAACTCTACCTGTGGCAGATGCCGCACAAACTATCTTCGGGGCATTCAGCGGTCAGTTAATTACCGCACTGGCTCTCATCTCTTTATTAGGGTTAATTAACGCGGTGATAATGGGGGCGCCCCGCATACTGTACGGGCTGAGCCGCGACGGTTTGTTTTCCGCGAAAGGCACGCGGGTAAGTCGGGGCGGGACGCCAGTCGTGGCTTTGCTGCTCACCACTCTAGCGGCAATTCTTCTCGTTGTTAGCGGCACTTTTGAGAGGCTCTTAGGGATGGCTGCTTTCCTCTATGTTGCCATATACATGTCTGGTTTTGCTGCTCTGTTTGTTTTGAGAAAACGCGAGCCCGAACTGCCGCGCCCATACAGGGCATGGGGATACCCGTGGACGACCTTGATTGTTTTGATCGGGTCGCTTGTTTTTCTCATCGGCGCGATCATCAGTGATACGGCAAACAGTATTTATGCCGTATTGCTCATTGCGCTCAGCTATCCCATTTACCTGCTCACAAAGAAACTCGGCAAGCGTGATATATGATAACGCGCAACCTAACAAGCCTTGCAGCTGACGGCGCGATAGCATGCTTCTCAAGTAATTTGTTCCTGCGTGGTTGAATGCTGATCGCGCGCCGCACCCTGAGGCCGGCGTTAGGCATCTTTCCTATTTAATAAGGCGGGTTCGGAATAGAATGACTTAGTTTTAACAATTAACAGGAGAAAAACAATGAAGAAAATGATTATGATTATGATGATTGCAATTGCCGCATCATCTGTTGCTTTCGGTCAAACGAAGATGTCGAGAGACTCAAAGGTCCAGGCGCAGATTATCGCGCTGGAGAAAGCGGGATGGGAAGCCTGGAAAAATAAGGATAGTTCCTGGACACGAGATAATGTTACGGAGGAATTTTTGCTGGTCAATTCCGAAGGCGTGTCCAATAAAACGCAGGTCGTTAAATCCACCGCCACCGATTGTGAAGTCAAAAGTTATTCGCTGGCCAATTTCAAGTTTGTCACGCTCGACAAGGACTCGGTTCTTATGACCTATACGGCAATGCAGGACGGCGTGTGCAACGGGAAAACAATACCCGCGAATGTTCGCGCATCGGTGGTTTATGTAAAGCGCGCGGGCAAATGGCTTGAGGCTTTATATATGGAAACCCCGATAGTTCAATAGCTTCGTTTCTAATTACGGGCTGCCTAACAAAGCCTTGCAGCTGACGGCGCGATAGCGTGTTTTTCAAGTAATCTTGTTCCTTCAGCTTGAATGCTGATCGCGCGCCGCAGCTGAAGGCCAGCGTTATGCCGACAGGGTTCCTTGTTAGTTTATTGTTCATTATTGAAGTAGCTCAATAACTATGATATAGGCAGCGCGTCTTGGTTCAGGCAATGAACCTATATTTCGATTCCAAAGGAGAACACTAATGGCACAGATTCTACAGGTCAACTTCAAATTCAATGTCCCTCGTGAGCAGTACGAAAATACTGTCTCTCCTATGGCGCAAGACTTTGCCAATGTTCCAGGTTGTCTCTGGAAGGTGTGGCTGATGAACGAGAAAGAGAGCGAAGCCGGTGGGCTATACCTGTTTGCTGATGAAGCATCAGTGGAAAAGTTCAAAGGCAGTCCGCTTGTCACTTCGGTGCTCAACCATCCCGCTCTTAGTGATTTCAGCATCAAGCAGTTTGAGGTGTTGGATAAGATCAGCCGAGTCACACGCGCTCCACTTGCCGCGACAGTTGCTGCTTAACGAAAGGGTCGGCATAATTCGTTGGACGCGAGCGGCGGTTGCGCCTCTCTCAGCTGGCGTGCTGCGGCGAAGGGTGCTTTGATTCGCGCCGCCGCGTCAACTCAACCGTTCGGCGCGCACATTGGATCGGGGGAACAAATGACGGCAGAGAAACAAGCCTGCCAGAGACGCGAGTTTCTTAAATTTGGTCTCGTCGCAGGCGTCGGCGCACTCTCGGTTCAGGGAGCATGGGCGCAAGGGGAAATGCC
>JANMQG010000098.1:0-76608 GCA_031370285.1 Chloracidobacterium sp. | reverse complement strand
TGTCCTCTATTGTGAGCTTCCAGTCTCGCTTTGAGATTCTTCGTGAAGCCAACGTAGAACATGTTGTCTTTGAGTGAGCGCAACACGTAAACGTAACAGTACGTGCTCATACGTTTATCTCACGGGGTGAATGTCGTAGCCGTCCTCAAGCAGGTGCGTGGCAAACGAATGCCGCAGCGTATGGGAGGTTGCAGGCTTACGATCCCAGACATGAGAGGCTCATTTCAAAAAGAGAATGTCGGTTGGTGACACTCGGCTACGCTAGTCCACTGAAGAGATATATCCAGGACTCAACATCAGGAACGAGCACTGCGCACCGTTTGGCTCGCAGAAGAGTGTGCCGCGACGGATTACCTTGGTGGTTGTTTCATCAGGGAAAACGAAATTGAAGTTGCCGGCTTTTAGCGCTGCACCAGCGGCCGCAGTTTCTCGTCGCCGCGAATGAATTTCACTTCTGCCACCTGAGCGCTGCGCGACGGCCCCGGAGTTAAGGCCACGTGGAATTGCGCTTCAGTGGCGCCTTTCACATTCGCTTTTGGGCGCCTTATCGTGCGCGAGTTGCTGAGTTCGGTGGAGGCTTTCAGAAGCAGCGCCTCGATCACAATCGCTTCCTGCGAATAGTCGGGAGCCTTCTCAGCCTGCGGCGCTGCCCTTTGCGCAGTTGCGGGTTTGGGCCCAAGCTGTCCCCGAGTCTGGCTCTGAGCGTTAGTCGAGCCGACATGATTGGGTTGAACAAGACAAGAAACAAGCAGTAGCGCTTTGAGAAAGAATATCGTGCGGCGGGGCATTTAATTCTCCTGGGTTTACCGATTATTACTGAGGAATCCTGGCAGTCTGGGCAGGCCAGTTTAGGCGCACGCGGGCGGAGGTGTAAAGGCCGGCCATTCCTTTTATTCCTCGTCCTGCTTGCTCACCTGAGCCGCGACGGAAAGAGAGATAAGAAGCAGTAGCGAAAGACAGAAGAGCGACTCTGAAAGTGTGGCTTTGATTCTCATAGCTTGCGGGCAGGGAACCGCTGTGGGCAAAAGATAACGCCTTGGCAAGCTGGAAGGCAACTGCTTCACACCTGATCCACCAGGCTTCTTGCTTCCCGCATCCCTTCACGACCACCCGTTCATATTGTTCATTTTTGTTGGCTTGTGATAGTGTCCGCGCCTCATCCTTCTGACAGAAAGACGGTAGCTTTTCCACCAATAAAAAACGCCGAACGGATCTCTATCAGTTGCGGTGCAACAAGGTTCGGGAGTTAAATAAGGCGAAAGCAATAAACCTCATGGTTGGATCAACGCTAGGGAATTACAAGATTCTCGAGAAGCTCGGCGCGGGCGGGCAGGGAACTGTCTATAAGGCCGTTGACTCCAAACTCGGGCGCACCGTCGTAATCAAGGTTCTTCCTGAAGAGTTACTGGCCAAAACAGCAAACGTGAAGCGCTTTGAGCGCGAGGCGCGGCTGGCCTCGTCTCTGGATCACGCCAACATCTGCACGATTTTCGATCTGAACGTTATCAACGGCATCCACTTCATCGCGATGCAGTACATTCCCGGCCGCAACGTGCGGCAGTTGGTAAACGGCAAGCCGTTACAGCTCGAGAGCGCGCTGTCGATCGCTCTTCAAGTGACAGACGCGCTGGCCGTGGCGCATGCCCAGGGAATAATCCATCGCGACATTAAAGCCGGCAACGTCATGGTGAACAGCGAAGGTCAAGCGAAGGTGCTCGATTTTGGTCTTGCCAAACTACTCGACGACGACGCGGCGCGGACCTCGGGAATCCATCACACGGAGCTAACAGACGTAGGCATACCTTATGGGACGGCAACCTACGCCGCTCCGGAACAGGCGCGAGGCGATCGCGTCGATTCACGCGCGGACATCTTCTCGACCGGCGTGTTGCTCTACGAAATGTTAACCGGCACCTGGCCTTTCAAAGGGAAGACCGCGGTTGACGTTCGTCACGCGGTGCTGCATGAAGATCCGGTGCCGATCAATGAAGCGCGAGCGGATCCAGTGCCCGATCGTTTGCAACAAGTAATCGACAAAGCGCTCGAAAAAGACCCGCGCGATCGTTACCAGCAGATGTCGCAGTTTCGCGATGACCTGCGCGCCGTGGTGCGCGATCTGGCACTGGCTGGTGGCACAGTCATTGACGAAAGTAGTGCGCCGGTTGCGCCGCGTCATTTAAACCCGGACGGTCCGTTGGCGCGGGCGAAGCGTTGGTTCAGGAGTATTACTGGAGGCGAAACCTCTGGTGGCTCCTCCGGCCGCGGGCGCGGCACCTCGCAACCTCGTGAAGCTCACGAAACGCCAACGACGTTTGGCGAAACGGAGCGTAAGAGCGTGGCGATCATGCCTTTCAAGAATTTGGGTAACGACCCTGAGACTGCCTTCTATGAATTCTCGCTTGCCGACGCGGTGATTACTGAACTGGCGCGCGTGCGCGCGCTGGTGGTGCGTCCGTCTTCAGTGATTGTGAAGTATCAGAAGCAACAATTTGATCCGGGCGACGTCGGTCGCGAACTGGACGTCGATGCAATCCTGACCAGCAGCTTCCTGCGGGCGAAGGACCATCTGCGCGTGACGGTGCAATTGCTCGACGTGCGCACCAGCGAGATTCTCTGGAGCGATCGCATCGACGCGGATGCCAGCGACGTCATCGCCGTGCAGGACTCGATCGTTCAGCACATCGTCGACGGCCTGCGCATTGAACTCAGCCCGGATGAAAAGGTCGATCTCGCAAGGGCCTCGACTACCGATGCCGCGGCTTCGGAAGAGTACTTGCGCGGGCGGCACTGCATGGGACAGTTTATCTATCACACTATTAGTCGTGTCGATCTGGATTCAGCAATCAACCATTTTGAAAGAGCCATCGAGCTGGATCCCAGGTTTGCGCTGGCCCACTCTGCGCTGGGGGGCTGTTATGTCAACAGAGTGTTGAAGGGACTCGGCGAAGCAAACGATTATGAGAAAGCCGAACAGGCCTTCAATAAAGCGCTGGCGCTCGACCCCCGTTTGCTTGAAGCGCGCATGCATATGATCTTCATTTACATGACGAACGGGCACAAACAGAAGGCGCGCACAGAAATTGAGTTGTTGCGTGAAGAGTATCCCAACGACGTCGGGGTTCATTTCACGCGAGGCTATCTGGCCCGACTCGATGCGGATTACGAGCGCGCGCTGCGTAGTTTCGAACGTATGGTGCGGCTCAATCCAAACGAACGCGTAGTAGCCAGTTTCCATCGTGCTCGTATTTTCATGTACCTGGGACGTTATGAAGAAGCGTTGGATGAAATCAATCAAGGCGCGCAAATGGAACCGGACCATCCGATGATCCAAATCTTCCGGGGACGCGTGCTGTATTATCGTGGCGAGGTTGACGCGGCCACGCGAATTCTCGAGCAGGTGCTCGAACGTCATCCCAAGATGGATGGGATCCGCCCGATTCTGGCGACCTGCTTAAGCGCTCAGGGCAAACACGAGCTGGCCAACAAGCAGTTGACCGAGCGGGTGAAGGTGGCCGCCGCCGAGGATCACGACATCGCTTACTGGCTGGCGTCGGCTTACCTGTTGCAGGGCCGGCAAGTGCTGGCGCTCGATTGGCTGCAAAAGGCCATCAATCTTGGCAATGATAATTATCTCTGGTTTGAGTCAGATCCGAATTGGACTGACCTACACGACGACCCGCGTTTTAAAGAAATGATGCAAAGGGTCAGGGCGTCGCTTCAGAAACGCGAGGGAACCGCTGCATGAAAACTTTTGTCGTTGGAGACGTTCATGGCCGCCACGCTCAACTTCGTCGCTTGCTGGATATGCTGCCGCGCGACGAAGCCGCTGACATGTTGGTGTTTCTGGGCGATCTGATCGATCGCGGCCCTGATGCGCCGGGCTGCGTCAATCTGGTTATTGAACTTCAGCAGGACAATCCGGTTCGCGTGCTTTGCCTGCGCGGTAATCACGAACAGATGCTGCTGGACTTTATCGAAGGAAGCGCCAATCTTTGGATTACACCAGTCACCGGCGGTGAGCGCACCTTCGAGCAGTACACGGGAAAACTTCTGACTGTTACCAAAGAGCAGGATCTGGACGAGGCGCGTCGCGCGGTTGAGAGCAGTGTGCCTTCAGCGCACTTGGACTTCATGCACGCGCTCCCCTATTACTACGAAGACGATTACGCGATTTACGTACATGCCGGTCTTGATCGCGACAAGCACCCGCGTGATACTGCGCCACAGAGTTTGCTGTGGATGCGCGACATGGAGTTTTACAAAAACTATCGCGGCAAGCCCTGCATCTTTGGCCACACGCCGACGCCGCTGCTGCCGTTGCGCGGACGCGTGGGCCGCCACGGCATTTACATCTCTCACAGCGCCATCGGCATTGATACCGGCTACAACCTTCAGTCTCCGCTAAGCTGTCTTTCCCTGCCTGATTTCTCGCTCTACCAGGCATTCGCCGACGGTCGAGAGGAAATACACCAGATCACTTCATTCATTCCGGATGCGTTGAAAGCAATGCAGAAAAAGGCGGGCATTGGCTGATCTCAGGGCTTCGCTTCTGATTTCAATCAGCACTCCGTGAAAAAGCACATTCTCATTTATGGTCTCAGCGGAGGATTGCTAATCGCAGTGCTCAAGCTGGTTGAGTACCGCTTTTTGGTGGTAGAACATTCGGTGGAAATTTACGGAGGCTTGATTGCCTTCCTATTTGCCGGGCTGGGAATCTGGCTCGGGCTCAAACTCACCCGAAAGAAAGAGATCGTCGTATTTAAGGAGGTTGCAGTTGCCGCGCCGTTTGCATTGAATGAAGGCAAATTGCACGAGCTGGGTGTTACCCGTCGTGAACTCGAGATACTCGAGTTGATCGCCAATGGCATGAGTAACCGCGAGATTGCCGAGAAGCTCTTCGTCAGTGAGAACACGGTGAAGACGCATTCCAGCCGACTCTTTGATAAGCTGAGTGCAAAGCGAAGAACACAGGCGGTGCAGATAGGAAAAGAGCTCGGGTTGATTCCTTAGCCATAAACTAAAGTAGTATTTTCCGTATCAAGCCGCGAAATCATCCGAAAGTATGACGACAAACCCACCGCGAGCAGCTACCTTCCGGTCCGTTAATTAAGACTCTTTTCAGTTAGGAGAAGAAATCTCATGAAGAAAACTGTTTTGACCTTCGGGCTGATTTCCGGGGCAATGTCGTCGCTGCTGGTGTTGGCAATGATGCCTTTCGTCTACCGGATCGGTTTTGACAAGGGACTGATCGTAGGTTACACGACGATCGTCGTTTCCCTTCTGCTCGTGCCCTTCGGCATTCGGTCATATCGTGAAAACGTTGGCGGCGGTGCCATCAGTTTCGGCAGAGCATTCGCCGTGGGCATTCTCATCACGCTCATTTCATGCATCTGCTACGTCGTGGCGTGGGAGATCGTCTACTTCAACTTCCTGCCTGACTTCGCTGACAAATACTCGGCCTACATGGTCGAGAAAGCAAGAGCCTCGGGCGCGAGCCAACAAGTGATTGAGGCAACGCTTCAGGAGATGAAGAGCATGAAGTCGATGTTAGACAATCCTCTAATCTTCGCCGCTATCGGCTTCACTGAGCCATTTCCTGTTGGACTGATCATAACCTTGATCTCGGCGGCTGTTCTCAGGAAGAAATCCGGCACGACTGCAGAAGCCGGCGAGGTAGAAGCCCGCGCGTAAGCAAGGGCTCGGTACTTACCCGACGGCAGAAAGAAATCCCTCCCGGTCGGGCTTCTGCCACGGATTCAATGCACGGTGCCGGAGTATTTCTTCTCGCCAGCTTCGATACGAAAAGGAAGGTGATTCTGCCGCGGCGGCAAAGGGCAGGTGGCAAAGTTTGTAAACGCACACGGCGGACTGTAAGTCTTGTTAAAGTCGATCACTACTTTGCCAGTTGCATCTGGCGGCGTCACGTAAAGGTAACGACCGGCTCCGTACGTTTCCTTGCCGGTAGTTTCATCGGCAATCATCACGAAGAGATCGGTCTCGTTTTTTTCAAGTATCGGATCAATCCGGTAGGTCTTACCGTCAACTTCAAACGCAAACGCGCCAGGTGAAATCTCGTCGTCAGTCATGCCGAGCACATTTGTAATCGGAACGGTTTTGGCGGGCTGGTAAGGTTCGAAGCGCGCTTCGATGCGCCACTTCGGATCAACCGGAAAATACTCAAGGCCTTTGAACTCGCGCCGCGTTCGGCTCCCTGTGTCCTTAACCCTCACACCTATGCGATCTCCGCGTTTGATGACATTGATCAGAAGCGAACCCAGTTTCAGGATAGTCGGCCCGTTGTCGTCGTTATCGTCTTTGAGGTCGAGCGCCGCGACCGGTTTGCCGTCCGCCGTAATCTCGACACCCGGACGCGCGGCCAACCGCACGTGCCCTCTTTCGAGCCATAACGATCCAGCCACACCTGACGCTTTGTCTTTTGGCAGCACCACACCGTTCTTTGGATCGCTGCCAAATTTGTTCTCGCCTTCGTTTAGCCAGAACAGGCCGACGAGTGTGAGCCAGCCATCATCCTTCGTCAAACTAGCCAGACGATTATTTTGCCACTTCTGAACTTCACCCTGATGGACGGCCTGATCAAACGCTGTCGCGGGTTTTGCTGACTTACTACAAGCAGCGGCGAAAACCAGCGCGAGCGAAACAGTCAATACTGCTGAAATGACTGCAACTTTGTGTTTCATTAGTATGGAGATACTGGGATGTTGGAATTACTGGTTCTGATAGCCTCAGGCTTGGCGCTCAAGAATGAAATCTGCAATGGCGCGCAACAACGCGGTCGACTGCGGGACAGCATCAAGTGACGAACACGCCGCCTGATGGGCGTGAGCCAGATGTTTGTGCGTGGCTTCAACTCCGTACAGCGCCGGGTAAGTTGCCTTTTTCGCCCGCTGATCCTTGCCGGGAGTCTTGCCGAGCGTTGCGGCTGTGGCCGTCACGTCTAACAGATCGTCGGTGATTTGAAACAGCAAACCGAGTTGGGCGGCGTAGTCAGTCACGGCTGCCAATTCAGTTTCCGAAGCGTTTGCGATGATGGCGCCGCATCTCGCCGCGGCAATGATCAATGCGCCGGTTTTCAGCCGGTGAATTTGTTCCAACTCAACGGGAGACACCTCACGCGATTCCGCTTCGAGATCGCAAGCCTGTCCCGCGACCATTCCGTCGGGTGTTCCTGACGCTCTCGCAATCTCAGCAAGCAAGAGAACCCGCTTTTCAGCCGAGAGGTTTTCGTCTTCTGAAACGGTCTTGAAAGCCAGCGTCTGCAACGCGTCACCGGCCAGGATTGCAGTTGCTTCGCCGAAGCGAACATGGCACGTAGCCCGCCCGCGCCGGAGATCGTCGTTATCCATCGAAGGAAGATCGTCGTGTATCAGCGAATAGGTGTGAATCATCTCCAGCGCGCAGGCGGCGTCGATGAGGAGCTCCGGTGCGGCGCCAAAAGTTTCGCCAACGGCAAGCAGGAGGATTGGTCGAAAGCGTTTGCCTCCGGCAAAAACACTCCAGCGAATCGCGGCGTGAACCTTTGCCGGTGGGACTGACTCCGCAGGCAGAATCCGATCGAGGGCCGCAGCTACGAGATGGCGAGCTGCAGCCACGAAGTGTCGCAAGTCGGTCTCAGCCGATATGCCGGATGTTTCAAGAGCCGCTGTTTCAGAAGAGATATTCATCAGTCAGTGCTGCCTTCTTCGGAGATTGCGCTCGCCTCTTCAAAGGCGCTTACGACCGGTCGTCCCTGGTTATCGCGCAGCAGGACCTCAATGCGGCGCTCAGCCTGATTGAGACGTTCCTGACACTGGCGCGATAGCCGAATGCCGTCCTCGAATAATTCCAGACTCTTTTCGAGCGGCAGGTCACCGCCTTCGAGTTGATGGACAATTTCTTCCAGGGCTTCGAGCGACGCTTCGAAACTTTTTGGTTGTTCGTCGTTCTTCATTTTCTTTTATTGAGGGATGTTTCCTAATTTCGGTCCTCTGTGCTGCCTCTGTGTGCTCTGTG
The DNA here is from genome assembly GCA_031370285.1 of Chloracidobacterium sp. GTDB lineage: Bacteria > Acidobacteriota > Blastocatellia > Pyrinomonadales > Pyrinomonadaceae > PSRF01. Next base: position 68,598 of record JANMQG010000098.1, on the reverse strand, counting down.
ACTCTGTGGTAAACAGTCGCGCGTAAAGCAATCACGACAGAGACACATCAGAGGCAGCACAGAGAACGCCATTATGTCCAGACTCACGCTTCTTCGATGTCGTCTACCCTGGCTCTAATTCTTCCCTGCGCCAACCGAACCTTTATTGAATCACCAATGGCAACCTGTTTCGCGTCACGCAACAGCCTTCCGTCTTCGCTCTGCGCAATCGCAAAGCCGCGTTGTAGCACGGCTAACGGCGAGAGGGCATCAAGCGAGGCTGCTGCCAGCCCGAGACGGCCCTTCGCTTCTTCCAACTGCTTTTCGAGAGCACTATTGCAGTTAGTATACGCCGAATCAAACCGCACGCGGGCTTCCGCCAACCGCGCTCGTAATTGGGCGGGCGCCAGGCTGGCACTTAAAGTATCGTTACGGAGGCGTGCGCCGCGCAGCGCTTGAGTTATCAATATCTCCAGCCGATGCCGCGCCGAATTCGTTCCAACGGTAGCGTCTCGCAATCTGCCACGCACTTCAGCAAACGCCTGAGAAAGCGCCTGCTGCTGCACGCGCGTCCGCGCACGCACTATTTTGTAGCGCATCAGTCGCGCCAGGCTTTGTCCCGCTTGTGCGAGCGTAGCGCACAGCTGATCTTCGCGAGCGGCAACCAGCTCCGCGGCGGCTGACGGAGTGGGCGCTCGCTGATCGGCTACAAAATCGGCGATGGTGAAATCGGTTTCGTGGCCCACTGCCGAGATTACCGGAATCGCAGAAGCGCGAATCGCGCGCGCCACTTCTTCCGTGTTGAAGGCCCAGAGGTCTTCAGTTGAGCCACCGCCACGACCCACGATCAAAACGTCGACTAAATCTTTGTCGCGCCCTTCTACCTGAGCGCGCTGGTGATGATCATTGATTAGCTTGATGGCGCGTGCGATGTCGCTGCCGGCGCTATCGCCCTGCACGCGCGCCGGCGAAAAGAGGACGTGAACTGTGCGCGTGCGGCGGGAGATCACATTAAGAATGTCGCGAATGGCCGCGCCCGAAGGCGAGGTAACAACGCCGACACGTCCTGGAAAAACCGGCAGCGGTCGTTTCCGTTCCGGCGCAAACAGCCCTTCAGCCTGAAGGCGATCGCGCAGTTGCTCAAAAGCAATCTGCAGGGCGCCGGCGCCCACGGGATCGAGCGCCTCCACGATCAGTTCGTACTCGCCCCGCGCTTCATAAACCGTTAGCCGGCCCCGGGCGCGCACGTGCAATCCGTCTTTCGGTCGAAACCGGATGCGACTGTTCGCTGAACGAAAACATTTCGCGCGCAGTTGAGCTCCTTCATCCTTGATCGTGAAATACCAATGACCGGCTGAATGCGCCTTGAAGTTTGAGATCTCGCCTTCCACCCAAACGGTACTGAAACGCGCTTCGATTGCTTTGCGCACTGACTCCGTCAACTCACTGACCGTCAGCGGCCGCCGCTCAGTTTCATCGAACAGGGATGCGAAAAGTGGTTGAGACATCGGAAGGATGAAGGATGAAGGATGAAGGGTGAAAAGTAAACAGCCCACTGGGTGTGGCGGTCAGGTTTACCATGCCTTAGGGCGTCGCGACATTCACCACCGGACTCAAGCGCACCGACGCGCCTTCACGGTTCGCGCGCACGCGCACCCGTGGATTGCCAGCTGGGCTCAGGTTTGAAGCGTAAGTAATCGTGTAGGCGGTGCGGAGTTGTACGACGACGTCGTCGTAAGCGCGCTGCAACTCTTCCAGGTGACGGATCGGATAGTAGACACCGCCGGAGGCCTGGGCGAGCTTTTGGCCCTCTTCGTGAGCGCGCGTGGTGAGCGTCAGATAACGTGTGCGCAGCGGATCAATCGTGACTTCCGGCCTGGGCACGCTGGTCTCGGGAATCAATCCGGAAGGAACGTACAGGGGATAGATGAGCGCGCCCGATTCAACTATCGCTTCCAGAATCGCGGGAAAGGGCACAAAGGATTTGTTGTCATCGCCGTCTGACAGAATCACGATGGCGGTCCGTTCGCCCCGCAGTTGCTTGAGCGTGTTGGCGAAAACATAGCCGAGCGCATCATAGAGAGCAGTAGCGCCGCCAGCGTCTATTTCATCGAGTTTCTGCGAGAGTAGCTTGCGGTCGGTGCTGAAGTCCGAAATCACCTGAATGTCGTCGCGAAAACTAATGATCGCCATTCGATCCTGCGGACTGGCGGTGTTCAGAAAATCGCGCGCCGCTTTGCGAATAAACTCGATTCGTTCCTCGACGCTTCCCGAAACGTCCAGCAGCAATACCAGGTTGAAAGGCTCGCTGGTAGGAACAACCTTCGTCACGACGCGCTCGACCCCGTTTTCGTAGACGGTGAAGTCCGACTCCTTCATCCCACCAATCGCCCGCCCGTTGCGATCCGTGACACTGGCATTGAAGCGTAGAAACTGTGGCGACGACGCACTCACAAACTGACCCGGCGGCGCTCGCCTCACCAGCGTTGGCTCTTTCTCAAGCGGAGGGAGCGTCTTCGCGAAGTCGCCAAACATCTTCGGCGAAACCTTGCGAATGGCGTCAATCAGTTGGCTGTCACCGCTGCGAACAATGGCGCGCGCCGCCTCGGTCAGTGGCCGTTCGCGGAGATCGCTCGGCACCATGCTTGGATCGACGTTTAGCAGAACCACGCCGCGCTGCGTCAGGAAGTCTAGTTGCACCCGCTTTTCCTTGCTGGGCTTCTTCTCGCCCAGCTTACCGGAAATCGTAAAGATGCCGGCCGCTTTTTCTTTAATTTTAGGAAGCTCCACGTCGCTCAGATAGCGGGGCTTGCTGGCGCTCCAGACAAAATCAAACTTCACCGCGTCCAGCGGAACGTCGGCATGAATTGTTCCCGTGTTGGTGCTGACTGCGGCAGACTCAACATTGCCGACGACATCAATGGAGCCCGCTTCGCCTTCGATTTTCACTTTCGAGCGCGAGGGTATGCGCACGATGAGATCGATGCGATCTTTGTCGCGGCGATCGCGCACTTCAATTTCGACGCTACTGCCTTTCGCTACGGCGTGAACATCCGTTGCCTCAACCGGCGCTCCGGCTGAACTGGCCTCAATCGTGACTTTCTTTTTCTGCTCGTCCTGAGCGATCACGCTTACTCTGCCGCTGCGGCTTTTCACAGTGAGCGAAATCCTTTCGCTTGTGTCCAACTCGCGCCGGTAAGTCTGCGCGGAAACAGAACTGAATCCTGCCAGCAGCAAAAGCAGCGCGAACCAGCCTACAAATTGTCTGTTCCAGGGATAACTGCGGCCGAGGTGGGCCGCGGGGGATTTCAGGTAAAACATAGGCACCGATCTTGCCCAAGCAATCGTTAGCGGTCAAGCGTCCAGTAAGGCAGCCTGAAGGGCTGTCAGATAGTAGCCGGTGGTCGCAGCGCAGCGCAGACCACCGGAAAAGAAATGAAAGTGTTCGCACCTTGAAGAGGTGCCAGACCGAAGGTCATGTTGCACCCTCCGGGGTGCGTCAATCAACTCGCCTGGTTCCGGTGGTCTGCGCTCCGCTTCGACCACCGGCTACTTTCTGCATAACCCTCCGGGTTAATACGCGTCCTGCCTTCGGCCTTCGGCTTCCTGCCTCCCGCTTCTCGTTCCCTTCAGAGTGTCCTATCGATGGTTGCTAATCGAGGTTGATCCGCTATCATATGGCACCCCAAGCGGGCTGCCCGCCTGGGGACCCCGCACGCAGACTCAATCAAAGGGGGGGCACAGTGTTAGAAACTCCGGCGGCACAAATAGGCGAAGAGAAGTTCCTTATTCACAACCTCGTCAAACGCGATCCGCGCGCGGGGTTGGCCGAAGACGTGCGTCGGGGTCTGGCAACACAGCCCAAGCGGTTTCTGCCAAAATACTTCTACGATCAACTAGGCTCGCAACTGTTCGAGGCAATCTGCCTGTTGCCTGAGTATTACCTGACCCGCGCCGAGAATGAGATTCTTGATCGTTATGCGGATGAAATCGTAGCGTCAGTTTCAGGCGATATCACGCTCATCGAGATGGGCAGCGGCAGCGCCTCGAAGACGCGGTTGCTTATTGACGCGCTCCTGCGGAAACAAACGGAGCTGCTTTTCATTCCGGTTGACATCTCCGCTTCGGCACTCGACAGCAGCTCGCGCATACTGCTGCAGTCGTATCCCCAACTCCGGGTTGAAGCTTATGCCGCCGACTATTTTGCCGGGCTTGCCGAGTTAGGAAAGGAACAGCGAGGCCGTACCCTGGCGCTCTTTCTCGGCTCCAACATCAGCAACTTTGATCCTGAAGAAGCGCTAAATTTCTTGCGCGCGCTGCGGCAAGTGTTGCGCAATGGCGACGCGTTGTTACTCGGTGCTGACTTGAAGAAAGACAAGAGCGTGCTCGAGGCAGCCTACAATGATGCGCTCGGCGTGACCGCGGCGTTTAACTTAAACGTGTTGGCGCGCATCAACCGCGAACTTGGCGGCACGTTCGATCTCCGCGCTTTCCAGCATCGCGCCTTCTATAACGAAGCAGTGGGCCGCGTTGAGATCTACATTGAGAGCACGCGCGAGCAAACCGTCGCGATTAGCCAGCTAGAGATGGAAGTTCAATTTGTTGAGGGTGAACAGATTCATACCGAGAATTCTTATAAGTATGATCGCAATGACATTGCCAGGCTGGCTTCGGCGACGGGGTTCGTGCACGGCCGCACCTGGCTCGACTCGGAGCAGCGCTTCAGCAGTAATCTTCTCTTGGCAGTTTAACGCTAATGCAAAAGAGCGGGGGCAAGCCCGCCTTCCTGACCTGAGAGACTGTCTGACTCGCTCGGTTGATCTGGCTTGAAAGGCTTTCCACCAGGGATTAAGACTCAACTGTGCTCACCTCGTGGTGGGGAAGGTGGGCTTGCCCCCGCTCTTAATTAGATCGCTTCCAAAATGTCAGAATCAGTCAAAGTGCCGCTGGTTGAGTTTCGTGATGTAAGTTTCACTCACGCCGCGGCTTCCGCCCCGGTGATCTCTCATCTCAGTTTCACAGTTCAGCAGGGTGAAACGCTGGTACTGCTGGGCGAGTCGGGTTGCGGCAAGACCACTACTCTAAAACTCATCAACCGCCTTTTGTTGCCCACCTCTGGCGAGATAAAGGTTGAGGGAAAGCCTACGAGCGAGTGGGATCCGATTCGCCTGCGCCGTCGCACCGGTTACGTGATTCAGGAAGGCGGACTCTTCCCCCACTTCAACGTCGCGAGAAATGTTGGTCTTGTTCCTTCGCTCGAAGGTTGGGAGAAAGGCAAGATCAAAAAGCGGGTTTTTGAATTACTAGCAGTCGTCGGCCTCGATCCCAGTGAGTTTGCCGATCGTTATCCCGGAGAATTGTCGGGAGGACAGCGACAGCGCGTTGGCGTTGCGCGCGCGCTTGCTGCGGAGCCGCCGTTGCTTTTGTTAGACGAGCCCTTCGGCGCGCTCGATCCCTTGACGCGCGCGAGTTTGCAACTGCAGTTTGTGGAGCTTACGCGTCAACTCAAGAAGACTGCCGTTTTCGTGACCCACGATGTGCGCGAGGCTTTGCTGGTCGGTTCACACATCGGACTGATGCACCAAGCGAAACTGTTGCTGCTGGACACGCCTGAAAACTTTCTCAAATCGAAGAACGAACAAGCACTTGCATACATAGAGACGCTCAACCTTGCTCCGGCTAGTTTGCACCCGGTGGAAGGAAGCAAATGAGCTTCTGGCATTTTCTCCAGCAAAACTACCCGGAACTGTGGGAACATTTGCGCGAGCATTTGTGGCTGGTTTTTATCTCGACTCTGCTTGCAGTTGTCATCGGCCTTCCCACCGGCGTACTCCTGACGCGAAAAAAATCCCTCCGCAGTCCAATCCTGGGCATCGCTAACGTGATGCAGACGATTCCCAGCCTCGCTCTGTTTGGTTTTCTCATTCCACTGCCGTTCATCGGCGGCATCGGAGCGCGCACCGCCATCGTGGCGCTGGTGCTCTATTCGTTACTGCCGATTATTCGCAACACGGTGACCGGTATTCTGGGAGTTGATCCCAATGTGCGTGAAGCCGCGGTGGCCATGGGCATGACTGGCAGTCAGGTGCTGTGGCAGGTCGAGCTGCCTTTGGCGATGAGCGTGATCATTACCGGCGTGAGGGTGGCGTTGGTTATAGCAATAGGAGTTACCACAATTGCGGCGGCGGTCGGAGCTGGCGGGTTGGGAGTCTTCATTTTTCGCGGCATCCGGCAGTTTGACAACAACCTGCTGCTCGCCGGCGCAGTGCCTGCGGCTCTGCTCGCATTGACCGCCGACTTCGGGCTGGGGTTGGTTGAACGCTATTTCTCGGTGACTCGCCGGCGAAAAGCAGTCGCCACTTCCGGACGGAAAAAACTTACGCTTGGGGTGGTGACTGCAATCGTCGCTGCGGTGATCACTGGAGTCTATGTTGGTTCGCGCGATTCGCGTTCGGACAGTTCACGATCACAGAATGAGCGCGTCGTGGTCGGCTCGAAGGATTTCACTGAGTCGGCAATTCTCGGCGAGATCGTCGCGCAGATGCTCGAAGCGCGCGGGGTTGTAGTCGAACGCAAGTTTGAGTTGGGCGGAAACTTGCCGCACGATGCGCTGCGGGCGGGCGAGATTGACATCTATCCCGAATACACCGGCACGTCCTATACGGCGATACTGAAGCATGCGCCCATAACCGATCCACGCGCTGTCTACGAGCAAGTGAAGCAGGAGTATGCAGAGAAATTCAAGGTCGTTGTCAGCGAACCGCTGGGTTTCGATAACACGTTCGCAATTTTGGTGCGGGGTTCTGAATCTCGCCGACTTAAGCTGAAGGCGATTTCTGACGTGGCGCCTTACGCGCGCGGTTGGCGCGCCGGGTTTGGCCAGGATTTCATGTCGCGCGCCGATGGTTATCCAGGATTTGCGCAAGCTTACGCGTTGAAGTTTGCGGGACAGCCGCGCGAGATGGATCTTTCTCTGACCTACATCGCGCTTTCTTCCGGCCAGGTTGATCTGATTGCCGGCAATTCCACTGAAGGAAGAATCGCAGCACTGGATCTTGTACAACTCGAGGACGACCGTCATTACTTTCCGCCATATGAAGCCGTCTATCTGGTGCGCAGCGATTCCCTGTCACGCGTTGAGCCGCTCAGGGAGGTGTTGAGCAAGCTGGCTAAGGCAATCTCAACTGAAGAGATGCGGAAGTTAAACTACGAAGTCGACGCCAACAAGCGTGGACAAGCCGACGTGGTGCGCGAGTGGATTAAGAGGAAGGGGTTTTGAAACTGTAGGGGCAGGATGTTTGAGTCCCGGAGGGACGAGATGTTTATGGCAACCAGTTCAGCCCCGGAAATTTTCAGCCCTTTTATGGGCGGAACATTTCGCCGCTAAAGGAGCTTTCAAATCAATTGATTCGGTCATTTCTATAAACTTTTCGCCGCGCCGCGGCTTTCTTTTGAAGATCTGGAGGGATCAAAGATGAAACGAACACTAATCGCCCTTATGGTCGTTGCGTTCCAGTTGCAGTCTGTGGTGGTGGCGCAAAGCAAGGGGCCCGCGCCGACTGTTGTTTTTATCAAGGCAGGCCGTCTCGTTGACGTGCGCGCCGGGAGGGTCCTGGAAAACCAGGGAATTCTGGTTGAAGGCCAACGTATCAAGGCGGTGGGCGCGCTCGCGGAAGTTGAAAAGACAGTGCCGCCTACCGCTCAGATCATTGATCTCTCGAAGGCTACAGTGTTGCCCGGGCTTGCCGATTGCCATACCCACATATTGCTACAAGGCGACATTACTGCCGCAGACTACGACGAGCAACTATTGAAAGAGTCAATTCCTTATCGCACTATCCGCGCCACCGTCGCCGTCCGTACGGCCCTGTTGAATGGCTTTACAATGATGCGCGATCTGGAAACCGAAGGTGCGATGTACGCCGATGTGGACGTCAAAACGGCAATCAACCGCGGCGTGATTCCCGGCCCGCGCCTGTTTGTTTCGACGCGCGCTTTTTCCGCGACGGGAATGTATCCGCTCTCGGGCTATTCCTGGGAATTGAAAATGCCGGAAGGTGTTCAGATCGTGGATGGCGCCGACAACATACGGCGTGCGGTGCGCGAGCAGGTCAAATATGGCGCCGACTGGATAAAGTTTTACGCAGACCGGCGTTACTACTTGAAGGACGGCGCACTACACTCCTGGATAAACTTCACTGACGAAGAGATGAAGGCGATGGTGGATGAGGCGCACCGTCTCGGCCGGAGAGTTGCCGCCCACGCGATGGGCTGGGAGGGAATCGACGCTTCTCTTAAAGTCGGCGTCGATTCGATCGAGCATGGCTATGGACTCGACGAAGGACTGATGGATCGGATGTTGCGCCAGGGAACGTTTTGGTGTCCGACGATCTACGTGGGCGTCTACGTTGCTGAAGGACGGGCGGCGGCCGGGGCGCCGATTTGGGTGGCAATGCGCGATCTGGAAGCGAAAGCCTTCGGGGTCGCGGTGCGCAAAGGCGTGAAGATCGCCTACGGCACGGATGCCGGTGGTTATGCCTGGACTGAAAATCAGGCCAAAGAATTTACCTACATGGTGCGTTACGGAATGACGCCGATGCAGGCCATTCAATCGGCCACCGCCGCCGCGGCCGATCTGCTGGAACGCTCAACCGACCTGGGATCGATTGAAGCAGGAAAGTTTGCCGATATCGTTGCAGTCAGCGGTGACCCCTTGCGCGATATCACAGAACTCGAACGCGTGCGTTTCGTAATGAAAGGCGGCGAGGTTTACCGGAACGACAAATAAGTCCGGAGTCTACAGTCTGGAGTCTGAAGTCAAAGGAACTGCCCCAGTGCCATGTGCCTCTTGCTGAGACATTCGAGAGACCTGGTCCCCCCAGACTCCAGACTGCAGACTTTCAGACTCCAGACTTCTTATGAGGAGAGGCGATGACAATACTCGATCTAATAGTGCTGCTTATTATTGCCGGACTGTGCGGCTCTCTCGGTCAGGCCATCAGTGGTTATTCACGAGGTGGATGTCTCGTGTCGATTGCTCTGGGATTTATCGGCGCGGTGTTGGGAATGTGGTTGTCAGCCAAGCTGCGATTGCCGGAACTCTTTTCGGTTCACATTGGCACTACGAATTTTCCCATTGTCTGGTCGATTATTGGCGCGGCGATCTTTGTGGCCGTCATCTCACTGCTAACCCGCCGGCGACCATGACCCCCGGCTAAGTCGATCAGCTTAAGTTGAGCTCACTGTGGCGCACCCGCGTTGTCAGAACCGAGAGCGTTAGGGACCGGGATAGCAAGCAAGACACACTTCTTCATTCGAGGATTTCGTGATTTACCAGGACGGCTGCTAAAGGGTCGGGAGGAAGTTTCCACAAGACGACCTTACAGCCATCCTTAAAAAGAGTGCTGTCTTTACTGAACACTTTACCGACGTCTATCGCGGCAAAGCTTTTACTTAGAAGTCGTCGCCGATGATCTGGAATCCGTTACTTGGTGAATACTGAGATCGTAAACCCCAATCCTCCAGGATGGTCACCGCTGTCATATAGGATCTTCCCATTGTCGGTAACCGTTATTTGCCGAATCTTCTTGTCCTTGGCATTGTGTTTCCTGGGATTTCCAGATTCCTTTGGATAGACGGCATCGTCGTAATCTAAATCGACAGAACCGCCTCTGATAATGATGTCTCCGCCATCTGCCATGTGATTTCTCCTTTGAGGCTAAGATTGGGATTAGGGTTTCCCAGCGATTAGTTCGCTGAGTTGTTTGCGAGAGAATTGCACGTCAAGTCGCTTGAGGTAGGTATTGTAATTATCTCCTCCCCATTTTTGTTGCAGGCCGGAAAGCAGACTTTCCGCGCGTGACGCGTATTCGTGGGCCTTTTGGGTGTCGCCGGCGGCACGGCTGGCCCTGGCGGCGATCAGCGCCGCAAGCCACTCATAATCCTGTTTGCCAAAGCGCGCAAAGAGTTCCTGCGACTCAAGCGACGCTTTTAGTGCGCCCGCAGAATCACCCGTGTAAACGAGGGCCTCGGCGAGCGCCAGCAGCGCTTCTGAGAGCAATGAAGGATCGCGCGACTGCCTGGCCATCGTTACCGCTTCTTCACACTTGAGACGTCCTTCGCGTGCGGCGCCGGAAAGAGCCTGGATCAAACCCAGCGTGTATGTAGCTGCGATGCCCACGCTTTTGATCTGGGTGCCAGCCAGAGCCAGCGCTTGCTGAGCTTTCGCTTGCGCCTCCGCGAAGCGGCGTTCACTCAAGGCCATCCGCGCAATGGCCAGATAATACGCAGACGACAAATTCTTCGCCGCGTCTGGATGCTCCGCGATGGATGAAGCCTCGTTTAGCGCGGCCCGAGCTTCATCGTAGCGGCCTAAACGCCATAAAGCGTTGGCGCGATCGGTTAAGCTCAGCCCAACATTCTTTTGCACGCCTAGCGACTTGGCTATTCCGTAGCTTTCTGCAAAATGGCCAAGCGCTTCCGGATATCGCCCCTGTCTGATAAAGAGGAGGCCGATGTCTTCATGAGCCAGACCCGCCTGCGCTTGATCACCGAACTGCTGCGTGAGTTTTAACTGTTGCTCGAAAGCCTTAAGCGCCGCTTCGTAGTCGCCTTTTTGTACCTTGACGCGCGCGAGCAGGGCTAAAGCCTGCAGTGTTTCTTTGCGGTAGCCACCTTGTAGATAAAACGGCAGGGCTTGCTCGATATAAGCCGCGGATTCGTCACTATTATTGCGTCGTTCAGCCAGGCTTCCGAGCGAGAGCAATGCCCTCGACGCGTTGCGACCGTCTTTTTGTTTCTGTGCAAGTTCCAGAGACTGCTTAAAATACATTTCTGCTTCGGTGTAGTCGGCGCTCATAAGAAAGGTGTTACCGAGATCAACGAGCCCACGCTTGGTAAGGTTATCGATACCGTTAGCCTCGGCCAGATCTATTGCCTGGCGCATATACTGCCGTCCCTGGTCAGCACTACCCTCTGCGACAACGACGTCACCCAACTTTAGCAGGGCCTTAACCTGTCCATATTGACTGGACGTGGTGCGGGCTAACTCAAGAGCGCGCTCGAACTGTTGGTGTGCTTCTGCAAATTTCTCGATCTGCAGAAAAAGAAAGCCACGCTGAAACGAGACTTCGGCCTGCCCCTCGAAGTTTCCGAGAGCCTGATACAGCGTCTGTGCCTTATCGAATGCGGCAGAGGCGCTCACCAGATCCAATTGTCTTCCGTAAAGAATTGCCACGCGCAAGAATGCAGTGGCGTATTGCGGATCACGGTTGGTTGCCTCCACATAACTCTCGATCGCTTTCTTGAGTTCGTCGTTCTTCTCATAGGCGCGTCCGAGGTCAACATAAACCTGCGGCTGATTAGGCGAGAGCCGTACCAATTCAGTGTAGGCTCTTATGGCGCCGGGAAAATCTCGCGTAATGGTTGCGTTGATAGCTTCGAGATACAGTGCGTCACTCGAAGCTAGCTGCGAACGGTTTGGTACCAGCGACTGAACTCTTAACATCTCGTCCTTGGCTTTATCTGCATAGTCGAGTTCAGACCAGGCTTCGGCGAGTCGCGCATGTGCCAGGGCAAATTTATCGTCAGTTGCCACCGCCTGTTCGAGTGCCTTACTTGCCTGCAGAAATGCTCCGTTGCGCAAGCCATCAGTTCCTTTGTTGTACCAGTCAAGGGCAAGAGGCGGAGGTTTATACGGCGCCGGTTTCCACCAGCGGAAAGCGATCCAGCTCACCAAAGCGACGCCCAATATCGCCAGAATAAATATGCCCAAATTGGGTCCGGGCCGCCGAAATGGTTCGATGAACGTGGTCAGCGCGCTAGCCGAGCCAGTGTGCTGCTTTTTTAGCGGCTCCGTTGACCTACGCTGGCTGTAGCCATCGTTAACGAGAGTGGGAAGAACGCTTTGCAGATGCTCGATCAACTCATCCGCCGACTGGTAACGTGCGTCCACCTTTTTCTCGATCGCCTTCATGGTGATGCGATCCAGCTCGGGTGGAATGCGATCGTTGAGTCTTGAAGGTACGGTCGGCGTGACATGAATCACCTGGGCGCCTATTTCGATGACACTGCCACCGGCAAATGCACACTGGCCCGTGATGCACTCATAAAGCACAACGCCGAGAGCAAACAGATCGCTGCGACCATCGATAGGCTTCCCTCTGGCCTGCTCAGGCGATAGGTAGAGAGGCGTGCCGACGATTACGTCGCTGCGGGTCCGGGTTGAAGGCAGAGTCTTCTGGTCGGGATCTCCGCCCAGAGCACTCTGCTCAGAAATCTGTTTGACCAAACCAAAGTCGAGCACCTTAACTTGCCCGCGCTCCGTTATGACCACGTTCGAGGGTTTTACGTCCCGGTGCACAACTCCCTGGTGATGAGCTTCGCCGAGTGCTTCAGCAATCGAGGACACAATGCTTACAGCTTCCGGCAGTGGCAAAGATCCTCCGCGAAGCTTCTCGTTCAATGGCTGCCCCTTGATAAGCTCCATCACGATGTAAGGCTTGCCTTCCGCTGTTTCACCGTAATCAAAAACTGTGGCGATGTTCGGATGGGTTAAGGCAGAGACTGCGCGCGCTTCTCGCAGGAAGCGGGCCCGATATTCTTTCGTGGTGGAAGAGAGAAACTTGATTGCCACACGCCGGCCCAGGGTGGTGTCTTCGGCCAGGTAAACCACCCCCATTCCGCCCTCACCAAGCAGGTCGACAATCCGATAATGCGAAATAGTTTCGCCGATCATGTTCTGGGCTTCCGGCAAAGCGAGACAGGGAGAATCGTGAAAAACAACGGAAGTCCTGGGGTATCACGTAGTCTTCCGAGCGCGGAATTCAGTGAGCGCATTCTGCTCCAAAGGCTGGGATATATCAAGAAGGAACTGCCCGGAAGCTAGGGAAGGGTCACCGCGCGAACTTTTTGTTCCTGCAGTTTACGAAACTGTTCCAGCTTTGCGCGAAGATCGGGCCGGCTGTTGGCAAGAATGGCAACCGCGAAGAGCGCCGCATTGATGGCGCCAGGTTTGCCGATGGCCAAAGTGCCGACCGGAACGCCGGCGGGCATTTGCACGGTGGCGAGCAGCGAATCCATGCCATTAAGCGCATCGCTTTTCATGGGCACACCAAGCACGGGCAGGATGGTGTTAGCAGCCATGACGCCGGCAAGGTGAGCCGCTCCCCCGGCTGCCGCAATGATCACTTCAAGGCCGCGAGCAGCTGCAGATGAGGAAAACTCCGTGGCCAGGTGCGGTGTGCGATGAGCCGACATGACCCGGCATTCGTGCGCGACGCCAAACTCGGTCAGCGTTTCGTCCGTATGCCGCATCGTGTCCCAGTCAGACTTGCTGCCCATAATCACGGCGACCAGGGGAGACGAATTTCGGATTTCGGATTTCGGATTTCGGATTTTTGAACCCTTTTGAGTCTCTGAACTACCAACCTTTTTCGGCATCGCTTTGGTCTTCCCTTATGGAAATAATTCCAGCTTCAGTTATTCGGCAAATCCGAAATCCGAAATCCGAAATTCAAATCCATACTATTCTGTGTTGGGTCCCTTCTCGTCTTTGATCTCTTCGCTCTCGGGATTCTGCGCCCCCGGCACTGAAAGTTCTCCCTCTGACTTGTCGGGCTCGCGCAGTTTCTCAGTCGGTCCTACCTCGTTATTTGCTGAGTCACCCGTTCGCTCTTTGTCGCTCGCTCCGGGTTGATCTTCCTGTTCGTTCATTGCGTCCCTTTCTTCGATTCTTTGTCTCGACACGCACCCAAGTATTCGGCAAATCCGCAATCCGAATTCCGCAATCCGAAATTTTTCTACGCCCCCTGGTCGAGTGAGTAGCCGCGCTCGCCATCAAAGTTATAGAGATTTTCGGTCTTGATGAAATCGAATCCGGCATCCGCGAAACGCTTGAGGAGCGAGATTATTTGCGGATGAGATATTCCGCGCCCATCGGTGTCTGACAGAAATCGACAGCGCCAGTGATCAGAGCAAAAGGTTTCAGCGTGACCACCCGGCCACACCTTCACGCCGCGATTGCTCATCATCTCAAGCCTGGTGCCGTCGCCGCTGAGCCGGCTGATCGCGTCGCCGAGTTCGTTGGCAGTGCCCTTCGTCCAGTCCAGAAAAACGTCAACACCGACGAGATCCTTCTTCGCACGTGTTTGCACGCGCGCGGTAGCTGTCGCCACCGGCGCTACTTCCGCGGCGGATTTGTATTTGGCAACTTTCAGAGTCTGCGGCGTCTGTCCCACGCGTTGGGCCACCGCCTCGGAGAATTCTTTGGTGCCGACTTTCTGCTTGCTCTTACCCTCTTCATAAATGTCGTAAGTGTGAATTCCATCCTCAATGGTACGCAGCCAGGCATTGTGCACGCGTTCCGCGACTGACGTTTCGCCGATATGCACCAGCATCATTACGGCACCCAACAGTAACCCCGACGGGTTTGCCAGGTTTTGCCCGGCGCGGCGCGGCGCCGACCCGTGTATCGCTTCAAACATCGACACGTGCTCCCCGATGTTCGCCGAGCCCGCCAGTCCGACAGAGCCGGCAATCTGCGCTGCCACGTCAGACAATACGTCGCCGTATAAATTTGGCATGACGATCACGTCGAAAACTTCCGGCGTGTCCGCCATTTTCGCGGCGCCGATGTCCACGATCCAATGTTCGTTTTCAATGTCCGGATACTCCGCGGCGATCTCGTCAAACACTTTGTGAAACAGGCCATCGGTGAGCTTCATGATGTTGTCCTTCGTGAAGCAGGTGACCTTCTTGCGGTTGTTTTGGCGCGCGTATTCAAAAGCGTGGCGCACAATCTTCTCAGAACCCGGACGCGAGATCAGCTTCAGGCACTGCATCACCTGTTCAGTTTGCCGGTGCTCGATGCCGGCGTAGAGATCTTCTTCGTTTTCACGAACGATCACTATATCCATGATCGGGTGCTTGGTTTCCACGAATGGGTGGTAGGAAACGCAGGGACGAACATTCGCAAAAAGGCCAAGGGTTTTGCGCACCGTGACGTTCAGACTCTTGAAGCCGCCACCCTGTGGCGTAGTGATCGGGGCTTTAAGAAAAACTTTAGTGCGGCGCAAAGAATCCCAGGCGCTGGGCTCGATGCCGGAGCTGTTGCCGGCCAAATACACCTTCTCGCCGATGTCTATTGTTTCAATCTCGAGGTTGGCGCCGGCCTCCTTGAGAATATGCAGGGTAGCCGCCATGATCTCCGGGCCGATGCCGTCGCCGTGCGCGACAGTGATAGGAACAGATTTAGACATATTTCTGAACAGACCTTTCGCGAATTAATAAACTTGTGGAGAAGCAATATATTCCATCGTGCGCGCGGCAAGCAATCACTCACAGGCGTTTGAATCTGGCGGCAACTTCTTACTGGGACCGCGGGCGTCTCGCCCGCAATGAGCGCTGGTAAGAGAACAGACCGTTCTTGTTTATTTTCTAGCTGCGGGGACGATCACAACTTTGATCCGCTCGCCCCCGCGCATTAGTTCAACTTCATATTCCTGCCCGGCCTTCATTTCTCCGAGGGCATAGGTGTAATCGTAAACATTGCGCACGTCGCGGCCGGCAAGCTTCACAATCTTGTCACCGGCTTTGATCCCAGCCTTAGCCGCCGGCGAATCGTCGCGCACACCATCAAGCAGTAAGCCATCACTGGAATCCGCGTAGTTGGGAATTGTGCCCAGGTAGACGCGAAAGCCGCTGGCGCGGCCAGTCGATTCGCTTTTTGCGACTGTGTACACGGGACGCTTGTCGTTGGTATCGATATCGTAGATGACGTGTGCGACTAGCTTCAGTATGCGCGCCTCGTCTGCATAGTTGATCTTGTCGGCAGTGTCAGAGGGTTTGTGATAGTCCTCGTGCGTACCGGTCCAGAAGAAGAGCACAGGCACTTGTTTGGCGTAGAAAGACGAGTGATCGCTGGGGCCGAAACCATCTTCGTTGAGCGTCAGGTCGAATGGTTTCTCGAACGCGAGGCTGACGACCGCGCGGCCATTGCTGCCGGTTACTACGGGAACTTCTTTGCCGGGCGAGATGATGGGTCTGGACATGTTCCCGGGCGATACCGGCGAGGCCGCAACTCTAATTCTTTCAGGGGCATTGGCGGCAGCCATCACCTGGCGCCACTCCGGCGCAGTTCCCACGCCACCGACGATCAGCTTGTTGTCTTTCATCCGGCCAATCATGTCCATATTGATCATGGCCGCTATATTTGCGAGCGGCACGATTGGATGATTGACGTAGTAATTCGATCCCAACAACCCTTCTTCTTCACCACTGAAGGCCATGAAGACAATCGTGCGTCGCGGCCTGAGCTTTTGCGAAGTAAACAAACGCGCGAGTTCGAGCACTCCGGCAACACCCGAAGCGTTATCGTCAGCGCCGTGATGTATCTCGCCTTCACGCGGCGCCAGACTTCCTTCACCGCCGCGGCCGAGATGATCGTAGTGCGCGCCGATCACAATCGTTTCGTCTTTCAATTTCGGATCGCTACCCGGCAGGATGCCGACGACGTTGAAGGAAGGTGACTCGCGACGGACAATATTAGTTGAGACATCCAAATTCCCAGAGCCCAGCGAAACCCTCAGGTTCGACTGTGTAGGGACTCTCGAATCCGCCCCAGCCTGATACTCTGCCAAGCTACCCCCACTAAGGAGTTTCTGAGCTAGTTGTCTTGAAATTACCAATACCGATATTCCTGCCTCGCCCGCGTTATCGTATGAAAGACGAGATAGTCTGTCGTCCTTCAACTTTTCTTCGCTTGCGATAACCAGCAACCCACGAGCGCCCGCAGCGCGCGCGGCGGCAACCTTGAAACGGATCTCGCCCGCGCGCACAAACTGTCCGTGCGGATTGTCGCCGTCTGGCGTGCCGGAGAAAACAATCGCCACGCGGTCCTTCGCGGACGAAACTGCATAATCGTCGTACTTCAGTTCGGCGGATGAGATGCCATACCCTGCGAACACCATTTCCGCGCTCTTGATTGAGCCGTTTGACGAAAAGCCGAGTGGCATCCAGTCTTCGCCAACCCTGAATTGCGCGATGTCATCCGCGCGGCCCGGATTCACGAAAAACAAATTGTTATTGCCTAGCTCAACGCCGCCGACGTAAGGAAACTCTTGCAGGTAGCGGTGGGGTGAATCGGCCTCGAGGATGGACATCCCGGGCGTGTCGTAGCCGATGCTGCGCCGCAAACCGTAGCGCGAAAACTCGCGCGCGATATATTCCGCGGCCAGCTTAGCGCCGGGGCTTCCCGTGCGGCGCCCCTCCAGCTTGTCGGAAGCCAGATACTCGATGTGCGCGCGCAGACGCTCGACGCTGGGCGCGTGTTGTGTGGAAGTTTGTTGACCAATAGCGGCGAGGGAAATCGCAGCGATTAGGGTCAGAACAACTGAGAAGCTCGGTAGTGATTTGTATTTCATAGTCATGTCTTGAATGAGCGAAAGGCCTATTTGCTGCCGCCTCCGGCGCTGATGATCGCTGCGGGCGGGATGCCTGCGCTCCCAGCCTACTCAACCCAATCGGCGATGAAAACATTCGTGTCGCCACGCGTTTTCGCGTTGCGATTTGAAGCGAAGACCAGCTTCTTGCCGTCAGGCGAAAACATCGGGAAGCCATCAAACGTGTCGTTGAACGTGATGCGCTCAAGACCGCTGCCGTCCACGTTGATTTTGTAAAGATCGAAATTGCGACCCTTGGGATCATCCATGTTGGAAGCGAAGATTATGCGCTTGCCGTCGGGAAAGAAATAGGGCGCGAAATTGGCCTTGCCGTTGCGCGTCACCTGACGCTTATTAGATCCATCCGCATTCATCACCCAGATTTCCAAAGTTGTCGGACGAATTAGATTCTGCTTGAGCAGGCCAACGTAGTCTGACTCCTCTTTTTCCGTTTGCGGGTGATAAGCCCGGTAGACAATCTGTTTGCCGTCATAAGACCAGAAGGGGCCGCCGTCATATCCAAGTTCGTTCGTCAGCCGGCGCACGTGCTTGCCGTTCGAGTCCATGGTGTAAATGTCCAGATCGCCATCGCGCATGGAAGTGAAGACGAGTTTGCCATTGCGAGAGATTGTCGTTTCCGCGTCGTAGCCAGGCGTCTTGGTTAACTGTTTCAGGTCGGAACCGTCCGGACGAGCCGTAAAAATGTCGAACGACGGGTAGACAGCCCAGACGTAGCCTTTAGAAAAATCCGGACGCGGTGGACACTCCTTCGCGCCAAGGTGCGTCGACGAGTAAAGAACGCGGCGGCCATTCGGGAAAAAGTAGGCGCAGGTAGTGCGGCCCTCTCCGGTTGAGATCAGGCGACCATTGCTGCCATCAACATTCATTGTGTAGATCTGATCACACTCGCGGCCCTCGCGAGTTGATTGAAAGATTAGCTGTTTGCCGTCAGCCGAGAAGTAGGCTTCCGCGTTCTCGCCGCCGAAAGAGAGCTGCTTGATGTTCTTAAGATGTTTCTCTTCCGGCAGACGGAGTTGTTCGGGAGATGAAGTAGACGGGATCGAACGCGCGCCAGTTAAGCCGAGAACCGAGAAGAGCACTGTGGTTGTTAGTAAGCCAAAAAATAGTTTCATCAAGTTTGAAGTTTCCCACCATCAACCGCGAAGCGGTTTCGGCAAACAGCCCAGGGTTGCCGCGCCGCGCGGCTACCCTGGGATTGAAGTTGTCCCCAAATCTACGCAACCCCAACGGGGTTGCGTGATCTCTTTCGCGTGCCTGCTCAACGTGGCCACAACCCCGGTTGGGGTTGCGAACCGCTTCCGCAACCAGTTATCCCAGGGTAGCCACGAAGCGCGGCAACCCTGGGCTGCGTTCCGTAACCGCTTCGCGGTATGCGCTGTCCGTCGTGATCAAACTTGAATCAGAGTTCCTGAAGTGTTCGGGTATCCTAGCCTCTGAAAATCTAAGCAGTTACATCGAGCGCTTCGGCAACAAGCCGCGCCTGCTCCGCCTGGTGAATCGCATAAGATCCGGTTGCCGGACTCGCTGAGGCAGCGCGGCCGACGTAGATTGGGCGTTCGCATGCCGGCAGAAGGCTCTCCAGTCGCTGCTCAACAAACGTCCAGCCACCCATGTTCTTTGGCTCTTCCTGCGCCCAGACGAGTTGTTTGGCCGCCGGATACTTAGCCAACACTTCGCGCAGCCGGTTCAACGGGAACGGATAAAACTGTTCCATCCGGACTACGGCGACATGCTCGCCGCCCGCCTTCTTGCGCGCCTCAACCAGATCGTAATACACCTTGCCACTGCAGAGGACGACGCGCTCCACTGCCTCCGCGCCCTCAATTTCACGGTCGTCGATCACGGGCAGAAAACCGCCGCCGGTGAAGTCGTCAAGCGCGGACGCGGCTGCCGGAAGACGCAGCAAACTCTTCGGCGTGATCACAACCAGCGGCCGTTCCATGCCCGGTCTCACCTGTCTGCGCAGCAGATGAAAATATTGCGCCGGCGTGGTTGGATAACAAACCTGCAGATTGTTCTCGGCGCAGAGTTGCAGGAAGCGCTCCAGGCGCGCGCTTGAATGTTCCGGCCCCTGACCTTCGTAGCCGTGCGGCAAGAGCAACGTCAGGCGCGAAGTCTGCCGCCACTTGTCTTCCGAAGCGGCAATGTATTGATCGATGATGGTCTGGGCGCCATTTGCAAAGTCGCCAAACTGAGCTTCCCACAACACCAGCGCCTCGCGCGCTACGACCGTGTAGCCATACTCGAAACCCAACACGCCTTCCTCGGAAAGGGAACTGTCAAAAACTTCAAAACGCGCTTCCGGGGCCGACGGGGATCTTAGTTCAGACAGTGGTGTCCACGACTTACCAGTTTGCGTGTCGTACAAGACTGCGTGCCGCTGACTAAAAGTGCCACGCCCGGAATCCTGTCCACTCAAACGAACGCGACTGCCTTCGATGACTAAAGAGCCAAAGGCAATGGCTTCGGCGAAAGCCCAGTCGATCGGCAACTCGCCTGCACCCATCTTCGCACGCCGCGCGAGTTGCCCGACCATCTTGGGATTGATATTGAAGGCTTCCGGCACCACCGCGATCTTGTGAGCGATAGTCTTGATCACAGCAGCAGCTACCGGAGTGTCAACCACGGCTGAGCCATCGAGCTCTTCAGTTATCACAATCTCAGCCGGCGCTACTTGTTTGGGAGCTACTTGCCTGGCTCGCGCGAGGGCGTCTTCATAGCGGCGGACTCGCTCAGCTATTAGTTCCTCTAACCCCGTTTCGGTAATTACGCCTTCCTTGATTAGCCGCTCGGCATAAATTGTGCGGACGCCAGAGTGGGCTTTCACGCGCGCGTACATCAGCGGCTGCGTGTAGCTGGGCTCGTCCGCTTCGTTATGGCCGAGCTTTCTGAAACCCACCACGTCCAACACGACGTCTTTATTAAACTCCTGGCGGTAATCCAAAGCCATTTGCAGAGCGCGATAAGCTGCTTCGGGATCGTCGCCGTTGATGTGGAAGATCGGTAACTGCGTCATGCGGGCCACGTCAGTCGAGTAGATCGTTGAGCGTCCGGCTTCAGGCGAAGTTGTAAATCCGATTTGATTGTTGATGATGATGTGAATTGTGCCGCCGGTACGATAGCCCTTCAGCTTGGCGAGATTGAGGGTCTCCATCACGATACCCTGTCCGGCAAACGCCGCGTCTCCGTGAAGCAGCACGGGCAGCGCACGAGCAATCACTTCTTCGCGAGGCAGGCCCACGCGATCCTTCAGGTCATCCTGCTTGGCGCGCACCATTCCCTCAACCACCGGATCGACAGCTTCGAGGTGACTGGGATTTGGTGAGAGTGCCAACTTAACTTTTTTACCGTTTGCTGCCTCGCGTTCGCCCTCGGCGCCCTGATGGTATTTCACGTCGCCTTCGTCGGCGGGAAACGACGGATGAACAGAACCTTCGAATGACGCGAAGATGCGTTCGCAAAAATGTCCGATAACATTTGCCAGCACGTTCAGGCGGCCACGATGCGCCATACCCATCGTGATGTCTTCAACTCCGCGAGCCGCGCCGCCTTCGATGAGTTGATCGAGCAACGGGATGATGGTCTCGCAGCCTTCAAGCGAAAATCGCTTCTGGCCGAGATACTTCGTGTGCAGAAAGCGTTCGAATTGTTCCGCCGAGATCAGTTTCCACAAGAGCTGCTTCTTGACCTCGACCGGAATCGGTTGCGGTTGGACTAGCTCGCGGCGTATCTGATCCCGGATCCAGAGTTTTTCTTCTTTGCTTTGGATGTGACGATACTCGATGCCGATTTTGCCGCAGTAGGCGCGTTGCAGGATGTCGAGTATCTCGCGCAGCGTCGCGCGGTCAGTGCCGGCCAATCCGTCGGTTACGAATTCGCGATCGAGATCCCAAATCGTCAGTCCGTAAGTTTCGATATCAAGTTCCGGATGGTAGAGCACCGGCATGGCATGCAGCGGATCGATGTCGGCAATCAGGTGGCCGCGCACGCGATAGGCATTTATCAACTCGATCACGCGAGCTTCCTTGGTCGTCTGTTCTCGCGTTTGATCGCCCGGCAGCAGGCGAGGATTGCGGTCAACGCTCCAGCGAAAAGGGACGTGAGTTATGCCGAGGTCCGCAAAGGCATCATCGTAAAACCTGGAGTTGCCAAGCAGCAGTTCGTGAACGCGCGCGAGAAACCCGCCCGACTCGGCGCCCTGGACGATGCGGTGATCGTAAGTGCTGCTAATCGTGATCGCTTTGCTGATTCCTAGTTGCGACAAAGCTTCGGGCGCCATCGCCTGATACTCGGCTGGATACTCAATTGCCCCGGTAGCAATGATGAGTGACTGGCCGGCCATCAAGCGCGGCGTGGAGGCAACGGTGCCAATCGTGCCCGGGTTTGTGAGTGAGATTGTCGTCCCCTGGAAATCGGCGATCTGAAGTTTACCTTCACGAGCGCGTCTGACGACGTCGTCATACGCGGTCAGGAATTGCGAGAAGCGAAGCTTGTTTGCGTCCTTGATATTTGGCACCAGCAGCGTGCGCGTGCCGTCTTTCTTAGTCACATCGATGGCGACGCCGAGGTTGAGGTTTGGGCGCCGTAGTCGTACTGGACTGCCGTCGACAACGTCGAATCCGTCGTTGAGTTGAGGAAACTCGTCGAGCGCGCGCAGCAGGGCCCAGGCGATCAGATGCGTGTAAGACGCTTTGCCACGATCGTTTTCCTGGAGATACTTGTTGATAATCCGCCGGTTCTCGTCCAACAGTTTTACCGGAATGCGTCGTTGCGAAGTAGCTGTCGGAACTGAAAGGCTGGCCTCCATGTTCTCGACAATCTTAAGCGCGGCGCCGCGAATGGGGACTGCTTCGACTGGTTCACTCGATGCCGCTGGAGCGGGGGATTGTTTCGCTGCCGCTGCAGGAGGTGCTTCAGATTTTGATGGCGCTGCGGCTTCCACGCCTGTGGCGCGCGCCGGCGCCCTTCGTCCCCCGTTGTCAGCGGACCGCACGTCTCTCGGTTGTTCGACCAAAGGCGCTGCGTTGCCTTCAGTCTGGCCTGAATCGCCGTCACCAAGTAGCTCAAGAAAATATGCCCGCCACGATTCGTCGACCAGTTCCGGATTGCTGCGAAAGCGGCTGAGCAGTCCTTCAACGTAAGTTGCATTAGCGCCAAAATTCTCGGCGATGATTTCAGATAAATCAGTTCTCACTGGCTGACCCAACTCTGCTCACCTCTTTCAGGTAATAACACGATAGGCGACTGCCCGGCTGGCGTGACTTTAAATAATAGATTAACACCTTCTAGGGCGCTTTGCATCCGGCACTTCGGAGACCGACTTCGAGAACAACCTGGAGACTGCCCGCCTTGCCCCAGACGACTCAAAACGCTTCAACTTGGCGCCCACGAGGTGGTATCTTAGGCGGCCACTTCAGTCAATCAAACAGAAAATCGCCACAGGAAAAAAGAAATGAGTCTTTGCAAATGCGCTCCGATAGCTGTTCATGGTTTCCTGCTGATCGCCTTGTTAGCCGCCACTGCATTTCCGGCCGGGGTTTGTGCGATTGACCAATCTTCGACGACCCTTATCCTTGTTCGCCACGCGGAAAAGGCGATTGTGCCTCCCGAGAATAAGGATCCGGATCTTAGTACGGCGGGCCAGGCGCGCGCCGAGGAGTTGGCGAGGATGTTCGGCGAGTCGGGCATCGCGGCCATTTACGCCACGCAGTACAAGCGCACGCAGCAAACCGTAAAACCCCTGGCAGATAAACTCCGGTTAGCGATCACGCAGGTCGAAGCGAAGAACACGGCAGAGCTGGTGAAGCAGATTCGCGCCCGAAACACTGGTCAGGTGATATTTATCGCGGGACACAACAACAGTGTTCCGGAAATAATCGCTGCCATGGGAGGGCCGCAGCTACCAATCATTCCGGAAACGGAGTTTGACAACCTTTACATCCTTACCGTTCACACCGACGGCTCGGCAAAACTGCTCAAGTTGAAATACGGCAGCGCGATCAAACCCGTTGGAAACCAGGGGATGATGAAACCGTAGGCAGTGAGCAGTGAGCAGTGAGCCGTGAGCAGTGGGCGGTGGGCAGTGGGCAGAAATCAGATAGCAGAGCTGGGGCAGTAGCCCGACAGTTATGGAGGGCTCTGGTTGCAGGAGGCAGGAGCAGACGGCAGGAGCAGACGGCAGGAGCAGACGGCAGGAGCAGGTCAGTCGCCTGCGGTAGCGGGCGGGTCAAATGCGAGATCAGGGAGGACGTGATGAAAAGATCCGAGCGTAAGAAGAAGCGAGTGGGAAAGTCATTGGTTGGTTCCGAAGCCAAAAACTTGAACCGGCGCACCTTCGTAAAGCTCGTTCCGGCGCTGGGTGCCGCAGCGCTGGCCACACCGCATCTGAACCTCGCATCTGCTCTGGCGCAGGGTCCGGCCCCAAGTCCGACTGCGATGCCTTCACCTTCGCCATCGCCCGCGCCTTTGCGTGTAACGAAGGACATGCTGCGGCAGGCCGAGAAACTTATCGGCATAGAACTCAGCGATGCACAGGAGGCAATGGCGCTTCAGAACGTAAGCACGAACCTCGACCGGTATGAAGCGCTGCGGAAGATCGATGTTCCCCTCGATACCGAACCAGCCACTTTGTTTCACCCGGCGCTCCCCGGCAGGCAATTCAATGCCGGGTCCCCGGCGGGGCAGCCCCGCTGGGGTGCTAGTGTCAAACCAGCGAAATTCAAGCTAAGCAAAACCGAGACGCCGAAATTCAGTTCGCTTGAAGGGCTGGCTTTTGCACCCTTGACACAGCTCGCGGAGTTAGTTCGCACGCGCAAGGTTTCGCCCGTTGAGTTGACTAAAATGTACCTCGCGCGCCTGAAGAAATTTGGACCAAAACTCAACTGCGTAGTCACGCTCACTGAAGATCTCGCGCTGTCGCAAGCCAACGACGCCGAGCGCGAAATCAAAGCCGGGAAATATCGCGGACCGCTGCATGGCATCCCCTGGGGCGCCAAAGATCTCTTCGCGACCAAGGGAATTCGCACCACCTGGGGGGCAGAACCGTATCGCGATCAGGTTATCGACTACGACTCGACAGTGGCGGAACGTTTGCGCGACGCGGGCGCGGTTCTGGTGGCGAAGCTTTCGATGGGGGCACTCGCGCAGGGCGGCCGCTGGTTCGCCGGCATGACGCGAAATCCCTGGCAGGTTGATGAAGACAAGACTGGTTCGAGCGGGTCGTCAGCCGGGCCGGCATCAGCGACCGCGGCGGGACTCGTTGGTTTTTCCGTTGGCACCGAAACGCTTGGCTCGATCATTTCGCCATCCTCGCGTTGCGGCGTTGCCGGCTTGCGGCCCACCTACGGCCGTGTCAGTCGTTATGGAGCGATGGGACTCAGTTGGACGATGGACAAGATCGGACCGATTTGCCGTGGCGTTGAAGACTGCGCCGCCGCGCTCAACGGAATGTATGGACCGGACGGACGAGATCTTACGGTAGGCGATGTTCCTTTCAACTGGGAGCCGGCAAGGGCGCTTGCCAACATGCGGATCGGTTATCTCAAAACAGAGTTTGATCAGCAACAGGATCCGGAACGAAAGACTATTTACCAGCAGGCGCTCGACGCCTTGAAATCCGCTGGGGCAAACCTGCAGCCGATCGAAATGCCGAAGTTTTCCGTGGCGGCCTTGCGAATCATCTTGGTTGCCGAAGCTGCAACCGCGTTTGACGACATCACGCGCAATGGACGCGTCAATGAGTTGTCCGGGCAGAGCGAGAACGATTGGCCGAATACATTTCGTAGTTCACGTTTCATTCCGGCGGTTGAATACATCAGGGCCCAGCGCGCGCGTCGGCTGCTGATGCACGACATGGCAGAGTTGATGGCGAAGTGGGATGTGTTTGTTTCGCCGGCCCCCGGCAGTCTTAGTTTGCTGATCACAAATCTCAGCGGTCACCCGGCGGTGGCTGTTCCCTGCGGTTTTCCCAAGGGCCTGCCGCAGTCAATCATGTTCACCGGCGGACTTTACGACGAGGGCGCGCCGCTGCGTGTGGCCCTCGGGTACGAACGCGCCACGCAATGGCACACGATGCATCCGAAAATGGATTGGGCGTGAGGTTGGAGCCGAGCGCCTGCCATAAAGATCCGACGACCGAATTGAGTTATAATGGCTTTGGACTAAACACCGTGGAGAAACAAATGCAGACAGTCTATCAACTGAACGCCGACGATCTTAATGAAGATTTTCTTGAAGGCTTGAAGACGACTTTCAAGCATAAAGAAATTGAAATCGTGGTATACGAACGCGACGAGACTGCTTACCTACTGAGCTCGCCCGCTAACCGCAGCCGCTTGCTGGAAGCCATTGCCGATGTTGAGCACGACCGCAATATCGTTATACCCGATCAAGAACAGTTTCAATGAGAGTCGTCGCCTTTCATCAACTGGCTTTGCTTGCAAATACCATTACGCGTGAGTCTCATCGGCGGGATTCGGGTGAGCTGGCCGCTTACGCTGCCCTTTCACGGAGTGGCTTGAGCCGATCATATTTATCGCGGTTAGCTTGTAGAGTATCCCAGATGTCGACGGCCTCCTGAAGACGCAACCAAAACTCAGGAGTGGTGTTGAAGACGCGCGCCAAGCGATGCGCCAAGTCCGGATTTACAGCGCGCCGCTCATGAATGACTTCGCTAACAACGCGACGCGAAACACCTAGCCGCTCTGCGAATTCCGACTGCGTTAAGCCTGCGGCGGGAAGCGTCTCTTCTCGCAGTAACTCGCCGGGATGCGTTGGTCGCCTCTTACCCTTGATTGCCATACTCACTCCTAATGATAGTCTTCCAAATTAACATCATCTGCTTCGCCATTAGCGAACCTGAAGGTTATGCGCCAGTTCCCGCTCACTGAGATCGCCCACTCACCCTGGCGGTCGCCTTTGAGTCTATGAAGATTGAAGCCATGAGCGTCAACGTCAGTTAGGCGTTGTGCCGCTTCAAGCACGTCCAAGCGGCGGGCGATTCGTCCGGCTAACTCTATCGAGATACCCCGCCTGCTTCCAGAATCAAAAAACTCTCTAAGTCCTCGGTGACGGAACGAACGAATCATTGTTCAGCCCAGCGTAACGCTAAGATATTACACCCTCAACCTTACTCATTTGAACCGCCCAACTGAGCTGACGCGAGCAGTCGCGGAAGATCAAGCACCAGCGCGACCGTTCCGTCCCTCAATTCTGTCGCTCCGGCAATGCCGTACCAGCGTCCGGCATGGCGGCCGAGATTCCTGACCAGCACTTCTTGTGGTCCCTCCACCTGATCAACAACAATGCCGACACACTTCAACTGACTGCCGAGTCTGGCTCGTTCGTCAGTAAACTGGCAGGTGATGAGATGCAATTGACTGGTCGAATCGTCTGGCTCTTCAGGTTGGCCCAGCAGATCGCGCAAAGAAACTTGCCGCAATTGATCAGCGCCAGAGGCGCCGTCAACGCCATCGATAGCATCGATGCCCAGAGTTTGGCCGGCGGGAATGCAGTAGCGATTGCCCGCTGAGACCACCACATTGGCTGCTACCAGGCCAAAAGTAACGGGCAAGCGAATTTCAAATGTCGTCCCCTGGCCAGGTTTGCTCGAAACGCGCAACTCCCCGCCAGCTTGCTCA
Organism: Chloracidobacterium sp.; assembly: GCA_031370285.1. GTDB lineage: Bacteria > Acidobacteriota > Blastocatellia > Pyrinomonadales > Pyrinomonadaceae > PSRF01. The sequence goes on along the minus strand of JANMQG010000098.1, from coordinate 41,522 downwards.
ACCGCAGTTTCCACTACGTCGAGACCAACACCACGACCAGAAACTTCCGACGCCGAGGCCAGCGTCGTAAACCCGGGACGGAAGATCAGGCGCAAACTCTGCTCGATATCCAGTTCAGCTTCGTTTGTTAATATCCCCAGTCTCCGTGCCGCTGCTGAGATCAGAAGCGGATCTACGCCGCGTCCGTCGTCCGTGACTCTTATTCGTGATTGGCTGCCTTCGCTGACCGCTTCAATTCGTACCGTTCCTCGTCGCCTCTTGCCCGCCCGAGCGCGCTCGTCGACAGTTTCAATCCCGTGAGCTACAGCGTTGCGCACGAGGTGAACGAGGGCATCAGCTATAGTCTCGACCAGTAGCTTGTCCAGGCGGATGTTAGCATCGCTAATCTCGAAGTTGATTTCTTTTGTGGCCAGGCGCGCTGCCGCTCGCCCGCCACGCGTGACGCGCTGTAGCGTAGGTCCGAGGTGCACCAGGCGCAGGTTGATCAGTTCGTCTTCGAGGCCCGTGAAGGAAATTCTAATCTGCTTGTTCAGCTTATGAAGTTCTTCGCTGACCGGGACCGTCAGTTGTGACATTGCGAGTTCAAGAGCTGTCGAGGTCGTCCGCAAAAGCTCGTGCGTTGAGGAAATGAGCCGATCCAATTTGTCCAGGTCAGTGCGAACGAAGTTTGAGAGAGCCGAAACGGAAGCCGGAGCGGTGGACTCTGACACGATCTCCTCAGTGACAGAAGCTCCGGCGTTGTGACGCGCGCTGACAATCTCCTTGAAAACCACTTTGGAGAAATCGATGACGGCGGCTTCGACAGTTTGCAGATCGGCATTGCTGGCGTAAAGAACACGGAAATTGATTTTGTCGGGCTGCTCATTATCGACAGCTGGTGAAGTTGAGATCACTTCTCCGAACTTAGCCAGTTGCTCTTTCAAGCGGACAAACTCTGCGTCGAAATTTCCGAGGTCAAAGCTGGTGGCCACAACAAAAAGCGGACTTCCTTCCGCGACGTTGCTGACCAATTGATGCTTTTCGGGTTCCGTTAACGACTCCCAGATTTCGAAAGGGATATTCTTGAGGATCGCTTCGCTATTGGGCAACTCGCTCGCGGCCGCTCTATTTCGCGCCGCGGCTTGCAGTCGTTCAAAAAGCGCGCGGCGAGACGGCTCGACGATTCCTGACGCCGTGAGCCTCAAACTCTCCGCGAGTGCTTCGGTGGCGCTTTCACAAGTGTCTACCACCGCGTCGTCAATAAGGACCCGTCCGGCACGAACCTCGTCAAGCAGGTTTTCAAACTCATGCGCGATTTGGCTAACAACCTCAAGCCCGGATGACGCGGCGGAACCTTTTACGCTATGCACGCGCCGGAAGACTCGATCGATCAATTTACGGCGGGCGCGTCCTTCAGTCCCGGTCGCGCGCAACTCGTCCAGGTCGGCAAAGATATGCTCGACGAGATCTTCAACCTCTACCAGAAATTCGCGTTGCGTTTGGTCCACGGAAGGATAGTAAACAGTAAACAGTGAATAGTGAATAGTGAATAGAGAGAATTGTGAAGGCGCTCGTGTCTTTGCCAGGGAAGTCCTTAGGTAGAACGTTCCGATTGTGCATCGCCATCCGTTCCCTCGAGTTCATCGGGCGGCGTTTCTTCCAGCTCATCGCCTGGCGACGGCTCAACTTCTTCAGGTTGGACGAGCTCCTGAGGTTGTTGCTCATCAAGGTCACGTTTGATGGCGTCGAGAATACCGTTGATAAATTGCGTCGCTTCGTAGGTTGAGAAACGGCGGGCGATCTCCAGAGCTTCGTTGATGGCGACGGTGCGAGGGGTGGGTTCGTAAAGGAATTCGTAGACGGCGAGCCGAAGGATGTTGCGGTCGACAATCGCCATGCGCGGAATGCGCCAGTGTTCAGCACGTGAACGTATGCGCTCGTCGAGAGTCTCAAGACGCGAGAGCGTTCCCGCGGCGAGCCGCGTCGCGAATTCACGCGCCGTTTCCTCGACGTCGGAATCGCCCAGCTCCACCCAGTAGGTTTTCAAAACCTCTTCCGGGACAGCCTCGGCGAAATCTGCCGCAAAGAGCATTTGCAAGGCGCATTCACGCGCCTTACGTCGCGAACCCATAAAACACCAGTGAAAAGGAATGAGTGAAAAGTTAGAAGTAGAAACAAAGCGTCAAGTTTTGACTTGGCACTTTTTACTTTTCACTCTTCACCGTCTTATAAAGGTTAACCAATTCCACCGCCGTGGTGGCGGCTTCAAAACCCTTGTTACCCAGCTTGGCGCCCGCACGATCGATTGCCTGGTCAACCGTGTCCGCAGTTACAACTCCGAAAACTACCGGCACTCCTGTTTGCAAACCTGCTTCGCCGATTCCTCTGGTGACTTCACCGGCGATGTATTCGAAATGGGGAGTCTGGCCGCGGATAATGGTACCGAGGCAGATGACCGCATCAAATTTTTCCGATTCGGCCAACCTCAAAGCCAGCAATGGAATTTCAAAAGCGCCGGGAACCCGGAAGACCTCGACCAGTTTCTCGTCTGCGCCCAGGCGCTCGAGGGCGTCCAGCGCGCCCTCAACCAGACGAGAGCTGATGAAGTCGTTCCAACGACTGGCGACAATCGCAAAACGAAATCCCTGGCCCTTAAGATGTCCTTCGTGAATTACTGGCTGCAAGAGCGGTTCGGCTCCCTTTCGTGCCGCTTACTTCGATTAGCGGAGTTATTTCGAAGTATAGGTGATGCGTTTCTGAGCGGCAAGTTAGGGTTGATTAGTAGGACAGGCATTCCTGCCTGTCGGCCATGCGGAGGATCAGCGATAGGCAAGAATGTTTGTCCTACCTCAAGTTCCTTTGAAGACCGGCGATCGTTTTTCCAGAAACGCACTCGTGCCCTCGCGCACATCGTCGGTCGCAAACAGACCGGCGAAGAGTTTCGCTTCCAACGCCAACCCTTCCGCGAGCGGTAACTCAGTTCCTCGGGTAACGGCTTCGAGACAGGCACGAATCGCCAGTGGCGCGAGCTGGGCAATCTCATGCGCCAAACTTTCTGCTTGCGACAGTAACTCAACGGCTGGAGCGATGTGATTGACTAAGCCAAATTGTAAAGCTTCTTCCGCGCCTATCGTTCTGCCCGTCAGCATCAGCTCCAGCGCGCGTCCTTCACTAATCTCGCGCGCCAACCGTTGCGTCCCACCGTAAGCTGGAATAATGCCAAGCCTGGTTTCAGGCAAACTAAACTGCGCGTTGGCAGCGGCGATTCTGAGGTGACACGCAAGCGCTAACTCGCAACCGCCACCGGCCGCGATTCCATTGACAGCGGCAATCACCGGCATGCCACAGCTTTCGATTTGATTGCAGAGTGCCTGGCCACGCTCGGAAACTTCGCGGGCTTGATCGTCATTGAGGCCGTTTAGTTCAGCAATCTCGGTGCCGGCGCAGAAGGCCTTGTCACCAGCGCCGGTTAGGATGATGGCTCGCAGATTCGGTTGGCTGTCGAGGTTTGTAAAGATGTCGCTGAGAGCGAGAATCATCTCCCGCGAGAGCGCGTTGAGCTTTTCGGGACGGTTCAAACGGAGAATCGCCAATAACTCGCGCCGCTCTTCACTGATGAATTCTGAAACCATTTGTTAAAAATTTGCTAGCGAGGAGTGAGGCCTGCGCTTACTGGGACCGGCGGGCGTCCCGCCCGCATTAAGCAACAAGTTCACTCAAGTCACGGTTAAATCTGACACCCCGAGCTATGGCGGCATTCAACGATAGCGGGCGGGACGCCCGCGGTCCCAGTAAGAACTTGAAACTTGAAACTCGGAACTCGAAACTTCATACCAGCTTCATCGGCGTAGGATTCTTCGGATCCGTTGTGTAGTCGTAGAATCCGCGTCCCGACTTGCGACCATACAAACCGGCCAACACCATGCGTTTGAGTAGTGGCGGCGGCGCAAATCGCTTCTCGCGAAATTCATTGAACATGATCTCGGCAATGTAATAAGTCGTATCCAGGCCAACGAAATCGCCCAGCGTAAACGGCCCCATCGGATAACCCAGGCCGAGTTTCATCGACGCGTCGATGTCTACAATCGATCCCACTCCTTCTTCGAGAGCGCGCACCGCATCGAGCATGTAGGGCACCAGCAGGCGGTTGACTATGAAGCCGGTGGTGTCGTTTGCTCGCACCGGAACTTTGCCAAGCCGTTTGCCAAATTCGAACGCCTGCTCATAGATGTCCTCGTCTGTCAGGATGGTTCTCACGACCTCGACCAGCTTCATAATAGGCACGGGATTAAAAAAGTGCAGACCCACAAAGCGTTTCTGACGCTCCGGCGAGGTTGCCGTCATCATCTCCGTAATGGAAATCGACGAAGTGTTTGACGCGAAGATCGTTTCCGGCTTGCAGATTCGATCCAGCTCGGCGTAGGTGGTTCGCTTCTCTTCGATGTTTTCAATGATCGCTTCAATCACGATGTCGCAGTCGGCGAAATCTGCAAATGAAGTGGTACCGGACAAACGATCGCGCGCGGCTTTTTGTTGCTCGGCGGTGATGGTGCCTTTCTCGGCAAACTTCCGGAGCGACTTTTCAATTCCCGCAAATCCCTTCTGCAGCAATTCCTCAGAAACTTCGCGAACCACCGTTTCAAATCCCGCGGCGGCCGCGGTCTGGGCGATGCCCGAGCCCATCAGTCCACAGCCCAATACTCCAACCTTCTTGATTTCCATCTCGTCTGATTCTCCTGTTTTTGGTAACGCAAACTGTTAATTTGCTTCTCCAAATTATTTTGGCGATCCCTCGATCGGCTCGCTCAAGCCACTATGATTTCTCGCCCCGGTTTTTAGCCATTGATTGTACTCTTTCCGCCACGAGAAAAACTCCTGCGTTAGTTGATCAGCCGGAACCGGTTTGTTTTTATCACGTGTAGGCGAGGAGGCGGCAGTCGCCTGAAGTCCCTTTGCTTTCAGCAACAGAGCTTTGAGTCTGTCTCTTAACTCGTCGGCCTTTGGGTCGAGATGAGGGGCCGCGTCGAGATTCTTCACCGCTGTGTCAATGTTGCTCGTGTTCTTATCTTTAACAGCGACGACGAAGGCTTCCTGGGCGTCATTCATCGCCTTTGCGTAGTAGAGATATTCTGGGTTTTCCGGCTCGGCAGGCCGTGGCGCAGCCTGGGCAGCGAGTTCCGCCGACAGCGGATCGCGGAAATGCCGCACGGTCTGGAAAAAACTCACTGCGACCAAAGCAATCGCAGCAAACTGCAATACCCTCCAGGTGACAGCGATACGGGAATTTTCGCAGGGCCGGCGGTAATCCACGACGAGAGCCAGCACCGCTCCGGAAAGCATGCCGCCCAGGTGCGCAGCATTATCAATGAAGCCGCGCAACATGTATCCGATAAACAGATTCAGCAAAATCATCGGCAGCAGGCCGGTGCCAAACGCGCGCTTGAAACCTTCAGGCAACTCATGACGAAACTTGATCCCGAAAACAAAAAGAACTCCAACGAGCCCGAACAGCGCGCCCGAAGCTCCCGCCGATGGAGTGTCGTAGGTTTTGAAAATGAAACCAGTGATCGGACCGGCGCCCAGACCGGGCCTGACGGTGAGATAACTTGCAACCACGCCGGCCACACCGGTTACGACCCAAAACGCCACAAACTTCGCCGAACCATAAAGCTTCTCAACGTAGGGACCGACAATCCACAGACTGTACATGTTCACGATGAGATGCAGCAGGTTAACGTGGAGGAACATCGGAGTGACGAAGCGCCACCACTGATGTTGGCTTTGAATGTAGTAGTTCAGCTTGGCGCCAAACGGCACCAGCACCTCGCCAGGTAAAAGAGCCGTCAGGCTCAAGGGGATTCCGCTCGTTTGCCACATCAACGTGAAGACGAAAATGTTGGCGACCAGCAGAATGATGGTGAACTTGTAAGGCCGACTCAAAACCGCGCGCGCAAATCTCAAGGCTTCGCCGTCGGCAGTTGTTCGCGGTTGACTGACGCTCGTGGAGCCGGAGGCTGAGGTACCGCAAACTGCACATTGCTGTTGGCCACCGCCAATAATTGAGCCGCAACTGCGGCACATAGTGGGGCGGCCGGCATTCGCAGTCTGAGATTTTTCGTTGCGCGAGTTATTTAGCAAGGTGCTTACATTAACAAGCGTGATGCTTCGGCACAAAGCACCACGCTTAAGTTTCGGTGACCGTTAGTTCAAAAGAATTCTAGCCGGACGCTATTGTCCGATAAACTTCAGTTCGTCGAACTTTCGACCGCTAACAACTACAAGCTAAGCTCATCGGACAGCAAAAACAACCCGCCCGTGGGGAACTCCGCTAGTGGGCGATCGTTTCCAGCAAACTGACCAGGTCGTCGGCGTGTTCTTCTTCCATCGCCAGGATACCTTCCAGCATGCGCCGCGTCGTCGGATCATCATTGCCGGCGTAAGTGATCATCTCACGATAACTATCGATAGCGATGCGTTCCGCGACCAGATCTTCCTTGATCATGTCCAGCAGGGTGTCGCCCTCAACGTATTCGGCGTGACTCCTGGTTGCCAGTCCTTCGGGGCTGAAGTTTGGCTCACCGCCCAACTGCACAATGCGCTGCGCGATCAGATCGGCGTGACCTTGTTCCTCGTTGGCGTGCTGTAAAAACTCGGCTGCGACACTCTCCGCGTTTATGCCGGTAGCCATAAAGAAGTGCCGTTTGTATCGCAATACACAGATGATCTCGGTTGCCAGCGCCTCATTCAGAAGCTTGACCACGGTCTCGCGGTCGGCGGAGTAACCTTCGGTGATGGCGCCTTGTTCGATATGTTTGCGGGCGCGTTCGCGCAGTGTTTTGACGTCAGTAAGAAATGGTTTAGCGGACACGGTTTTTGCTCCTGATTGTTCAGCCACGACTTTCACTCCTCAGATTGAATTAGGGGAAGAGTGATGGTACTCGCGTCGCGCGAGAGGGGCAAGCGAAGCCGGTTAAGGCAGTTTCAAATCGGTCAAGTTGCTGCTGGGATCGCGGGCGTCCCGCCCGCAAATGCGCCATAGGCGCGTAGGTTTTTGCGCTTCGCGCTCATTTGCGGGCAGGACGCCCGCGCTCCCAGCCGACAGCTGCTCGTCAACCAAAGCGGGCTACTAATCACCGGTGAGTTTCCCTTGAACTTTGATTTCGTTGGACGCACTCGGATTGTTTGCAACTTCCACCGGAACGCGCCACACGAGCGTCTTAATCCGGCAAGTGCCAGTGTTGTCTTCGCGACAATAAAAGAGCGTGAGCTGGACAAGAAGCTCAGCCTTGCCTGGTTCGAAAGTTGAAATCGGAATTCTCAAGGGTAGTTGGAGATTCTTTAGCGAGCGGCTGACATTTCTGTCGTGCCCGATTGCGCCGAGTTCAGAAGGGGACACCAAGCCGATTTGTTTCAGCCCGCTTTCGACTGAAATTCGATAACGCTGCGGCGCCGCAGGATTGAGATGGTAACCCGCTGGCAACTCGACCTGAACCACCACCGCTACATTGCTAGCCGCCCGCAACGGCTGCGACGCCAGCTTGATCTCTTCGGCATTCGGGCCACTTTCAGTCGCGGCTGAATCCGCGCCGGCATTGAGAGTAGGCGGTTGAAGTCCACGGATGTTGAGCGTGGACGTTTTCTTCGCTTTCAGATCCACCATTCGCACGGCGTGGTTGTTGGTATCGGCAACATAGAGTTTGCCGTTGGCGATGCTCAGCCCGCCGGGCTCGTAGAACGACGGCACGTCGCCGTCAGCCTGGCCCGCTTTGCCGGTGCCAAGAAAAGTTCTTACAGTGCGCGCCTTCGGATCGAGTTCCTTGAGCTTGTGATTGTAAGTATCGGCGATCAGTATTTTGTCGTCGAAGGCGACTACGCCAAGCGGATGTTGCAGTCGCACGTCATCGCCCGAGCCATCGACGTCGCCGAAGTCAAACAAGTCGCCGCCAACGATTGTCTCGACCTGGCCGCTCGCGATATCAATCGCCCGAATAATGTTTGACTCACTATCGGCTATATAAAGCTTCTGGCCATCGGAGGCGATGCCCGAAGGTTGCGCGAATCCGGATTCGAGCAGCGCTCCATCCTCTCGCGCTTCGCGACCTGATCCGGCAAAGGTCGAGACCTCCTGCTTGTCCAGATCCAATCTCCAAATCTGGTGCGTGCCGGCCATGGTGATGTAGAGCTGGCGGCCGACGAGTTGCAGATCCCAGGGCGAACTGAGTGCAATCGTGCGCGCCGGCCCCTGCCGGAAATAGTCGCGCGACTGTTGCCCAGTTCCCGCGACTGTTTGCACGGTCTTCGCCTTGAGATCCACGCTGCGAATCAAATGGTTTTCAGTATCGGCAACGTAGAGATTATCGCCATCGAGCGCCATCCCCTGGGGACGATAGAAGCTCGCTTTATCAAAGGCGCCGTCCGCCGCTCCAGCTGCGCCGGTGCCAATCGTTCCGAGTAGCATGCCGTCCAATTTGGTTATGACCAGCCGGTTGTGATTTGAATCCGCAATGAAGAGTCGATCGCCTTTCGCGTCCGCGAGAATCTTCCCTGGAAACGCCAGTGGCAGATCGCCAACTTTCGCGCGCTCGAGCGTCAGCCGGAGCGGCGTCTCATTCAATTCACCCCGTCTGCGAAACTCAGCGACGGCCTTGGCGACTACTTGATCGATTAGCTCGTAGTTTCCTTCGCCCGATACCGCGCCGATGACGTATCCAGCCGGGTCGATCAAAACCTGCGTGGGCCAGGCGTGGACGCCGTAGCTTTGCCAAACCTTGTATTCCGCGTCGTTGTAAACCGGATGCTCTATCTCATAACGCAGGATGATGCGGCGAATATTTTCTGTGTCCTTTTCATTTTCAAACTTCGCGGAGTGCACGCCGATAACGACAAGCTGGTTTGGATATTTTTGTTCCAGCCGTTTGAGATCGGGAATGATGTGCATGCAGTTAATGCAGCCGTAAGTCCAAAAGTCGAGCAGCACAACTTTGCCCTTGAGGGCGGCGAGCGTAAGCGGCTTGTCCGTGTTGAGCCAGCCGCGGCCGCCGGTTAGCTCCGGCGCGCGCACGCGAACCTTTTCCTGAGCAGACATGGCAAAACCTTTCGTTGGGTTTGAGTTGAATGAATAAGTCAGGAATAAAATTGTCGCCAGGAGAACTACCCCGGCGACCCTAGGCGCGCGTTTGTCCACCACAGAGGACGCAGATTCACAAAGAACACAGCCCGGCTGTAGACGCAAACAACCTGTCGGGATAGGATGATCCACGAAATCACACCAAACTGCACTAACGACATTTCGTGTCAGTTTGTGTCCTTTCGTGGATCGCATCTTTGGCCAACTAAGAATTGAGTAATGCTTGCTTTTCAAGTTCGTGTATATACAAGCCCTCGTTTCGGCTTAGATTGCGTCACGCGGGTCTTGGGTTGTAAGTCTACTCATGCTGGTGCGGGGTTGCGTCTGCGATTTCGCCTCCCAAAACCTGATCGAGTCGATCGATGGCGCGACGAAGATGAGGAATTGTGATTGAGCCCCCGACTACCAGCGCGACATTAAACGCGTCGAGAAACTCTGGTCGCGTCACGCCCGCAACAACGCTTTGCTTGATGTGATAAGTAATGCAATCGTCGCAGCGCAACACTATCGAAGCGACCAAACCCAGCAGCTCTTTGGTGCGCTTGTCGAGCGCGCCATCCTCGTAGGCCTGCGTATCGAGCGCAAAAAAGCGCTTGATGCCGAGGTGATTGCTGCCGAGCAACTTTTCATTCATGTCCGCCCGGTATTGGTCAAATTCATCCATTGAGAGTAGCCCTTCTGTCGCGCCTCTCGTCAGCGCATATGGTGCGAAGTGATTCTGTGGTTGCCGTTGCAACTTGCGATTCTGAGCCATTCTATCCGCGCCAACAGAAAGTCGCCAGACACTGGAATGATTTCGAGGCCCTCCCGTTCTGTATTGAACAGCGCGGTTTGGTTAGAATGGCCACCTCTGGTTTCCGTCCACGATCAGCGCATGAACAACGAAGCAAGCGACAAGGCGAAATATGACTTCGACGATGAGTTCTCTAAACGAGCGGCTCGCAAGCTGCAACTCGTGCGCGCGGGCGCGTCTCAGTTTGGGATCTTCGCGGAGGAAATTTCCGCCATCGTAGCGTGGCGGGAACCGACTTCATTGCCGCACGCTCCCAATGCAGTGCTCGGTGTTGTCAGTATTGAGGGCCGCATGTTGACGGTTCTGGATCTCTCGGTGCTTCCAGTCCGTGAAGCCACAGGTGATGCCCCGCGCAACCCTTCCGCACACCTAATCGCGTTGCGCGGCGATGAGCAACTTGCGCTGGCGGTAGAAGCCGTGGGCGAAATCATCGCCTTCACCCCAAATGATTCAATGACGGATTCCATTGCGAGGTCGGAAACGGCGACTACGCTTGTGCTCGGTGTCTTGCAGCACGAAGGAGCCGAGCTAAAGATTCTCAACCTTAAGAGCCTCTTCCCCACCGCGATTCAGGGACGCGAACGGCGTCAGCGTCGATTCTAGGGAAACTGTAATCGACTTCTGCCATCAATGTGAAAATCCTATCTGAGTGTTAGAATCGAAGTCGAATCAAATCAATTAACGAGCTTTTGAGTCTGAGAGCTGCACTTTCCTTGTTTATTCGGCACTCCTGACTCATTACTCATCATTGTTCACTTTAACGATGCTGGAACAAGCTTTCAAAATTCTTGAGTACGACGAGCTGCGGGCTTTGATTCGGCGCGCCGCGCAGACTCCAATGGGACAAGCGCGCGTGAGCGCGCTCAAACCCCTGGAGAGTGTCGCGAAGCTGGAGCAAGAACTGAAGGCGGTCTCGGAGTGTGTCGAGTTAAGAAAGCGAGGCGGCACCTGGACGTTCAGCGAGCTCGGCGATCCGGCGGAGAAACTAGCGCTGCTGCGGGTAGAGGGTACGATCCTGGAACCCGCCGCGATGTTCGAAATCAAATCGTTGTCCGATCACGCGATGTCGGCACGCGCTTCCGTTCTTGCGGAGCGTCAGGCCTCGCCCGTGCTGTGGAGTCTCGTTTCCCAGCTGCCAGTAGATCTAAGCCGTCTCAGCGCTCGCATTGCCAACAAGATTCTTCCCAGCGGCGAACTGGACGATCGCGCCAGTCCTGAGCTCGCGCGCATACGCCATGAGATCACCGGCCTGCGGTCCAGAATTACGCGCACGTTGGAAAGCCTGATGCGCAAGTCGGGCGAAGCAATCCAGGATGAGTTAGTCACCATACGTAACGACCGGTTTGTGATTCCCGTCAAATCCGATCATCGCGCACGCGTCAACGGCGTAGCGCATGGTTACTCTTCCTCTGGCGCGACAGCATTCATTGAGCCGCTGGAAACAATTGACGCTAACAACGAGTTGCAAGCGCTCCATGAAGCAGAGGCGCGCGAAATTTACAAAATCTTGTTTGGCCTAACTCAAGAGGTGCGCGAGCAGTTGCCGGCGCTTGAGCTGGCCGCTAATGCAGTTGCCGAACTCGATTTTATCAACGCGAAGTCAGTCTTTCATCAGAGATTCAGCTGCGTAATTCCGGAAATTGATTCAAGTGGGGTGTCTGAGCTCCCGAATACTGAGACCGTGAGCGTCTCGCCCGCATCTCGTTACGCATCAGGCGCTCTTGAACTTACCGAAGCCCGCCATCCACTCCTCGAGGAAAACCTGCGCGCGTCCGGCGGCTCAGTAGTTCCAGTTTCCTTTTCGCTGGACGAAGGGAACAACACGATGGTGATCTCCGGCGCCAACGCCGGTGGCAAGACTGTTGTTCTCAAAACCGCCGGCCTGCTGTCGCTGATGGCTCTCTCCGGCGTGCCGGTGCCGGCTCGTGAAGCGAGGATTCCATTTTATGCTTCAGTGCTCGCCGACATTGGCGACCATCAATCGCTGGCTGCAAACCTTTCTACCTTCACTTCGCATATCGCAAACATCTCGCGGATGATCGAACTCTGCAAAGCTCCGGCGCTGGTTTTGCTCGACGAAGTTGGCACGGGCACCGATCCTGAAGAGGGATCGGCGCTAGGTGTAGCGATAGTCGATCACTTCCGCAAAGCTGGCGGCGCGCAAGTGATGGCAACCACGCACTACACCGGCTTAAAAATGTACGCGGCGAACGAAGCTGGCGTGCTCAATGCAAGCGTCGAGTTTGATGAAAAAACGTTGCAGCCAACTTACCGGCTGATTGTTGGCGTGGCCGGCTCGTCGTCTGGTCTCGAGATCGCACGGCGCTTTGGTATTCCCACCAAGTTGATAGATATGGCTTTGGATCTGGTCAAGGATTCTTCACGACAGGCGGGGGAGTATTTGCGCCGAATCAAGCGCGGAGCGGAGGAGGCGGAGGGCCTGCGCGCAGCGCTTGAAGAAGAGCGGACGGCGGTAGCGGAGAAGTTTGCTGGGCTCGACAAGCAAGCTGAACGACAGGAACGCGAGCGACAGGTATTGTTTCAAAAATCCCTCGACACGATCATCCGTGAATTTGAGAAGCGATCGCGCGAGCTCGTGGCCAGCATTCAGGATCGTTCCGAGCGTTTGAAGGTCGACCGTGAATCTCAGCGGCGAGTGGCAGAACTGAAACGCGAAGCCCAACGCGCGACGCATGCCGGGAGCAAGCGGGAATCGATGTCTGGTGTGCCTGCCAGCACCAGTGGGCGCGGCGTGCGTGTGATGCGCGATGGGCTGGTGGTTAAGAAAGAAAAGGAATTTGAGGAGGGCAGGGCCGACGAGGAAGAATACACGTCGGCCGAAGTTCGCGAGATTGCGGTGGGCGATACGGTCAAGCTGCGCTCGTTTGGTTCGATTGGGATTGTGGACAGTCTTAAGGGTGATGAAGCGGAAGTGCGCGTGAAGTCTCTCCGGCTTAGAGAGAAGCTGGCGAACCTTGAACTGGTTGAGTTGTCAGCCTCGGCCAAAGCGAAAACAGGAAAGTTCGCGAGTTTACGCACGTCGCGCGGGAACGAAGTTAAACTCAAAGCGGTGCAGGGGAACGGGAGTTCGGAAATTAATGTGATCGGGCAAAGAACCGACGAAGCCGTCGATGCGGTTGACAAGTTTCTTGATGAAGCATCGCTGGCAAGTTTGAGTCAGGTGCGCATTGTTCATGGCCACGGAACCGGTGCGCTGCGCCGCGCCATCGCTGAGCTCTTGAAGGATCATCCACACGTCGCGCGCTTTGTGTCGGCGCCGCAGGATCAAGGCGGTTCGGGCGCGACGGTTGTAGAATTGAAGCAATAAGAGATGCGTTACCCTCAGACATTCCTCGACGATCTCAAGCGCCAGGCTGACATTGTGCGCGTCGTGCAGGACTATGTGCAGCTCAAGAAGAAGGGCGCAAACTGGATGGCGTGTTGTCCCTTCCATAAGGAGAAGACGCCGTCGTTTTCTGTCAGTCCCGCTAAAGAAATCTTCTATTGCTTTGGTTGTCACAAGGGCGGTTCGGTTTTCAACTTTGTGATGGAGATGGAACGCGTCTCCTTTCCTGAAGCCATCAAGCTGGTAGCGGAAAAATCAGGCGTGCCGTTGCCGAAGCTCGTCGACGATAGTCGTTTTGAAGCGAGACGAAACGAAGCGGACGCAGTAATCGAACTCAACAAGTGGGCGCTGGAATGGTGGGAACAGCAACTCGAGCTGGGAGGGGAAGCACGCATCGCCCGCGATTACCTGCTCCGTCGCGAAATCACAGACGAGACCCGCAAGACATTTCGCCTAGGCTATGCACCGGACAGTTGGGATGCCCTTTCGATTTATCTCAGACAGAAGGGCGCCAGTCAGGATCAGATTGAACGCAGCGGGTTGGTTGTGAAGAAAGAAGAAGGCGGTTCTTATGATCGCTTCCGGGGCCGTCTGATCTTTCCCGTGATGGATATTCAGGGCAAGCCAATCGCCTTCGGTGGCCGCACGCTCCGCGATGAAGATGCGAAGTACATAAACTCACCGGAGACGGCAGCCTACGTGAAGGGGCGCAACCTCTTCGGTCTCAACCTGACTCGCGATGAAATTCGGCGCGCCGGGTTTGCCATATTGGTTGAGGGTTTTTTGGATCTGATCGTCCCTTATCAATTCGGTGTTCGCAATGTAGTGGCAAGTTTGGGGACCGCGCTAACGCCAGATCAAGCGAGGCTGGTGAGCCGGTTTGCCCGCAAAGTTGTGGTCAATTATGATGGCGACAACGCGGGTGTGCAGGCAGCAAGAAAGGCTATCGAAATACTTCTTGCTGAAGACTTGGAAGTGAAAATTCTGGTGCTTCCGGATGGCTCCGATCCGGATGAGTTCATCAGGCAGGCAGGCGTTAGCGAATATCAACAGCAGCGTGGGCTGGCACAACCCCACATTCAATTTGTGATCGATCAGGCCGTACGGGATCGCAAACTCAGCAATCCGGCCGACAAGGAAGCTGCGATTGAGGAAGTGCTTCCGTACATTCGTGCCGTCCGCAGCCGTCTTCAGAAGCGCGAATACTTTGACATTGCGATGGACGCGCTGCGAATCGGCGACGCCACCTTGCGGCGAGAGTTGTGGCATTCAATTCGGCAAGGAATGGGAGGTGCGCGCACCGGCGAGGCGACTAAGGCAACTATCAAGCGCGCGGCAGTGAAACCGACGGTGGCGGAGATTCAGCTGCTTGAACTTCTGCTCGATGACCAGACAGTGCGGCGAAACATTCTGCCGAAACTGGAGACTGCCGATTATGAGGATTTGCCGACCGCTGCCATTTTCAGGGCGATCATAGAAATCGAAAATGAAGGCGCTGCCTTGGACTTCGGCAGGTTGAGTTCGCGAATTGATGAGGCCGACTCCGCAGGCGAGCTCTTGCCAATGCTCCTTATGGGTGAGGTAGCTTCTGCTGATGGCGAGGATCAGGACAATGGCCGACCTAAGGCGGAGAAGTGTTTGGATGCGTTGCGACTGATGAACATAAACGGCCGGATCCAGGAATTGCAGGCTGAGATCGCAAACGCGGAGAGAGCCGGCGATGAAACCAAGCTGGTTCGCCTGAGTGCCGAATACAGCGAATTGAACAGACGTCGAAAGTCTTTCGAGCCGCAGAGTCAAATCGCCCAAGCGGAGAACGCATAACGGGAAAGACCGGGAAATCCTCATGAGCAGCTCGCTTCAGCGAGGTGTTGCGGGAACCCGCAAAGATTGTTGAGCCGTTTCAACGGCTTTTAGAAAACCATTAAGATGGTTCAACGCATAACTATCAAATTTTTTCACCTTGCTGAAGCGAGGTGCTAATGAGAGCGAGAACGCAGCTAAAGTGAGTAGCGAAGACAAAGATCGTGATGATGTGATGGAGCGACTCCTGGAGTTGGGCGGCGACAAGAAATATCTCACCTTCGACGACCTAAATCGCGAGTTACCAGACAATGTCGTTTCTCCCGACGACATTGAAGACGTGCTGCAAAAGCTCGAAGGCTCAAACATTCCGGTGGCGGATTCTGACGAACGTCTGCTCGAGCAGGTTGCGGCAGTGGCCGTCGATGAGGAAGAGGCGGGCGAAGGTGCCGAGCTCGATCTCTCAGCGGGCGCCCTGGAGAAAACCAACGATCCGGTTCGTTTGTATCTGCGCGAGATGGGCGTTGTTCCCTTGCTTACGCGCGAAGGTGAGGTGGCAATTGCCAAGCGCATCGAACGTGGCCAACTCAAGACTCAAAAAGCCATTGCGCGTTCGCCTATTGCCGTCAAGGAACTCCTGAAAATCGGGGAAGACCTGGGAGCGGGCAAGACCAGCATCCGCGAAATCGTTGTTTTCGCGGAGCAGGCGGAGTTAACCGGAGACGAAGATAAGGATAAGGCCGATGAGTACAAAGCCTGGACTATCGAAGGCATTGAGAATATCCGCAAGCTCTTCAAGCAGGGATTGAAAGACTGGGAAAAGCTGCGGGAGGAACAGAAGGCAACGCGCGGCAAGAAGAGTAAGAAAGTGCTGCGCCTGCGCCGGAAGGTGGCGCGTCTGCGGCTGGAAATAGCGCAGGAGATTGGCCGGCTAAACGTCACTGAGCGCGCGCGGCAACGTTTAATCAATGCCATACGGACCGTGCAAAAAGAGGTGCGCGACGCTGAACGGGAAATCGATAGTCTCACCGAAAAGCTCAGCCGGAAGCGCATCAAACTTGACGATCAAAAAGAGTTTAAGCGCCGCGTTTCGGCGGCGAAGAAACGACTGCTGCAGCTTGAAGTTGAACATTACATCAGTCCGGTCGAAATAAAGCGCTCGTTACAGGCAATCATAATTGGTGAACAGCAGACCGGGCAGGCCAAGCGCGAATTGGTCGAAGCAAATCTGCGTTTGGTTGTTTCAATTGCCAAGAAGTACACCAACCGCGGCCTTCAATTTCTGGATCTGATTCAGGAAGGCAACATTGGTCTGATGAAAGCGGTTGATAAGTTTGAATGGCGGCGCGGCTATAAGTTTTCTACGTACGCGACGTGGTGGATTC
Source organism: Chloracidobacterium sp. (assembly GCA_031370285.1). Classification (GTDB taxonomy): domain Bacteria; phylum Acidobacteriota; class Blastocatellia; order Pyrinomonadales; family Pyrinomonadaceae; genus PSRF01. The sequence continues at coordinate 25,089 of JANMQG010000098.1, read as the reverse complement.
GCCAGGCGATTACGCGCGCCATCGCCGATCAGGCTCGCACTATTCGCATCCCGGTGCACATGATTGAGACCATCAACAAACTGATTCGAACTTCCCGGTCACTGGTGCAGGAGCTTGGCCGCGAGCCGACCAGCGAAGAGATTGCTAGGAAGATGGACATTCCGGTAGCGAAGGTGCGCAAGGTTTTGAAGATCGCGCAAGAACCTATATCCCTGGAGACGCCCATTGGCGAGGAGGAAGATTCGCATCTCGGCGACTTCATCGAAGACAAGTCGATCCTGAATCCAGCTGATGCCGTGGTTGCTTCCAATTTGCGTGAGATCACTGACGAAGTTTTGGCGACATTAACGCCGCGCGAAGAAAAAGTGATCAAGATGCGCTTTGGTCTCGGTACAACCGGATCGGAGCACACGCTGGAAGAGGTAGGGCAGCATTTTGCTGTTACACGCGAACGCATTCGGCAGATCGAGGCAAAAGCGCTGCGCAAACTGCGTCATCCATCTCGTTCCCGCAAGCTCAAGGCCTTTCTCGAAAACACTCAGCGATAGGTTCATTCAGGCAATAATAAAGGCGCAGAGGAATAGATTTTCTGCGCCTGTTTCTTTGCCGCCCGCAGCTGGTCTATTTGACAGTCAGGAATGTTGTACTCCTCGCGGTATGATCGAATTCGTAGTCATAAACGAAGCCGGGAAACTCAATCGGCTTCGTGAACTGCACCCTCACTTCCATCCGGTTGTTCTGCAACTGGGTTGAGATAACTGCGTCCGCGGGAATGCCATACTCCGGGGAGCTCTTCAACAGTTGCTCCCTGATCCAGGTGTCGGGCTTCCCCAAAGCGACGGCGGCATCCACATCGTGTTGCATCAGATCCTTGAGCTGATAGGCTTGGTAGCTAATGGGAATGAACTGATAGCCGGCGTAAGCCACGATAGCAATAATCGCTACAACAATCAGGAACTTTAGACGGGCGCCGCCTTGCTCAGATCTCCGCAGCTTTGTATTCATCTTTAAATCCTCAACCGCTACTGTCTGCGAAAAACATCGCGCACTGATTTTCGTAACAGCGTTGGACTAATCTCTTTCCCGTCTACGATACGCGGACGACCGATGCGTTCGAGCAGGACCCACTGTACCTGGCCAGCGGTTCGCTTCTTGTCTTGCGCTATTGCGCTAACTACTGCCCGCTCGTCCAGGTCTCGGGCGGACGGCAGTGGGCCGCAGAGGCTTACAGCCTTGTTAAGCAATTCTAACTCCGTTTGGTCGAGCAGGCCCAGGTTTTTCGAAAGCTCGCCCGCTACCAACATCCCGTGTCCCACTGCTTCGCCGTGGCGGAACCGCTGATAGCTGGTGACCGTTTCCAGAGCATGAGCGATGGTGTGGCCGAAGTTTAGAATTTGCCGCGAATGGTGATCAGAGCGACCAGGGTCTTCCCGTTCATCCGCAGCCACGATTGACGCCTTGAAAGCACATTGAGAGGCGATGAGTTGCTCTAGTCGCGACGAGATCAAACCCTCCTTAGTGCTGGATATTTTTAGAAAATCTGTCGTTTCTTTGAAGAGTTTCCGACCACCCACTGCGCCCTGCTTCACGCATTCGCACCAACCGGCGACCAGCTCGCGTTGCGGTAAGGTGGCCAGGGTCTCGATGTCTGCTATGACCGCTTTAGGCTGATGAAAACTCCCAACCAGATTCTTGCCGCCAGGCAAATTCACCCCGGTCTTACCGCCGACAGATGAATCAACCTGCGCCAGCAGGCTGGTGGGAACCTGGATAAAGGAGACACCACGCAGGTAAACAGCGGCAGCAAAACCAGTCACGTCGCCGACAACTCCACCGCCCAACGAAACTAGGCCGTCACGCCGCTCGAGCCCGGTTTCACTAAGAAAACGAAGAACTGTTTCGACGGTCCTGACTGACTTGTGGCGCTCGCCGTCGCCTATTAACCAATGCGAGACATTAAAGCCACTCGACTTCAAACTCTTAACAACCGTCGCGCCGTATAGCGAAAAAACTCTTCTGTTGGAAATGATGGCGATCCGTTGTGCCTGGTCGCCGAGGCAGGCGCGGGTTACGCGGCCAACTTCCGACAGGAGGCCGCTGCCGATCCGGAGTTCGTATTCGTGCGGTCGCGCTTTGGTGCGAACTTGCAGTCGCGGCAATGACCAACTCCTCTCGTCGCCGGATCCAGTCAGATGAGAAACCGGCTTAGGCTTGAGACTATGGTAGTTTGAGAACACGTGCAACCGGTACCAGGACAGGTTCGATGGCAGCGGCAATTTATAGTGATTTGGAATTAGAAGGTGTGATAGAAAAGCGAATGGGCGCGACAAACGTGGGAGTACGTCGCGCCCATCCATTTTTTGTGGTCACTGTCCTCACCCCAGCAACCACTTGAGACGGAGGATTCACCAACCGTCTCTTCTTGCCCCACAATATACATCGCAACGCGCGTGCCGTGCAAGATTCATCCTGTTAACAATTACGAAGCTAAGAATTTCCTGTTGTTCTTCGCAGCACCCTGCATTTCGAACCAAAACAGTTAGCGGCTCAAGGCTGAAAACAGAGTAATTATTTCAAAGCTGAACGTAAAATTTTCACGGGTTCCGTCAGTCTAAGCCCCCAGCGCTTGTTGAATCACGCCCGCCAATACCGCTGCGTACTTTTCGATTTCATCCTGGCTCTTACCCTCAATCATGACGCGTGCCAGCGGCTCAGTTCCCGAATAGCGCAGCAGGAGCCGTCCCTGCGAACCGAGTTCGCTTTCTATCTCATGCGCAACTTTTTGGATTGCTGCGACCTCAGCGAACGGCCGCTTAACCTTTACCTCTACATTTACGAGTATCTGCGGAAACCTCTGAAATCCTTCGGTAAGTTCATTAAGGTCCTGGCCCGCTTCCTTCATTGCTCGCAGCATGCTGAGCGTCGTGACCAACCCATCACCAGCGAGACTTAATCGAGGGAAAATGATGTGGCCTGACTGCTCACCGCCAAGGCTGGCGTCTAACCTTAGTAGCTCTTCCAACACATATTTGTCGCCAACGTCGGCCCGAATCAAACGTATGCCCTCCGATTGAAACGCAACCTCGAGGCCGATGTTGCTCATCACGGTCGCGACTACCGTATCGTGACTCAACTCATGGCGAGCGTGCAAATATCTAGCTAGAACCCACAGGCTGCCATCACCGTTTACCAGGCTCCCGTTCGCATCGACAAACAAAGCTCGATCTGCGTCGCCATCGAAGGCGACGCCGAATTTCGCACGCTGCCTTATCACTTCGGCCTGAAGCGCTTCGGTATGGAGCGAGCCACATCCGAGGTTTATGTTGCGGCCATCGGGTTGGTTGTTGATTGTAGTGACGGTTGCCCCGAGGCGTTCAAACAACTCCGGTGCCAGGCTCGAAGCCGCGCCATTCGCACAGTCAAGCACGAGCCGGATCCCGCGAAGGGACAAGTCACGACCGATTTCATTAGCCAGAAAGTCTGCATAACGAGACTTCAAATCGGCGCCTTCACGCTCATTATTTTCGCAAGTCGCGAACGAGCGATCGCTGTCCTTAAGCGCAACTGTCTCGCGTTGCGCAAACACGTCACTCTCGATGAGCCGCTCAGTCTCTTCATCAAGCTTGCGTCCCGAGGGCGCAAAAATCTTTATGCCATTGTCGCGATAGGCATTGTGCGAAGCACTGATCACTACACCCGCGTCGGCGGGCAGTGTGCGGGCAAGATAAGCAACTCCGGGTGTCGTAATTACGCCGGCTGATTTCGACTCGGCGCCTGCCCGCGCCATTCCGGCAACCAGTGCTTGTTCCAGCCACCCACCTGATTCCCTTGTGTCTCTCCCAATCACAAACAGCGGCGCCCGACCAAGTTTTTCCTCAAGGCGACGGGCAAGAGAAGCCCCGACAGTCTCTATCGTTGCGGCGTCCAGGGGAAAGCTTCCGGCCTCGCCGCGCATACCATCCGTGCCAAAAAGTTTCTTCATCAAGAATAGAAAAGGAAAAGATTAGGTAGAACTAGGGGTGACGAGCGGGCGTGACGAGGCTGGCTAAGAAAGGCGCGCCGTCTCCAGTGGCGAATCTAAGATGGAGGTCGCCACGTCTTTTCTCAGCAACGTCAACATGAATCTCGACCGTCGGATCGAGTATATCGATCTTCGGGTCAGGAATGTTGATTTCTACATGCGAAATATTGAAGCTTTCTTTCCTGCCGTCTAACCAGACGGTTTCTGTTATGGCTTTGCGCAAGGCATTAATCCGATCAGCAGGACCGCGCAACCTAATCTTTGCCGGGTTCACGCTAACACTGGCCACCTCGTAGCCTTCAGGTAGCTTGCCCTCAAACTTGACTTCGACCTCCACCAGCATCTCTACGACAGGCTCGAGCCGAATAGGGACGGTAGCAGGATGAAACCCCTGAATCTTTACGTCTTCCTGCAAATCCACTTTTACGCGATCAAGCGTTAACTTAACGACCCGCTCGCCCGCTTTCTGATCGCTCAAGTCGACATTGGCGATCAGGTCGCGCGGTCCAATGCGATCAAGCTTGTCTTTGCTTCCAGTTAGAATCACATCCAGGGTGCCAGGGGGGTCATTGCTAATTTCCAAGCCCTCAGGTTGAAGGAAATTAAGTTGGACACCCGAAACGCGCAGTGTTATTGGCTTGTTCTGACCAGTGACGGCCAACCAGAGGGCGACGGTGATCGCCAGGGCCAGCAACTTCAAGCCCCAGTCTTCGAGGAACAACTTGCGTAGCAACCGTTCAGGCGGAGTTGGTATCCGCGGGACGGGAGTTGTCTCAGTATCTTCTGTGTCTTGATAGGGCATGACAATCTCAAAGGTCAGATCTTAAGTTGCAAATCTAAGGTCTCAGACGCACTCAGTTCAGATTGAAGCAACCTCCTCAGTCTCAGCATCGGGTTCGCCGGGCTTCTCCTGGTGTTTTAGCTTCTCACGTTTCGGCGAAACCTCAAGCGCTTCAGAGATTGCGGCTCTGAGTTTGGGCGCGTCCAACCCACGCTTGATCTCTCCGCGCTGAACAATAGAAATCAACCCTGACTCTTCTGAAACTACAACTGCAACTGCGTCAGTGTCTTCCGTGACGCCAAGCGCGGCGCGATGCCGTGTGCCCAGATCACGCGAAAGGCGCGGATTCAATGTTAACGGCAGAAAGCACGAAGCCGCGGCAACGCGATGCCGGCGTACCACCACGGCGCCATCATGCAGCGGCGACTCCGGGTTGAAAATGCTGACCAGTAGATCGTAACTGAGTTCGGCATCCAGCTTCACGCCGCCATCGATGATGTTTTTCAGTCCGATGTTGCGCTCGATCACGATCAGCGCGCCTGTCTTGGTGGACGCCAGCGACGTTGCGGCGAGAATCACTTCGTCGTAGACGCCCTCGCCAAACTGACCGTGTTGCCCGCGCGTAAACGGCATGCGAAAGCGATTGCCGAAAGTGATGAGCGCTTGACGAATCTCGTTCTGAAAGAGAACGATGATGGCCACGCCGATGTAGAGCAATGCGCCGCGCAAAATAAATGCAAGTGTTGCCAGGTCTTGTCTGACAGCGAGCCAGTAGAGGATGGCAAAAGCTCCGATTGCGGCGGCCATGGGAGCGGCGCGAGTTCCACGAACGAGTTTCAAAACTGCATACACAAGCAAGAAGACAACAATGACATCCGCGATATTGCGCGGCTCACTAAGCCTTCCCAGATACTCCATGTATGGCAGTAGTAACAACATTTCTTAGTTTGAACATCCGGACTTGAGATTTGCGATTCAAGGGCTGCAATTTAGTTTCACCAAACCGTGATCGAAAATCCTCGACACCTTTTTCAGCCAACGTGCTCTGGCACACAATCCTGCTCGGAACTGTCGCATTGCCGCGCAGTCTCCAGAAAAATCATTTCAACTTTGGGTTCAGCCTTCTTAATCAACTCTTCTACCTCTTCCACCGTGTTCACAATGTCGCCGGTCATCAGATCGTCGCGCAGATTGATGTGGGCGTTTATCAAAATCTGTTTCGGCGCCAGGTGCATCGTCAGGAGTTCAACCACCTTGACTACGTTCGGATGACTCTCAATCGCTAACACGATCGCCAGGACACTCTTTGGATTTGCAGCCTCGCCTAACAACAAGCCGCGCGACGTTCGCGCCAGAACAAACGCGACCACTGACAAAACCAGTCCGATGACGATCGACGCCAGTCCATCCCAATAGGCTCCATAGCCCGGACCGCTGTGATGCTCCGTGAGATAGATTCCCACGCCCGCGATGACGATACCGAGCAGCGCCGCGGAATCTTCGAAGATCACAGTCTTCGCGGTTGGATCTTTCGACTCGCGAAGATATGCAAAGAAGGTCAGGCCTTCGTGATGCGCCTCTTTCACTTCCTGGTAGATCGCCAGAGCGATTGAACCGGATTCCAGCACAAACGAGATGGCGAGTACCCAGTAAGCCCAGGCCAGGTTTTCCGGAGGATGGGGATGCCGAAGTTTTACAATCCCTTCGTAAATCGCATAGGTCGCCCCGACTCCGAAAATGAATATCGCCGCTATGAAAGACCAGAAGAAGCGCTCTTTTCCGTAGCCAAAGGGATGCTTCTCGGAAGCCGGACGCTTATAAAACCGCAACCCGAGCAGCAGAAACACCTGATTGGTGGTGTCGGCAATCGAGTGGAGCGCTTCGGCCATCATGCCCGAAGAGCCCGTGATCACCGCCGCCACCAACTTCAGAATCGCGATTACTGCGTTGGCAAAGAGCGCACCCAGTACTGCCAGCATCAACGAGTTCCTTCGGTTATGAAATGGATAGCTCCCCGTGGATTATCGCGAAAAAACGAGCTTGTGGCAATGATGATTGGGGATCAGCGGGGTTTGGTTTTTGAACGTCGCTTGATGCTTCCACTTTGCAGAAAACCTACCAACTCTCCATGAGCGTTTACTACAGCGATCGCGCCGACGCCGTTTTCCTTCATCACCGCTTGCGCGGAATCAAGGGTAGTGGAGGGTTCAACAAAAAATCCTGGCTCGACCGGACGCATGACTGCTTGCACACGCGTGGTGGCCCAGCGCCCGCGTGGCAGCGATTTCAGATCCTCGAGCGAGAGAATTCCGTGGAGCCGCCCGCTTACTGCAACAGGAAAACTTGTTTGACGATGAAGGGGGAGAATGTCGTCCACAAATCTGGTAACCATGAGCCCAGGCTCAATCGCGACTGATGGCGACATCGCTTCACCAACTGTCACGAGTCTGGCGTTGTGCGCGCTCTTCACCACCTTCATTGCAGTATCGAGCAGGAAGAGTCCCACCAGAATCGACCAGACGCCCATGAAGTAGGGTTGTGCCGCTTGCCAGTTTGGGGAAATCAGAATGTAAACTCCGAAAAGAACCAGCATGCCGCCGATCAAGACGCCGCAGATACCGGCTTTGCGGGTGGCGTCCTTGATGTCTCCACTTCTGCGCCAAAGCAGGGCGCGCAGCACGCGTCCGCCATCAAGCGGATAACCCGGAAAGAGATTGAAGAGAGCCAGCAGCAGATTGCCTGAGGCGATTAAAAAGAAGACCACGACTGTTGCCTCGTAGTTTCCGCTCGCCGCGATCTTTGCAGCCACAAACGCGAGTATGGCAAACAAGAAGCTCGACGCTGGGCCAGCGAAGGCAATGCGGAATTCAGCCCGCGGATTTTGCGGTTCGGTTTTGAGACGAGCAAGACCGCCGAAAGGATGGAGTACGATCTCTTCAATCTCAATTCCTTCCGCTCGAGCCATCAAGGCGTGCGCGAGTTCATGGCCAAAGACGGAAAGAAAGAGACCAGCCGTGGTAATTAGCCCGAGGAGCCAGGCCGTCAGGGGAGCATGTGGAGGCAGGCGGACGTTGCCAACCTGGATAGCATGGTTTTGCAGGTTGCTGGCGATCAGCCAAACGCTGAGGACTACAACCGCGAACCAGCGATAGTCTATCCGTACCGGAATGCCATAGACGCGCGCGATTGTCAGTTGCCGTTTGACTAGCTGAAGCACATTCACCGCTGCCCTCAGAAGAAAGCTGCCGAGAAGAGGAAACCGCCAAGACACCAAGAGCGCCAGGATGGTTACGCTGTTCACCTAAAATGTTACTGACCGAAAACCGAGACCATCCCAGGCTTCCTGGCTAGTACTGATGTCCCTTGGTCCTTAGCGTTCTCTGCGTCTTAGCGGTTAAACATCTAGAAAGGGCCGCTGGCCTTCTGCCACTCAACGTCCCACAGGACAACCGGCTGCTCGCGATTCTTGACGGTGATGGGATCGCGCGGTTGCAGCTTATACCGGCTGCGAGCCAACTTCGCGGTCGCGTCGCTAATCAGAATTTGACCGCCCTTGGCATTCGATTCGAGCCGCGATGCAGTGTTTACCGCATCTCCGATTGCGGTGTATTCAGACCGCCGTTCCGAGCCGATGTATCCCACGATCACGTCACCGGTGTGCAGTCCTATGCCCACACCAACTTCCGACAGGCCTTCCTGTCGCAGTTCTATGTTGATGCCGAGGAGTCGTCGCTGCATCGCCACGGCGGCGTTCAAAGCATTCGACGCATCTTCCGGCGTCGTAGTGGGCGCGCCAAAAAGTGCCATCAAGCCGTCGCCGAGATATTTATCAAGCGTCCCGCCGTGGGCAAAAATAATGTCTGTCATAGCGGAGAAATACCGGTTGAGCAGGCTGACAATTTTTTCCGGAGGCGCGTGCTCGGAAATTCTCGTGAAACCGCGAATGTCAGCAAAGAGTATGGTGATTGTTTGGCTGACGCCGCCGAGTTTAAACGACTCCGGATTCTCGAGCATCTGTTTCACCACATACTCGGGCAGGAACCGGCTGTAATTCGCGCGGGCCACTTCCTCGCGCGCCAGACGCTCGTGCGCACGAGCGTTCTCGACCGCAATTGCCGTTTGTGCGGCGACGGCGCTAATCAACTCCAGGTCATCCGGCTTGAAGGCGGCAAAAGGATCGAGCCGATCGGCATAAATCGCGCCGTGTACTCTCGATTCGCCGACTAGCGGCGCGCAGATAGTCGACCGCACTCCCTGAGACACAATCGAATCTACTCCGGCAAATTCTTCGTCAGAGGCCGCATCCTGCGAAAGCAGCGCCACGCGATCCCTCATCACCTTGCGAGTAATTGTCCGACCGATCGACAGCTTGCGGGCGTGGTTGTTAAGGCTCTCATCGCGAGCGCGCATGGCGATGGGATTCAACTTCACATCTTCGGGATTCTCGGTTCCATTACCCTCAGCCAATAGTGCCACCACCCGATCAGCCGGAGTGGAACGGAAAATAACATCGGTCGCTTTGGCAAAGATGGCTTCGAGATCAAAGACTGACCCTAACGTTTTGCTCATTTCGTAAAGCGCGGAGAGTATGTTTGCCTTTCGTTGCAGTGCCTCCAGCACTTTGTCTCTGGACTGGCTCGTCGCCGCGCCTGGTAAATTTTCGGCGGACTTGTGGAGGACAGTCTGCATGACGTCGTTGGCAGAGACGACCAATTGCGTATGGCCCAGAGGCTTGTCGTCGTAGCGCACATCTGTCGTGCGTTCTTCCGCGCGCTGTTCAAACCGCAAGGTGCTCGCGCCAATGGTTATGCGGTCGCCATTCTTTAACTGGTATTCATAATGCGGACCGCCGTTAACGAACACCTTATTAGCGCTGCGACGCAGTTCGCCATTGATCATTGCGCCGTCTACCAGCGTGAACGAGCCATCGTCTGTCGATCTGATATGCGCGTGATAACGCGAAGCCCGTGGGTCATCCAGAACGACAGTGTTGTCAGGTGCACGACCAATGGTGCACGCGCCCTGGGGCAGAAAGCTGTATTCCCATTGGCGGCCGCTGGCGTCGGTGACTTTCAGGAGTGCCATGACAAACGAATCGGATCCTAAATTGGCAGGAGGCTGCCCTCGCGAAACAAATGCCTAAGTAACCCAAAGGAAGATACTTCAACTTTTCGAAATCGATCCTAACATGGTTTGGCTGTGACAACTAAACACGTTTTGCCTGACAACAAAATACCTTTTGGATCGAGATAACCGGAGCGCAGTGAACCGCAGCTTGGCGCAAAACTGAGCGCGCCCGAAGAAGCCGACACGCGCCTGAAAAGACGACACGCCGCTGAAGCTGCGAAAACGGAACTAGAGTTTAGGCCCTGTCAGAATGTAATCGACCACCAGTTGCCGTTTAAGATTTCGTCACTCAAGAACCAGCGAGAGCGCGAGTGAACCCGCAATGTGGGGCATCACACTCTTGGTTGCGGACAAGCACCAAAGTAGAAAAGTCAAGGCCAAAGATTCAAAATGTTTGCCCCGCTTTTCACTTGCGAAAGCCGGTGATCTGAATCGCTTGACGCTTAGCAAGACCAGTTGCTAGACTCAAAACACTTACCAAGTTAGGGCCCGGCGCTTGAGATGCGTCGCTCGGATTTCCCCCAGACCCGCGCGTGCGGCGCTGTCTGATTTTCAAACTCAATGGAGGTGCTGCGGTGGGCTTCAAAGTCGGCCAGAAGGTTGTTTATCCTAATCATGGTATCGGGACCATCGAGCAGATTGAGCAGAAGCAAATAGGCGCTGCCTTACTCCCTTTCTATACGCTTCGGCTCGCTGCTAACAACTCACTAGTACTAGTTCCCGTCTCAAATGCAACGGAAGTCGGCCTGCGATCGCCAATCTCCTCAGGTGAATGCGACATGCTGTTCAAGGTGTTAGCTGATGATTTCTCATTCCCCGCTCACGATTGGAAGGACCGCTTTAAGGACTTTTCCGAAAAAATGCGTACTGGCGACGTTTTTGAAGCGGCTGAAGTGCTCAAACACCTGACCTATCTCGGTAACCTGAAGCCTCTTTCATTTCGTGAGCAACGGATGCTCGAGCGGGCTCGCTACCTGGTGATTTCCGAGTTGGCAGCCGTTTGTCGCCAGCCGGAATGCAATATAGAACCGCGGGTAGAAGAGGCGCTCAATCGTGCCTGCCTGAAGCATGATCGACGACCAGCGCGCGCACGTGCAGCTGGGGCTGCCGCCGGTCACTGACCAAGGGTCCGCCCGGCGTGCGAACCTGGGATGTGGGAGCGCTTTTGCCGGAATGGCCTAATCTCAACCAAACCAGCGGATTTCTTCAGTTAGCCCTCCTGAGGGCTCGCCAGAGCGTGTGTTCCGGGCGCCATCACTAGCGTGCTATAATCCCAGCCTGAATCAATTTTCGCCTTTATCAAATGGACGAACCCGGCAGTAATCTCACCCAAGGTTTTCCGCAGAGCGCTTTACCAGCCACGCTGCTTGTATGATTCCACTCCTAAAGCTAGTTGCGATCGCCTTCCTCGTTGGGACCAACGCGTTTTTCGTCGCGACGGAATTTGCGCTCGTGTCCGTTCGTCGAGCGCGACTGGAAGCGCGCGCCGCCGCCGGCAGCAAGAATGCCAGAGCTGCGCTTCGGTTGCTAGATAACCCAACCGTCTTCATCTCGGCCGTGCAATTTGGCATTACACTCGCTTCGCTCGCCCTGGGATGGATCGGCGAACCGACTGTCGCTTCGTTGCTCGAGCCAATCGCGGCAAGCATCGCGTCGGCAGGGCGGGCCGGATATGTTGCCCACGCCCTTGCGATAGCCGTCGCGTTTTCGGCAATCACGTTCCTGCATATAGTCTTGGGTGAGTTGATGCCGAAGATGGTTGCGCTTGAACGCGCCGAACCAGTCGCGCTTTTTTGCTCGCGGCCGTTGGAGCTGTTTGCGAAAACTTTTAGCGCGCCCCTCTGGATCTTCAATTCGGTGGGCGCAGGCCTCGGCCGTCTAATTGGCTTGAAGTCAACTTTGGATCATGCGGCCGTTTATACTGAAACGGAGCTGCGTCAGTTGATAGACGTGGCGCGCGACAGTGGCTATCTGCGAGCTGAAGAAAGACGGTTGATTCATCGCGTGTTTGAGTTTTCCGACACTCTGGTGCGCGAGGCGATGGTGCCACGAACCGAGATGGCGGCAATTCCAAGCGACAGTTCGTTGGAGCAGATCACCAAGGCATTTCAGCAACACAGCTATTCGCGCCTGGCAGTTTATAAAGAGTCGCTTGATGCCGTGATGGGCTTCATCCATAGCAAAGACGTCATGCCCTATCTTCTGCGCCCTGAGAAATTTCGGCTTGAAGAGGCCCTGCAGCCGCCTCTATACGTAGTTGATACGGCACGCCTGGAAGATGTCTTGCGGCAAATGCAGAAGGCGAAGTCGCACTTCGGGTTTGTGGTAGATGAACATGGCGGCCTTGAAGGCATCATCACGCTCGAGGATTTGCTGGAGGAAATTGTTGGCGACATTTCTGACGAACACGATGAAGAAGTGAATGAACAAATCATGCCCGCCGGCGATAATACATACATTCTTGCGGGCGGACTTGCCGTGCGGGATCTAAACCGGCGGCTCAAGCTTTCGTTGCCGGAGTCTGAGAGTTACACCACGATTGCCGGCTTCCTGATGACTGAAGCAGGCCACGTGCTTAAACCAGCCGACAAAGTGAACTACAACGGCATCCTCTTTGAAGTTGATCGCGTCGAGCGGCGCCGAGTGATAACGGTGCGACTGGAATTGCCCGCCGTCGATCAGCAGGCTCCGATCGCTGAGCCGGCAAGTGAAGGCGCGCGTGCCGCTGGGTGACTCTTGGTTCCCGCCAACACTTCGATTCCAACAGTGACGATGGTAAAGTTGCCCAGTTGATTTGGTTGATATTGCACCCCTTTGCCAAAGTTCTCTGCTATCTGGAGCCAAAAGAGATGAGCTGGATTGAAGCTGTAAACGCGCGCGAGATTCTGGATTCACGTGGTAACCCCACCATCGAAGCCGAAGTAACTTTGGTTGGCGGCGAGGTTGGTCGGGCTGCGGTGCCGTCGGGGGCATCTACCGGCGAGCATGAAGCCGTGGAATTACGCGATGGCGACCAGAAGCGTTATAGCGGCAAAGGCGTGCTCAAAGCCGTCCACAATGTGAACGAGATCATCGCGCCGGAAATGGACGGCATGGATGCGCTCGATCAAGCTGAAATTGACAGCACGCTTATCAGTCTCGACGGCACGCCAACGAAGTCGAAGCTCGGCGCCAACGCGCTGTTGGCCGTTTCCATGGCTACCGCGCGCGCCGCCGCCGCTTACCTGGAAGTTCCGCTCTACAAATATCTCGGTGGTCCCAATGCGCGCACGCTGCCGGTGCCGATGATGAACATCATTAACGGCGGCGCGCACGCCGACAACAATGTCGACTTTCAGGAATTCATGATCGTGCCGGTTGGGGCCGAGACTTTTGGCGAAAGCCTGCGCATCGGCGCGGAGATCTTCCACACGCTAAAAGCAGTACTTAAGAAAAAAGGCTACGCCACCAGCGTCGGCGACGAAGGCGGCTTCGCTCCCAATCTGCGTTCTAACGAGGAAGCGATCGAGACCATACTCGAAGCGATTGCTCAAGCCGGCTACACTGCTGGAAAAGATTGTCTGTTGGCGCTTGACCCCGCCGCCAGCGAGTTTTACGACGGTAAGTCATACGTCTTCAAGAAGAGTGATAAGCGGGAATTGTCGAGCGAGCAAATGGTGGAGTTCTGGAAAGTATGGTCTGACACCTATCCAATAATTTCGATTGAAGACGGCATGGCTGAAAACGACTGGACCGGCTGGAAGACGCTGACTGACGAGCTGGGCCGGCGCGTACAGCTAGTGGGCGATGATCTGTTTGTGACCAACACTGAATTCCTGCGCAAGGGAATTGAGCTTGGCGTAGCAAACTCCATCCTGATCAAAGTAAATCAGATTGGAACTCTCACCGAGACTTTGGATTGCATAGAGCTCGCGAAAACAAACGGGCGCACCGCCGTTATCTCGCATCGTTCAGGTGAGACGGAAGATCCGTTCATCGCTGACCTGGCAGTAGCTACCAACGCGGGCCAGATCAAGACTGGCTCACTCTCTCGAACTGATCGGATTGCCAAGTACAATCAACTTCTGCGCATTGAAGAAGACTTGCGCGGTGCGGCGCGCTATCCGGGACGCGCTGCCTTTAAGGTGAAGATCAATGAATCTGTCAGACATCAGGCATCTGTTTGATTATACCGAATGGGCGAACGATCTCGCCTGCAACGCGGCTGCGGAACTAGCCGATGATGATCTCCGTCGTGATTTTAAGATCAGTCACAGCTCGATCTTCGGCACGCTGTTGCACATGGGCGGAGCGGAATGGATTTGGCTGGAGCGCTGGCAGGGGCGATCGCCCGCGGGCAAGGACGCCTGGGCGCTTTGGACAATCGACTCTTGCGCCGATCTTGCAACTCTGCAGCGGCGCTGGCGAGACGTAATTGACGCCCGGGCGGAATTCATAGGCGAACTCGACGAATCTCGTTTGACCGCTGAGCTGCCGTTCACGCTTCTCAACGGCGATTCGAGTTCGCTGCCGCTCGTGGATCAAATGCAACACGTCGTCAATCATGCGACACTTCACCGCGGACAAGTGGTGGGCATGATTCGCCAGCTTGGCATCACGCCGCCAGCCACCGATTTGCTCTTCTACTTGCGGCGCGAGATACCTGCATAAGTGCCAATCCTAACTTCATTCTGACGTCTATGGTTGAATTCTGGGAGCGTGGCGATTACTTGATCAGCACCGATCGCTCGCGTCTTGATGTCGAGTTGATTCACGACTTTCTTTCTAAGACATCCTACTGGGCGAGCGGTCGCGCGCTTGACGTCGTGCAACGTTCAATCGAGAACTCGCTGGCCTTCGGCATCTACAAGGAAAACGATCAGGTTGGGTTCGCGCGAATCGTCACTGACTTTGCGACTTTTGCGTGGGTGGCCGACGTCTTTGTGCTCCCAGAACACCGCGGTCGCGGCCTGTCCAAGTGGCTGATGGAAGTGATGCTGTCACACTCGCGATTGCAGGGTTTCCGCCGCTGGGTTCTCGCAACGAAGGATGCGCATGCGTTGTATGCGCGCTTTGGCTTCATCCCCTTGCATCGGCCTGAACGCTGGATGGAGCGTCCCGATCCGAATATGCAGGAGAGTCCCGACTACTGGAAACATGATCCATCGCACTGAGAAAGCACTAGGGGTTATCAGTTGAATCAAAAACGCGGACCGCTGGCATTGATCATCATTGACGGTTGGGGATATTCCCGGCAGCGCGAGGGCAACGCTATTGCGCTGGCGGAGACGCCTTACTACGACGAGCTTTGTGAAAACTATCCGCAGACATTGCTGGAAGCTTCAGGCACGCGCGTGGGTTTGCCTGCAGGCGTGATGGGCAATTCCGAAGTCGGGCATTTGAATATCGGAGCGGGACGCGTCATCCGCATGGACGTCTCGCGAGTTGATCACGATATCGAGACCGGAGAGTTTTTCCGTAATGAAGTCTTGCTGGCGGCGATGAACGGCGCTAAGACACGAGGGAAGGCGCTGCACCTGATGGGGCTGGTCTCCGACGGACAAGTCCATTCCTCTCAGGCACACCTTTACAAGCTGCTTCGTCTGGCCAAACAATGCGGACTCGAACGCGTCTTTATCCACTGCTTCCTCGACGGACGCGATACGCCTCCTTCATCCGCCGCTCATTACGTTGCCGCGTTACAGAAGCAGATCGAGGAGATCGGCTGCGGCCAAATTGCCTCCATCATCGGACGCTATTACGCGATGGACCGCGACAAGCGCTGGGAGAGAACTGAGCGCGCCTACGAGTTGCTGGTGAAGGGTAAGGGCGAACGATCTACCGATCCGGTTGCCGCAATAATGCGTTTGTACGAACGGGGAATTACTGACGAGTTTATTGAGCCAACTCTCGCTGTTGACGCTAATGGCGAGCCGGTGGCAACAATCCAGGATGACGATGCCGTTATCTTTTTCAACTTCCGACCCGATCGCGCGCGACAAATCACCAGAGCCTTGGCGATTTCCGGCTTCCAGGAGTTTGATGTGTCCGGCCGTCCGCAGCTTCAGCTTGCTTGCTTCACTGTCTACGACCGTTCGTTTCCGCTGCCGGTTGCCTTTCCTCCACACAATCACAAAAACGTGCTCGCGGAAGTGTGGGAAAAGATCTGCGTGCGTAATTATCGTCTGGCAGAAACGGAGAAGTATGCGCACGTCACTTACTTCTTCAATGGCGGCGTCGAAAAGGAATTTGGCTGCGAACGACGCTTGCTGGTTCCCTCGCTGAGAATCGCCACGTACGACTTGCAGCCTGAGATGTCGGCGTTCAAGGTCACCGACAAAGTCCTGCGTGGGATAGAAGAACGAGAGACGGACATTTTTATTGTCAATTTCGCAAACCCAGATATGGTGGGCCACACGGGCAAACTGGATAAGACGATTGAGGCCTGCCAGTATGTTGACACCTGCCTGGGTTGGATCACTAAAGGGATTCGACACGCGCGAGGTGTAACATTAATCACCGCGGATCATGGGAACGCGGAACAGATGATCGATCCTGAGTCAGGAGGTCCGCACACCGCGCACACTCTGAATCCGGTCCCGTTCCACCTGATTGACGAAGCGTCTAGCGGTTTGAAACTGCGCGAGGGTGGCGCGTTGGAAGATGTTGCTCCCACCGTGCTCGGTTTGCTGGATAATGAAAAGCCGGAAGAGATGACCGGCCGCGATCTGCGGGATTTGGATCAAGTAGCTTAGAGTTCAACGTTCAGGTTGCAATCCTGCAAAAACAAGCTAAAGCTCGAACTCTAAACTTCGTGAGCGTTGGGAAAGATTTTGGAAGTGTTTGATCCGCGCAACATCCTGGTAATCGATTTTGGCCAACTCGGCGATGTCGTGCTCAGTTTGCCGGCGCTGGGTGCTATTCGCAAGCGATTTCCGCGAGCGCGGATCACAGTTGCGGTGGGAAAACCAGGTGCGGAAGTGATCGCTCTATCCGGGTTCGCAAACGATACGCTGGTCGTGGATCGCGTGGCGTTGCGCGACGGCTTCAAATTTCTTTCCGTCTTTCGCGTTTTCAAACTCGTCAAAGATGTCAGAGCGAAGAGGTTTGATTTCGTGATCGATCTTCACAGCCTCTCTGAAACAAATCTGCTGGGATTTCTCTCGGGAGCCCCCAAGCGTCTCTATTCGCGCCGGCCCGGACGCTCGCTGGACTATCTGGCTAACTTTCAGCCGCGCCCGCCGGTCGAAACGGATCATCGCCAACGACACCTCATCGATCGGTATCTTGATGTGCTGCGCCCGCTCGACCTTGAGAGCGTCGAACGTCTGCCAACTCTCAAGACTCGACCGGTCGACGCCGCGGCGCTCGAGCGCATTTTAGTTAGAGCCCAAGCCGACTCCGGCGTGCCGCTGGTGGGACTTTTTCCCGGTGCCGGCCACCCCAGCCGGCGCTGGCCGCTTGAACAATTTGCCAGTCTCGCGGACTTCTTAATCAGAAACGATCAGGTGCGGGTGTTGGTTTTTGTGGGACCTGAGGAGCGTGACTTCATCAAGGACATTCGCCAGCAATTCCCGCCATCCGTTGTCATTCTCGATCAACTCACCATTGCGCAACTAGCGGCGGCGCAGGCCCGGCTGGCGGCTTTTGTTTCAAACGACACTGGCCCGATGCACATCGCGTCGGCGGTCGGCACACCGGTAGTGCTTCTGCTTGATAAGCGCGCGCCCGAAAGTTATTTGCCCCAAGGCGACCGCCACTGCGTAATCTATAACAGTGTCATCGGCGACATCACCGTTGATGAAGTCTACGCTGCCACGAGATCGATTCTGACATCAGAGAGGACAGCCACGCTGTTCGCAAGTTGAGCGCGACATAGTTTTGCTGGAACCGGTGGTTCTCTCGTTAGCTTAGTCCAAGAGCGTTCAGGGATCATGAATAGCATCTTCACTCCAACTCGCAGTCTTCCTGTAAAGATCCTGTTCGGCATTTTCCTGGCCACGCTGAGTTTGTTGCTGCTGCGACCGCTGTTTGCAGGCAAAGGGAAAGAACAGCCTAAGCAGGCGGTGGTTTCTGAGAGGTCGTCTGCCGCAGAGCCCGCTGATCTAGCCAGACGCATAGATAGCGCAATTGATGTGAGCAACCAGGGGGCGGCGCGCTGGGGGATTTCCGTCATCTCGATGTCTGATGGGTCGACGGTTTACCAACGAAACGGCGACAAGCTGTTTACGCCGGCCTCCAACATGAAGATTTATACAACCGGCGTTGCGTTGGATCTGCTGGGCGTTGACTATCGCTGGCGGACTTCTGTTTATGCGAACTCACAACCGGACGCCGACGGCCGTGTTCGCGGTGATCTCATACTCTACGGACGAGGCGCGCCAGACCTCGTGGCGAGCAGCAAAGACGAGAACCGTGGCTCGCTGGCAAAACTCGCGGACGATCTCTATGCGCGGGGTGTAAAAAGCGTGAGCGGTAACGTTATCGGCGACGAAAGCTATTTCCGTGGCGATCCTCTGGGAGACGGTTGGCAGTGGACGGATCTTCAGTGGTACTTCGGCGCGGAAGCGAGTGCGCTTTCGATCAATGGGAATGAGGTTGACGTTAACTTTGCTCCGGCCAGCAAAGCCGGCGAATCGACAGTTGTGAGGACCAGCGATACTGAGGGCTATGTGACTGTTCAAAACCGCATGGCGCTGGCAGACCGGAGCGTGCAATCAACCATCGGTGTGCACCGAGGACTTTCTGATAACAACGTTGAAGTTTGGGGAGAGTTTGCGCCGGGCACCAAAGGATTCGGTGCTCGACTCTCCGTTTACAAGCCTGCGCTCTGGGCGGCGAAATTGTTTGTTAAGGCTCTTAAGACCCGTGGCATACAAGTCGAGGGTCAAACACTGTCGCGTGATTCGCGCGTACCGCCAAGTCAACGGTTTGAGCCATCACACTCGCTCGAGCTTGCGTTCGTAGCCAGCCAATCACTTAGTGAGATAGCAAAGAAGACAAACAAGGAGAGCATTAATCTTTATGCGGAGTTGATTCTCCGCACGCTTGGACGGGAGCGTGGCGAGATGGCGGCGTTGCCAGAGGCCGTAGGAAGAGAGAGGGGAGACGATGAAGCTGGACTCGCTGTTATTCGCGTGTGGCTGGCGCGGGCGGGGATCCCGACCACTCGTCTGGCTCTGCATGATGGGTCAGGTTTGTCCAGGCTTGACCTGGTCACCCCTGAAGCGAGCGCACGCTTGCTGCTGGCTCTCTCTAAGACAAACGCGGGTAGTGTATTCAAGGAGTCGTTGCCAATCGCCGGACGTGATGGAACGCTGGCCGGTCGGCTCAAAACGATAACGGATAGTGTCTCCGCCAAGACCGGTTCCTTAACTTACGACAACTCACTCTCCGGCTACCTCACCACTTCGAAGGGGCGGCTTTTGGCCTTTTCAATCATGTGCAACGACCAGACTGGGCGAGCGGACAGCCTTCCACTAATAGATGATATTGTCGCCTTGCTCGAAGCATTTCCAGACCCTCCTGCCGAAAAAACTCGGAAATTGCATTAATTTCTCGCAATTGCGCCAATGTTGGCTCTAGACAAACCAAGTTTAACGGGCTATTATCCACAGTGGCGGATTTGCGGTTAGTCCATCTACCCGCAGTCATCATCCCCTCATATCGTAGTTTTTGGAAAGTCCCACCCTCTTCAAGTCAGGAGTGAAATCAAATGGTAAGACGGATAGGAAGTTTCACTTTAGGTGCATTCGCGCTGGCGGCATTTACCGCTAATGCGCTGGCGCAGTCTAACCTTACGGCAAAAGCAAATGGCCCTCAGCCGATCCCTGCCGCTGCGGTGGAGGAATCCGATCGCATTAGGGATGGACTGGTCGGGCCTGTGCGGAGGGTACGGACAGAAATTGCCAAGCTTTCAAATGAGACCGGAAAAATGCTGGAGGGAAAACACGCCGTTCTGGAAGTTGTGGCATACGACCTTAAGGGCAAAAAGGTCGAGAACCAATACTTTCCCATAGCCGGGGCGAACCTGACGGGCAAAGAGGTTTATAAGTATGACGAAAAGGGAAACATCAGCGAGATGACGCTTTTGCACACGGATGGATCTCTGTTAAGCAAAGAAGTCTACAAGTACGAATTTGATTTCGCGGGCAATTGGAACAAGATGACTACCGCGGTTGCGGTAATTGAAGGCGGCAAGTTGTCTTTTGAGCCGACGGAAATCACCTATCGGTTGATCATGTATTACCTGGACGAGAATATGATGAAGATGGCCCAGCCAGCTTCACAAGCAGCCGCGGCGCCGGCTGGACAGCAGAACGGGTTAGCTTCAGGGCCTGCAAACAACGTAGCGGGCGCGAATTTGGAAAACAAGACGGCCGCGGTTGTGCCTAAGTCCTCGGCCAACAGCAGCAACTCAAACTCAAGTCAGAAAACTTCTCCGCCACTGCCTGGCTCAATGTCGAATGTAGCGGACAAGCTGAATGGTTTGGGACCCGTGGAATTGGCAAGTGGGCGACCAAACTCGAGCGTCCCGGCTCCGGTGGTCAATATCGAGTCAGAACCGCCGCCGCCTGATCCGAGGCCGATTCTCAGACCAGTGTCTGGTGGCGTACTCAATGGGACGGCAATTAGTTTGCCAACGCCGAGCTATCCAGAGTCAGCCCGACGCTTACGAATGGCAGGTATGGTTACAGTAGAGGTCATTGTTGATGAAACTGGAAAAGTCATCTCCGCAGTGGCCACCTCTGGACCCACCGTATTGAGAGATGTGGCGGTGCAAGCTGCACTCCGCGCACGATTCTCCCCGACAAAGCTTTCCGGCCAGGCCGTGAAGGTATCGGGCTTGATTAACTATAAATTTGCTCTCTCGCAATGACTCTCAACTGCTAACGACGGCAACCCCCGTCCGGCGTTTTGTGGCTGTGATTCCTCGCGACATCTCAATTCATAAGAGGAGCTAACTCTGATGGCATTAACCGGACACCTCAGCGACCTTTCGCTTTCCGAATTGATCGAGTTTTTCTGCAACCAACGCAAGACCGGACAGCTCAAGGTCCTCTATCCCCTGGGCCCCGGCTATTTTTATCTTCAAACGGGGTCGGTGATTGACGCCCGCATCGGCGTGCTGCGAGGAATCGATGCCGTTTATTTCGCGTTGACGCTTCCCAATGCAAAGTTTGAGTTTGGCGGTGAATCCGAACTTGCCGAACGCACCATCAATCAACCGTGGACTCAGGTCGTCCTCGAAGGTCTGCGTCGCCTCGATGAAGGTATCGTTCCGACCACTGCTTATCCGCCTGACTACCACGAGGAGAGCGAGGCGCTGGACGTGAATCAGCCGGAGGCAGCATTTACGGAGCTTGAGAGTTTGCGCGTACCCTCATTCCTTTCTTTCATGAATTCGAAATCAATGGACAAGCGAAAGTTTGCGATTGCGAGCGCGGTGGCCTTTGTTGTGATTGCGAGTGTTGCGGCGATCGGCGTTCCTGCTGGTTGGTACGGTCGCGCCAAGGCAGCAGCAGTTGGCAGTCAGCCAGCAACCGCCGCCGCCCTCACGGACTCAGCCGCTCCAGTTGGGGCGACGAACGAACTCGCGCCGTCTCCGGAGAATTCACAGGCGAGCGATCACGCCGACCAAGCTGCGCTGGCAGCGAAGCGACAACGTGAGAAGGAAAAAGCGAAGGCGCGTGAAGAAAGGGCGGCGGCGCTGACTCAAGCCGCGCCAGGTTCGACTGCATCAGCTCTAACTAGTGTTGTCCCTGAAGCTGCGAAGTTTGGGCCAAAGAAAATTACAGTGACGGTTACTTACGATGAGTCAGGCCGCGTTACGCAGGCGTCCGGCGGCGACGCGAGTGCGGTGCGGATTGCGCGTCAGAAACGCTTCCCGGCTGGAAAAGCCGGTTCTGCAACAATAACCATCCCGATAAACTAAAAAAGCAGAAGGCAGAAGGCAGAAGGCAGAAGAAAGGGCCATTTGAGACTCCTGCTTTCTGCCTTCTGCTTTCTGCCTTTTCTTAGTTCAAACCAAACGCATGATTTCTTCGTCTGCCAAAACGGCGGACGCCTGTTTGGCACGGTCGTAAATCCGGCTGACGCGATCATCGTTCGCTTCGATTCCACGCTTCTCGAGCCAGTAGATCACATTTGACTTACCGCTCATCGGTCCTATTTCCACTACCTGCTCCAAACCAAACTGTCCCGCCGGCACGCCCGAGTAGACAAGGTCCGCGAGTTCGCGATCACCTTTGCGGTAACTCTTGATCACCGCAGCCGCATGGACCCCCGTTGCCGTGCGAAAAGCGTCGCGGCCGAATACCGGGTAGTTGTAAGGGATGTCCCAACCGCAGGCCTTCGACGCGACCGAACAGTACTCCCCCAACCGAGACAGATCATTCTGAATCCAGCCCATGAGTTTCAGGTTAACCAGCAATTGATCCATCGGCGTATTGCCCACTCGCTCGCCGATGCCCAGCGCTGAGCCGTGGACTTGATCGGCGCCGCCCTGGATGGCAGCTATCGAATTAATTACGCCAAGACCGCGATCCTGGTGGCCGTGCCAATCGAGGCGGATGTTGCCACCCTGCTCCTCGATGATGCCTTTGACAAAGCGAACTACGGCGCGCGCGCCATCCGGAGTTGAATGTCCCACGGTATCGCAGACGCACACCGCCTTCGCGCCGCAGCGGATCGCAGTGGTGTAAAGGGCGCGAATGGTTTCTGGGTTTGCGCGCGTTGTATCTTCAGTGACGTACATAACCGGCACGCCTTCACTCACGGCAAATGTCACGGCGTCTTCCGTCAACTTCAGCAATTTGTCGAGCGTCCAATCCTCCGCAAAAAATCGGATGGCGGAAGAACCAATGAAAGTGCAGGCTTCGATCGGAATACCAACCCGCTGCGAGATTTCGACGATTGGCAGAATATCGTTTCGATGAGTACGCGCGGCGCAATTCGGCCGGATCTTCAATTTTTTCTCGGCGATCTCACGAGCCATTAACTCCACGCCGGCGGCGTGTGTGCCGCCCGCGCCGGGTAAACCGATATCTGCCGTGTCGATGCCCAGCGCGTCCATCAAGTGAAGCAGTTCGATTTTCTTTTCGACCGGCGGTTCAGTGACGGAGGGAGACTGCAACCCATCACGCAGCGTTTCGTCGTCAAATCCGATATGACGATTGGGATGAGTTAATTCCGGATCGATCGTGTTCCAGTCGTAAACTAAATCAGCAAGAGACACTCGAGGAAACCTCCGGATCTCAACTTAGCTCAGAGTCTAGTAGTTCAGAGTTCAACCTTGAGGTTGTGCTTTTGACAGATTGGCAAGCTAAAGCTCGAACTCTAAACCTTTTGCGCGGGAAGAAAACTGATTACAACAACCGGCCATTGTTAATGTCAAGCGACGCATTTAAACTCAGGCTTTTGACGCCAAGCGTCGCTCTGTTATAGCCTCTCACCCGTTTCATCAGAAGGTCGTTGCGCTGCTACGCTAATAACTTTGACTCTTAAAGCTCAGGCTCAAGTGAAGACCATCGCGCTGGGCTCCGATCGCGCGGCGAAGATCATGGCCGTCCGCGCCACCATCGCGCGGGTCGCAGCCATCGATCCCTCCTGGGCTGAAGCCACCGTACTGGCGCGCGCTGTAGAGACTACTGTTCCGGCAATGCCGCTGAACGACTGGGAGCTAATGCAAGGGGCGCGCGAAAGGGCGCTGGCGGTGCGCGATCAACTTCGCGCGCAACGGCGCGAGGCCGACATTTATGTCGGACTCGAGGGCGGGTTTCACTCAATCTCGATTGAAGGGGAGTGGCACACGTTCCTGCGTGGCTGGGCATATGCGAGCGATGGCAAGAACGGGACGTTTGGCGCCACGCCCTCGATTAGTGTTCCGGCCGGCCTGGCGAAAAAAGTAATTGAAGGGCGTCGCGAGCTGGGGCTGGTGATTGATGAAGTTGCCGGGACAAAGGACGTACGCAGCCGGCAGGGAGCCTGGGGCATTCTGTCGCGCGACCTGGTCACGCGCGCGATGAGTTTTGAAGTTGCGCTGATTGCGGCGTTTGCACCGTTTTATAACAAGGCGATGTACACTGATGTTTAGAGTTCAGAAACCTCTGATTAAGTAACTGTCGCCACTCCTGCACTCGCGACTGCATTTGCTCGGCTCCGTAGGAGCCAAATGTTTATAGCACCACGGGGTGATTTATTTTTTGCGCTCTGTAGGAGCGCGAAAAAGAGACATTCCGCTCCTACGGAGCGAGGACTATCGGGTACGGCCAAGGCCATAAGCATTTCGGCTCTAGGAGGCGAGGACGGGAGCAGGCAGTGAGGTAAAACCCTTGATCAGAGTTTCTTTCAGTCCCTTTGGTTGTTCTCTTAGGAAGGAAACAGACTAAGCTTAACTTTTCTAACATGGAAGAACTTATCGCACAGGTTAATGACGGGGACCCAACACACCATTCGCGTCCAAGCGTCGGCTGGATCGAGGTGATTGCCGGTTCGATGTTTTCGGGAAAATCGGAAGAGCTGATCCGCCGGCTGCGGCGCGCGAAGATTGCTCGTCAAAAGGTGCAGGTCTTCAAGCCGGAAATGGACTCGCGCTTTTCCGAGGACCACATCGTCTCGCATTCAGAGATGAGGCATGAGTCGGCCAATATTCGCAGCGCCGAGGAAGTGCTCCGGAAGGTGGAACCAGACACGGAAGTGGTTGGCATTGATGAGGGGCAGTTTTTCGATAACGCCCTGGTGGACGTTGCCACTCAATTGGCAGGTCGGGGAGTGCGCGTGATCATAGCCGGGCTCGACCAGGACTACACCGGCAAACCATGGGAGCCGATGCCGCAACTGCTCGCCATCGCTGAATACATTACCAAGACTCACGCCATCTGCATGAAGTGTGGCCAGCCGGCAAACTATACGCAGCGCACTTTTGAATCCGAGGAGCGCGTCGCGGTTGGTGGCGAAGGCATGTACGAAGCCCGCTGTCGCAAATGCTTCGTGCCGCACGCCGATGCGCCAACAGTGCATCCAGATTGAGCGGGAAGACTATTTATCATTTCGTAAGTCGTCCTTTAGCTTCAGACTCCGGATCAGTCAGTGGAGGTAGTTGGCGTGGATGCCGAGCAACTTAGCGGCCTCGGTGTAGTTGCCTTCTGTTTGTTGGAGTACAACGACGCATCCTCACGGG
>JANMQG010000081.1:0-8283 GCA_031370285.1 Chloracidobacterium sp. | reverse complement strand
GCTACCGAGCCCCCTTGCTCGTCTGCGACAAGCAGATAACGAGATGAAACTCGAGTGCGCCAGTGATAGGCTGTATACGCTTACAAGTCGCGAAGGCCGTCACAACACTGGCGCTCGATTACCCGTTACCGAGTTTGGTCTCAGGGGTTGGTGTCGATAACACTGGTGAATTGTCTATTCCTTTGGAGTAGATAATATCCCATTAAGAAGAATACAAAGAAAAGCTCCCCTGCGCTTGTAGGAAAACCACGGAAGTTTGCTCAAATCCATCCAAAAGGAGAAGTCCATGACAAAGCGCAGGAAGAAAGCGAAGTCGCAAAGTTTCAATATGCAGAGTCTGCCGAAGCAACTGCAACACATCAACCTCAACGCTGCAGGTGTCGATATCGGCTCTGAGCGACACATGGTGGCTGTCCCCGAAGGCCGCGACGAAGTTTCCGTGCGCGAGTTTGGCGCTTTCACCGCGGATCTGAATGCCCTTGCCGATTGGCTCCAGCAGTGCGGCGTCACTACGGTCGCCATGGAATCGACCGGAGTTTACTGGATCCCGTTGTTCGAATTGCTCGAACGTCGCGGCTTCGAAGTAAAGTTGGTCGATGCGCGACATGTTAAGAACGTCTCCGGACGCAAATCGGATATTCTCGATTGTCAATGGATCCAGCAACTGCACACCTACGGGTTGCTGGCTGGCGCGTTTCGGCCGTCAGACGAGATCTGTGTGTTACGCAGCTATCTGCGGCAGCGCGAAATGCTCATCCAGACGTCCAGCATGCATATTCAGCACATGCAGAAAGCGCTCCAGCAAATGAATCTGCTGCTGCACAATGTGGTCTCGGACATCACTGGCGTTACTGGCATGAACATTATCAAAGCCCTCCTCGCTGGGGAGCGCGATCCGCAAGTGCTGGCGAGCCACCGCGACAAGCATTGTCAGAACACCAGTGCGACTATCGCTAAGTCACTGGTCGGCAACTATCGTGCGGAGCACCTCTTTGCGCTGCGCCAAGCTGTCGACCTTTATGAGATCTACCAAGCCAAGATTGCCGATTGCAACGAGGCGATCGTTAAACAGGTCGCGTGCCAAACTGACAAAACCGGCGACCCACCACCGCCAACAGCAAAGCGTAACCGAGTCAGAGAACGCATGCGTAGTGGTGTTAATGTCCGTGACCTGCTGTTCCAGAAAAGTGGGGTCGATCTCTTCGCCATTCCCGGACTAGGCGCGGATACCTTGCTCGTACTCAGCAGCGAAGTAGGCTTTGATTTAACGGCCTGGAAAACAGTCAAACATTTCACCTCCTGGCTCGGCTTGTGTCCCGGCACCAAGATTTCCGGGGGCAAGGTCTTGTCCAGAAAAGTCAAACGCAATCCCAATCGGGCGACCCAGGCTTTTCGCATGGCTGCGGCCACGCAAGCCCGTAGCCAGACTGCTTTAGGAGCGTTCTACCGACGCATCAAGTCGCGCACAGGTGGCAAACAAGCAATCACTGCCACGGCGCACAAGATCGCTCGCATTTATTATGCGCTACTAACTCAAGGCACAACCTACGTTGAAGTGGGCCAACAAGCGTATGAGCTAAAATACCAGGAACGTCGTCTCAAGCACCTGATAACGCAAGCCAAATCACTTGGTTTCCAACTTGTACCATCCGTAACGTAGGACGGAGTTTCTAAGAAGACTGTGTGAAAACGTAGATTCTCAGCGCCAAGGGCGCGAAATGTGAAAGCCTGGGGCAACGCCCCAGGTGAGGGCATATGTGAGTTTTGAAGCGCTGAAGGCGCGAAATGGCGATGTCTAACCGAAAACTGTAGCATTTGCCTGCTTCACTCTATTTCGCGCCTTCAGCGCTCGAGGGCGGCGGTGGCTTCCACCCTGGGCCGCTGGCCCAGGCTTTCACATTTCGCGCCTTTGGCGCTGAGAGCCTGAGTTTTCACACAGTCTCTACCGCTCCCGGTTCTGACTTTGTTTTGCGCGGATTGCGAACTTAACTGGAAAGCGAGATGGTTACTTGCCTGAACTAGCGCGAGTGCGCAGTCGTTCCATTTGCGAACTGCTGGAGATTTCCGGATTCATCATGAAGTTGAGCAGCTTGATTATGTAGTCGCGTATCTCGCGACGGTCGACGATCGCGTCGACCATGCCGTGTTCAAGTAAGAACTCGGACTTTTGAAAATCCTTCGGCAGTTTTTGCCGTATCGTCTGTTCGATCACGCGCGGTCCGGCAAAACCGATCAGCGCTTTCGGCTCAGCGATGATGACGTCTCCCAACATGGCAAAGCTGGCGGTGACGCCGCCGGTAGTTGGATCAGTCAAGATGGAGATGAAGGGAAGCCGCGCTTCATCCAGTTCCGCCAGGGCCGCTGAGATTTTGGCCATCTGCATTAAGGAGAGCGCGCCCTCTTGCATGCGCGCGCCGCCCGAGGTGGCAAAGATGATCACGGCGCCATGTTCTCTGAGTCCTCGCTCGATCAGGCGCGTAACCTTTTCACCGACAGCCGATCCCATCGAGCCGCCGATAAACGACATGTCCATCGCGCCCGCCAGCACGAGGCGATCGCCCACCTTGCCACGGCCGTTGATTATCGCTTCCGGTAAACCAGAAGTTTTCTTTGCATGGGTGAGCCGCTCGGGATAAGGCTTGGTGTCAACAAACTCCAGCGGATCTATCGAGATGACCTCGGCGTCCAGTTCTTCAAACTTACCGTCGTCGAAGAGCATTGCCAGGCGTTCGCGCGCGCCGATGCGAAAATGATAACCACAGTGGGAACAAACCTGCAGCGATTCCTCGAGTTCGCCTTTGTAGAGGTGCGCTTCGCAGCCGTCACACTTAACGAAGACATTCTCCGTTTTGACTACCCGTTCCTCCGGCGGCACCGCCTCAATTTGCTTACTCTTTTTGGTAAACCAGGGCATTGGGAAACTTGTTTATTGGATAGCTGCTGTCGAGTTCAGTGTCGGGATGACGCAGAGGTTAGCACAGACGGCAGACAGGTTGAAGCAGCTAGCGGGCAGACTCGTCGTGCGGGAGTCAGAACTCAATGCCTTGCTGGGCGCGGATGCCGGTGGTGAATGGGTGTTTGATCTCGGTCATTTCCGTAACGAGGTCGGCGGCTTCGATCAATGCGGGTGGGGCGTCGCGGCCGGTGACGACGATGTGCAAGGCGGGCTGGGAAGCACGAACGCTGCGAAACTCCTCAAGGACTTCGGCCACCGGCAGCAGCTCATAACTCAACACGTAAACCAGCTCGTCGAACACGAGCAGGTCGTAGTCTCCACTGCGCAGCTTCTCGACGCAAAGGTTCCAGGTCTCGCGAGCAGTCGCGCGATCCTGTTCTGGATTCTTCGTATCCCAGGTGAAGCCGTCGCCCATCGTGTGGACTTCGATACCGAGCTTTTCTGCCGACTCGTGTTCGCCGTAGCGGTCGTTGCGTGATTTCATAAACTGAATCATGCAACACTTCAGGCCGCGTCCCGCGGCGCGCATCATTAGCCCGAGCGCGCAGGTAGTCTTACCCTTGCCGTTGCCGGTGTGAACCATTAACAGGCCGCGCGTCTTCTCCTGGTAGTCCTCACGACGCCATTTGTATTTTTTTTCGAGGGTAGGCATTCAAAAGTTTCAAGTTTCAAGTTTCGAGTTTCAAGTTCGGAGTTCGATGTTGGAGTGCGACTCGGATCGAACTTGAAACTTGAAACTTGAAACTCGGAACTTAAGGTTACGACTCTTCGCGCAGCGCGTCCTCAGTAATCTCGCTCGCTCCATTCGCGCGTGAAACCGCATCCTGCAAGAGCGCGATGATCTTTTCTTCGGCCTCTTCCCAGGTGCCGCGCAGGGTGCAGCCGGCAGCGTTGCGGTGGCCACCGCCGCCAAATTTCTCCGCGACTTTCGCCACGTTCACTTCGCCCTTTGAGCGCAGGCTGGTGCGATAGACGCCTAACTCGCATTCCTTGAGCATGGCCACGGCCTCGACCTCGCCGACCGTCAGCGGATAATTAACAAAACCGTCCGCGTCTTCATCGGAAGCCTCAGCGAGGTGTTGCATCTCCAGACTGTGGCGCAGCAGAGCCACGCGGCCGGTGGAATCGCGCCGGGCGGTGGAAAGCACCGCGCCCATCAACTGAATTCTGCTCCAGGGATAACTCGCGAAGACAGCCTCAGCGGTTTTCGCAGGCTTGACTCCGGTGCGCAAAAGTTCGGAAGCGACTTTGAAGGTGCGTTCCGTCGTGTTGGAGTAATGGAAGGAGCCAGTGTCAGTGATCAGGGCGGTGTAACAACACTCCGCGATTTCCTTCGTCACCCGCACGCCCATGGCTTTGGCGAGGTTGTAGATCATCTCGCCGCAGGCAGAAGCCGTGGAGTCGATCCAGTTGATCTTGCCGAAGAGGGCGGTGGTGGCGTGGTGGTCGATGTTGACCACGAACTGGTTTTCGAGACTCTGGAGCCCCGGACGGGCCATGTCGGAACATTCGATAACGAATACGCCGTCGTACGATTGATCCGCGGCAGGAGTTACTCTTACATCATTAGCGCCCGGCAACTTCTGATAAGTGTGCGGCACCGGGTCGCGCATGATGACTTCTACATCTTTATCCAGCGCTCGCAGCAACCAGTAAAGACCAAGCGAGGAACCAAGACTGTCGCCATCAGGCCGCAGGTGCGAGGTGATGGCAAACCTTCCCTTATTTTCGATCAACTCAACTACTTGACTAAGCATTCGTTATCAACGGACAAGTAGTTCAGAGTTCAACCTTTAGGTTGCGGCTCCGTAAATAAGAGCAAGCTAAAGCTTGAACTCTAAACTTCTTGATCCTTCGTCCCTTCTTCACTTTTCTGTTCCTGCGCCAGCTCCTGGAGTAACCGGTCCACGCGCTCGCCGTGCTCTTCGACTGTGTCTCTCACAAAATGAATCTCTGGTGTGCGCGGCAGGTTGAGTGAAAGACTAAGTTGCTTGCGGACGTAGGGAGCCGCTTTACGTAGCGCCGCAAGCGCGAGCTGATGTTCCTCTTCATTTCCCGCGATGGTGACAAAAACCTGGGCGTCCCGGCGATTGTCGGAAAGGCGAACGTCAGTCACGGTCACCATCGTCAGCCGTGGGTCTTCGAGTTCGTACCCAATAATCTGGGAGATCTCCTCACGAATAATGTCTGCAACTCTCTCTGGGCGACGCATAAAAAGCAGTAAACAGTAGACAGTAGACAGAAAACGCTTTCTGCCTTCTGCTTAGTGCCTTCTGCCTTCTAGAGTTCCGTTGCGGCTACTTTCTCTACGATATAGGCCTCGATCTGATCGCCGACTTTAAGGTCATTGAAGTTTTCCAAACCGATGCCACATTCAAAACCTTCGCGCACTTCCGACACGTCGTCTTTAAAGCGACGCAACGATGTGATGTTGCCTTCCCAGCTAACGACGCCATCGCGGATTAGACGGGCGCGCGCAGTGCGTCGAATGTTGCCGTCGACCACCATCGATCCGCCAACCACGCCGGCCTTCGGCACGCGGAAGACTTCGCGCACGTCGGCCTTGCCGATAATCTTCTCTTTCTCAATCGCTTCGAGCATGCCGATCATGGCGGCGCGAATTTCTTCTTCCACCTTGTAGATAATCGAGTGGAGCCGGATATCGACGCTCTCCTGTTTTGCCAGATCGGCGGCGCGCGATCCCGGTCTCACGTTGAAGCCGATAACGACCACGGCCGTGGCTGCCGAACCAGCCTGGGTGGCCGAGGCGAGCAGCACGTCAGATTCGGTAATCGTACCCACGCCCGAACGAATGACTTTGACCTTCACGCGTTCGGTGGAAAGTTTTTGCAAAGTAGACTTGAGCACTTCAACTGAGCCCTGCACGTCGGCTTTGATGACGACTAACAGTTCCTTAACTTCGCTTTCGCCCAGCGCTTCGATGCCGCGCTTCGTAGTTTGCAGCAAGGTGGCCTGCCGGCTCAGCATCTGCCGGTGTCCGGAGATCTGCTGCGCGCGCGCGATATCGGCAACCACCTGGAAGCCGTCGCCTGCCTGGGGAACACCCTGGAGTCCGAGCACCTCAACTGGCGAAGCCGGCCCCGCCTCGGTAATCGCTTCACCTTTGTCGTTGAACATCGCCCGCACTCTGCCAAAAATCTGACCGACGATAAAAGGCTCGTGAACGTGCAAAGTGCCTTGTTGGACCAGGACAGTGGCCACCGCGCCGCGGCCTCGATCCAGTTTCGCTTCCAACACGACGCCCGACGCCAGGCGAGTGGGGCTGGCGCGCAAGTTAAGAATGTCTGAAGTGAGCAGGATGGTTTCGAGCAGCGTTTCGAGGTTCTCTCGTTTCTTAGCGGAGACCTGGACCATTTCAGTCTCGCCGCCCCACTCAACCGGATTGAGTCCCTGGGTGGCAAGCTCCTGTCTGACGCGATCCGGATTCGCATCTGGTTTGTCGATCTTGTTGATGGCGACAACGATGGGAACTCCGGCGGCCCGCGAATGTTCAATCGCTTCGATTGTTTGCGGCATCACGCCATCGTCCGCGGCCACCACCAACACCACTACGTCAGTTGCTTTGGCGCCGCGGGCACGCATCAGCGTAAAGGCTTCGTGGCCGGGCGTGTCGAGAAAAACTACGCGGCGCGTTTCACCGGATTGATCCGGGTTCGGGACCTGCACGCTATAGGCGCCGATATGCTGCGTGATTCCGCCGGCCTCGCCCGCGGCAACTTCTGTGGCGCGGATGGCGTCGAGCAGGGAAGTCTTGCCGTGATCGACGTGGCCCATGACGGTTACCACTGGAGCGCGTGGCAGTTCCACGTCGTCTGCATCCGTGGCAATCAGATCTTCAAATTCCTCTTCAGCTACCATCTCCTCAAAGGGAACGAACGTAACGTCATAGCCAAAGCGCTTGCCGAGTTCGATCGCGACGTCGTCATTAAGCGGTTGATTGATGGTGGCAAAGACGCCGCGTTGCAGCAGCAGGCTCACGATGTCTTTGGGTTTGATTCCGAGTTTCTCTGCGAATTCCTTCACCGTTGAACCTTCAACAACGCGTACCGGCTTGATCTCTCCCGGAACAGACGGCGATTCCATTCTGCCCGCGATGCGATCTTCGAGAGACAACGCTCTTGGCGGAGGAATGAAATCGCCCTTATCGAAGCGGCCACCCTTGCCATCGACCTTACGTCCGCCGCGCGTTGGCGTGCGGCGCGATCGGCGCCGGCCGGCGTCAGGCGGCGGGATGTAGGTTGTCTGCGGGGTTGCTGTTTCTCCAGGTGTGCCGAGGCGTTCAGTCTTTGCCAGGGGTGTCCGTTCCCTGACACGCGTTCCGCGGTCAGCTCGGTCTCGCGGCGTTACCGGAGGCGCGACGACCGGCGAAGGAGCCCGGTCGCCGAGGCGAACACCGGCATTAAGCGCCGCCACCGTTGGGCGCAACACTCGGACCTGGCGCGATGGCGGTGGAGCAGCGGGAGACGCTACGGTTGTCTCTGCCAAGCCGCCTTTCGTCTCTTCAATCTCAACTGCAGGCTCAATTATTGGCGTCGCTTGTGCGTCTGCGACCCCAAGGGGTTCTTCAACACGCGCAGCCGGAGCCAGTTTCCGCAGCAGTTTTGCGGTAGTGGCCGGTTTGGCGGCATCTGCAGCGGGAGTTGGCTGCGCGACTCCAGGTTGCGGGGTTTCTACAGCTGCGGCTGCCGGCGCTGCGTCAGCCGCAACCTCGGCGGCTTCCCCCGCCGGTGGTTCTTCCACCGCGCGCTCAGCGCGTTTGACGACGCGCACGCCGCGCTTGACCGCAGTTTCTTTCTTGGGGAAGTACTTGTTGCGAATTTTCTCCGCCAACTCTTTCGAAACGGAGTTTGACGGCACGCTGACGTCTACACCTTCGCGTCGCACCTCTTCAATCAGGCGCTTAGTGTCAAGCTTAAGCTCTTTGGCGAGATCGTAAATTCGGATCTTAGAGGAAACGGTCATGCACTCCTTTTCAGACGCTCGCCAACGCCAGCGTCTGGCTTCTTCAAGTGGTTTCAGGAACTCTCGCTCGGAACCACTTGAAGCGAGGGCTTCAGAAGCGCAACGCGTACGAGTGGCAGGAGAGCGAGCAACACAAACCGCCGGACCCACCGGCGCTTGAGCTGATTCTAATTTGCCGCATCTGGGGAAGCATCCTGCTTCTCTTCGTCTGTGCTCTCGCTTGATGCGGTATCTTCTAAAACTGCGGGAGCAGATGTTTGTACGTCATCGGTCGCCTCGGCGGTCACGTTTTCGGAAACCACGGCTTCCTCGATCGCAACCGCTTCGAGACTCTCGAGATTCTC
>JANMQG010000037.1:0-5825 GCA_031370285.1 Chloracidobacterium sp. | reverse complement strand
CAAGCGCGAACGCCAGATCCCGGGTTGATTGAAAACGATCCTCGGGCTTTTTCTCCAAACAACGCTCGACCACTTTTACCAGCGAGAGCGAGAGCTGCGGATTTAGTTCCGACAGTACCGGCGGGTCTTCCGTCGCAATCGCGTGTAGCGTCTCGCGTAACGTCTCGCGTTGGGGAAATGCACGTCTGCCCGCGAGCATCTCGTAG
Organism: Chloracidobacterium sp.; assembly: GCA_031370285.1. GTDB lineage: Bacteria > Acidobacteriota > Blastocatellia > Pyrinomonadales > Pyrinomonadaceae > PSRF01. The sequence goes on along the minus strand of JANMQG010000037.1, from coordinate 5,619 downwards.
AGCACGACGCCGAAAGAGAAGATGTCTGAGCGGTAATCAACGGGTTTGCCGTCCACCTGCTCAGGCGACATGTAACCCAAGGTGCCCATCACGGTACCGGGAGTGGTGTTGAGTTTGCGCGTTGGCAGATCGGTGAGCATTGGGCCGGCGCTTACCGGTTCGATCAGTTTGGCCAGTCCGAAGTCAAGAATCTTTACCTGACCATCTCCCGCGAGGAAAATGTTCTCCGGCTTTAAGTCACGATGCACGATGCTTCGTGCGTGCGCAGCCGCCAGGCCTCTGGCGATTTGCGTGGCATAATCAACCGCCTTCCGCTGTGGGATGGGTGGGCCATCAAGACGCTCGCGCAGCGTTTCTCCTTCCAGCAGTTCCGAGACGACATAGGGCGCATCGTCATGCGTGCCGACATCGAAAACTGCAAGAATGTTTGGATGGTTCAAGGTGCCTGCAGCTTGCGCTTCCTGCTCGAATCGCCGCAGTCGATCCGCGTCTTGTGAGAACACCGCAGGCAAGACTTTGATTGCCACATCGCGGTTCAACTTCTCGTCGCGTGCGCGATAAACCTGGCCCATCCCGCCCTCGCCGATCTGCGAGCGGATTTCGTAGCGACCGAGTTTTGTGCCCTCCGTTATCGTCATTTCTTCAGATCCGCAGCCCAGTTGAGCACCAATGTCAGCGGCTGGGAATTCGTCATGTTTGCCAGGTTGTTAACCAAAAATCGCTGGCCGTCCTGCGTCGGAACGTAGTTGTTTCGATCATCGGCAATCCCGGTCAGCGGCACGGCCGTCTGGAATAGAACCGCCGGCCGCCCGCCTTCGAAATTCGAGCCGCCGCTGACAGTCACAGCCATCAAGTTGCGATCCGGCGCGATATAGAACAACTCTTTTCCGTCGCCACGCCACTGCGGCTGGTCGCCGCCGGCTGTGGAAATCTGCCATTTTCCGCCCGATACCGGGAAACTCTGGACAAATACCTCGGCCCTACCGGATTCGTCCGAGACATAAGCGACCCATCGCCCGTCCGGCGAAAACTGCGCATGAGACTCGACGAAAGCACTTTGAAGGTACGGAAACGGTGTTGGGTCACCCAACATCGGCAGTACCCAGAGATCTATCTTTGTTTTTACGGTGCCGTTCTTTTCGTAAAGCAGATACTTACCGTCACGCGACCAACTGTCCGCGTACGGCCTGCCACTGCTGCCATTCATCAATAGTTCATCGTTCCCGGCTCCGCTTGATGCTTTACGATAAACATCGAACTGACCCGCCCTGTTTGAACTGAAAACGATCTGGTTTCCATCAGGCGAAAACAAAGACGATGTATCCGCCGCCGGGACGAAAGTAAGCCTCGTCGAATTACCCCGCACCAGGTCCATCAAAAAGATATCTTGCGTCCCGACACCCTCGCCGCGGCCGAAAATGACCTTTTTGTCATCCTGTGACAGCGAGGGCTCGTGATAGCCCCCCGGCTCGGTGATCGCCCCCAAAGATCTACCGGATCGGTCAAACCAGGTTAACCGGGTGGTCTGCTGGTCACCGGTGCGGTACAAAAGGTTTCCGGCTGATGCGGAAAAGGCAGAAAAAGCTGTCGGCCCGATCTCGCTTGGAAAGCTTAAGATACCCTCTACAAGTGGTCTCGCTTCGCCCGATAGCTCAAGTTTCCCTGCGTCAAACGGCTGAGCCATTAACGTGGCTTCCCGAATAAACAACAGGTAACCTTTACCCCCCGCTTCGGCGTACCCGCCAGTCACGTTAGTAGAAAGCAGAAACTTGGATTCCCGCGAATCGAGCGAGCCGACAAAAAGCCCTTCTTTGTTTGCCTGGTTTCCCCGTCCAAAGAAAATAAAATGCCGCCCGTCCGGAATCATCGACGGCCACCGGTGCGACGTCTGTCCGCGTTCGGTGTCAAACGTTGTAACCTCGGACGTAGGGCCGCCCGAAGCGGAAACCCGCAGGAGCGGCGAAGTGGTATCGGGACCAAAGACTATCGTTCCATCAGGCGCCCAGGTACCGCCTCGCGGGTCGATAGATGCCTCGGCCAAAGTCTGTGCCGGCCCTCCGGCAGCGTCTATCCTGCGAAGCTTACCTCCAGCAAAAAAGCCAATGGAGCGGCTGTCCGGGGACCAAAACGGAAATGATGCCCCGTCGGTACCGAGAAGCTGCCGCGACTCGAGTGAAGCCAGGGACCTTACCCATAGCGATGTCGCACCGGCAGATCCGATAGTAATAAACGCAACCTGTTGACCATCCGGCGAAAGTGCTGCGACATCGGCAAAGTTGAACTTCTCGGGCGGAGATAAGGAGAAACGCATTGTCTGACCGCGCGGCTCGGATCGCCGAAGATAGAGCCCGGCCAGAATCAACGTAGAAACCAGGAACAACGCTGCAGCAGGCCACGCCAGGCGTCCAACCCATAACGATTTGATCGCGGCCTCATCTTTCAAGGCATTCACGGTAGTCGTCAGATTGTTTCCCGACGAACTTGTCGGCGCGGACAACGATTCAAGCGCAAATCCAAGATCGGACGTCGACTGAAAGCGCCTCTCTGGTTTCTTTTCGAGACACCGCCGGACAATCCTTTCAAGAGACGGGCTTATGTTCGGATTAGACTCGCTCAGTTCCGCGGGTTCCTCTTTGAGAATAGCCGTCATCGTCTCGGCCATCGTCTCGTGCTGGAAAGCACGACGACCGGTGATCATCTCGTGGAGGATCGCGCCGAGCGAGAAGATGTCTGAACGGTGATCCGTCGATTGGCCGCGCACCTGTTCCGGCGACATGTAGCCGACCGTTCCCATCACCACGCCGGGGTTGGTAATCGCTTTGCGTGTCGCGTCCTCCGAACCGCCCGCCTCGCTCGGGACTTGCCGCAGCTTTGCGATACCAAAGTCGAGGATCTTTACCCGGTCGTCTCTTGTGATAAAGAGGTTCTCTGGCTTCAGGTCGCGGTGCACGATGCCTTTCTCATGCGCGGCCGAGAGCCCATTGACGATCTGCTGGGCGTACTCCGTCACCTTGCGCAACGGGATCGGCCCTTCCTCCAAACGTTGGCGAAGCTCCTCACCTTCGAGCAGTTCAGAAACGACATAGATAATATTGTCCTGCGTATCTACGTCATGGATCGCGAGGATATTCGGATGGTTAAGAGCACCGGCGGCCTGCGCTTCCTGCTCAAAGCGAGCAACGCGCTCCTTGTCGGCTAAAAAATCTGCCGGCAAGACCTTGATGGCGACGTCGCGGCCGATCTTCGGATCGCTCGCACGATACACCTCACCCATCCCGCCTGCTCCTAGTTGCGAGCGGATCTCATAGCGGCCAAGTTTGGTCCCCGCGGCCAGTGTCATTGGCGTTGCACTCTTTTCCAGAGATCGGTCATTTCTTCTGTTTGTCTTTAAACTCAGCAAACCAATTCTGAATGACAACTATGGGTGGAGCTGTGCCTCCCTCATTGGGTCGCCGAACAATCACTAGCTTGTTTCCATCTGGGGTTATGTCAAACCCTAGATTTGGAGCCGTCTGATTAGTCGATCCCAGGTCACAGATCTTGCGCGGCGTACCGATGGTAAAAGTGGGAGTGGTTTCGAGTGGTGCTGCGATAAGTGCCGGCGGCATTTCATAGAAAACCTCCTTGCCGTTGGGGTGCCATACAACCAAACCTTCGCCGGAACCCGGCACTTCCCATTTCGCGTCACCAGTCGGAAACGCCCTGATGTAGGACCGCCCCCCACGCTCCCACGAATAGTAAGAAAGATAGTGACCATCGGGAGATATATGAGGACCTATGGCGACAACGTCCGAAAATGTTTCCGGCTGACTGTCCTTCGTCAAACGAAGCTTCATCAGAACCGCCAAGCCTTCACCACGGCGTATGTAGACCATGTAAGCCCCGTCCGGAGAGAAAGCTGGTACTTCTCCGTTCTTCACCAGAATTTCGGTTTCACCCTTGCCATCCGCAGCTTTTGCGCAGATAGCCGGACCCGGTTCCGTAACGCAGGAAAAGGCAATGCGGTTTTGTCCCGGAATCCATGCTGGATATGAATTTTCTTTGGAAGAGGAAGACAACGTCAGACGAGTTCGTCCCTTTGTAACTGTGTCGTAGACCCAGATCTCTCGATTGTTATCTTCAAGAGCATCGTACGCGATTCTTCTGCCATCCTGGGAAATCGCAGGATGAGCAAGGCCAGCCTGAGGTTGTCCAATGGTCTCTTCGCTCTTGCCATCGTGGCTAACCCATACGAGTTGACGAGGGGCGCGCACCTCTGTGGCCATTGCGTAGACAAGTGTTCCGTCTGACGATACGGAGGGACACGTGCCCCCTGCGACGACCAGGAAGTGTTCTCCTGTGAGTTCGTTTGAAGTCAGCGAGAATGGCGCGGCCCAGACGCCCTCGATTCCCTGATCGCGGCGGTAGATGATGTGACCTGTGGTCGAGTACTGAGGAGCGTTCAAAACCTGTGGGTTTTGCTGTCGGGCAAGACCCTCCAGGCGGAACAAGATTTTGCGAACGCCGTCCTTATAAAGCTCGATGGTATCAACGCCCTGTTGCCGATGAGCCGAATAGAGCAAAGTTCTTCCGTCCGGCAGAAGACTGGGATCATGGAAATCAACGTCACCCTTGTTTGTGTCAAGGGCCAGATAGACTTGCGCATCGCCACCACCTACCGGCACCTTATAGATGGGACCCCGCGTCATGGCGATGAAAATTAGGTCGTCCCTACCCCACGCTCCGCCACGATAGTCACCTGGCAAATTGCAAAGAGTTGCAGGCGAACCACCATCCGCCGAAATCTTCCAGAGCTTGCCGCCGCTTCCATACGCAATGAAGTTTCCATCCGGGGACCAGACGGGATTTATGCCCGATGAGCTGGGTGACAATTCGCTTCCCACCAAATCTCTGGGCTCAAGCTGATCGAGACTTCTGACCCAGAGGCGATTTCCCTGTGCGTAAACCAAACGGCTACCATCTGGTGAGATTACGAACGGCCGCGGGCCGCCGCTATTAAAATCGATCTGCGTAGTTGGTGGAATAGCTAACTTGCGCAAGGGAATCTCGATCGCCGCGGGGCGCAAGAACCAAAACAAACCAGCCGTTAACATGGCAGCTATCAGGGCGACTCCCGCGAGTAATCCCCAGGAGTTCCGACGAACAACAACAGGAGGAGGACTGATAGCAGGGACAGTCGCTTTATCCTCAAGCTGAAGCCGCGCATCACCGATATCGCGCAGACGCCGTTTGCGATCACGTTCGAGGCAGAGTTGCAGCAGCTTGCGAACATTTGGAGGCGTCTCTGCCGGCAACGCCGCCCAATCGATGTCTGCACGGAGCACGGCTGCAAGCGTGTCTGAAACTGTCCCCTCATCGAAGAGTTGCTTTCCGGTCAGCATTTCGAAAAGCACTACCCCGAACGACCAAATGTCTGCGCGCTTATCAACGGCGCCTCCACGCGCTTGCTCAGGACTCATGTAGGCAGGCGTCCCGGCATGCCGTGGACCTTTCCCCGCATCCTTTTCACGCAGGGCTAATCCAAAATCGACGACGAACGCTACGCCATGCTTGTCGATCAGGATGTTCCCTGGCTTGATGTCCCGATGTACCAGCCCCTTCATGTGGGCGTAATGCAGG
>JANMQG010000029.1:0-4498 GCA_031370285.1 Chloracidobacterium sp. | reverse complement strand
CGTCTCAAAACCGCGTGCTTTGAGCGCGGTCTCAAGGCGATCCGCGAAGGCCATGTCCTTGCGAGAGTAGGAGATAAAAACCTTGGCATTAGGGTGCGAGCCGGTATCGGCCTTAGCATCGACCGTCATGATGGGTCCCATAGGTCTTCGGCACAAAGTAGATGTGAATATCCAGGTTTGTGAAGACCTCAAGGACTTTTCACGCGCCTCCAAATCCACCTTCACCTGCATTGGGGTCGCGGCTGGCGCACGGGAAGAAGTGGTCCCGGTTGTCTGAACAGAATCTCCGCGTCGATCAGTGCAGCGTCTGCCGTGGTGACGCTAACGAGGCGACTGCGTCGTCGGCTTCCACTCGCGTGCGAGCTTCTGTGCCTCTCCGTCTTGGATCATATTTTCATCGAGGGTGTACGCTAATTACCGATGCCGCGCCGCCGCAAGCTCGGCTCCGCATCGAGGTCGCAAGACACTACCTCAAACCGTTCGTATTGGCACGACTCGGACGAAAACCCACGTCCGCATATCGGTCGCGATGGGGTGGAAAGCGGACGACATATGCTCAGGTTGAGGTTTTCGCCCTTTGACCCCTCGCATCTGTCTTGCAGGAATGTTGGGAAGTGCGAATATCCCGCTAGTTCGGGAGTTATCCCGGAAGGTCCAGTTTAAAGGGAGGAAACCTATATGCGAATGTTGCTTCGAGTATCGATTCCGGTGGAAACCGGAAATGCCGCCGCCAAAGCGGGAACCTTGGGTTCTACCATCGAGCGAATTCTGGCCGACCTCAAACCGGAAGCCACTTATTTCTTTGCGGATGATAACGGCAATCGGTCAGGCTCCATCGTGTTCGACATGAAGGACTCATCGCAGATTCCGGCTGTCGCCGAGCCGTGGTTTCTCGCGTTCAACGCAAAGGTCTCTTTCCGCCCTGTCATGAACCCACAAGACCTTGCCACGGCAGGTCCATCGATTGCCAAGGCCGGGCAGCAATACGGGAAGTAAACACTTGGGGCTGTTGCAGAAGAGCAGTCCGCTTGGCCAAAGAGCGCGACGCGGTCGCGGCGGTCGTACAGCAACGCGAGGCCCGTGTTCAGACTCCGACTGTCGACGCCCACGCTTATCTCCAGCGCCCACGAGGTGATAGGAAGGACCGCCGCAGTTGGCGGTCTTTTCTTTTGCAGTGCATCGGACGCGAATTGGCACGTTGCGTCGTTTCGCTGCGATGCAGGGGCATGTCGCCTTTTGGGGGCATAGCCGACATGGCGGGACCCGCGGCTGGGGTCGTCCCCGTCGCAAATGACCCAACTCTGCCATCGGCCAGCATCTCATATTGCAGTGGCGAAGCAGGTTTCTGCGCTATCAATGCACTCGTTTGAGCCGTTACGATGCTGCCTCCTAAGCCTGAGGGCTGGCATGAAGCGGCGGGAATTTCTCGGTGTTATGGGCGGTGCGGCTGCGGCGTGGCCGGTGGCTGTGCGGGCGCAGCAGCCCGCACGGATGCGGCGCATCGGAATATTATTGACGATCGCGGAGAGCGATCCAGAAGCACACAATCGCATCGGACCGTTTCAGCAGGGACTGCAGGAATTAGGATGGATTGAAGGTCACAACATCAAGATCGATTATCGTTTTACTTCCGGTCTTGCTGATCGGCTGCAAGCGCAGGCCACCGAGCTAGTGGCATCAGCGCCGGACGTAATTCTCGTCAATAGTACGCCCGCCACAACTGCATTGCATCAAGCCACTCGCACAATCCCAATCGTGTTTGCGCAGATCATTGATCCTATCGCTGCTGGTGTCGTCGAAAGTCTGGCGAAGCCTGGTGGCAACGTTACAGGCTTTACGTCCTTTGAGTTTGCGATAGCCGGAAAATGGCTGGAGTTGCTGAAGGAGGTCGCCCCGAACCTCGCCCATGTCACGGTCCTTTTGACTCCCGGCGTGACCTACATGGGACTTCTGCGCGTGGCGGAGAAAACCGCGAAGCAACTGGGCGTTCGGTTAGCCTCTTCTAACGTTGCCGATGCTGCACAGATCGAGCTAGCAATTGCAGCGTCCGCGCGCGAACCGAACGGTGGTCTTATCGTACTTCCCACGCCGCTAACAACGGTCCATCGCGACGTAATTGTAACGCTTGCCGCCCGACACCGGTTGGCCGCGGTTTACCCATTCCGCTATTTTGTTACCGACGGTGGTCTGATCTCCTACGGGGTTTATCTTCCAGAACTGTACCGGCGCAGTGCGTCCTACGTCGATCGTATCCTCAAAGGCGAGAATCCAGCCAACCTTCCGGTTCAAGCACCGACTAAGTTCGAACTCTTCATCAACCTAAAGACCGCCAAGGCGCTCGGCCTCACCGTGCCGCCGACGTTGCTCGCCCTCGCCGACGAGGTGATTGAATAACGACGCCGGTGTGCTGCACTGCATATGGCAGAGATTGGCACTTAGCGTCATTTCGCTGCGCTGCGTTTGAATGTCGGCTCTTGGACTAATAGCGGACAACGCGGACTAAAGTCCTGCGATGGCTACGCAGCGTTTGACCCAACTGAGACATCGGCCGCCATTGTCAGACACACCCGATAGTTGTCGAATATACGCTTGCTGAGGAGGCGTTTTACAGGAGGAACACCGTGATCGAGTACATAAAAACAATGATGCGCAAGGAGCCCATCACGTTCGGCGTCATGATTTTGATGATTGCGATCTTGATATTTGGTGCGTGGGACAGCTTGCGTGTTGTGAAGCGTTACAATGCTCCGCAGACCGACGTTGAAAGTCCTAAAAACCCGTAGGACGAAAGTTCGGGGGCTTTTGCGGGCTGGGGTATCCTCGCCCGCGCCGACGAGGCGATCGAATGAAGCGGCGCGAGTTCATCACGCTGGTCGGCGGTGCGGCGGTTGGGTGGCCGCTCACCGCGCGTGCGCAACAGACGGAGCGCATACGGCGCATTGGCGCAATGTTTCCGGGTACGGGCGAACACGATGCGCAAGCTTCCAGTTGGACCCTGGCGCTGCGGCAAGGTCTCCAGGAACTAGGTTGGAATGAAGCACGCAATCTCCGCATCGACTCCCGCTGGCCTGCGGGTGACCTCGATCGCATACGGGCGACTGCCAAGGAGCTTGTTGCTCTCCAACCTGACCTGATCTTTGCCGGCAATACGCCGTCGGTCGCCTCGCTTCTCCGCGAGACCCGCACGATCCCCATCGTCTTTGCGAACCTGGCGGATCCGGTCGGTTCCGGTCTGGTCGCCAGCCTGGCGCGTCCAGGCGGCAACGCCACGGGATTCGCTGCCTTCGAGTTTTCGCTCGGCAGCAAATGGCTTGAAATGCTGAAAGAGATTGCTCCAGGCACGACACGGGTCGCTGTCCTGTTTAACCCCGATACAGCCCCCTTTGCCCGACACTTTGTGAGTACGCTCGAAGCTGCCGCACCCGCTTTCTCAGTGCGGCTGACCGCTGCGCCAACTCACACCGTGCGCGATGTTGAGGATGCGATGGCGGCCCAAAGCCGCGAGTCTGGGGGAAGCCTGATTGTGTTGCCGGATAATTTCACGTTCACGAACCGCACGTCGGTCATTTCGCTTGCGGCACGCTTTCGCCTGCCGGCAATTTACGCATTCCGTGTCCAGGCACTAGACGGCGGGTTGATCTCCTATGGCCCCGAAACTTCCGATTTGTATCGGCGCGCGGCCTCCTACATCGACCGAATTCTTCGAGGTGCCAGCCCAGCCGACATGCCGGTCCAGCAACCGACCAAGTATGAGATGGTCATCAACCTCAAGACCGCAAAGGCGCTTGGCCTCGAAGTGCCTTCATTTTTCCAGCAGCGCGCCGACGAGGTGATCGAGTAACGGTTGGCTTGACGGCAGTTGTTGGCACGAAGCGGTCAATCCGGAATGTCCGCTCAATCGTCGCTATCGGGAGGAAAGCGGACTCGGCGCGGACGCCGTCAAACCGTCGAAAATGACCCGAAGTAGACATTAAGCGCCTTGATAGACACGCTCCGTCCCCAACCATAAACTCAACTCGAAATCACCGTGGGGGGAGACGATTTTTATGGCCGAGGCGCGTGTCGAACGGCGGCTGGCCGCTATCCTCGCGGCCGATGTCGCCGGCTACAGCCGCCTGATGGGTGTTGACGAGGAAGGTACTCTCGCAGCGCTCAAAGTGTACCGGCGCGAACTCCTCAATCCCAAGATCGGCGAGCATCGCGGCCGCATCGTCAAGACCACGGGTGACGGTGCCCTGGTCGAATTTGCGAGCGTAGTCGACGCAGTGCGCTGCGCCATGGAAATCCAGCAGGCTATGGCCGGGCGCAACGCTGCCATTGCAGAAGATCGCCGGATCGAGTTCCGCATTGGCATCAACGTCGGTGACATTATCATCGATTGGAGCGATATCTTTGGCGACGGTGTGAATATCGCTGCCCGTCTTGAAGGCATCGCTGAACCGGGGGGAACCTGCATATCCGATGATACTTATCGGCAAGTCCGAGGCAAGATCGAGAC
>JANMQG010000001.1:0-51650 GCA_031370285.1 Chloracidobacterium sp. | reverse complement strand
GCGAAGGGCCGGTTTTCGGATGCTCTAAGAGCGCTTCTGAAGTTGAAATCAGCCTGCTCTCGAACTATCCAAAACGCCAGCGCTAACTGTCTTATGCGCGGGGCGCATCACCGTCGATGCGCGAGAGAAGGATTAACCGTGGTTGACTATGCACTATTGGAGGCCAACTAGCAAGGCGAGAAAGTCGACCGGACTAAACCTCAAAAACCTGACCAGCCCACTGAACGTGCGTAATCCAGTCATTACTCGGTCAAGTTGGCCGAAAGATGGGACCAGCGAAGCCAAAGCCCCCAAAAGCCCGCACAACATCGGATTCTGACGATTCAGTGCGTTTTATGAGCTCGCCGTTGACTACTGAGAATCCCGCAACAGGATTACGTCGTCGGTTTGAGTGCCGCGCGATAAGGCGATATGTTTACCGTCCGGCGACACTTGGAAAGCGAAGATTAGTCCCGAGTTGAAATTGGTCAGTTGTTTTGACGCGCCGCCATCTATTGGCACGCTCAGGAGGTTGTCCGCGTTGTCTCCAGCGTCGGCATAGATGACTGCGCGACTGTCTGAAGTCCACCCCAGTCCCACATCGCGAAAGCCGACCGAAACATCCAGTGTCTTGATCGGCTCGCCGCCGGCAAAAGGTATCACCGCAATCTTATTGGCATTAGCTTGATCATCAAAGTAACGCAACGCCACGAGCTTGCCGTCTGGTGATATCGCCGCCCAGGTGGAAGACTTATCGGAGAGCTGCTCGGGCGGACCGCCTGAGAGGGAAACTTTCCAAAAGGTCGACTTCCCTTGCCGCAATGATCTAAACACGACCCATTGACCGTCGAGCGTACAGTCTGGTTGAGAATCGATCTCAATTCCGTGTGTCAGTTGTGTTTGTTCACTACTCCCAAGATCCATTCTCCAAATGTTGAAATTGCCCGATCGATTCGAACTGAAGACAACATAACGCCCATCCGGAGAAACACATCCCAAACCTTCGGTGAACGAGTCGGAGGTCACTTGCTTACTTGCCGTACCATCCGCGCTGATACTCCAGATGTCTGATTGTTCGCCTGACGGGGCCGTGTAGAGGATTTTCCCGTCCGCAGTCCAGGCAATACTGTCGCCGTCATACTTACCGTTCGTAATCTGTTTCGCTTTACTCAACTCCTCGCCTGGCGCAACTACCCAGAGCTGAGCCGATTTGTCGGCCTGCACCGTCACCAGTGTCTTCGAGTCGGCGGTCAGTCCGAGACTGCTGGTGCCGTAGGCGTTTAGATCGTTGGTTACTCTACGCACCTCGCCATCCGGATATGAGACGTACCACAACTGTGTACCCGTCGAGATTAGTTCCGGAACTGCTGCGATTATCAAACCGCTGCCATCGCCCAGCCAGAGGACGCGCGATACCGACACCCAATTCTGAGAAGTGATCGCCTTTTCCACGCCGCCCGCGGCGGGCACCGAAACTATCGTCGCGGATAGACTGCCGCTGTAAGAGCCGGCGCCGCACGCTATTGTCTTTCCGTCAGGCGACCACGCGGCGCCGCCAACGAAGGAGAAGTAAGCAGGCAGTCTCCGTGTTGCTATCTTCCGCTCGCCGGTTCCGTCAATGTTTGCCACCATCAAGTCAGATTCCGATGACGAGGGTCTGACAAAAGCGATTTGTTTGCCATCAGGCGAGAACGTCACCGGGCTCGTCACGCCTGCCAATATGCGGCGCGGCGCTCCCCCTAATACGGGCACTTGATAAAGCGTTCCCAGTGGATCGTTTTTCTCGAACAGGGAGTAATAAACGAGCTCGCCATCGCGCGAAAAAGTGGTGCCGCCGATCTTGGCCTCGAGGTCCGGCACGATCTTCACCAGACTGCCCGTTGACACTTGTCTCACCCACAGGCTGTCTCTTCCTGACTCCGTCGTTCTAAAAACCACGTATTTGCCATCCGGAGAAATCGACGTGTAACCCTTTATCGCAGCGTTTCCGACTTTGCCGCCCGTAGTCAGTCGGGTGATTTTCACATTGCGAAACGCCACCACTTTGGCGGGACCGGAAAACTTGACCCAGATCACCGCCACTGCGCCAGCAACCAGAATCAACCCGGCCAGCGCCAAGACGACTCCCCGTTTGTGTTTCCTGACTTCGCCCAGAATGATTCCAGCGCTCGAGGTAGTACGGACTGCTGAACCATCACCAGTGCTGGTTTGACTCCCGATAGTCGCCGTGGTTGAACTCTGCGAGCGCGACGCGCCTCCCATTTCACTGCCCACAGAGGAAGGGGGAATAGTGGTATCGAGCTGCGAACCGCCTTCCATGTCGCGGCGCAGTTCTTTTAATTCAAGTGCCACATCCTGGATCGACTGATACCTTTCGTCAGGATCTTTCTGCAGGCAACGTCGAATAACTCGTTGCAGCTCCGGTGAAGCCGATGGGTCGAAATCTTTTAACAGGGGCGCCGGTTCATAGACGATTTTGTATAACGATTGAACGTTATTCTCGCCCTGAAACGGCCGGTTCCGGGTAGCGGCTTCAAAAAGCATGCAGCCAAAAGAGAAGATGTCCGAGCGATGATCTATCTGCCCCGCCTTTCCCTGGGCCTGCTCAGGCGACATGTAACCAACCGTTCCCAGCAATCTTCCAGGTATCGAGTGGGGTACGAGCGCTACGGTTGCCGCGTCGCTTATCGTTCCGCCCTCTGGACCCGGTGCGGGTATCTCGATCAGTTTTGCTAAACCAAAATCCAAAATCTTGGCAAAACCATCGCGCGTGATCATGATGTTATCCGGTTTCAGATCACGGTGGACGATCCCAGCGGCATGGGCCTTGGCCAAGCCACCGGCAACCTGCTGCAGATACTTGAGTAGTTTCCTTAGCTCAGTGCGTTCGTAGTGTATTTTCTCGCGAAGGGTTTTCCCTTCCACATACTCCATGGCGATAAAATTCAAGCCATCATGCTCGCCAATCTCGTAGACGTGGGCGACGTTAGGATGATTAAGCGCCGCCGCTGCCTTTGCTTCCTGTACGAAACGAAGCATGCGCTCGCGATTGACCGCCAGTTCGGCAGGCAGAATCTTCAAAGCAATGTTGCGATCAAGCTTCGTGTCCTTCGCCAGGTAGACCTCGCCCATTCCGCCCTTGCCGAGCTGGGAGAGAATTTCATAGCGGCCAACTTTTGTGCCGGCGTCAAGTGGCATGCGATCTAATTATCAACCGTTTTCTTGTCCGCGTCCTTGCTTTCCTTCTGCGGCACGGTTGGGCTGGCGAAATCAGGCAGCGGATCATTCCAAAGATAGTGATTGAACCAACTGAGGTTGTGATTCATGACGGCGCGCATCGCTTTGGGTTTGCTGATTGGATGGCCGAAGCCTTTGTAAACGATCATCTCGACGCGCACGCCCTTGTCTTCCAACGCCTGCCGCAGCTCGTAAGCATTGGCGATGGGCACGCGGCGATCGAGTTCACCATGTTGAATGAGCGTCGGTGTGCGCGCGTTTTTGACGTAAGACATCGGCGAGGTCTTCTGGTAGATTTCAGGATCGTCAACCGGGTTGTTGCCGAGATAGTTGATCGTGAAGGGCGTAATGTCTGTGTTGTAGTAATAGGTAGACCAGTTTGAAATGCCGGCGCCCACCGATATCGCGACGAAGCGATCCGAAGAGGCCGTTAGAAAAGCAGAAATGTAACCGCCCTGGCTCCAACCCATGCAACCCACTCGGTCTTTGTCTACCCAGCCCTTCGCTATCAGATAATCAACTCCTGACACCACATCCCAGGCGTCACCAACTCCGAGATTGCGGACGTTAAGCTTGCGAAACTTCTCGCCGTAGCCGGCGCTGCCGCGATAGTTCACCTTGAGCACCAGCGCGCCGCGCGCCGCCCAGATGTCGGACGGATAATAACGAGCATCCGGAGTTAAGAGCGCGGGACGATCGACGCCGGTCGGTCCGCCGTGAATAACGCAAAGCAGTGGATACTCTTTCGCCGGGTCAAAATCCGCCGGCTTAATCAGCACACCTTCAATCGTAGTTCCATCGGTGCTCTTCCAGGAGACGACTTCGCGTGTTCCCAACACCAGCGGCTTTGTTTGCTCAGTCATGTTTGTCAGAGCGCGCGGAGAGAAATCTTGCGAGTCCGAGATGAACACTTCATTTAACGAAATCGGGGACGCGGCCGTGAAAGCCAACTGTCGTCCGTCTCGTGTTAGAGAAAAGGAACCGCCCAGCAAATTGTCAGGGCTGGATACGCGGCTGACCCTCCCGTTCGCGGGATCGACGCGGAACAGCTGCGACGCCGTCTTCTGCTGGCCCGTGAAATAAACGCCGTCTGGCCGCCATTCAAGCAGGCCCGGATTCTCATCAAAGTTGTCGGTGATGGAACGCGCCACGCCGCCTGCCGCCGGCACCACGGCCAAGTGAGAGTTACTGGCAAAGTAGCTCGTGTTTCCCATCGCCGACGAAAAAACAAGCTGTTTGCCGTCGGGCGACCAGCGAGGATTGCTGTCGGGCCCGGGCTGCGAGACCAACTTCGTGACGGCGTCATCCGCCAGGTTGAGCAGGTAGACGTCGGAAGTTACGCCTTGAATCAAATCCGGATTGACCGTGGCGCTGAACGCGATCTGCGATCCATCACGTGACCAGGAAAACGAATCCACGCTGAAGTCTTTCTTTTTCGTCCGCTGCTTCCCAACCAACGGCCCCTTCAGCGCTTCGCTGACATCAAACGTCCACAGATATGCGAAGTTGTAATCCTTGCGCACGACCTCGTAATCGCCCAGATAGTCTTTGCGGTCTTTAGAAATCTGAGGCACCGGCTCGGTCGCAGTGTAAGCGGTGCTGCGGCCATCTTCCGACCAGGCAAAGTTGCTGATCGCCGTTTCCGATTTAGTCAATTGAATTGCCTCGCCACCCGCGGGATTGATCACGAAGATCTGGTTCTTGTCATCGATTCGATTGCTGGTAAACGCCAACCATGCTCCATCCGGCGACCAACGCGGATTAGTGGAAGACTTCTCGCCGCGCGTCAGTTGCAGCGTGCGGCCGGCGCTGCCAGTTTCAGCCAGCCAGATCTGCGTGACGAAGGCGTCCTGTTTGAAGTCGGCATTGGTCACTGTGTAAGCCACCAACCTACCATCTGGCGAAATTTGCGCACCGCCGATAGTCTTGATCGTCAATAGCTCATCGATCGTTGGCACGTGGCGACTCGCGTCAGCCGCGGAAGCGAGGCGCAAGTCAGTGGTTAAAGAAAGCGCGAGGCACGCAATTGAACAAATGCTAAGGACTAAGTGGCGAAACATGCGAATGCTCCTTGGGAAATTATTCTTCTACGTGCAACACGCCGGCATCACGCCAGCTATTCACTTGGTTTGATTTTTACGGACGAGAAGAATCTCTCGCCGACTTTAGCAGCGACCGCGGGATCCATGTCCTTCCGCCAGACATAAGAAAGGCTAAACATGCTGGTGCCGACAGCGTAGATGCGGGTGCGCACCAACACGACTGTCCCGTTCGCGGAAGTGATTGATAATGCTATTTCGCGACCGGGATAACCATCTAAACTAATATTGTCTTGAGCGGTTAAGGTTCCCTTAAGCTCGAGGACTACCTGGTCACGTGTTAGATCAAGATACTTTTCTGGATCGACAATCTGGAGATCCTCGAAGTACTCAACAACAAAACCGTATCCGTCCTCGAAATCATTGAATCTGCTGTGCGTTGGTTTTGCAGTGCTCGCATCGGCTGGTGCCTCGAGTTTTAGTGCGTGCGGCGCCAGCAGGGAAAACAGTCCTTTGGGCGAAGTAAACTTGACCCACTCAGTCTCAGCCGGAATAGCATAGGCCGTTGCAGCGCTAATCAGGAGAAGCAAGGTCGCTAATGTTTTTCTGGTCATCGAGGTCCCCTTTTCAAATAATCGATTCATTGATTCCCGGAGCTAATGTACGACCGCCACTATTGGTCTTTCCACTCCGGAATACGGCCGGGCGTCCAGGGAGCGCCGGCGGCTTCCATCTGTTTCTCCAGTTTAACGAGGTCGCCCTCAATCAACTGGCGCAACTGCGCGAGCGCTTGTTCAAAGTCCTGCGCCGCAGCATTGTATTGATTGATCTGCGTCTGCGTCGGACGGGCGGTCGATAAGCGTTGCGTGCCAACAACGTTGCCGATGCGCTCGCTGATCGACGGCGGCAAATTGATGTTGCGGGCGCGTAGTGCATTATCACCGCGCAAGGCTCGCAGAATCTCGTTCGTACGTTTGTCCAGCGCTGCCGTGTCGTCAAGCAGCTTGTCTCCCGCCGCGGGAGTTTCCAGCAAGGCGCGACGAATCAGCGCCAGCCTTGGTTTCAGAGCATTAGCGGCGTCGAGCGCTCCCTGCACGGCGCGCTGCAATCTTGCGGCCTTCTGTTGAAACTCAACCAGCGCCGCGCGATCGCCTGGCGACATCCCTTCCTGACCCGGCACTACGACGTTAAAGTCCTGTGGCGCTGCCAGGGGCGTCAGCACACCATCAACTCGCCTGGCAAGGGAAACTTTGTAGGCGCCGGGCATGACCAGCGGCCCGCCTGGCCCATCGCTAAATGGATCTTCGTTATCCGGGTTTGGCGGCGGCGGCAAGGTGGCTGGTGGATAACGCAGATCCCACGCGACGCGTTGCATCCCGGCCGTCACTGGTCCGGTCAGTCGCCTGACTACGCGCCCGCTTGAATCCGTGATGGTGAAGATTACAGCCGGCGCTTCTTCTTCTTCCTCGGCGCTAAGATCGGCCAAACGCGGAAGCGTCAGCGGAGTATTTTTCTTCGCCGCTTCCTTCTCGGCCTCCTGCCTCTTTGCTTTTTTGGTTTTCAGTTCGTCCTTTAAGTAGTAACTGAACGTCGCGCCGAAGGGTGGATTCTCGGCAGTGAAAAATGATTCGCCCTGGAAACTCTTGCCGCGCAGGCCGAGCGGCTGCGATTGGATGTACAGCAACGCATCTTTAACCGGCAAGAGCTGGGCCTCCTGCTTGAGCATCTCAGGTTTCAGTTGGCGCAACGGCGTGTAGTTATCGAGAATGTAAATGCCGCGACCAAACGTGCCGACGACCAAATCGTTCTCGCGTCTCTGAATATTCAGATCCCGCACCTGAATCGTGGGCAGCCCGCCCTTGAGTTGGATCCATTTTTGCCCGCCGTCGATGGTAAAGAAGAGACCAAACTCCGTCCCCACAAATAGCAAGTTCGGGTTGACGTGATCTTCAGCAATAGCCCAGACGGGTTGGTTCTTCGGTAGATTGCTAACAATCGAAACCCAGGTGCGCCCGGCATCCGTGCTCTTCAAAAGATACGGCTTGAAGTCGGCGTTCTGCCGATTCTCGAGTGCGGCGTAAACGGTATTCGTCTCGTGATTGGAAGTAATGATGCGACTCACGTACGACATTTCGGCCACCCCCGGAAAAGTTTCCAGCTTGCGCCAGTTCTTGCCGCCGTCCTCCGTCACTTGAATCAACCCGTCATCGGTGCCGATATAGATCAAGCCATCCTTCATTGGCGATTCCGCGAGCGCTGAGGCGTTGCCGAAGTACGCGGTTGATTGATTCTTGGCAACGGCATCCATGCTCCAAACTTTGCCCATCACGGGCAGCTTGTCGCGATCGAGTCCGCGCGAGAGGGGGCCGCTGATAACCTGCCAGCTATCACCGCGATCGTCGCTGCGAAACAGTTTGTCGGCGGCGAAGTAAAGACGTGTATGCGAATGCGGACTGATGACTAAGGGCGAATCCCAGTTCCACCTGAGCGGCTCTTCGCCGCGACTGGGTTGCGGCTGAATGCCCATGCGTTCGCCAGTGCGTTTGTCGAAGCGCACGAGGCCGCCATTCTGAAGCGTGGCATAAATAGTATTCGGATCTTCCGGATCCACCCGGCTGTGAAAACCGTCACCGCCATTCGTAACAAACCAGTCGGAATTCACAATGCCGGAGACGCTGCGCGTGCTTGCCGGACCACCAAAGCTGAAGTTGTCCTGCGTGCCACCATAGACGTTATAAAACGGCGCGGCGTTGTCGGTAGTTATGTCGTAGAACTGCGTGATGGGCAGGTTGCTCTTAAACTCCCAGTTCGCGCCCCGGTCGTAACTTTCGTAAACGCCGCCGTCACAACCGACCAGGTAGTGGTCGTTGTCGTTGGGATCGATCCAGATGTCGTGATTGTCGACGTGCTTCGACTTCTCGCCGAGACGCCGCAAAGTTTTGCCACCATCGTCCGAGACCATAAGAAAGACGTTCATGACATAAACTCGATCGACGCTCTTGGGATCGGCAACGATGCGCGAGTAGTACATCGCGCCCGCATCAAATTCATTGCGTCTTTCCCAGCTGCCGCCGCGATCGGTTGAGCGAAAGACGCCGCCCTTCTTGTCAGCGGCTTCCACGGTGGCGTAGATAACATTCGAATCGACGGGAGAGATTGCGAGTCCGATCCGGCCGAGATCGGTAGTCGGTAGGCCCGCTTTCAGTTTGTTCCAGCTGGCGCCCGCGTCCGTCGATTTGTAGATTGCACTCTCCGGCCCGCCATTAATCAGAGTCCACATGTGACGACGGCGCTGATAGCTGGCGGCGTAGAGCGTCTCCGGATTTTGGGGATCGATGACCACATCCGTTACGCCGGTGTTGTCGCTGATGGAGAGAACTTTTTTCCAGGTCTTGCCGCCGTCGGTGGTCTTGAAGAGTCCGCGATCTCCACCCGGACCCCAAAGCGGACCTTGTGCTGCCACATAAACTGTATTCGAGTCTTTAGGATCGATGGCGATGCGGCCGATGTGTTCAGATGTTTTCAGGCCGAGGTTCTTCCAGGTTTTGCCGCCATCATCCGAACGGTAGACGCCGTTGCCATAAGAGACGCTGCGCTGGCTATTGTTCTCGCCCGCGCCCACCCAAACTGTTAGTGGATTTTTTGGGTCGAGCGCGATCGCACCGATCGAATATGAGCCTTCTTTGTCGAACACCGGCGTCCAGGTTGTCCCGTTGTTGCCGGTCTTCCAAACTCCACCTGAAGCAGCGGCGACGAAATAGCGCGCCGCATTGTTTGGATCAACCGCAAACCCGATGACACGCCCAGAAGTGAAAGCCGGGCCGATGGATCGGAGTTTCAATCCGGTGAAAGTAGGCGACGACATCGGGTCGGCCGGTTTCTTGTCTTCTTCCGCCTTCTCGTCTTCCGGCTTCTTTGCATCGTCCTGCTTTGCGGGTTCAGGCGATGCCTGCTGTTTTGCCGCGGCTTCCTGGCGCGCTTTCTCAGCCGCGGATTTCTCAGCAGCTTTTTCCGCCTGCGCAAACGCCGGGAGCGGCAGCACGATCAACAGTGCGATTAAGACGAGATGAACAACGAGAGGAACAGGTCTGAATATGAGAGCGGTGGCCGGGGCACAGGGAACCATTACGGAAATAACCTCCTGGAAGCTCTTGGTGTTGGTTTGGCGTTTATGGTCAGAAGACAAGTCTGGCACTTCAGCGATCTCTGGGCGTTGCAGAACGGATTGAACATCTTACCAGACCTGGGCGTGCCTCGGATAGATTCAAAGGAATGTTCTCGTCGACGGAATTCTCTGTGCTGCCTCCGTGTCCTCTGTGCCCCCGTGGTGAGTCTTTCCTAAGATCCATTCACCACAGAGACGCAGAGGACACAGAGACTACACAGAGGAGACTGAGGTCTTGTCTAGTGAACTTCGCCGCCAATTGGTATGCTTCCGACATGTCTACGCCTGAAAGAGACCAGAACAAATCTGCGCGACTGTTTGCCCGCGCGCTCGAGCTGATGCCGGGCGGCGTTAATTCGCCGGTACGCGCTTTTCGTGCCGTCGGCGGCACGCCGCTCTTCATCCGCAGAGCCAGCGGGCCAACCATCACCGATGTAGATGGCCGCACCTTCATTGATTACGTCGGCTCCTGGGGCCCGATGATTTTGGGTCATGCGGACGCGGAAATTGTCGCGGCGTTGGCGGCGGTCGCTGCAGATGGCACCAGCTTCGGCGCGCCCAACGAACTGGAAATCGACCTCGCGGAGGAGATCGTCGCCGCCGTGCCTTCGATCGAGATGGTGCGCATGGTTAATAGCGGCACCGAAGCTACGATGTCTGCCATCCGACTGGCGCGCGGCGTCACCGGTCGAGACAAGCTGGTCAAGTTTGAAGGCTGCTACCATGGCCACGCCGACAGCTTACTGGTGAAGGCCGGTTCCGGAGTTGCGACGCTGGGGCTCCCCGATAGTCCGGGCGTCCCAGCGTCGCTGGCGCAGCACACGCTTACCGTTCCTTTCAATGATCCGACAGCGCTTGCAGACGTTTTCAAACAACACCCGGACATAGCGGCGATAATCGTCGAGCCCGTAGTTGGCAATATGGGTTGCGTCCCTCCGGAACCGGGTTATTTGAACTTCGTCCGTGAATTAACTAAGCGACACAGCGCCCTACTGATCTTCGACGAAGTAATGACTGGATTTCGCCTGGCGCGCGGCGGCGCACAGGAATTGTACGGCGTGACGCCGGACATCACCTGCCTCGGCAAAATAATTGGCGGCGGCCTGCCGGTCGGTGCTTATGGCGGCAGTCGCGAGTTGATGCGCAACATTGCGCCCGTCGGAACTATCTATCAGGCCGGGACACTCTCGGGAAATCCGCTGGCGATGACGGCAGGACTGTTGACCCTGCGCCGGCTCAGGGACCCCAGGATTTACGAACAACTTGAACGGAGCTCAGCGAAACTGTGTGAAGGCTTGTCACGGGCCGCCGCCGAAGCGGGGGTCAAGACGATTACAAATCGAGTGGGTTCAATGTGGACTACTTTTTTTACGGACGACGCGGTCACAAACTGGGCGACGGCAAACAAGAGCAAGCGGGAACTGTACGGCAGGTTTTTCCACGCCATGCTTGCTGAAGGCGTTTACCTTGCTCCTTCGCAATTCGAAGCGGGCTTTGTCAGCATCACGCATACCCAGGAAGTCATCGAGCAAACAATTGCGGCGGCGCGGCGAGCCTTCAAACTCATGAGCTGAACGAACATTGAAGATATGGAAAAGGTCCTCGAAACCCTTAATCGCATGCAAGCCGATGGCGTCATGGAGAAATTTGCTATTGGCGGCGGTATAGCTACGATTCGCTATTTGGAAGCTTACCTAACAGACGACATCGATGTTTTCATATCGCCGGTGATCGTCGGCGCCAACGGCTTGGTGTCGTTTGGACGAATCTACGAATATCTCCGGGAGCTCGGGTACCCTGCTGATCGGGAATACATCAAGATAGAAGATTGGCTGGTGCAGTTCGTCCCCGCATCTGAGTCTGTCCAGGAAGAGGCGGTTGCGCGAGCGGACCGGGTGGCGTTTGCGGGCGTCTACACATTGATGTTCTCGGCTGAGCATCTCGCAGCCGAACTTCTTAGATCAGGTAGGCCGAAGGATCATGCAAGCGTAGTGTCTTTGTTAGAATCGGAACAGATGGACCTGACAGTCTTTCGCGATATCGTCAGTCGTCACGGCCTGGCGGAAGCGTGGAAGAAGTTTTGTTCGCAATATGATTTGGAGGAGTAATGAGCCGCGAGCCATTCGATCCAAACGCAATCACAGTAGAAGGTATCTTCCGAGCCAAGCTGGCGCGGCGGCAGCGCCTGGCCAAGCTTCCTTTCGAACAAAAAATAGAGATCGTCAAAAAGCTACAACAGGTTCCTATTGCCGCCATGCGAAACGAGAAGCTTATCTTTGCTTCGTTTCTAGAGGCTTATCCTGAGCTTGCAAATGAGATTGTGGAGTGGGACGTTGTCGATGAATGGTACGTGAAGCGTGCGCTTGATCCGCCTCCTCACCCTTTCGACAAACGCCCCGATATTATTGCGCTTACTAAATCCGGCAAGAAGATTGGTATCGAACTCAAGAGTTGGGTGAATCGGGAGCAGATAACCGAAGCTCGAACAGAAGAACGAAGACGCGAGAACATCTTAGAGGCCATTGGAGAACAGCCGCCGAACAAGACGAAACATATCGGGTACGTTTGGCTGTTCCCGAAGCAAATAAGATTTGAGCCGCGAGATGCAAGGCATTTCAGAGAGCAGCTGTTCGCACTGATTGAACAGATGGATAATGCCTGGTCCCAAAAGCCGGATTATCAACCGAACTCTAGCGACGATGACGACGTTAGCGACTTTGTGGGCTTTCCCCTGCTGGAAAAATACTTGGAGGGCGTACGCTTCGCGCCGCTACCGTACTTCGAAACTGATTGGATCGATTTTCCTTCTCCTGGTGGCGCGTATTCTCCCAATGAGATGTTGGAGACTCTAACTAGCTCCCTTTCTGCACACAAAACCGACGAACGCTACAGAGACTTACGGAAGCACGTTGATCTGGATGAAGTTTATTTGCTTGTTCACTACGACTTCAAAGCTTTTGCCTATAACACACCTTTTGACGCTCCGAATTTTGGCTTTGAGAAAGCTGCGGAATTCGCATCGAGTGTACTTGACGGTGATGGTGGCAACTTCGACCGAATCTTTCTCTTTCACTTCTTGTGGGGCCAGGAAGAAGCCTACAGAATTTTCCCTACGGTTGCGGAAAAGAGATAAAGCAACAAAAGCGATCCACGAAATCACACGAAACAACTCGAAATAGGAGTCTTCTTAGTGTTGCTTGGTGTAGTCTCGTGGATCGAAGTTCAGCTTTTGGCCCTGCAGAGATGTGTCACAAGGGTAAGTCGATTTTGAACGTTGTTCCTTTACCCACAGAGCTGTCCACCGTAATCGTTCCGTCATGTTGTTCGACGATCTGCTTCACAATGGCGAGCCCCAATCCCGTCCCGCGCTTCTTGGTTGAAAAGAACGGTTCGAAGATGCGATCGAGCGTCGGCTTGTCCATTCCGCTTCCCTGATCTGCAATCGTGACCAGCGCTCGCTTTTTGACCACACGATCATCATCGCTTGCGGCAACGTTGACGACTTCCGTTGAGATGTTAACGGCTGCCTGCCTTGGGCTGGCATCAATCGCATTGGCAATCACGTTCACGAAGACCTGGCTTAGCTGATCAAAGTCCCAATGACCTACGAGCCTCTGGTCAGCAAGTCTCGTTACAATTGGTGTTTTCTTCTCGTTGATCTTATCCGCCACCAAATCGAGACTGTGATTGACCAGCTCATGAAGATCCACGTTTGCTTGCTCAAGGGCCTTCCGCCGCGAAAACTGCGCGACATCAACTACGAGCTTGCTCAGGTGTTTGATTCCCCGCTCGACCAGCTCAATCGTATGCAAACCTTCCGCATCGCTGACGCTGTCGCGCAACATGGACACTCCCAGGCGTATGCTGCCGAGCGGATTTCTAATTTCATGCGCAACTTGAGCGGTCGCCTGGCCCACCGCCGCCAGTGACTCCTGCCGCCGCAAACCGCGCTCAGCACCAGCCGCCGCCGTTACGTCGACCAACGTCAGGATTTGCCCGCGCGCGCCATTGATGGCCAGTGGTGATGAATAAACATCAAAGGTCTGTTCCTGTTCGCGATCGTCATCCGGCGGGCAACCCCAACGCCCGCGATACGAGGCACGGTCCACCCGAGAACCGGTCGCTGCCTCCAACATCTTCAAGGAAGCGTCAGAGGCAAACTTCTCATAAATCGACGCGCCAATAGTCGCCCGCGGAAAGATTCGGAAGAAGGCGGCATTGGCACTGCGAATACGATCGTGATCATCAATCGCGGCCACCGCACTCACCATCCCTTCCAGCAATTGACTAGTGAAGACGCGTTCGCGCCTGGCTTCTTCCACGCTCCGCCGCATCTCGCCAAAGCGACGTTGAATTTCCCAGATCGTTCCCGCAGCCACCAGTAAGCCGAAAATAAGAGCAACCACGCTCCAGGTGCGAATCGATCGGGCGGCTGCTTGTTCAATGTTCTCACTCTTCTGAAAAACCTCGTCCTGTTGTTGATTTGACTGCTCCAGCAACTGGTTTAGTTCAGCGTCAACGACGCCAAACTTTTCATACCCTTCGAGCGAGTAACGATGAAGATCCTGGGTGACCTCGACGTAGGCAGTCAGTTCGTTGCGAAATTTGTTCCAAGCTGGGTCGCTGGCAAGGGGCGGCCGTTCAAGCTCCCGCAGCAGTTGGTTTACTTCACTTCGCGCGGCATTGAGGCGGACTTCGAAAGGAGGTTTCAGTTCTCGTCGCGCGTCTGCCTGGTCGCGAGCCCGCGCTTCATTGTCGAGCTTCGTGACCGCAAGCCGAAGCTTGAGCAGGAGGCTCAGTTTGGCTGCGTGCTGCTCTTCCAGATCCAAAACAGCGCGGCTTACCTCGTCCATGCGACTCACGCTCAAGTACCCAAGCACGCCAATCAGTATGAGCAGGAACAGGAAGCCAACAATCAAAGGAATGATTGCGGGCGAAAGCTCGCGAGTCCAAATGCTTCCCGCCTCCGGCGTGGACGCTGCGGCGCGAGCATTGGCGTCTATGGAATCCGGGCTGCGATAGACAATTCTGGGTGGCTCTACTTCCTCGATGGGACTCGGAAGCGCGGCGTGGGACTCTTCGCCGACGCCTGACGCGCCCCTGTCCGGTTGATCGGTATCGATTTTGTCTTCCTTGTTGGTCATTTCGAAACGCCCTCCCTTACGGTCGGGCTACCGCCCCGCCTGCCACATTGCTTACTGCCTACTGTTTACTGTCTACTGCCTTTTACGGTTTCGCATCCATCCAGTTGTCGGCAATGCCGACGTCTACGATCAACGGCACATCTAAACTAACCGCCGCTTCCATTTCCCGCTTCAAGACTGCCGCTACATGTTCGGCCGAAGCGGCTGGTGTTTCAACCAGCAATTCGTCGTGAACCTGCATCAGGAGTTGTGCTTCGAGGCCTTCACGTTTGAACTCCTCGTCAACTCTTAGCATGGCGAACTTCACAATGTCGCTGGCCGTGCCCTGAATCGGCATGTTGATAGCCTCGCGCTCGGCCGCCTTGCGAATATTGGCATTGCGGTCACTGATGCCGGGAAGCGGACGAATGCGGCCATAAATTGAACGGACGTATCCATGCTCGCGCGCCCTTAACGGCACCTCTTCCATGTAACGTCGCACGCCTTTGTAAGTGTTGTAATAGTCTTCAATGACTTTCTTCGCTTCCGGCCGCGAGATACCGACGCGCTGCGACAAACCCCACGGTTCAATCGCATAAGCGATAGCGAAGTTAACTATCTTCGCAAAGCGGCGAGCCTCCTTTAGTTCCTCATCGGTCTTCGCGCCAAAGACCAGCCGCGCGGTGCGCGCATGAATGTCCTCGCCGTTTTGAAACGCTTCGAGCATGACAGGATCCTGCGTGATGTGCGCGAGCAAACGCAACTCAAGTTGGGAGTAGTCTGCTGAGATGATCTTGTTTCCCTTTTCGGCAACGAACGATCGTCTGATGCGACGCCCCAGCTCGGTGCGAATGGGAATGTTTTGCAGGTTCGGATCACTGGAGGAAAGGCGGCCCGTGGCCGCGACCGTTTGATTGAGCAGGCAGTGAATTCTGCCGTCCGCCGCAATCTGATGCGGCAGTGCATCGGTGTAAACGCTCTTGAGTTTATCAAGCTCGCGGTAGTCAATAATCATTCGCGGCAATTCGAAAGTCTGCGCCAATTCTTCGAGCACGGCCTTGCTGGTGGAGATACGACCAGTCGACGTCTTCCGGCCCGAGGTCATCTCCAATTCAGAAAGCACTTCGCCAACCTGCTTGGGAGAACCAATGTTGAATTCCCGGCCGGCGAGTTCATAAATCTTGATTGTCAATTTTTTCAGTTCGAGACCGAGATAGTTTGAAAGATCTGACAGCGTGGCGCGATCCACCTTCAAGCCGGCGCGCTCCATGCGATAGAGCAGAGGCGCCAGGGGTACTTCCATCTCGCTGTAGATCGTTTCGAGCTTCTTCTCCAGGATGCGTTGATGCAGTACCTTGGCAGTGCGCGCCGTCAGATCAGCGCTAGCAGCCGTTTCCCACTGCATGTCTGACCAGCCGGTTGCCGGCTTACCAATACGCTCCACATTGACTGCTTCGCGCGCGAGATCGTGGAGCTCATACTTGCTGCGATTCGGATCGATCAGGTAAGCGGCTATCAGTGTGTCGTCTTTAACGCCTTCGAGGGTGATGTCGAGCCGGTTCAGTAGGCCAATCGCTCGTTTCAGATCGTGAACAGACTTTTCAATCAAGCCATTTGACAAGACCTCTCGCAGCGAAGCGAGCACAGACTCACGTCCTTCGGCGAACTTATTAAGATCGACGAACGCGGAGCTGCCCTCTGCGGTTGAGAACGCAATGCCTTCGGCAACCTCGTAATCGATCACACACTGCTGTTCGAGTTGCCGGCCGTCAGACTCTTCGCTCTTTTCCGCCGGCTGGGTCGACGGCGTTGAATCAGCGATCGCAATTCCCACGCTCTCAGCGTCCCAAAGACTCTTTATCAAACTGTCCAGGGCAGCGCGCGAATCAATGATCTTATAGTTGAGCTGGTCACCAACACCTGCAGGCGCGGTGGTCGCAGCGTCGGCAAACTCTCGCGTCAACGCAGAGAATTCGAGTTCCTTAAACAGTTCGTAAGCGGCGGCGCGGTCTGGCGATCTGGCCCTGATTTGGTCGAGATCCAAGTCAACCTCGACATCAAGCCGGATGCGCGCCAACTCTCGCGATTGACGAATCAAGTCGGCGTTGTCACGCAGTGATTCGCGATAGGTTTTGTGTTTCACTTCCTCCCAACGTTTGAGCGCTTCTTCAATTGAGCCAAACTGCGTGATGACTTGCACCGCGCCTTTCGCGCCAATGCCCGGTGCGCCCGGTATGTTGTCGATCGAGTCTCCCATCAGACCCAGCAGGTCAACCACTTTGCATGCAGGTACGCCAAACTTCTTCTCCACCCAGGCTTCATCGCACCACTCAATCGGGGGTACAAACTCCTTCCGCTTTACCACCTGGGAATTCGTGCGCATGCAAACTACGTAAGGATCCGCCACCAGCTGACACATGTCTTTGTCATTCGAAACAATCACTGCCTGGAGCTTTTGTCCGGCGATCTTTTTCGCCAGCGTGCCAATCACATCATCCGCTTCAAAACCGGGCGCGTTGATTACGGGAATGTTGAAGGCTTCGCAGAGTCGCAAGATGTAGGGAAGCTGCGAGGCCAGGTCTTCCGGCATGGCCAGTCGATTAGCTTTATAACCGGCAAACGTCTCGTGACGAAACGTCTTCTCTTTTGACTCGAAGATTGCCGCGATGTAGTTTGGTTTCTCATCCTGAAGCAGCTTGCGCAGCATGTTGGTGAAGATATAGACGGCTTGCGTGACTTGCCCGTGGGAGTTTGCGAGCGGCGCGGTGCGATTCGCCATCGGCGCAAAAAATGCGCGAAAGATGTGCGACATCGAATCGATCAGAAAAACCCGTTCGACTGGCTTGTTACCAGCAGAAGCTTCCTCAGTTAGCATGTGATTCGATGATAGAGAGGCGTTTTAGGAGTGTCAATGAAATGGTCTTCCACTCAAGCGAACTGCTGGGACCGCGGGCGTCCCGCCCGCAAATGAGCGCGAAGCGCGAACAAATTCTGTTGTCCTATCCCTTGGTCTTTCTGAACCAGGCACTACTAAAAGGTCAGTCGCTTGGTTTTGCACATAAGCCTGCTTTCACCTGGTTGTTCTCAGAAAACCCAAACAAAAAGAAAAATAGAAGTTGTTCGCGCTTCGCGCTCATTTGCGGGCGGGACGCCCGCGGTCCCAGCAATTCGCTTGAGTACTGTGGCATTCTTTCCTTTGATATTCGAAAGTTGTAGCAGCTCTGCGACACCCGCGTGAATCGAGTTGTGTGAATTGTTTGAATTAGAAACGGCATGAGCATTGCTCCATCATTCAATCGCTTAAGGTCGATTCTGAATCCAAAACGCAGACCGGATAACCCTTTGATCAAACAAACCACACTTGCGTCAGCAGTTGAAACAGACGGCATTGGACTGCACACTGCCGTGCCGGTGCAGGTACGCCTGACGCCGGCGCCACCCGACACGGGCTATGTCTTCCGTCGTACGGACCTCGGTGGTTTTGAAATTCCCGCCACCGTTGAATCCGTCGCCCACTGTGGTTATGCAACGACGCTGATGCGCACGGGCGTGATGCTTTCAACGGTTGAGCACTTGCTTTCGGCGTTGCGCGGGCTTGGTGTGGACAACGTCTTCATAGACGTCGACAACCTGGAGATTCCGATCATGGACGGATCGGCGGAAGCGTTTGCGGAAATGATCGAGCAGGCCGGCATCGTCAGTCAGCCTTTGGCGCGGCGTGCGTTGCTGGTGCGTGAGAAAGTCGCTTTCGAACAGGGAAACAGGCGCATCAGCGTTGAGCCAGGCGACCATTATCAAATCGATTGCCTGATTGATTTCCCTCACCCGATGATTGGCGTCCAACAGTTTTCGATTGACTTGAACAACGGGGCTTTCAGCCGCGAGATAGCAGCCGCGCGCACGTTTGGCTTTACGGACGAGATCGAGGCGCTGCGCCGCGCAAACCTGATTCGCGGCGGCTCCCTTGACAATGCAATTGTGCTGACGCCGGACGGCATGTTGAATAAGACTGGCTTGCGATTTCGCGACGAGTTTGTGCGCCACAAGATTCTGGACATCATCGGCGATCTGGCGCTGCTGGGTATGCCGATTCTTGGCAAGGTGGTTGCGGAGCGCAGCGGTCACATAATGCACGCGGGGCTAATGTCTAAATTACTGCGCGTGCGCTCGGCGTGGGATATCGTTGATGTGCCGGAAATGTCAGTCCCAGGTCCAAAGTCTCAAGTCTCAAGTCTTCTTTCCGCAACCTGAATGCTCCAGGTGTCGAACTTTTGGTTAACGATTGACTCCGCAAACGGACTGGGGGCTTGAGACCTGAGACTTGGGACTTGAGACTTACAGACCACTCCTCACAATATCGTGAAGGCGAATTAGTCCCACGCAAACTCGCTCGCTATCAACAACCGGCAGGACGGATATTTGCGAAGGTCGATCCTCCATCAACTGCAGAGCGTCATAAGCAAGCAGCTCGGGAGTGGCCACGGTAGGATTCCGGGTCATGAGTTCATCTGAGCGCAAGTTTCGGAGCGAGCCAGGGTCGCACTTTTGAATCGCGCGCCGCAGATCGCCATCGGTGATGATTCCCGCCAAACGTCCGGCGTCGTCAACAACATTGACCGCCCCGAGGCCGCCGGTGCTGATTCCCTTCACCGCGTCCAGCCACATCGCGTCCAACGCGATCGTCGGATTGTCCGCGCCGCTATGCATCAGATCCGCGACTGTCAACGTCAAGCGTTTGCCCAGTTGTCCTGCCGGATGATTGACTGCGAAGTCACCAGGGGTGAGTCCCTTAACCTGCATCAGGGTCATAGCCAGTGCGTCGCCAAGAGCCAGGGCCACGGTGGTGCTGGTGGTGGGCGCCAGATTTAGCGGGCACGCTTCCTGATCCACGGAGCCATCGATGACGGCGTCAGCGCGGCGCGCCAGCGTGGAGTTGAGATTTCCAACCAGAGCGATGATGGGCACTTGCCGGCGTTTCAGGTACGGCAGCATCTCGACTATTTCGTCCGTCTCGCCGCTGTTGCTCAAGATCATTACCACATCGTCTGAATTAATAATGCCGATGCCTCCATGGAGCGCGTCGGATGGATGCAGGTAAAGCGCTCCGGTGCCGGTGCTGGTCATCGTTGCCGCAATCTTCTGCGCAATTATTCCAGACTTTCCCACACCCAGAATTACGATCTTGCCTTTGCAGGCGGCGAGCAGTTGCATGACTCGCTCGATTTCATCTCGCTGCAACCTTACGGCTGTTTGCGCGATCGCGTCCGACTCCAAACGAAGAAACCCCTGAACTTCGGCAAAGTAGTTTTTGTCAGTCATTCGTTACCTTTGATATACGACCAAGCGCGACTTTTGCAAGTCTAATCCAGTTCTCGCCGACGCTACGACCTCAAATACATGACCCGGCAGGACGCCGAGAATGCCAGCCAGAACGACTATTTCAGATACAAATCAGATGATATTCAGATAGACAAGCGGCGTTCGCTCGGCTATAGTGCGCCTTCCTCCAGCGCAATTAGGTGATTCTCTACAGTTAGGAATTCTGAGATGGGCTTGCTGAATTTTCTGCCACGCGAAGAGCAATACTTTGATCTCTTCATTCAGATGACGCTCTACATCTCCGCCGCGGCGCGTGAGCTCAAGGAGATGCTGGCGGACAAGAACCATGACTTCGAGGAATATGCACAGCGCATCAAGGGTCTGGAGCACGCTTGCGACGAGCTGACCCACAACATTTCAACGCGACTCAATAAGTCGTTTATTACGCCCTTCGATCGCGAGGACATCTATACCATGTCAACCGCGCTCGACGATATCGTCGATCTGATTGACGACGCCGCCCGCGCCATAATTATTTTTGACGTCCGGGAGATTACTGACTACGCCCGCGCTTTTGCCAACGTGATCGAGCGGATGGCAGATCAACTCAAGGAAATTGTCGCCACTCTTAAGAAACCAAAGAATGTGACGCAAAGGTTGGTCGAGATTCACCGGCTGGAAAACGAAGGCGACGACATTTACCACGCGGCGATTGCCGAGCTCTTTCATGATTCACACGATGCCCTGACCGTGCTGAAGTGGAAAGAGGTCTACGAAAAGCTCGAGGCCGCCGTGGACCGCTGTGAAAACGTGGCTAACATCATCGAAAGCGTAATCATTAAACACACTTAGAATAGTGATGAGTAATGAGTGATGAGTACTGAGTAAGGCAAAAGAGTCCCCCCGCTCATCACTCATTACTCATCACTCATTAATCACTCATCACTCATTACTCATTACTCATCACTCACATCACTTAGCACTGATCACTCCTCTAGAACACTACTCGATGCTGTGCTATCTTTTCCAGCAAATAGCAATGCCCGCGTAGCTCAGTGGATTAGAGCGTTCGCCTCCGGAGCGAAAGGTCGCAGGTTCGACCCCTGCCGCGGGTACCAATCATCTCCCCCGGTCACGACTCAAAATCAAGAAACGCCCAGTTGTTAGTCCCAATCTTGCACATCGTTCAGACAGGCCATGCTTTACATGAATGGTTTCGGTCAAGCTAACCGACCGATCCTTTCAAACTGACAAATCCACCTCGCCCCAACTCTCCGGCTTATCGAAAATGCTTTGAAAAATAGGTCTTTCCTAGCTTGCGATGCTGAGGTACGGGGCTTGCCCTAGGGTTCGACGCGAGCGATTGTGCACTCGCTCTGAACGAATAGTTGGAAAAATTTGCAGATGTGTCCTGAGAGGCTTCAATGAAGAATCACAAACGATCCCCGATTGTCCCCCTAATAACTGTTTTCGCGCTCGTCTTCTCCCTGTGCCTGGGCATACTGGTCACGGATGGAGCTCACGCGCAGTCAGGCAATGACAAGCCAAACAGCGCTACCGTCGAGACGAAGAATCCGGCAATTGCTCGCTATGCACATAACCTGACGAAACTGGCGCGCCGTGGCGCGTTTGCTCTCGTCGAGGGCCACGAATCTGCGATCAAGCCGACTATTCAGATTCTCTCGCGCGGCAAACAGAACCCGGTGCTTATTGCCGAAGACGACAAAGAGTCGAAAGCAGTTGTTCAGGTGCTCGCCCGCCGAATCGCCACCGGAGACGTTCCGGAAAGTTTGCGCCAGACACGACTATACAGTCTGAATCTTGACGCGCTGCTGGAAGGTGTGAAGAGCCCTGCGGACCTCGATGGCCGGATCAAGGAATTGTTGTCTGAAATCTCGAGCTTGGACGGCAACTCGATTCTATTCGTCGACCAACTGCACCAGTTTGTCGGGCAGCATGCTGCGCAAACCGTTTCCGAGACACTTACGGAAGCGGCGGTTGACGGCAAAGTGCGTTTGATAGGAGCGACCTCGAGCGGCGCTTATGAGGAATACATCGCCAGCAACGAGATTCTTGACAGCCTCTTCAAGCAAGTAAATCTCGCAGACGACCTCAGCTCGTCCGAGAAGAGCGACCAAGAAGACTCGAAGACTGATGCACAGACAAACTCTGGCGATTTCCAGGGCGAAAAGATATCGGCGGATTTACGCCAGGCCATGGAAAGCGCGGGTTCCGGCAAAGACCGCGTCAGTGTCATTCTGCAGGTTGATGATGTGAAGAGCGGAAAGTTGAACGACTGGTTCAAACAGTACGGCATCAAGATCAATGCGCGGATGACGCATCTCGGCGCCATCCAGGCGGAAGTGCCTGTCAAAGCTCTTGAAGAGTTGGCGGCGCGCAACGAAGTCCACCACCTCTCGGCCGATCGAGAAGTGCGTGCCTTCGGCCATGTTGCGGCCACAACTGGAGCGGATGCTGTTCGTCAGCAAACGACAACCTCCGTGCTGGGCGCCACAACGTCCTACACGCTTAATGGCTCAGGTATCGGCATCGCTATTCTGGATTCCGGTCTGGATACCGATCACAAATCATTTCTGGGTGGTAACAACAACACCCGCATTGTTTTCAGCCAGGACTTCACCGGCGAAAATCGCATTGATGATCCTTACGGACATGGGACGCACGTCGCCGCAACGGCGGCAGGTAATGGACGCATTGCTAATGGCAAATTCGTCGGCATTGCGCCCAATGCGAACATCATTAACCTTCGCGTGCTGAATAACGTTGGCGCGGGTTCTGTCTCAAGCTTGCTCAGTGCTCTCGACTGGGTCATGAACAACCGCACTACCTACAACATCCGCGTAGTCAATATGAGTCTCGGAATGCCAGCTGTTGATTCGTACCAGAATGATCCCGTGTGTCGTGCTGTCCGCCGTCTGGTTGATGCGGGCGTCGTCGTGGTCGCAGCTTCAGGTAACAATGGCAAGAACAGTGCGGGTCAGAAGTTGTACGGCAAGGTACATTCGCCGGGCATCGAGCCTTCGGCGATCACCATGGGCGCGTCGAACACCTTTGGAACAAATGGGCGCGCAGATGATGTGATGGCAACCTACAGCTCCCGTGGTCCGACGCGCGGTTTTTGGAGCGACGCCAATGGCACCAGGCATTTCGACAATCTTATTAAGCCTGACCTGGTCGCTCCCGGCAATAAAATAATTTCCGCCGAAGCGGACAATAACCTTCTAGTCACGCAGCATCCGGACCTGGATGCCGGTGTAAGCGAGAATTCCAACCGCCGTCAGATGTACATGAACGGCACCTCGATGGCGACGCCGGTTGCGGCTGGGGCAGCGGCCCTTTTGCTGCAGGTCAATCCGAAGCTGACTCCCAACATGGTCAAGATGATCTTAATGTACACGGCGCAGCAGCTTCCCGGCTTCAACATGCTGGAGCAGGGCACAGGTGAGATCAACATCGAAGGCGCCGTGCGACTTGCTAAGCTGGTTCGTACCGATCTGCTCTCCACTTCACTTGTCGGCGGATCGCTGTTGACCACTACGGCCCCGTCGCCGCAGACCACAATTGCGGGACAGACATTCACCTGGTCGCAAGGAATCATCCTGAATCGTAACTATGCCAAGGGCACTAATCTGGTAACCAAGTATCAAAAGATCTATGGCTTAGGAGTTTTGCTGGGCGATGGCGTACTAATCAGCGATGGTGTGCTGATAAGCGACGGAGTTCTGATAAGCGATGGTGTCTTACTGGGTGACAGCATCGTTACCAGCAATGGTGTCCTCCTGGGTGATGGCACCCTGCTCTGTAGCACCGGTGTCTTACTTGGCGATGGCGTGCTGCTCAGCGAGGGAGTTCTGATAAGCGACGGCGTCTTGCTCAGTGATGGCGTCTTACTAAGCGACGGCGTGTTGCTGAGCGACTCCTGTTTTCAAGCAATGTCTGCAACGCTTGGTGGCGATCAAACCGCTTCGATGGAAATCGAAATAGACCCCGGAGTTGATTATCTGGGCGAGTGAGGTACTCCATGAATAAGCCTCAGAAACAAGATCAACTCAACCCACTGCATACGGAGATCGTGATGACAAAGACAGAGAATTCCCCATCACTCAACGCACTGATGACCACGGTCATGGCTGAAACGCCCTACCTGCCGGAAGCCGACATTACCGTCAATGTCATCGAACTTACGGAAGAGGATCGCAACGAGGTTCTCGCGTTCCTGGCCGAACGGCCTATCCACACCGTCTGTCTCGCCGGATTCATCCGCGACAACGGATTGATTAGCCCTCATAACCGCGGCACCTTCTACGGCTGTCGCAACTCTGAAGGCCGGTTGGAAGGCGTCGCGTTGATCGGACATGCCACCCTTATCGAAGCTCGCACCGCCCGCGCCATGAAGGAATTTAGTCTGGTAGCACAAGGCTTCCAACACACACACATGATCCTCGGAGAAACGGACAAGGTCGAGCAGTTTTGGAACTACTACGCCGATGAGGGTCAGGACATGAGGCTCGCCTGTCGAGAAATGCTGTTCGAAGTTCGTCAGGCCATGCAGGTCCGTGAAGAGGTTGAAGGCCTGCGACGCGCCACCCTTGACGACCTCGATCAAATCGCGCCGGTGCAGGCCGGGATGGCTGAAGATGAGAGTGGTGTCAATCCTCTCGAGACTGATCCGGAAGGCTTCCGCGCCAGATGCGCGCGACGTATAGAAATGGGCCGCGTCTGGGTCCTGGAAGAGGGTGGGACGCTAATATTCAAAGCCGACGTCCAGGCCGACACGCCAGACGTAATTTATCTCGAAGGTGTGTGGGTAAGCCCAACTGAGCGTGGCAAAGGTTTTGGCAGGAAATGCATGAGGCAGCTCTGCCAGGATTTGCTCTCACGCACTAAGTCCGTATGCGTGTTGGTAAACGAAAACCAACAGCGCGCACACACCTTCTACCGGATGTGCAATTTCAAAGTGCGCGGTGTATACGACTCCATTTTCCTGCGCAAATCCGACCATTCTGGCCTGGGCAACTAGTCTCCTCACCCAGTCCTGCTGCTTCTAAGGTTGTGCAGAGTCTGTTGAGTCTGCGGACATGTCTTCCAGAAGAGCCACGCCTGAATCTATCTGACCATCCCTCGCTGGCCTGCCGGTAACATAACTGGCGATAAAGTACCTATAGAAGGCAAAGCCCAAACACGCACCCAGCGTGTTTAGAATGACGTCATCGATATCGACCGCCCTCGGATTACCGACAAACCGCAATACGAATTGGGTCGTCTCAATACTTAAAGACAGGCAGAGCGCAACCAGCAGCACCCGGCTTAGCGAACGGAATCTATTGCTAAGGAGCGGCAACAGAATTCCTAAAGGCAGAAAGAGGGCGATGTTGCCGAGCGTGTTCATTACGCAGAATGCTTTGAGGTCTCGATGCGCCCCCCAGGCGTTCCGGTAGCACCTGAACGAATAGTCAAACGGAATGAGGTTTATGTGATCCGAATGAGGACTCCTAAACCGGGAAACGTGCGTGGGAACTACCGTAACAGCAGCGGCAAAGCCGATGTAAACGACGAACGTCGCGACGAGCAGGTTTCTTTTGGTAATAGGTGTCAAGCGTCGGATGTTAGACGGATTCAACTAGTCTGCGCAAGCAGGCTCACAAAGCTCGTCTGACCTCCGACTTCTGACCTCTGATCTCTGGACCTACCTTGGGAAACGCCCGCGATACTCACCTGACACCAGGTACCTTCGGCTTAAACATTGGACGTTGGAAGCGAAAGTGTTAGGCTTTGCAAACCCGAGAACCGAAACAAATTCTGCGAACGCTTAGACCGCTGATACAATTTTTCCTACGTCAACGGAAACGAGCATCATGGCTCCTGATGTTAACAACCTGAACGAGAGCCGGCGCACGATTCTCATTGTCGATGATTTCGACGACACGCGACTGCTGCTGAGAACCTGGCTGCAGCGAAAGGGGTTTCGCGTAGTCGAGGCCCAAGACGGAAATCACGCCGTCGCGGCGGCGGAAAGTGATCGTCCGGATTTGATCATCATGGACGTTG
Organism: Chloracidobacterium sp.; assembly: GCA_031370285.1. Classification (GTDB taxonomy): domain Bacteria; phylum Acidobacteriota; class Blastocatellia; order Pyrinomonadales; family Pyrinomonadaceae; genus PSRF01. The sequence continues at coordinate 25,719 of JANMQG010000001.1, read as the reverse complement.
AAATGCCCGAACTCGATGGACTCGCAGCAACGCGCAAGATTCGCCAGCTTACAAACTTTGCAGCGGTGCCAATCGTTGCCGTCTCCGCCTACGGCGCGGATCAGTATCGCGCTCACGCGCTTGCCGCGGGCTGCACTGAGTACGTTTCGACTCCCTTCGAGCCGGATGAGTTGGAGCGGCTGATTCGCGCATTGCTCAAATGATGACCGGGACGAACGACCGAAGAGAAAGATTTTCCATTTGTCATTTTCCATTTCTCATTCATTCTGAAGACCATTCCGTTGTCTGTGCGCAATCTTCGACGGACGAAGGTGGACCGCCGACCGCGGGTCAGATGGTCGTCCGCCTTCGGTCGTCCGTCGCCGGTCGCGGGTCGTCGGTCGCGTATTGCAATGACAAATGGAAAATCTAATCTCCGGTCGGCGGTCCGCCATCATCTGTCGCCCGTCGCAGCATTACTAATCCTCCTCGGCGCCGTCAGCGCCTTCGCGCAGGACAACAAGTGTGGCCTGAAGCTCGCTCAACTTCCCAACTCACCCGAGTTGTTTGGGTTTCAACTGGGGATGACAACCGAGCAGGCAAAGACGCGCGTGCCGCAAGTTGCCTTCGGACGAGTCGACGAGTCTGGCGTGTCGAAGACAAGCATCAATCCCGACTTCGATCCGCAGATCGACAAGGCCAGTCTCAACGGAGTCAGAACTGTTTCACTCGACTTCCTGGATGGTCGCCTGATTTCGCTTTGGTTCGGTTACGACAGCACTTTCAAATGGCAGACGGTGCCTGACTTCGTCGCCGGCATCTCGCACTCCCTGCGTCTGCCTGACGCCTGGAAGCCCTGGAAAATCCGCGCTCAACAACTCAATTGCGCCGACTTTCAAATGACCGTGACCATGGTCGGGGAAGGTCCGAGCTTTCACATCATCGACGAGACGGCCGAACAAACCATTGCCTCACGCCGAGAAGCCAAAGAGGAACAGGACTCGGCCGCGGAAGAAGCGGCGGCTGAAATCGTTGCGGATAAGAAAGACAAGAGCTACTACCTGGAAGGCTGCCTGCCGGCCCACGAGATAAAGGCAGTAGATCGCGTGGCGTTCAAATCGAAGGAAGAAGCTGAGAAGGCTGGGTATAAGCTTGCAAAGAGTTGCCAATAAGAATGACTCCGCTTTGGACTTTGGACTCCGAACTTTGAATTTTGACCCCGTTGAAAGGAATCTAAAATGCTGAAAGAATTTCGTGAGTTTATTTCCCGCGGTAGTGTGCTTGACTTGGCGGTGGCAGTAATCATCGGCGCCGCCTTTGGCAAGATTATCACTTCGTTGGTTGAGGGCGTGATCATGCCGCCCATCGGCTTGCTGCTGGGTAAGGTAGACTTCGCAAACCTGATTATCGATATTTCCGGTCAGCATCCCGCCACGCTTGCCGAGGCAAAGGCAAAGGGGCTGCCCGTCATTGCCTACGGCGCCTTCATCAATGACATCATCGGCTTTCTCATAGTTGCCTTCGTGATCTTTATGATCGTGAAAGCTGTGAACTCGCGGAAACGCGAGGAAGCGGCCACGACCAAAGACTGCCCGCATTGCTTGTCGCCCATTCCCGTTGCAGCGACGCGCTGTTCGGGATGTACTTCGGAACTGCAAACGACATAAGAAGTTTTAAGTTTCAAGTTCCAAGTTACAAGTCCCAGGGGCTTAAACGCTGAACGACCGTTGAACTTGGAACTTGAAACTTGGAACTCGGAACTTGGATTTAATTCATGCGAGAGTGTCCACGTTGTGAAAATTGTTATGAAGACGACGTAGTTGCTTGTCCGCTGGATCAGGCAAAAACCAAGCACACCCTGCCGGGACCGACGTTGTTGTCGTCGCGGTATCTGCTGGAAAAACGTCTGGGCCGCGGCGCTATGGGTCAGGTCTATCTGGCGCGCGACCAGAATCTCGTTACTCGCCGCGTCGCCGTCAAGACCGTTCGCCCCGACATTCTCAGCGACGAGATGCTGCAGGAAGGTGAAGCGATCGCTCGGTTCGAGCGCGAAGCCCGCGCCGCCGCGTCTATCCGTCATCCCAACGTGGTTGACGTCACAGACTTTGGCAAGAGTCCAGACGGCGTGTTTTTCCTGGTGATGGAATACGTCGACGGTGAAAGCCTTTATCAACTCTTGCGGCGCGAAGGCACACTGGACATTCAGCGCACCGTGACGATTTTGGGTCAGGTAGTCGCCGGCGTTGAAGCTGCCCATGACGCCGGCATCCTTCATCGCGATCTCAAGCCCGCCAATATTTTCATCATGCAAAGGCTGCGCAGAACCGGCAGCCCCGGCACTAACGACGGCTTCGTCAAAGTTGGCGACTTCGGCCTGGCGAAAATAATTCATGCCGATCAGACCGAAACCACTTCCCAGAGCGGACCTGAATCCCGCGGGATCATTGGCACGCCCGAATACATGGCGCCCGAACAAATGCAGACTGGCGTGCAGTTGGACTCTCGCGCAGACATTTACGCCCTCGGCGCCATTGCTTTTCACATGCTCGGTGGTCGGGCGCCATTCATAGGCGACCTGCCGCAACTCGTGGCGCAGAAACTAATGCAGTCGCCGCCGTCACTGCTGAGTTTGCGATCTGATATTTCCGCGGAAGTCGACAAGGTGATTCTTCAGGCGCTGGCGCGCGCCGTTGCGGAGCGACCGAAGGATGCGAGCGAGTGGTTTGACCGGCTTGAGGCGGCCGCGGGAAAGCAATTTGAAGCTCCCGCCAAAACAGATTCGCTCCTGGTAGTTATGGCGCCGCAAGGCTCAGAAGTCTACGTTGACGACGAGAGACACGGCAGCATTGGACGCTCCGGGCGCGTAATTCTGAATTCAATTCCTCCCGGTCAGCACGTGCTGCGCGTAGCGCGAAGCGGGGAGGTTGACGACGAACGCGTCATCGAGATTCGGCCCGACGGCATCGAACAAATCATCCAAGCGCAGTTTAAGAGCGCGCCGTCGAGCGAGCAGTTGACGCCTTCGCAGGGAGGAAGCCTCGACAGCCGGGCGGGCGGAGTCGCGAGCACACCGCGCATCGTTGCCTGCGCCAGTTGCGGTTCGAGGTTCGCGGAGGGGATAAAGTTTTGTGGGCGCTGCGGCAACGTAAGATTTATGTTTGTCACTGGCGAAGGACCGGGTCTTCAGAATATTGCCAGTAGGCCAGCCGCTCCCTCGCCAACTACAGTCGCCTGCCCGCGTTGTAAGCAGGAATATCCTGCCGCGATCAGGTTCTGCGGCAAGTGTGGCATTCCCATCGGCGCGCCGTCGTCGCTCGATTGGAGCCAACCGCGGCCGGTGGAAGTGGTTTGCAAGTCGTGCGGCAGCAGTTATTCGGGTGGCACAAAATTCTGTGGCCGCTGTGGTAAACCTATCAGCCCTTGAGCCTCACCGGGGTTTCCCTATAATGGTTCCGATCGTTGGAGCGGTGTAATTCCAGGGGGAGCGTGGGCCGCCACACCACCCGGTTTCTACCGCTCCCGGTTCCGTATTTGTGTTATGGTCGCGCGATTGGTTCTGCATGACAAGCGGTTTTCCGCCAGTGAGGGTCGGCGAATACAGAACCGGGAGCGGTAGCGACCGAGTCTAACATTCAATCTGCATTCGACGGTTTTTCATGGTCATGAGGTCAGCACCACCTCGCGGTAGCGGGTGGGCGGTGGCCGTGATATTGGCCCCGAAATGATCCAAAATGTGAAGAACCCACCCGCTACCGCGAGGTGGTACGGACCTCATGACACGCAAGCGACCGTGGATCGAATATGAAAAGCTGTCCCTCTTGTAGTCGTACATACACGGATGCGTCGCTCAACTTCTGTCTGGAAGATGGCACACCGCTGGTCAGCAGTCCTGAGCCAGGCATCGATGGAAATGCGACCATTCGCTACACTGACCCGCGCGATACAAAACAACCGCCGGCCGAGGTCGTTCGGCAACCGCTGCCGCCGACCTACCAGGTATCCACTCCCATCGCCAGCCACGGCTCTTCGTTTGGTCAACAACAACAGTCGCACCTTTCAGTGCCGGGGGCGCCGGTCAGAAAATCAAAAGCGATCTGGTGGATCCTGGGAGGACTCGCGGTGGTCGGCATCATAGGCATCGGCGCTGTGATCATGATCATCGCCCTCGCCAGCCTGGGTTCAGATTCAAACGCAAACACAAATCGGGCGAACACTAATTCACGAAACGCGAACCGCAACGCCAATGCCAACACGAATGTTGCTAATGAGAATGCAAACGCCGATGTTCCCGCGTCGACTACTGACGACTTTTCTAACCAGACATGGGGCACCGGCAACTATGCTTTTGGCGACATCTGGTACGCCGATGACGAATACCACATGCGCGCCAAGGAGAATAAGTATCTGGTAATGTACGCGCCGTCTCAGGACTACAAAACAGGAAACGCGACGATAAGCGTGACGGCGCGCAGCGTTGACGGCACGCCGGCAGCGTCCGGGCATGGCCTTATCGTGCACGGAGAAAAATCCGCAGCCAACGATCTCGAAGACTACGCCCTACTGATCTACACCGGCGCGGAAACAAAGTATGAAATCGTCAAGCACAAGGGCGGCCAGCAGACGGCGTTGGTGGCCTGGACCAAATCCAGCGTCATCCACTCCGGCGCGGAAGCGAATGAACTTGAAGTGCGCACGCGCGGTTCCGAACTCACTTTCTATATCAACGGCCAATATGTCGATCGGATTACGGATTCCGAAAACTTCAAGGGCGGCATTGCCGGACTCTATACCAGCGATACGGCCGAAATTGCGTTCGATGATCTCGAAATCAAACGGTAAGTGAACGAGCGCAACAAGAAGTCAGAACCGGGAGCGGTAGCGACCGGGTGATGTGGCTGCGCAGCTCATTCCATGAACAATCATTTATCTACGCTTGAGTAAGAAGGATCAAAAGCCCGGTCGCTCCCGGTTCTGACTTATTGGACCCCTGGACATTGGACTTTGAGGAATGCAAGTCAACTTACGAGTATTGGCAGGACCCTACGAAGGCCGCGTCTTCTGCTTCACCCAACCCGATACGTTTCTAATCGGTAGGAGTAACGACGCCCACCTCTGCCTTACCGACGACAAATTTTTCTCGCGTCATCATTGTCTGCTGGAAATAACACCGCCGCATTGCTTTCTGCGCGACCTGGGCTCAACGAACGGCACGTTTGTAAACGGCCAAAGAATGGCGGAAGCGTTTCTCGAAAATGGCGCCCAAATTCAAGGTGGTGAGACGGTGCTGCTGGTTGAAGTGAGTACGGGTGAAGTCAGCGCCGTTGGCAACAATGAGGCGTCGGACTTCGCGGTCAAGCCGACGATCATTACCGTGGCCTGTTTGAATTGTGACCGGCGCGAAGAAGCGCAGGCGGCTTCCGCGGAAGAACACTTAACTTTCCTTTGCGAGGACTGTCGCGTCGAGTTAAAGAAAACTCCGCAGCCAATTCCCGGCTACGACATGGTTAGAGTGCTCGGCCGCGGCGGCATGGGTTGCGTGATGCTGGGGCGGCATCAGACGACCGGAAACGCGGTGGCCATCAAGACGCTGCTCCCGGAGTTTGCCGTGAGCGACAAGGCGATGCGCCGCTTCATGCGCGAGATCGATGTGGCCGCGTCGCTAAAGCACAAGAGCATTGTGGAATTCATCGATCGCGGCATGCACAACGGCGTCGTCTATTTGGTTACTGAATTCATCGACGGCGCCGACGCGGCAAAACTTGCAGATGCGCGCGGCGGTCGCTTGCCGCAACGGGAAACGCTCGAGATTATTTCGCAGACCCTCGATGCTCTTTCATATGCCCACGCGCAGGGCTACATTCATCGCGACATCAAAGATCAGAATATTCTGGTGAGCGGCGCCTTGCCGAATCTGTCGGCGAAGCTGACCGACTTTGGACTGGCCAAGAGCTTCACGCAGGCAGGCATGAGCGGGGTTACGGTGGCCGGAGAGATGGCTGGCACACTCGCCTACATGTCACCCGAACAACTCAGAAACTTTCGCGACGTCAAACCGCAGTCAGATATTTACGCGGTCGGGATGACTGCCTATAGCTTGTTGTCGGGCCGGCTCGCGCTGAACATCGGCAGGAAAACCAGCATGGCTGAGACTATCAAGGCGATCTTTGAGCAGCCAGCCATTCCGCTGCGCGAGCGCGCGCCGCATCTGCCCGAGGCCGTTTGCGAAATCATCGATCGCGCTCTCGTCAAAGACCCGACCGAGCGTTGGCAATCGGCCACGGCGATGCGCAATGCGTTGGGGCATGCGGACAAAGGTTAAAAAGTGGAATAGGGGAAAAGGGTCATAGGGAAAGGGAGGATCTACTGTTCCCCCGTTCCCTCTTCCTCCGGTCAACTGCTATGTTAGCCCGTCCAAACAGCAATCGTTCCGGGGACATCAATGCGATAAAGGAGGATGCCGATGAAGTACATGATCAGCTGGTTCGAATCGCTCAACCGGACGGCCAAGGGCCCAAGGCCGTTGGCTGCCGTTTAGCTCGAGCGTTGGGTGTTGCTCGTTGCTGAGAAATCATTGTTGAACTTGGCAGCATTCGGTTTCGTAATGGCCTTAGGGAGGTGAAAGGGATGTATTGTTCAACTTGCGGCGTGGCTGTCGCGCAGGGCTTGAGCTACTGTAATTATTGTGGCGCAAAGTTGAATGGGGAGAAAGGTGATAGCGTCATCAAATCATCTGAAGTGAGACCTGAATTCCTCGTGGCGGCGATGGTAGTCGTTTTCGTCCTCGGCCTTGTAGCTATCACGATGCTCGTGGGAGTGATGAAATCCGTGCTCAACTTAAATGTACCGCTGGCTCTTGCTATCGGGCTGCTGAGCTTCTCGATCATGCTGATGCTCGAAGGTGTGTTCATTCGGCTGTTATTCCGTCGCAAACACAGTGCTGAAGAAGTAGGCGATACTGCGTTATTGAAGGAGCAAACGACGAAGGAGCTTGTTGCGGCACAAGAGCGAGTGCTGCCAGAACCCGTGCCGAGCGTGACCGAGCACACTACCCGTGCATTTGAGCCGATCTTCCGTGAGCAAAAATCAAAATGAAGAATCGTCAGTTAAAAAGTCACAATCGTGCCACTATTACACAGAGCAAAAGGGGGAAAGGGGAAACTGGGTAATTAGGAAAGCTACGTTTATCTTTCCCTTTTCCCTCTTCCCCACCTTTTCCGCACCCTTCAATGAACGCTGACTGGCCGGCTGCTGCTCGTGATCGCAAGCTTCCAATTCTCGATGGCTGTGCCCTTAGTCTGAAGATTGGAAGTCAGGTAGTAAAGCCGCTGCGTGGCCGGTTGATCCGGCGCCTGTTTGAAGCGGTCGTTGAGATAATACGGAGGTATGCTCTGATAGTAGAGCGTCGCTCTAACCGTCAGGTCGCCGGGGTTCAGCCCGTTCAGCGGCACCTCATATCTGACGATGTTGATACCACTGCCGTTCGCGTAGGCCGGATCCTGTTCCACTTGGATCGGGTGAGTTTGTTCAAGAAAGCCGGTATGTACGGAGTCTTGTCGGGCCGGTGCTGGTCCAGCCGTAGGGCAGCAGCCGATTGTCCTTTAGTTGATAATCGCGTCGGATGAAGCTGGTGGTCAGGGAACTCGGTTGAGAGTTGCGCGCAAGCAAGCGCGGAAACTCATTTAAGGATTTCGATCTTTGGACGAAGCCAGCTGGCTGTAGGCAACCCGGGGGACGCAAAAACAAGTGGGCTGTTTTCGGCCGTTAGTGAAGCGTGAAAAGAAACTTATGAAGCCGCTGAAACAATGGCAATCTAACCACCCTGAGCCGGCAGCGTCAAGAAATATCCAGGCAGCTAACTTAATTCTTTACTTCGACAAGGCCCGAGCGGCATAATACGCCCCAACACCGGCCAAGAGCCGGTGAAACAGTCTAAAGGGCTGGGGTTGGGTCTGGGGTTTGGACGCCCGACGCTAACCTGCTTGCGCCCCATGCTTGATATGGGCAAAATGCCTACGCTCCCAGGAGATAACCGCAATGAGATCCATCTGGAAAGGCCACATTAGATTCCTGTTGGTAGCCATCCCGGTTCGCATCTACAACGCGATCGAGACGGCTGAGAAGATTCAGTTTAACCAACTCCACCGCGAGGACTATGGCCCAATCGGCTACGACAAGCGCTGCAAGAAATGCGGCCAGGTGGTGACTAACGATCAGATAACCAAGGGATACCAATACGAGCCTGATCGCTACGCGATCGTCGAGCCCGAAGATATTGCCAAGGTCAAGATCAAAACTACGAGAGCGGTAGACATCATCGGCTTTGTCGACAGCTCCGAGATTCCCACGACGTTCTACGACTCGCCTTATTACGCCGGCCCGGATGGCCCGGTGTCGGAGAAGCCTTACGCGTTGTTGCGCGAGGTGATGAAGCAAACCGGCAAGGTGGGAATCGGCAAGGTAGTGTTAAGAGATCGCGAAGACCTGGTGGCATTGTTCCCACATGAAAATGGTTTGGTGATGCAGAAGCTGCACTACCCAAACGAGATTCGCAGCATCCAGGATGTGCCTGAGATCGAGGGCGCGACGAAGGTTGACAAGAACGAAATGAAGATGGCGACCATGCTCGTCGAGCAAATGGTTACCAAGCTCTCGGAGATTGACACTGTCGACCAATATCACGTGGCGCTCAAGAAACTGATCGAGTCGAAGATCAAAGGCAAGAAGGTAGTTGAATTTGAGGTTGAAGAACTGCCCAGACTTGATATTATGAGTGCGCTGAAGAAGAGCTTGCAGCAGTCGAACCGCAAGCCCATGGTTAAAGCGACAACCCCGGCCGCCAGGAAGAAGTCGCTCACCCTGGTGAAGGCAGTAGCTAAACCAAAAGCCGTTAAGAGACGAAAAGCTTCGTAAGCGAGCTTTGTAAAGCAATTCTTCGTTAGCGCGAAGAAAGGTAGTGGCCTTGTTTGAAGCCGTGTACGCCGGGGCAGTAGCCCGACTCTTAAGGAGGGCTTCGACTGAACCATCTAGGCCCCTACCAAGAAACGCAAGCCAATATTTTGCGTCGTCTTTCGTTATAGATGAAAGAAAACAGCAATAAGGTTTTGTCCTTCCCCTCACGTGTACCCGCGAAGGCTGACTACCAGCGCGTTAAGTCAAACTATTCCATTCGTGAAATCAAACAGCTCTTCGGATTGAGCGAGCGCACCATCCGCCGCTGGACCGAACAGGGCATCATTCAGGGCACGCCGGCGCCCGACACCAACGAGTACAGCTACGACTTCCAGGCGCTGACGCAGTTTAGGCGGGTGCGCGAATTGCGCGCGCAGGGCCAGAGCATTCGCCAGATCGAGGCCGAGCTTCAGGGACAGTTGAGTCTCTTTCGTGGCCCGGAAGCCGGCCGGATATCGCGCTTGCGTACTCCCTTTGAAGAAGCGCTGCTGCTGGATGATCAAAACGATCCGAAGGCGGTCGAGTCATACCTTGAAGCGATCAACGACGGTGACAACGTTGCTGAGGCTTACTGCAACCTGGGCATCATAAATAAGGATCTAGGCAACGTCGGCAAAGCCCTGGACAACTTCACTCTGGCACTAAAGCACGAACCGCGGCACGTCGAGGCCCATTACAACCTCGGCAATCTCTACTTCGACGCCGGTCAACTTCCGCTCGCGCGTCTTCACTATGAAGCGGCCGCACAAATCGAACCACGCTTTTCGTTGGTCTACTTCAACCTTGCTCTGGCCCATTTTAAGCTTAACGATCTATCCGGGGCGCTCGCGGCCATCGCCAATTACAAAGAACTGCGCCAGCCTGACGATGAGGAGACCGAGGCGATCAATCAGTTGCTCAAGGCGATGCAGGATCCCTGGCGACCGGGTTAGTCAATTCTCTTCTATTTACGACTTAGTGTTTACTATTCACTTAGGATTGGCGGTGGGCAGAACGGCTTGGAAACGAACTGCCCACCTGCTCGTAGTAGGATCGCAAGAAAGGTGAACGATCCCCGATACGTAGGTAATCGTAAACAAAGCGGTAATGATTGATGGATTCCAGAAGCAACCCCCTCATGCCCCGAACAATTTTCTTTTGTCGCTCCATTCCAAGTCGCGAACGACTGCGACCAAGGCAAAACAGGTAGCGGTAGCGACCGGGTGGCAAGCTGCGTTGATGGAGTTGTGCGAATGAACCCCGATTGTTGGAAACTGCTGGCGACTTGCGCGAAATAAGTTTAGAATCCCACCCTCTTCTCTCAAACTACTTATTTCAAGGAGGTTCCCCCAATGCCGCAAGCGAAATGTCGGATCCTCATCATCGACGACCACGAAGACACGTCAGAAATGCTCAAACTTCTGCTGGGCGAGGAAGACTACGAAGTTAAGATCGCGGTCACAGTTCAGGAAGCACTGCGACTGGCGACGAGCGAGGAGTTTGATCTTTACGTTCTGGACAAGCACTTGCCTGATGGCAGCGGCCTCGAGTTGTGCACAAAACTCAACAAAGTAACGCCGGGAGTGCCGTGCATCTTATACACCGGAGACGCTTATGACATTCATAGGTCGGAGGCGCTGGCGGCGGGCGCTGATGCCTACATCGCGAAGCCTGACATCGATGGCCTAATTGACAAGGTCAACAAACTTCTGGCGGACAGGGAATGCGCCACGGCGACTTAACGCAACCCGTTAGATTGCGAAGGGCGTTAGCGAGAACTATTAGAATGCACTCACTGGTGTTACGGCTCGCAACCGACCTAGTTTTCGATTCGCGCAGCAACGTCGCCTTGACACGTCAGTTTACCCACGTATAATTTTTCTTCCGCTTAGTGGGCCGATAGCTCAGTTGGTAGAGCAGCTGACTCTTAATCAGCGGGTCGCAGGTTCGAGCCCTGCTCGGCTCACCATTATTTTCAATCGTAGCACAACGACTTGATGACAAGCCTTTCAGTCTGCATCCCTTGCGAACGAGAGCGAGACGACTTTCTCTGCCATTTGCTCTCACCTGATGCTACCTATTGGCGGGGAGTCTTGTCACAAGTTTGTCTCGTCGTCGCCGCGTCGCATTCCGTGTGCAAAGCCATAAGAACGATGTTCTTGGGTTTATCTGCCGCGGCAGAAAGGGTTGACGATATCACGCGTGCCAAAGTTCATGATTGAGTAACGAAGCAGCATGGCGAGCCGTGGCTTGGCAATCAATCCTGTAATAGAGAAACGGATTGTTCCAGAAGTCAGCAATGCGATGGCGGTTGCGCCAGATCAGTAGAGTAAGGATTGCAAGTAGAGCCGCAAGTAAACAACAACCACTTGCTAAAACCATCCGTTTCGCCTTCACAACCCATAAATCAAATCGCCGAGAAGGTCTAAAACGTGAAATCCCGCGTCAGCTTAATTTGAAAACTATACGAGGGGCGTTCGAGACCAACACCGGTCGTTTGATTGTAGATGATGAATAGATCGCTGTTCGGACGATAGATGTAACGGAAGCGAACGTTGATCGTGGAAATTCGAGCAGCAGAATTCAGTTGCATCAGAGCCGACGTGAGTAGCTTGCGCGAGAAGTTGTAATTCACTCTTCCGGCGAAGAGGTTGGTCGTGAAATTACCCTGCGGCAAGCGAACGTTATTAAAGCTGTCGGTGAAGTCGAATAGGAAATGTTCGGTTGGCCTGAAGGTGAGGCCACCTGAGATTTCGTCTCTCTTTCCTGAATAAAAATCACCCCACTTATATCTTCCAGTCAACCCCAACTTCTTACTGCGATCACTGGTGAACGACACGCGCGGCCTGTTGAAGCGATATGTGCCTGCGGGAATGACAATTCCTCGCCGAATCTCAAAAGGCGTAGTGAGCACGTCCGTGACGTGTTCAATGGGACGAAAGAATAAATTGGATGAATTCTTGAATTCTGTGTCCCACGAAAGCTCTATCTGCTTCGTCGCTAACTTACCTCGTCGATCGGTGTAGTACTCAATCTGTGTTTCAAACTCCATCTGGCGCACGTGAGGGATGCGAGGTCGCGGTTTATAAGCAACTTGTCCGAAGTACTGCTGAATTGCGTTTCGTTCTACGAATCCAACTTCGGGATTGAAGTTCGATCCAATGTTTTCGTAAACAGTAATGAAGCGCCACAGGTTATTTTCGAAGCGCGAGTCAATGCGGCCTGACAAGAAGCTGGATCGCAAGCCCGGTGTCGCAGTCCCCATCAGGGAAGCTTTCAATTGATAGTGGTCAGTAAGATTAAACTCAGCGTCCACGCCTGCTCCACGGTTGTAACGGGGGCCGGCAGATGAAGTGGCACCTTGCCGGTTCACGAACATCGCGCCAATGAAGGACCGCCTTAGGATATCGCGCTTGACTCGTGCGACGGTGAACTGCTGGCGTGGCACATTAGAGCCGGAAGAAGAAACACCAAGCTTGCGTGTCTGCACCTGGAGAAAGCCGACGTTGTAGCGACCCATCTTGCCTGTCACCTTCGCGCCGTAATCGATCGCTACCGGCGCGCCGTTATCAGCGAGCCCTATTCGACGGGTGAAAAAGAGTTGGTTTGACCCTGATCTGCCAAAGAGAAAGATGCCCGCGTTCTCCAAAAAGAAGTCGCGCTTTTCAGGAAAGAAGACCGAAAACCGCGAGAGATTGACGATCTGACTATCTACTTCTGCCTGGCCGAAGTCAGGATTGGCAGTGAACTCAGCCGTGAGCGACGGTGTGATGCCGATCTTCGCCACCTCTAAGCCGACCTTAGCTTGCGCGCCGGCATCGAAGCCCGGTCGCCCGACCAGCGGCACTCCCTCCCCCCAGCCGCCAGAGGCGTAGGGTTTTATTTCTACCAGCCGGCGGCGTTTGATGTCCTCAATGCCTGTAAGCTCTCCGGCTTGAGACACTCGTTCCAACCCGAAGGAGCGCTGCCAACTGGTCCACAGATCCTCTTCGTGCTTGCGCCGAATGATGCGGGCAATGTTTAGGCCCCACGCACTGGCTCCTTCAATGAAGCGCAGCGTGGTCAGTGGTATGGCAATCTCCACAGTCCAACCAGTTGCATCGCTCTGCCCGGCCGAAATCCACGGCGCATCCCACGACAGATTGACATCCTGGCCTTCGTCAGTGATCAGCGCGTCCTGCTGGGTTCCCAGAGGATTGACCGCGAAACGATAAGCATTGCGACGATCATGATAAGTATCGAGTAGAATCTCGACTTTATCGTCGTTAGAGAAATTTGCATCACGCACCAGCTCTCGCGAGTTGATACGCGCGGGCTCGGAATCGAAAGCGTGAATGCCAACGTAGAGGTTCTTCTCATCAAAGAAAAAGCGGACCTCAGTTTTTTCCGTGGCGGGAGTTCCCTCAATCGGCTCCTGCTGGCGAAACTCTGTAGCCGCTTCTGCTTGTGACCATGGTATCTCATCCAGCTTCCCGTCAATCTTGATTGGTTCCGTGATGCGCAACGCGCGAATCCGCCGCATGCCGTCGTCTGGCGACGGCGACAGCAGCTGAGTCTTTGCCGTCGCCTGCACTTCGTCTTGGCTTGCGGGTTCCTGTGCGTGTGCGACCGGGCCCGGGAATTTCGGTAAGCCGAAAAGAATCAGCAGCGCTGCGCAAACATATCCGCGCTTACCTTTGATTTTTCTGCGCAACCTGGTAATAGCAGTCATTTGCTGAACGTAGAGCAAACTAAAGACGAGTTTGCCATTAGGTTTAAGAAGATCGACGGCTCGTCTCCAAACATTTGCTTGACTCAGTGACGGTCGCTACAATCTTGCCCACACCCGCGAGGTGCAGGTATACGAGCAAGTACGACCTGGACGGTCCAATGCTGAACAGATTACCACGACAGCTAGGCTTCGTGTTTTGCTTACCAATATTGTGTCTACTGCTTGTCTCTTATTGCCCCAGCTATCCGCAAGTACCAACCTCGACTGCTGCCTCATCGCCATCATGCACTCCGATTCCACCGCCGCCATGTAAGGACGGCGCTTCACCCGGAGTGATTCAACTGATACCAGATGGAACCACTCCCAACAATAAATTTAAGTTGGCGCGTAAACGCTTTTATCTATCTTCCTGCCCATTCAACTTAGCGAACAATGTTAATTTGACTACGACGCCTGCGCTCAGAAGCTTTTACCACATTGCCGGAGCCAGCCCTCAATTAATCGACTGGCTTGAAGAAAATCACTGCGAAACTATTTATTGCCGGCAACTCACAGCTAATGAAGTTAAGTGTGAGGGTAGCGACGCAAAGAAATGCGTTCCTGAATTCACGTCTGCCTATCGCAATGCGCTCAGGAACCTCAATGGGAATGAAGATCTGGCTATGAAGTTGATTACAAATTACCCGCCGCTATCTTCGGCTAATCTTAGGATCGGTTTTTACGCGGCGCGGAAGGAGTGGCTCAAGGATGCGATAGGAAAGATCGAAACCGGACTGGGAAACGACTATCGAACCAAATCAACAATCACCGATAAGGATGGGATCGCCTTCTTCTACGATCTCTGCCCTGGCTCTTATTACATATCGAGCGTTGCTCCCATTGACATCGAGGGTGTTGAAATCGTGTGGGAAACGGTCAAACCGATTAAGGTTGAGGGACCACCAGACGTGAAAACTGTCACTCGTGTCACGCTTGCATTTCCCCCGAGCAAAGATAAGAAGAACTATTTCGTTGGAAGGCCTCTTGCTGAGGTTGTCAACCAGAAACAGCCCGCTCAGTAGGCGACAGCGAAACGCTTATTAACGTGAACCAGACTAAGCCCTTGAACCGCCGAGTCATAAGACGAGAAATGCCCCGGGCAGTTATCACTGCGATTGCGGCGACGCTTGTCATTTGGCAAGGCTCTTTAATGGTGACCGAAGCGCAGCGGCGTCAGACGCCACGTCGTCGCACCGTGAATACGCCAAAGAGAGCACGCGATTATTCGGTTTTCAAGCACGAGGATCATCGAAAGGGTTTGGAATGTTCGAGCTGCCACACCATTCCTTCACCTGCCCAACCTGATCGAGTAGCGGCTGCGACCAGGCCGAGCGCTGTTTCAAGTTACCCTTATCACGACTCTTGTTTTCGTTGTCACCGGCAGCAGATTTACCGTGGAGATCGTCCGGCGATTTGCTCGGTCTGCCACACCCGCGTTTCGCCGCGCACGAACGCGCGCGATGTTTACTCACAGTTTCCCAGCGCAAAGCGTGGCGATATCATGGCGAGAGAATTCCCTGGTTACTTTCCGCACGGCTTACATCAAAGTGTAATGGCCTTCCGTCGATCGCCGAAAGGCGATATGAAAGCGGGGCTGAGATTCCTGCGAGCATCATTCAGTGCGTCCGATCCCGACGAAGCAGGCCCACGAGATATCTGTGCCACGTGTCATTTCACGGACGAACGCGGACCTGTGGCACTGCCACTAGCAGGAATTCAAAGCGAAGAGACAATGAAGAAAATAGCAGCAGACACTTTCAAGACGATCCCAGGTTATCGCGAAGTGAATGCCCACGCGTCCTGTTTCAATTGTCATTGGGAAGCCCAGAAACCTACTAAGGATGACTGCAACGGCTGCCATCTGGCGCGATCCGATTACACGGCGCGAGCATTACAGATTATCCAACCGCCCGCGCTCTCGTCCAATGCCCTGACGTGGTTCAAGGATTGGCCGAGTGGATTGCCAAAGCGCTTCTCGCTCAAGTTCCGACACAACACTCATACTCTTTCTGCTGATGGTAAATCAGAAACTAATAATCACGATGTTGGGTGCACGACTTGTCACATCAACATCGCGCAAATGACGACGCTGAACATCCCCAAAGCTGACGTTCAGATCATTTCATGTGCTCCATGCCACGCGGCAACTTCTGCGATTCCAGTTAGTCAAGGAGCTCGGGTAACTATCTTTGATGAAATGACGCTGAAGGCGGACCCCAGTAACAAATATGCGTGCGTCGCCTGTCACACGTCGGTGATTGGTCGTCAGCAGCCGCCATGCACGCATTACTCTGTGATCGGTGAACCGTGTCCGCAGTCATTACAACAGTAAAGATGTGTCACACTTGAAAGTGTAAATTGTGTCAGCCGGTAGCATACAACTTAATCACGCGAGACGATGGGCGCTTGCAGTCCTGGTGTTGATCTGCTCGCTGCTAATTGTCGTGGTCGGCCAGCGCGTGGCAGCAGTAGCAACGGCATCGAAGTCTCTTCGAGTTGAATTGAGTGCGCTGATTGCAGACTATTCCAGATTTTCGCACTCGAGTCCGAGCGAGCATGCGGAATTAATGTCGCGCTCAAATTGCGCCTCGTGTCATCGTCGTAACGACGGTTCGCTGGTTCCGCGGTTTCCCCTTCACAAAGATTGCACCGGATGTCATTTGGTTCAGTTCACAGCATCGAATAGCACTTCTGCCGTCAATCCGATCTGCACCATCTGCCACAGCAAGGATGGACTCAACTCATCAAATCCGCCGACTAAGAGTTTTCCGGCGCTACTCAGTTTTCGCGCGGAGTTTGACCACGCGCAGCATTTACAGGAAAAAGAAACCGCCAAGCCCTCGGCGGGTTGCGTGGCTTGTCATACTCCAGCACGTCGCGGTGTTGCCGAGTCCATACCGGCGCGCTTGAATGCTCACCAAGTTTGTTACGAATGCCATTCTCCGGGAAAACAGGCGAACGATCTTTCTTCGTGCGGAGTCTGTCACACACTCGGCTCTTATTCACCGACTTCTACCAACCCTCGCGCCTACCGCGTCAGCTTTAGTCACGCGGATCATGCCGCACGCACGCGGCTGACTTGCACGAGTTGTCACAATGTCACAGCACGCGGGTTACCGCAGACCAGACAGGTGAGTTCCGTTTCGCCCGCCCAACACTTCTCGAATGCCCGCGCGCAAAACTGCACGACCTGCCACAACGGCCGCCGTGCTTTCGGCGACACGGACACTCGCGATTGCAAGCGCTGCCACCGGCGGGAGGGGTTTCGCATGTCAGATTAGAGTGCCTTATTGTAGGGTACCTTTGTGTTGCGGACCCAACCGCCGACCGCGCGAAAGACAGCCGGTTAAATGGTTCTTTGATTAGCAGCACAGAATTACTTGCTAACCTTTCGTAAAAAGGTTTGACAGCAGTTACTTGACCTCACTATATTCTCAGCCCTGATAGGTTACAGGTCGAATATCGTACCCGTGCTAAATCCTGGGCCTGAACCAAACTATCGGCTCTCCAAAAAGTACAATGAGTCACAGGACGTTGAAAGGCTGATTCAAAAGGTGCGAGACATGAAATCAAGACTGCCAATCATCCTGGTCGTAACTTTGGGAGTAGTGGCGCTGACGATTGCCTACAACCCGGCATTTTCGCGACCTAACAGCGGAGTGATATTTGACGGGACCAATCCGCCGCACGCTGTGGACACCGATGGCAAGACGATTCCCGAATCGAGCGCGACGCAGCCGGACAAACCCATCATCCTGTCGAAAGACAGTGGCGACCCAAAGTGGGGCGTGCTTAAGCCTGAAGCTACCTTTGATCACACCAAGCACAACACCGACGTGACGCACACGCTTGACGGCAAGACGTTGACCGCTTGTGTTTACTGTCATCACACCGATCAACCCTCTGCAGCCGGCGGACAACCGTATCTCAAGAAATTTGAAAGAAAGGAAGTGTTGACGGCCGCGCAACTGGAAAGCTCTAAGGAGCCTGTGAAAGGGTGCCGTGCTTGCCACTTCCAGCCAGCGACAGAGGAAACAGCCGAATTTCCTCCCAAGAGCGTCACCTATCCGAAGGAGCTGAAGAAACCGCCGTCAGGAAAACTTACAAACGATACCGCTTATCACACCAGATGCATCTCATGTCATGAAGCGGCCATGACGAGGGATCCGAAATTGAAAGCTCCGCAAGGTTGCGCCGACTGTCATGTGAAGAAATAAGGCGTTCCTAGCTCTTGGGAATGATGATGCCGATTGATTCCAAAAATTTAGTCGGAGGAGCGCCGCCAATCAAAGCAAGGATATAGTCGTTTGTAATCCTCGCCTTTTCCTCATTCGTCCACGTGTCCATCACAGTCACTTCACCGTCGCGAATCTCTTTAATCATTGTGCCGAAGTAAACCTTGACCTTGCCTTCGTCAATGCACTGATAGACTTGTTGCTTGTTGCCGAACTTCACATCATTCTTAAAATCAGTACGTAAAAGCAGTGTGACATCGTTGATCTCATCGGGACCGCGAAATTCGATCTGATCTCCTTTGCGGCGGGCAACCAGGTCTACGGCTGCTTCGACGGAAGCGTTGCCCCCGCCGACGATAATGAGTTTCTTCTGTTTGAAGTCATCCGGATTTGAAACTGCATAGGTCACTTTGTCTTCCGTCCGGCCATTACGCGTGATTTTCATCTCCTCGCCCGGCACTCTCAGCATCATCGGCGCGCCGCGATTGCCGAGAGCGAGCACAACCCGGCGAGCTGTGTAGGTGATGCCTTCGCGCGCTTCTCCTTTTGTGGTTTCGATCGTGAAGTAGTCGCCATCTGTGGCGCGTTTGACGGCCTTGCATTCTTCCTGTTCGTTAATGACAACACCCTTACTCATCATCGTGCTGATCCATGAATCGAGAAGCTTCTCACGCTGATCGCCATCGCCATTGATCGGAATCGCGCCACGCGCTTGCATCGACTCTGGCTTAAAGAAGAGATACTTGTTCTTCGGGTAAGCAGCGATCGTCGCGAGTACCTGATCTCGCTCAATGCCGATGTATTTCAGGTCGTACTGTTTGGCCATTACCGCTGCTGACAATCCTGCCGGACCGATGCCGATTATCGCCACGTCGAACTTGGCTTTGGGTTCGGGCGGCAAGTGTTTTAGCTCCTCCGTTATGTGCTTGATGACATCTGCGCCCTCATTGGCGGCGTTTTTAATCAGCGGTGTGCCGGAAACGTCACCGATGATGTAGCAGCCTGGCACGTTGGTCATAAACTTTTCATCCCGGGTGGGAACCGGTCGCGGCTTGATTATCTTCATCGTGTTAACAACGATGCAGGCCTTGGGAGTGACCGGACAGGCGATCTGGCACGACGTATCTTCCATGCACTGTTCGCGCGCTACCGGGACGGCTAAGTTGTTGACCATTGCCAGCACGTCATGCGGACAGGCCTCAACGCACGCCTGACAGCCGATACAGCGATCTGCAATCACTACCGGATGAGGATAGTCAGGACCATCTGGGTCGTACTTCTCAAGCAACTCCTTTGAGAGTTGAACCCTTTGCTGGTTCGGGTCAATGTGTTTTTCGATTGGTTCTTCGAGCAGACGGCGCGCTCTCTGCGCGTCGCGAAGCGCAAACACAACGCCGGTGAGGGCGAGAAGAACACTGATGCCCGCCCATCCGTACCAGGGCAGGCCGCCGAGATATCTTCTTAGCGAAGAAGCTTTGGCGAAAAGCTGATTGATCGTCACGAGCACCGCCAGAAGGGTCAGGATGATGAGTAATTGCGACTTTTTCATTAGCGTTAACCTACTTCGCAATCTCCGAGGCTGGCAGTTCTGCTTGAGCGATGCGCAGAGACGAGGCCCAATGCGTGTCCCTGACATGCTGAACATGACACGAGGTACAGCTCGGTATTTCAGCTTTCATCTGTGAGGTTGACGGCTCGTTGAATACTTGCGCGTTGTGACACTGGGCGCAGGTAGTGCGTGGATAGGTTCGATCAACATTGGCGCCCATGTAGCCGGACTTATGACAACTACTGCAAGACAGAACTTTGTTGACTCCGCTGTCGTCGAGAACTCCGTCAACACTCGGGACGACGCGAACACGGTCGAGATGAATGCCGTGGAATTGCGCGTTTCGCCACTCTTGGGTCTGAGTTGAATTAGCCCTGTTTTTTTTCAGGAACGCTTCTACTTCAGGCTTCTCTGCGAGTTCTTCTGCGTCCAAACCCTTCCAGACCCAGACACCGTTGATCACCGGGTACCCGTAAGTTCCTCCATGAGGAGTGTGAACGCTCTTACCGTTGTAAAGATTTTTGTTTTCGTCATTGTGACATTTCGTGCAGGACTCCAGCGCCGCGTTGATCGGTCTGAAACCCTCGCCTTGATGTTCCGAATGACAGTTGGTACAGGTGAGGCCTGCCTCACGATGTGCGCGGATGATAGTACCGACGAAAGCTTCCGTATGATGGCAGGCGGCGCAGTTCGCATTCATCTTTTCCTTGTTCGCCACACTCACTCCGATAGCATGGCAGGAAGTACAGGAACTGCCGTTAGTTTGTTTGGCAATCGCGGGCGTTAAGGCGAAAGTTTTCCTCGTGTGCGGATCTGAAATCGGATCGGGGGCAAAAGCAATTTTGTGTGTAAAGGCGGCAACGGCTGAAAGCCCTCCAACGACGATGACGGCCCAAATAAAAATCGCAAAAGGCCAGGGGCGAATTAGATCTCTGGTCGGCGTCCAATTGAATCGCACTTTGCCGAGGTTGGGAGGTTTGCGAGGGTGCAAGGGCGAAGGGCGACCAGCTTTTTCGCGCGTGCGCTTACCCCAAAAGACCTTGAGCGCATTGGCCGCGTCAGCTGCGCCGATGATTCGACTCTCTACAGCCAGGCGCTTTTGATAGGCCTCCGCTAGATCGCCCGTGGTGTCGCGCGGCACCACTATTCGGCTCTCCAACGTCAATTGCTCTTGGTAGACCTCTACGTCATGACGCGCTTCTCGTTCGCCAACGTTGAGAGCAAACTGAAGTACAACCTTGATCCTGAGCACCTCATCAGTCTGCTCGATGTTGAGGAAGTAGGGACCGATCCGGAGGATGTCGCCGGTAGTCAGCGCCTCAGCTTCATTAAAAGGAATTACCCTGCCATTCAATGTCGTCGCGCTCGATGCGCTGAGGTTAATGAGGTAGAAATACCCTTCTATCTCACTGATGCCCGCATGGAGTTGCGAGACCATCGGGTGGTTGAGCCAAATATCGGAATCTGGCAGCCGACCGATCCTCAGACCCTCGCCGACGATGGTTTTTGGATCTTCCTCCCGGTCCTCGCGCGCGATGATGAAGGTGCTTTGCTGTACGGTACTCATGATCGATCTGAGAGCTTAGGTCAGTACCGCCTGCGGTAGCGAGCGGGTGGTTTCGTTGGTAGACCCGCCCGCTACCGCAGGCGGTACTGACTTATCGCACTGTGAACAAAACCACTTGAATGATGTGGACGCACATCAGCGCCAACATAATTGAAGCTGAAACGACGTGCGGCGCAAGCCAGAGTTTAAGCAATTGATGCAAGTAGATGAGCGAGTCGACACGTCGCAGCGTGGCGGTAGTCTCAACTGCCTCCATTAATGAATGACGTGCCCTGGGGTCGCTCAACGCTTCGGCATCAGCCTGAAATTCCTCGCGCGCCTCAGCCAGCATCCTCGTCAGGTCTTCACGCCGCATGTATTGCCGTAAGAGGTAACCAAATGAGAAGAAGCGCTTGCGCATTTTCCGCTTGATTAGTTCGCGTAATTGATCGTTGCTGGTGTCAATCAAACCGAGCGTCTCGCGTAATTCTTCGCGTCGGGCACGAAGGTCTTCGATGAGCAACGGATCACCCTCAATACTTGTCATGATTCGCGGCACGATAAAGTAGCAACTGATCCCGAAGAGGCCTGCCACGATTGTCAGATCGAACGAGACCATCAATAGCGAAGTCAAGAGGCCGCCTGAGTCCCGCCCGCCATGTATCAGGAGCACAATGCCGGCGATCAGACCCAGATAGACGTGCGCCAACTTCCAGTAACGGAGCGGACCGGCTCGCCGTTTGTAGATTTGCTTCCGTCCGGAGTAGGTCGCAACAGCCGCAATGCTGCCGAGCCCGATCATGCCCGTAACCCACCGCACCGTTAACCACGTTCCCTGGAGATGCCCATCCAGCGTGTACCGGCGCGCAGCCCACAGCACCGCCCCCGCGATGGCGATGATTGCGAACACACCGATTGCATGAATGACCCTGGCTGGAACATCTCGCTTGTGGATGTTCCGTCCAATAGCATGTGTTTGATCTCTGAAAACTATCCCAATGGCATTCTTTGCTTCGCTGAAGTATTCACGTGGGTTGACGCGCACGAGCGCGCCGGTAGGGCAGTTTTCCTGGCACGAATACGCTGGCTTTTTTGCTCCCTGCGGATTGAGCGGCGTGTTCTCACACAGGTTACACTTAACCGCCAGCAAGTCCACTGTCTCTGTGACAGCGGGAGGCCCTGTTGGCATAGCCAGACTGAACCAGCCTTTGAGCGTGGCGCTGAACGTAGGCGGCGGAGCTATCGCTGGTTTGCGCGGGACCATCGAAATGGCGTGATACGGACACTGCGTTGCGCAATCGCCACAGCCGATACAAGTCTTTGGATCAATATCAATGTGCCCTTCAGCGAAACGCGCAATGGCCCCTGTCGGACATCCGGTCAGACATTCAGGGTCCTGGCAGTGGAGACATACTGACGGTGACAGAACATGCTGTACGGATCGCCCGTTCGGCTTGATAGGTCGCGCGATGTGGATGCCGTGTCGCAGCAGTCTTGATTGGCCGTGGACCTTATGACATGCGAGCGAACAATTGCCGCAACGAATACACAAGTCCATATCCATGACCAGCAGGTTTGTTCCATCAATGATGCCGGTCGTAAGTTCTTTCGCCGCCGCTGCCACACTTCTCTTGTCTAAAGGTGGCTCTGGTGGTTTGTCATCTGCTGCCGAGAATTGCGGGAAATACTCCGCTATCATTTTTACTAGCGCCGGGTTGGACCGCAGGTGCGAGAGCGAGATTTCCAACACCTCCGTGCGCGCCATGATCGTCGCGGTATACTTCCAGATGATTTGGTCTTCGCTGAAGATCGCATCCAGCCCCAGCCAGTTGCCCGCACCGAGAAAATCCAGCCCCACGTCACGATCCAGTTCCATCACCATGTCAGCCAGCACTGGCTTGGAAGCCAGCTTGCGCACCAGCGTCAGATCAGAAGCGAGGCCACGCACACGCCGCGTCCAGCCATGGTTAATAAAAATGAGCCGGTCAATTGGGTCTCCCTCCTGAAAAAGAATGTGGTCCTTCGCGTAAACCGTAAACCTCGCGGCCTCCCTAAACTTCTCGAGCAGCTCGGAACTAAAGGAGTTGTGAGTCGCCTCTTGTAATTCCAGAAGCGTGCGGTCGAGGCCGTGTTGACGGTAGTTCTGTTCGAGCCGGTCGCCGAACTTCTTCAACTTTCGCAGTAGGCGAAGCGCCGGACGCTGAATCTCGATGACTCTTGCTTCCGTTCCAACCGGAACCACCACGGTGGCGTTGCGTGGCTGTCCGGCGAGCACGGACATCTCGCCAAAACAATTCTGCACTTCAATCTCGCCGACCTTGCTACTTACGCTGTGATTATCATTTACGTAAACGTCAAGCCGGCCATCAATCAGAATGTAGAAGGTGTTACCTCCCCAGTCGCCCTCATGGATGATCTCTTCACCACCACCGTAAACAAGCAAACGTGCATAAGGCCCAACCCTCTTGTCAGCGTAGCTCCGGCCGTAGACAATCACTTCAAGGTCTAATTCATACTCTAAATGGTTTTCATGTTTCTCAACCAACTCAGAGATGATGCCGCTGCTGCGGATAGCTTCAATGATTTCGCCGTGGTGTGTGATTTCGCGGGGCATGAATATGCTTGTTTTGGTTAAGGAAATTGTTGGATACAATCCTGCCGAAGCGGAAACACCAGCTTCTATCGGCAGCCCACCGGGGATACTTTGCAGACGCACTTATAGCACTTTTCAGCTTAAGAAAGGTAGAATCATGACGAAGGGTTTCGACCACCAGAGGTGAATTATGAGGATTAGATCTCTGCTCATCCCAGCGACGAAGTTACAAATCGTTTTAGCCGCACTGTTTGTCACTCTCGTCGGCCTGATGGCGACGCAAACTAGAGCACAACGCGTCGATCGCGGCCTGGGAATAGCAGACAAGCAAGTCAAAGCTTTGCCTGCCAACGCCAAGCGCTACGCCGTGGTCATAGGTGTTGACCAGTACGCAGACACCCAGATCACTACGCTCGGAGGCGCTAGCAATGATGCGAAGACACTCGCTAATGCGCTGATCCAATACGCCGGTTTTCCGAGCGAGCAAGTGACTCTGCTCGCTTCGGATCAACCAACCGAACGACAGCCGACCCGCGGTAACATTCTGCGCCGTTTGTCGAACATGGCAGCAGTCGTTCCGCCTGATGGCCTGCTGCTTATC
This sequence comes from Chloracidobacterium sp., assembly GCA_031370285.1. Lineage (GTDB taxonomy): Bacteria > Acidobacteriota > Blastocatellia > Pyrinomonadales > Pyrinomonadaceae > PSRF01. Next base: position 1,538 of record JANMQG010000001.1, on the reverse strand, counting down.
TCTTTCGCGGGGCACGGCATCGAACGCGGCGGCCAAGCGTTTCTGCTTCCCTCCGACTCACAGGTGAGTAACGATGTTGACCTGCTCGAACAAACAGCGATTAACGTCTCGCAAATCAAGGATAGAATCAAAAAGATCGGGGTCAAGCAGGTGCTGATGATCCTCGACGCCTGCCGCAACGATCCGGTGGGACGTGCCAACGCCGACAATCCGTTGACCGCTGCGTACACGCGCGGGTTCAATTTCGATCTGCGCAATCGCGAGGTGCAGGCTTTCGCCACGCTCTATGCGACTGAGGTTGGGCACCGTGCTTACGAATACAAGGAGAAAAAGCAAGGCTATTTCACCTGGATTCTGGTCGAAGCTCTGCGAGGCGGGGCGGCGAATAAAAAAGGCGAAGTGACGCTGGCGAGTCTGGTGAATTACTTGCAGGAGCGTGTGCCAAAACGCGTGCTGCAAGATCTGGGACCGGGTAAAGACCAGAAACCGTTTGCAGTCATCGAAGGCTATCGAGCCGATGAGCTGGTCATCTCCGTGCGCGATCCCAAAGCAATAGCGCAGCAAACTAACCCGATTGAGACCGGCACTCGAGCGAACCCAAACAGCGCGAGTCGTGACACAGGTGTTGAACTTAAACCGCGTGAGGCGGGCACATCCCTTGAGGGCTCAACCTGGACTGGCAGCAGTCCGGACTCAGGAGAGTACACCATAAAGCTTTTGAAAGAGGGCAAGATTGAGTACATCATCGACGTTTTTCAGAACGGAGTCACGTCGCCACGAACGGTCAAAGGCACTTGGAAGCAATCCGGCAACAACGTCCAAATAGTAATCGGCAACTCGTATTCAGTCTTGCAGGGCACTCTCGACGGCAATGTGATGAAAGGCGAAGGCACCAATCAGGAAGGTGTCTCGTGGAAGTGGACTCTGTTCAAGAAGGAATAGATTCTTTCGGTTTCAATTATCTAATCGTCAGAACGCATAACGCACAAAAACTGTCGCGACATTGGAGTGATAGCTAGCATAACGCGCATCCTGGAAAAGATATTTCGGAGTATCGCTGGTGAGATTTCCATGCACGTAGGGCTGGAGAACGTTGAAGCTGAAGTCATCCTGCGTGTATGGTTCATACCAATAACGTCCGCCTATCTCGATCCTCTCGCTTATACGGCGCGTAATGACGATATTCACGTCCTGGCGCCGTACCACGGTATCGGGATAGGGATTCACCCCTGCATGAAGGACCGAATCTGCGCGAACAGGGAACGGGTTTACGGTACTGATTCGGTCACGAGCAAAGGAAAGCGCATAAGAAAGATCAAACTCCCACTTTTGCAGCTTTCCTTCCTGGGGCGCTGCGTTGAGGCCGACTTCAAAACTGTCCAGACTGCTTCGGCTGGTGCGCTCCCAAGTATTGGCGATCGGGAATTGAGCAAGAACTCCCTGAACGATAGCGCCTGGGGGGGCCGCGGGATTTGGCAGCAGGTGCGCCAGGTCCCGATACCTGAAGCGGTTGTTCTCTCGTGAATAGCTGGCATAAA
>JANMQG010000230.1:0-35481 GCA_031370285.1 Chloracidobacterium sp. | reverse complement strand
GCTCCCGGTTCTGTATTCGCCGACCCTCAAGGATCAGTCTCAGGCACCAGCAAAACTTGGCTAGGAAAACAATGAGTGATCTGTCGTCAGAGTCCATAACCAAACTGGCTGAACTGATCCGCAGTCGCGAAGCATCGCCGGTTGAAGCCTTGCAAGCGCACCTTGGCCGCATCGATTTGCTAAATCCGAAACTCAACGCGATTGTCACGCTCGCTCCCGACGCCATGGAGAAGGCGAGGGAAGCCGAAGCCGCAATTGCGCGCGGCGACGCGCTTGGTCCGCTTCATGGCGTGCCGGTGACAATCAAAGACACCATTGAGACAGCAGGACTGCGAACAACCAGCGGCTCGGCCATGCGCGCCGAGTTTGTTCCGAAACGTGATGCTCCCTCAGTGGCGCGACTCAAAGCGGCGGGCGCGATCATCCTCGGAAAAACAAACACGGCCGAGATGGCGATGGACTACACTACGGACAATCCCGTATTCGGCCCGGCCGTTAATCCTCATAACCCGTTACTGACGACCGGCGGATCGAGTGGCGGAGAAGCTGCTGCTATCGCCAGCTGCATGTCTCCTGGCGGGATCGGCAGCGACCTGGCCGGCTCAATTCGAATCCCTGCTCACTTCTGCGGCATCGCAGGATTGAAGCCAACTGTGGGGCGGGTGCCGGGCGAGCTTCAGTTTCCGCCGAGCACGGGCCCGTATTCGCTCGGTGCGACGATTGGGCCCATGGCGCGCAGCGTGAGTGATCTGCAACTCCTGTTCAATGTGCTGGCAGGCATTGATACGTTGGAATTGTCCGCAGATGCGATCGCGAAACTCTTCGCGGAAGGGCGAGCTTCAATGCGCGGGTCGCGGGTCGCGTACTACAGCGACGATACCGTTGCTCCCGTCACTGAAGAAACACGCCAGGCGGTTAAAGCTGCAGCGCGGGCGTTAGCTGACGCAGGCCTGATCGTTGAACCAACCCGGCCGCCCGTCATCGAGCGCGGGCATGATCTCTGGCTCAAGCTGTTTTCGCGAGCTTCGGTAGTTCAGCTTCGCAGCGTGTACTTCGGACATGAAGGGGAGGGAGGCGAGTTTGTGCGCTGGAGATTAGCGACCGCTGACCAGATGCCTCAGCCTTCGCTCGATGATTACATAAGCTCGTGGCTGGAGCGAGATCGTCTGCGTGTTGAGCTTTTGGAATGGATGGAACGCACGCCGCTGATTATTGCTCCCGTTGGGGCCACGCCTGCTTACAAACATGGCACACACAAGGTTACGGTCGGTGAGCGCACGATCAGTACTTTTCGCGCTTTCAGTTATTCGCAAACATTCAACGTCTTCGATCTTCCCGTCGTAGTCATTCCCGCCGGTAGATCCGCGGACGGTTTGCCGATCGGCGTACAAATTATTGGCCGCCCCTTTGCGGAAGATACCGTGCTGGCTGCCGCTGCAATCATCGAAGAGGCATTGGGAGGTTGGCAGCCGTCGCCGTCATTGTCCGATAAGCTTTAAGCTTGTCGCCGTATGACCAAATCGACAAACTGAAGTTTATCGGACATTACTGAAGTTTGTCGGACAAGTTACGATCCGATATAGTTCCAGCCACAGTTTGATCCAACTAAGCGCCGACGGCCCTTGCCGAGGAGTTGACTATGGAACCCCTTACTACGCTGCTTGCCTTTCTCTTCTTTGGTTTTCTGGCGATCGTGCTGCTGGTAATTGCGGCGAAGACGATCAGGATCGTTCCGCAGGCAACCGTGATGTTGGTTGAGCGGCTGGGCCGATTTGATAAGGTCGCCAGCAGCGGCTTGAACCTGCTCATTCCTTTTTTGGACCGGCCGCGCGCGGTCTTCTGGACCAACACCAGGCCCGGGATCACCTCGATTGATCTGCGCGAACAATACATCGATCTGCCGCCGCAGCCCGTCATCACTCGTGACAACGTAACGATTCATGTTGACTCAGTGGTCTACTGGCAAATCACCGATGCGGTCAAAGCCGTTTACGAAATGAACGACCTCGTGGGCGGAATTGTCCAGTTGACCATAACCGGCATGCGCGCCGTGATGGGCGACATGGATCTCGATCACACACTTTCTCAACGCGATCAAATCAACGCCAAGCTGCGAATCATTCTCGACGAAGCGACGGATAAGTGGGGTGTGAAGGTAACGCGGGTTGACGTCAAGAACATCAATCCGCCGGAAGACGTGCGCATCACGATGGAGAAGCAGATGACTGCCGAGCGCAATCGCCGCGCGCTGGTGTTGCAAGCGGAAGGTGATCGGCAGGCGGCGATCACGCGTGCGGAAGGCGAAAAGCAGGCGGCCGTCACGCGGGCGGAAGGCGAAAAGCAATCGGCCATACTGGCAGCCGAGGGTGCGGCCCAGGCGCGACAACGAAACGCGCAGGGTGAAGCCGAAGCCATTGCACTCGTAGCGGAGGCGATGCACGAACACGGCAATCCAGCGCAATATCTGATCACCACTCGCTACATTGAAAGTTTGCGCGACATGACGCGCACCAACAATTCCAAAGTTATTTTTATGCCCGTGGAAACTTCGGCGATGCTGGCAAGCATCGGGGCGATAAAAGAAGTGTTGTCGCAGACTGGCCAGACGAGCGGCGAAAAAGATTCGCCGTCGCCGCCAAAGCCGCGAGAGTTGCCGAGATAAGTGAGAGTCCGACTCGTCGGTGAGGGTAACCAAGAGCGGGGGCAAGCCCGCCTTCCCAACCTCGAGGTGATCGGACTTGAGCTGCTAATCCTTGCTGAATGGCTTTCAAGGCGCGATCAACCAAGTGAGTTAAAGAGTCTCTCAGGTTGGGAAGGTGGGCTTGCCCCCGCTGCTTGATTAGCATTCAAGCAAAGAGTAGTGCAGCGCCTGGACCGCCCACCTGATGAGGTTTCTAAAATCTGTCGCCGAAATCCAACGGATGTCGCGAGACGACCGTATACTTCGATCCCGTGCTACTCAATTCACTTCTAATCACGACTAACTCCGTCACGGCGATCCCCACCGGCTCGAATTCCATCTGTTTGTGAGCGACCGCCAGCGCGCGCGCATTGTCGGGCTTTCGCAATCGAGCAATGGTCAGGTGTGGATGAAACGGACGCGCCTCTTTCGCAAAACCCGCTTGCGCAGACTCCCGTTCGAGATGTGTATGCAATTCGCCGAGCTCGCCTGAGAGATCGTTGACTCCAATCCACAAGACACGAGGTTGACCATGGCTTGGAAATACTCCGGTCTGCCCAAGCCGAATTGAAAAAGGCGTCACTTCGACAACAGCTCGCGACGCAGCCTTGGAAAAATCCGGAACGGAAGTTTGTGGTATCTCGCCCAGGAATTTTAGAGTGAGATGAAGGTTCGCATCCCGCGCCCAACTCGCGCGCGCATCGGGCACGGCTTCTTTCAAGCAGGCGATGTGTCGCAGTACAAGCCCGCAAGTCGTCTTCGGTAATTCAATGGCGCAGAACAGGCGCCATGGCTCGTTGCCTGGCTGAGTCTTTTCTCTCATCTCGAGGTGCCTGTTTCGATTGAGTACCCACTTGGAAAGAGCGGGGGCAAGCCCGCCTTCCTGACGTCGAGATGTTCGGCGTTGGACCCACTTCAACATTGAAAGCCTTTCAAGTGCGGAAGCGAAGTTCGGATTACTAAGCTCGTGGTTAGGAAGGCGGGCCCCCGCTCTTTCCAAGTCTCTTCCGGTCGCTATTTCTTTGGCTCAAGCACCCACGTTTCCTTGCTCGCTTTCGCAACGGCAGCTTCACTAAAAGGAAACGTACGCGGCGTGACGGCGCGCCAGTCAGCGAGTTGATCGGTCCAATGTGGGCTCGACGGCAGGCCTGATTCACCGAGCGTAATTCCGTGTTGCGTTTGGTCCCAATTGCTCACGTCCGCGATTAACCTCATTGAGACATTGGCGCCAACATTGACTGTTGCTGCCTGCCCACCACTTCCATTTTGGGGCAGCGGAGGAATCGTGAACTGCAACCCGATCAAAGGAGCCGCGGCCAGCGGATGCCTAAAGTTCACCTTAACTGCCTCGCCCCACGTCCACTTCGATTCATCTTCGCCAAGATTCTTAAGCAGGACTTTGCGAGCATCTTCGTAGCAAGCCCGCAGCAAATCGGCATAACTGCTGAATTCCTTTGGCAGCCAATCCTTCGGCTGTTCGGCGATCAGGTGGTCGATCGTCGTATCGAAATTAGACCACTGGAAAATCTTGACGAGATCGTTACCGAGCGCAGTGGTCAGGATCCGCGAACGAAAGGCGGCTCGCATCTCCACGAGCACTGGGGCAACGCGCGAGTCGGCATTGACCAGTCCGTCCCAACGATCGAACGCATCGAGCAGCTCACCGAGCCTGGCTTCGTCTGGTCTTAATCGTGGGCGCAATATCTTTGAGCTTTCGTGGGCGAATGAAACGTTACCGATGGAGTAGACGTCGCCCTGGATCCGGCGAAAGTCGTCCGTAGTTAATTTCGGTTTCTGATTGAGCAACTCAAAGATTCGGCGCGCGCGATAAGGCTGAGCCCAGGAGTGAGTCAGGAAATAAGGATAGTCGGTGCCGACAATGCGCTGGTTTGCCGTGACGATAATTCCCGACGGCGGATCGTAAAGCGTAGGCAGGTTTTTGATCGGGATGTACTTCACCCAATCGCCGGCGTCAGTTGAGCCATCGTAGGGAACACTGCCGTCACCGGATCGTCTAATTGGGATCACGCCGGCGGCGTGGTAGCCGATGTGGCCGGCTGCATCCGCGTAGACGATGTTTTGCGTAGGCGCTGTGAACGACTCGAGCGCGGCGGAAAACTCTTTCCAATTGCGCGCGCGGTTGATTAGGTAAGCAGAATCGGCCATGTTGAGTGTGGGATCGAGCGCCGTCCAACGCAGCGCGTAACGCTTGCCGGCCTTTTCGAAAATGATCGGGCCGTGTTGAGTCATGGTTACATCAAACGTCACAGTGTCAGTCGCCGAGTCTGTGAACCCTTTGCGAACCTTGATCTCTTCGTGACGCACCTCGGCGTCGCGCCAACCAGCGGGAGTCAGATAACGTTTAGCGTTGTCGGGATCAAACTTTTCCTCGTAGAGATCTTGGACGTCCGGGCCAACGTTCGTCATCCCCCAGGCGATGTGATCGTTGTGCCCGATGATTACACCGGGACCACCCGGCGCTGTAACTCCAGCCACGCGTAGACCGGGAGCGCTGAGATGAACCATGTACCAGATTGAAGGAGCCGATGCCTGGAGGTGTGGATCGTTCGCGAGCAGCGGCTTTCCCGAGGCGGTGTGTTTGCCGCTAACGACCCAATTGTTGCTCGCCGCTAGCCCTTCCGCGTAAAGACCTACACGCCCCAGCGATTGCGCAGCGACTTCCTGATCGCACGCGAGAGCCAGGAGTGTCTCGCTTGAGAAAGAGTTCGTTGAGCCTTGCGTGGCGCTGGTTTTCTTATTGTTGTCTTTTGAATCTTTGCCAACGACAAGAACGTCGAGCGGCGAAATCTCGGGCATTAACCCCGCGCGTTTCTCTGCCGGCAGAGAGGCGAAGGCGGCACGCATGATGTCCAGTCGCCAGGTATTTGAGAGCGCCTCGGCAAACAGCTTGCCCACGAGCAAAGAATCAGCCGGTGTCCAGGGCTTGGGCTTGTACTGAAGAATTTGAAACTCCGGCGGCAGAGTTTTGGCGTCGAGTGATGCTATGTAAGCATTCACTCCACGCGCATAGGCTTCAAGCACGGCTCGCGTCCCAGGAGAAGCCCTGGCAATTTCGGTCTCCACTTCCTGCGCGAATCCCAGCGTGCGATGTTGCTTGTCTTGTTCGAGTGCCGCACTGCCCAACACCTCGGCCAGCTCCCCGCGCTCGCTTCGTCGCAACAGATCCATCTGCCAAAGGCGATCGCTTGCCGTCACGTACCCCTGCGCAAAATACAAATCCTCGTCATTCTTCGCTTCGATGTAGGGAATGCCGCGTTCATCGCGTCTCACCGTTACACGGTCGCGCAGACCTGCCAGCGTAATTTGGTTTGTCTGGGGCAAGGGAGTTGGCTTTGCCAAGACAAGCGGATGGCCTGACGGTGATGGCAACACGGCAATGCTGCAATAGAGGAGGAAAAGAATTATCGGAAGGACACTAAACTGGCGTTTCATCGGGAACCCTCAGCATGCAAAATTTTGCGAGATATTAGCATAGGGAGAGATCTTTTCTAGGTGGCGATTGAAGCTGATGAAGAATATTAGGCAATTGAAAAATCTCTCATCAGGGAAGGGTGGCTTGCCCCCGCCTCATCGACCGAAAGAACGGGGGCAAGCCCGCCTTCCCTATCCTGAGAGCTTTCTAGACTCAACCGGCTGATTCTGACTTGAATCATTTTCAAATTGCGCCACGCAAACTAATAGTTTGCGTTATAACTGGCCTGACATTACAATCAGCTCCGTACTGAAGCAACCAAACGATGTCTAATCGCAACCTCCAAAACCTTCGCGCCGCTGTCGCCCTGATCTTCTTTTTCGCGCTGGCCCATTCAGCGCAGGCACAGCAGCGCCCACTGATCACCGAAGACGTGGACATCATTCCGCCGGGAACAATGCGGATCGAAGCAGGAATCGATTTCATTCAGGGCGCGAAGTTTCCAGTATCAGGTTTGACCGGCGATGTCACCCGCGTCCCGGTGATTGGCATCAGCATCGGCTTTGCCCCGAACGTTGAGTTTCAAATCGAGGGCGTCGCTCAGAATTTTCTCAGTATCAACACCCGCGGGCCCTCAGCTATTCCTTTGTCATTGGCGCCGGGCGCCAACTCGACCAACGGCCCCGGAGATTTCATCCTGTGGACCAAATTCAAATTGCGAAGTGAAACCAAACGCGGACCGTCGCTGGGTTTTCGTGTTGGCGTGGGATTGCCTAATTCGAATCAAGCAACCGGAATTGGTTTGAACCAAACGAACGCGTACGGGTCGATATTGGTTGGCAAGAAGTTTGGTCGCGACGGACGTTTCAACACCTTCGGTAACCTTGGCGTCGCCATCCTGACCGCGCCGACTCGCCTGTTTACGCAAAACGATGTGCTGACATATGGCATGGCCGGAATCTTTCGTCTAAACAAGCAGTTTAGTTTTGCAGGCGAAGTTAATGGTCGCGCCAATACCCGTCCGGGTGATGGCCCGCTGGGAACTGAATCCCAATCGGAAGCTCGCTTGGGAATGCAGATTCGCGCCTCTGGACTGCGCTTTGATTTCGCCGGCATCAAGGGGCTCACACGCTTTACCCACGATACGGGTTTCACAGTCGGCGTCACCTACGACACTCCTTCCATCTTCGCTCCTGCGAAATAAAACAGTGACAAGTGACAAGTGAAGAGTGAAAAGTAAGAGGGCCTAGCTGCGCTTTGTCGCTGCCCGCGGGAAGTTACAATCAGAGTTGTGTTAGATTGGCGAAATAGTTAGGACGGATGAATTTGGTTTGCTTATCACTTGTCACTCTTAACTTGTCACTGTTTTCATGTTTGATTGGTTACGCTCCATAGGCAGTTGGCTTGAGCGGTATGTGATTGGTTTGCCGATCTACTATGCCGCTCCGGCCATGATCTTGATTGGCGCCCTTGATTCGTCGCTTTTGTCCCTACCGGAAATCAACGACTATCTGGTCGTGGGCCGGTGTGTCAAACAACCGAGTGCTGTGTTCTATTTCCCGCTGTTCGCGGCGATCGGATCGGTAATCGGCTGTCTGGCTCTCTACACAATCATGCGGCGCGGCGGTCAGGCCGTGTTGCGGCGACGTTTCAAGCGCGAGAACATTGAGCGAGTGGAACGTGCCTACGCGCGTCACGGCTTTCTGGCCATCGCTATTCCGGCGCTGCTGCCTCCGCCCATGCCTTTCAAGATCTTTGTGGCCACCGCGGGAACTCTCGAGTATCCACGTTGGAAGTTCTTGGTGACGGTAATGATAGCGCGTTCGTTTCGTTACTACGTCGAGGGTATTCTGGCAGTATTTTACGGCAGACGCGTGCTCTCGTTTATCAAAGACAACGGCCTGGTAGTTATTAGTATCGCGACCGCTGCCGTCGTCTTGCTAATGTTGGTGTACGCGATCGCTAATCGCAGCAACTCGGACAGGCAAGAGCAGGCGGCAGAAGATGCCGAGTGATGAGGGAATTGCTGTCATTAGAACCTGACTTCAGCCCGCGTGATCATCAGGATGCGAGCCGGCGGGAAACCGTTTTAGAGGTTTCAGGTTTTGACGAGACATTCGTTTCACCTGGCTGAAGCGAAGTGCCAGTGAGATATTGAAACTCCCCAGGTTACCGGAAGGCATCTTGACGTGAAATTATTTCCGAAGATTACGCACGGCCTGACACGCCTCTCAGATTTCTTTATTGCCCTGGGACCGTTTGGCTTATTTGCCGTAGCCTTACTCGATTCCACCTTCGTGCCGCTGCCCAGCAGCGCCGACGCGCTAATGATCCTCCTCACCATAGCTCATCCGCGCCTGATGATTCTATATGCCGCGCTGGCGACTGCAGGCTCTGCGATTGGGTGTGTAATTCTCTATTATATTTCGCGCCGCGCCGGGAGCCGGGCGCTGCGAAAGTTCTCACCCGCCAGGCAGAAAAAAGTGAAGAACTGGATCGATCGTTACGATGTGTTGTCAGTCCTGGTCGCTTCGGTGATGCCGCCGCCGTTCCCCTTCAAATTATTCGTGGTGTCTGCGGGCGTGTTTCGTTTCAGCGTAGTGCGCTTCACCGCCGCCATCATTGCCGGTCGGATGTTCCGATTCTTGCTTGAAGGATATTTTGCGATTCGCTACGGCGCGCAGGCGAGACAGATCCTAGCGAAGTACTATCCCTGGATCGGTCTTGGTCTCGCCGTCCTGATCATCATTTTCTTCGTGATGCGAAATTCGTTGAAAGGAAAGCCAGAGCCTGCCGAGGAAGCGAGCCTAGAACCCGGGAACTAGTGGCAAGAGCTGGGGCGCGGGAGTGGCTTCTGTTTCTTTGTTCGACGATTCAGGAACTGGCGATCGGAAACTTCGCGCCGCAGCCAGATCCCGCACGCCGTGCTCTTCAAGCCGCGCCAGAATCCGAATGAACACTTGCGCCGTGGCCAATGCGTCACTACCAGCGCGATGACGATCGACGATGGGAATTGAGAAGTGGTCGGAGACGGTGTCCAGACGATAGTTTGCCAGGCCGGGAACCGCGCGTCGCGACAGGGTTACAGTGCAAAGGTGCGGATTGATCATGCGATGACCAGGATAAACGCGCGAGATTTCATGATTGATGAAATTCGTATCGAAGGGTGCGTTGTGAGCTATCAATACCGCGTCGGCAACGAATTCCAACCATTTGGGAGCCACTTCTGCAAATAGTGGCGCCTCCTTAACCATCTCGTTGCTGATGCCGGTTAGTGCCATAACAAAGCGAGGAATCGAAATCTCGGGATTCACGAGCGTCACAAAGTTATCCACGATCCGGCCGCCGCGGATGCGATAGGCGCCGAGTTCAATGATGCGGTTGGGCGGCATCTTCGCGCCGGTGGCTTCAATGTCGACGACGACAAAATCCAGTTCCTCAAGCAGCCGCGATTCGGAGTCATACGCCTGCAGTTCGATGGTGTTGCCATCAATGATCTTAAACCGCCGATCGTCCTTGACGAGATCGCCAACCAGCAGGCCCGCCAACTCTTCGTCGATGTGAGATACTTTGAAAACAACGTCAACAATCTGGGAGGCGTTCGCACGGCCGCCGGAAACGCGCAGTAAGTCGATAGTCTCCTGGACGAGGGTAGAATCAGAAACTAAATTTGCAAAAGGCGGCATTCGTCGCGATTGTAACACGACAGCGCCGGCGAGTATGAGGAGTTAAGCTCTTGCAGGCTGAAGAAGTAATCGAGAAGTTCAGAAAAACCGGGGCGCTGCTCGAAGGACACTTTGTCCTCACCAGCGGCTTGCACAGTCCGGTTTATTTACAATGCGCGCTCGTGTTGCAGCATCCGCGCGACGCGGAAGAGTTTGGGCGAAGCATCGCAAAGCACTTTCAAACTGAAAATATTCAGACGGTCGCTGCTCCCGCAATCGGTGGTCTCATAATTGGCCACGAGGTGGCACGTACACTTGGCGCGAGGTTCATCTGGACTGAGCGCCAAGTCGGCACGATGATTTTGCGACGAGGTTTCTCCATTTCACCGGGCGAAAGAATTCTGGTTGTTGAAGACGTCGTGACTACCGGCGGCTCCACGCGCGAGACTGTTGCAGCATTGCAAGCCAGCGGCGCGAAGGTGGTGGCGGCTGCTTCGATCATTGATCGTTCGTCAGGCAAAGCTGATGTCGGCGTGCCGCGAATCGCGCTCGCCACGCTTGATGTGCCTGCAGTTGACCGGTCGGTTTGTGAAGCCTGCAAACGAGGCGATCTGGTCGTTAAACCCGGAAGCAGGAAGCAGTAAGCAGGCGGCAGAGGCAGACGGCAGGAAGCAGAGCCGATTTTCCATTTATCATCGCTCATTTCTCATTGGTCATTTGAAACCATCAAACCCGGTATCGGCTGTTCCGGCGCGCAAGTTACTGAGCTTCCGAGACGATGGCCGGCCAAATGAAAAATGAGAAATTATGAGAAATAAAAATGACAAATGGGAAAATGGTTTGATCCAGTCGTTCTTAATTTCCACACTCCCCAATGAACGTAAAGCTCACCATCCAATACGACGGCACAGACTTTCACGGTTGGCAGCTGCAGGGTGAGCTGCGGACAGTGCAGGGCGAGCTTACGAAAGCCCTTTCGCTGGTCGAGGGCCGCAACGTGGTGATTCATGGTTCGGGTCGGACAGATGCAGGCGTGCATGCCGAGGGTCAGGTGGCGAGTGTGCAGCTGCAAAAGACGATAACTGCCGAGAAACTGCGGGCGGCGATCAATGGAAATGTAGGGAAAGATATCCGCGTGCTGGAGGTCAAGGTGGTTGACGACGAATTCCATGCCCGCTATTCAGCGTTGGAGAAAACCTACCTCTACCGGATCGTGAACGGTCCGGTGATGTCTCCGTTCTGGCTCCGCTACGCACATCATGATGCGCGCGCCCTGGATCTTGAACGCATGGCAGATTACGCCAGGTTGTTTGTCGGCACCCACGACTGGACTGCCTTCTCCTCGGCGCAAGCTGACTCCGAGAACAAGATTCGCACCCTGACGGGTTTGACAATTGTTAGGCGGTGGGATGAGCGCGGCCGATGTAGCATTGTCGAAATGACGACGAGTGCTGATGGTTTCCTTCGCTACATGGTGAGATCGATAGCCGGCACCCTAATGGCCGTCGGTCGCGGTGAGCTGGGCAACGAGCTGGTGTTGCGGGCGCTAAACGAAGGCGACCGCTCTCTGGCCGGCGCGACTGCGCCGGCGTTAGGGCTGACGCTGGTTTCTGTGCGCTATGAGTAGTCTTTTGCTGATAAGATAGGAGCGACGTCAAGGCAACCATATGCTTTCTGATTTCAATGGACTGATTGAGGCTGGTAGCCGTGAAGAGCGGTTGCTGGGATCGATTGACTGGGAACGCTTGCCGCGGCACGTGGCGATCATCATGGACGGCAACGGTCGTTGGGCCGCGCAACGAGGTCAGCCTCGTATCGCCGGACATCGTGCCGGCGTTGAAGCCGTCCGTGCCGCTGTTGATACTGGCGCGCGCCTGGGACTCGGCGCGCTCACGCTGTATGCGTTTTCCACTGAAAACTGGAAACGTCCGCGTTATGAGATTGACGCGCTGATGCGCATGCTGCGTCGTTACTTGCGGATTGAGTTGGATGAGATCGACAAGCAGAACATTCGCTTTCAAACAATCGGGCGCACCGGCGCGCTCGCGAAGAATGTCCGCAGCGAAATCGAGAAGGCTACTGAACGCACCGCGAAAAACACGGGAATGATTTTGGCGGTGGCGCTCAACTATGGTGGACGTGCCGAGATCGTCGATGCCTGCCGCGCCGCTGTGCGCCGTCTACTCGATGAGGAAAGCGCTCCTGATGAGCTGACCGAAGAGCGCATCGCCAATGAGCTTTACACGCGCACGATGCCAGACCTGGATTTGCTGGTTCGTACCAGCGGTGAGTTGCGCATCTCAAACTTCCTGCTCTGGCAAGCGGCGTATAGTGAGATTTACGTAACGGACACACTTTGGCCTGACTTTCGTCGCGTGCACCTGCTGGAAGCGATTCTGGACTATCAAGGTCGCGATCGGCGGTTTGGTGGGTTGAAGCTTGTCGCGAACGCGACGTGAGCCAATTTCATAATGATCCTAAAAACAGATTTTCCATTTGTCATTTCGAACCCCGAGGTCTTCTTCTGATCAGGAGGAATTCAAGCGGGCAGGATCTAAATGCCAAATGAGAAATGTCAAATGACAAATGGAAAATCTTCCTAGAACTTGACGAAGACTCCATGTCACGCATAATCACGGCCGCGATCGCCCTGCCCATTCTAATCGCCTCTATTTTGATTCCCGTGTTGCAGCCGCTGTTCGTTGCGATCGCCGCCGCCGCGATGATTTTCGGCCTTTATGAGTTTTATGTTCTGGCCAGAAAGAAGGACATGAAGCCCGACGTTGGCGCCGGATTTCTGGGAGGCGCGGCACTCTTTACGATCTTTTGTTTCGCCACTCCCGATCCGGCACAGCAGCGACTCGACGTGCAAACGATCGCCTTGGTTTTGATCGTATTGACCATCGGCACATTGATCGCAGCGATGCTTCGCGGTGCGCCGTTTGACAAAATGATCGCCGCCACAGGAGCCACTATCCTCGGGGTGCTTTACGTGGTCTTGCTGGGTGGACACCTGGTGGCGCTGCGCACGGGGTTTGAACAAACGCTCTCGGCGGATTTGTTATCGTTCTTCTTCCTGGTCCTGATGGGAGCGGACACCGGCGCGTATTACGTGGGCCGCGCAATCGGCAAACACAAACTCGCGCCGACGATCAGTCCGGGAAAAACCTGGGAGGGTGTGGTAGGTGGATTGGCAGCCGCCCTGGCACTCGCAGCCGCCGCGCACTTTTGGTTCTTCAAAGAGCTCCCGTTGAAATGGGCGCTCCCGCTTGCCGCCGTCATGACGATTGTGGGAATACTCGGAGACTTGACTGAGAGCGCGCTAAAACGCGGGGCCGGCGCGAAAGATGCCGCCAAAATATTGCCCGGGCACGGCGGCGCACTCGATCGCCTGGATAGCTTGCTCTTCAACGCACCGCTCATCTACTATTTTGCTCACTTCTATTTCAGCGCGCGTATAACTTGAAATGACCACCAAAAAAATAGTTGTCATCATTGTGTCGATTGTGATTGTGCTGGGTTTGGTAGCGGCGCTCGTCGTGGGCGGAATCGTGGGCGCCGTCTTCTATGGAATCAACAACAGCGACGCCGCAAACGTCTCCAAAGAGTTTCTCAGGAACAACGAGAAGCTTAAGCAAGACATTGGTGAAGTTAAGGATTTTGGCAGATTCATTACTGGCAATATCAACACCACTAACGGCGACGGCACTGCTCAGCTGAATCTCAAGGTGATCGGTGAACGAAAAACCGTAAACGCGACCGTCGAACTAGCCTTTCGCAGCGGACACGCCTGGCGTGTAACTGCAGCCTCCTACCAGAATGAGGCTGGCGATACCATTGATCTGCTTAACCCCTATGATTCTCCACAAGTGACATCGCAGGTTGAGAAGGCTTCTCGCAAGTTAGTCCTGAAGTTAGCGTCCTTGTAAAACCGCAAACGTAAGACTGCAAACGTATGAGTGTCGACAGAAATTCGAAGGGCGTTGCGATACTCGGTTCCACCGGGTCGATCGGCTGCAATACTTTGCGCGTGATCGAGTCGCTGGGCGGCGAACGCTTCCGCGTGGTGGCCTTGGGCGCCGGCCACAACGTAGCAGTCCTGGCTGACCAGATTGCGAAACACTTGCCGGAGCTGGTGTCCGTTGACACTGAAGCAGCTGCGCACGATCTGCGCGCCCTGCTCTTTGAGAAAGACATCGACTTACCACGCATCATTGTTGGTGAAGCGGGTTTGATCGAGGTCGCAACGCACAGCCAGGCTGACTGCATAGTCTCCGCCACCGTTGGCGCGGTTGGTTTTGTGCCGACCCTGCGCGCACTTGAGGCAGGGAAGCGAGTGGCGCTTGCAAATAAAGAGACCTTGGTGATCGCCGGTGAGTTGATGACTCAGGCTGCGCGCGCGTCAGGCGCAGAGTTGTTGCCGGTTGACTCGGAACACAATGCGCTGCATCAGTGTTTGCGCGGAGAAAAGCGCTCGGAGGTTCGTCGCATCATCCTCACCGCTTCTGGGGGACCATTTCGCGCGAAGACAAAAACGCAAATGCAGGAATCAACTGTTTCCGAGGCACTGCGGCACCCGACGTGGAACATGGGCGCCAAGATCACGATCGACTCGGCCACTTTGATGAACAAAGGTCTCGAGGTGATTGAGGCCCACTGGCTCTTTGGCTTTACGGCGGATCAGATTGATATCGTCGTTCATCCGGAATCTGTTGTTCATTCGATGATTGAGCTGGTCGATGGTTCCGTGATTGCGCAAATGGGCGTTACTGATATGCGCCACGCGATTCAGTATGCGCTCACCTATCCCGACCGGCATGGCTGTGAACTGCCGCCGCTCGATCTGACCGCGTTATCAACGCTCAATTTTGAACCGCCCGATACCGATCGGTTTCCCTGCATCGCGCTTGCCTATCGCGCGCTGCGCACGGGCGGCACGTTGCCGGCCGCGATGAACGCTGCCAACGAGGAAGCGGTGCAGGCATTTATCGACGAGCGCATCTCCTTAACCGACATTCCCCTCGTTATCGAAGCGGTGATGGATCGCCATCGCACGCAACCCGCCAACGAACTCGCCACCATCATCGAGGCCGACCGATCAGCACGACTGGCCGCCGCCGATGAAATACACAAGCTAACGAAACTTGCGGCTTTGCTCGCCGAAATTTAGGTCTGCGTTTCAACGCTTTGCGCCCCTCCGATGTCGCGCGCCTTGGTTGCTTCGATCGGAGGCACCGAAGGGTAAGTTTGACGCGCCCGCAGCCTCCGCGTAAACTCGATTGCGGCAACCTGGCTACGAGTTTGCTATTCTAAACCGGCGCTCAATTAGTATTTACTGAAGGATTGGAAAGAGATTTTATCGATGACTGTTGTCACAGGAATTCTTGCGTTTATCTTCATTCTCGGTGCGGCCGTTGTCCTGCACGAGTTTGGACACTTCATAGTTGCGAAACTGTTCAAGATTCGCGTTGAGACTTTTTCCGTCGGTTTTGGCCCGCGACTCTTTGGACGGAAATGGGGACAAACTGACTATCGCGTCTCGGCTATTCCGCTGGGTGGTTATGTCAAACTTGGTGGCGATGAATCGAATGCGCCCATCGAGGGAGAGGGCGCCGCTGACATTCCGCGTGAGGAACGATTCGATTTGCGTCCGCGCTGGCAGCGGATTTTGGTGGCGCTGGCTGGGCCGGTGATGAACGTAGTGACGGCCCTCGCGATTCCGCTGGCCGGTGCGTTGATGTATGGAGTGCCCATGGCGCCGGCTCCGGTGGTGAGCAGGATGGCGAGCGGCAGCGCCTCCGAAGCAGCGGGTTTGCAACGTGGCGATAGGATCGTTTCCTTTAACGGAATCGAGCATCCAAAGTGGGAAACCATTCAGGGAGACGCACTCTTGTCTCCGGGCCAGCCTTTGCCGGTGGTGGTCGAACGCAACGGCCAACTGGTGTCATTAATGATCACGCCCGTGCCGCGCGTTGAAGATGGAGAGACGGCCGGCGAGCTCGACTTCCTTCCTGACTACGGCGACGTGCCCATAATGCTGCGTGAGGTCACACCGGACTCGCCTGCGGCGGAGGCAGGTTTGCAACCCGGTGATCAGGTTCTCGCCATCGCCGGGCAACCGGTTCACAGCTCGGAGCAGATTACGCGCTTTGTCAGTGAACACAAGGGTGAGCCTATTACTCTTACTGTCAAACGCAACGGCCGTCAGCTGGACGTCACTGCGACCACGCGAAAGCTAGCGGATGGAAAAGAGCGGCTTGGTATTGCTCCGGCCGAGGCGATTCCGCTTATTCGAGTCGGCCCGGTTGGGGCCGCCCGTTACGCGGTGGGGATGAATGTTGAACTTCTCCGCCTGACGAGTAAAGCACTGGGCCAGTTTTTTACTGGACAGCGTTCCGCCCGTAACACTTTGTCTGGTCCGGTAGGGATTTATAAAGCCGCCTCAACTTCAGTCGCGAGAGATGGTTGGAACGGCCTTTTCATGATGTTGGCGTTCCTGAGCCTGAATCTGGGGATTTTCAACCTCTTGCCGATTCCGGTGCTGGATGGCGGCGCGATCTTCCTGTTGTTGATTGAAGGTGGGTTGGGAACAGTGGGTATGACACTTTCAATGCGCGTGCGCGACAGAATTCAACAAGTTGGTTTTGTCATGGTGCTGCTGTTAATGGTCTTCGTTATTACCAACGATGTCTTGAAACAGTTTTCGCGCAGCTCAAGCAATAAACCCGCAGTGACGACGCCAGGGAAATAAAATAGGAGTCCAAAGTCCAATGTCCGATGTCCAAAGTCTGATGTCCATTGTTCAGTGTTCAAAGTCACGTGTGCAATGTTCAGTGTCCCAGGAGTTTTTGACTTTGGACTTTGGACCTTGGACTTTGGACTAGGTTGCGTATGCGAAAGTCGAAAGCAGTAAAAGTTAAGAATGTTCAGGTTGGCGGTGGCGCGCCGGTCGTGGTGCAGTCGATGACCAAGACTGACACCGCGGACGTTTCGGCCACGGTTGCGCAGATTGAAGAGATGGTGCGCGCCGGCTGCGAGATTGTGCGACTAGCGGTCCCTGACAATGACGCGGCGATTGCGTTGAAAGAAATTCGCAAGCGCGTGCCGGACGTACCGCTGGTTGCTGATATTCACTTTCACTACAAGCTCGCGTTACTAGCTCTCGAAGCCGGCATAGACAAGCTGCGACTCAATCCCGGAAACATTGGCAAGCACGAGCGCATTGTCGAAGTAGTGCGCGCGGCGCAGGCGCAAAACGTGCCGATTCGCATTGGCGTCAACGGTGGGTCGCTGGAGAAAGATCTACTGAAGAAGTATGGGACAGCGACGCCGGAAGCGATGGTGGAGTCTGCCCTGCGCCACATTCAGATTCTCGAGGACCTTGGTTTCACCGACACGATAATCTCACTGAAAGCCTCCGATGTTCAGCGCACAGTCGCCGCTTATCGGCTGTTGGCTGAGAAGGTCGACTATCCATTTCATCTCGGCGTCACCGAAGCCGGCACAGCTTTTGGCGGCACTATAAAATCTTCCATTGGGCTGGGTATCTTGCTGCATGAAGGCATCGGCGACACGATTCGCGTTTCGCTAGCCGCGGAGCCGCAGGAAGAAGTGCGCGTCGCCTGGGAGATTGTTAAGTCGCTGGGCTTGCGTACGCGCGGTGTGACCGTGGTTGCCTGTCCCACCTGCGGCCGCCTCGATGTCGATAACTTCGTGGAGATTGTGACGGAGATTGAGCGCCGGCTGGCTCACGTTGAAGAACCGCTGCACCTTTCCATTATGGGCTGCGCCGTTAACGGACCAGGCGAAGCGCACGACTCGCAACTCGGGGTCACCTTTGGCCGCGGCGTCGGTATGATCTTCAAAGATGGCGTACCCATGCGCAAAGTTGCCGGCGAAGACATCGTCGAAGCTTTCGTAATGGAAACTGAAAAGCTGCTCGCCGAGATCGCGACTAAGAAGCCCGGCGTCCCTGCCGAAGAGCCTCAACTAGTCTCAATCAACTAGCCGTACTCTGACAGAGCAAGGAGTAGCAGTCTCAGACATTGATGCCTCTGGCTTGGCCATTCCGGTGCGGGCAAGAAGAATGCCGAGCACCGGGGCGGCAGACCCGCAGCGCATCGGTGATAAGATCCAATCCAACTTGAAACTTGAAATTTACTATTATTAAATGGTGAAAACCAATTGGCACGCCAGAGTGAGCTTTAGGGAGGTCCAATTGAAAATCTAGGGAGTCTTATACGACTCGAACGTTCTTGGCATCAGGCGGCTAACCCCCAGAACGCGCAGAGCTACCTAAGGACGAATCGCCTCTTCTGCAGCGGTGGCGCGGCCGCGGCCATGGTGAGAAACAAGGCGTCAGTCGCGGCCTTGCGATTGATGTTCACTATCAGTTCTTCGCGCAGCTCTTCGATTTGCGATATCCAGTCGGCCGACCGTCGACCATCGAGGCGCTCACTGATTTTCTTGAGTTCAGGCAGCAAGTCTTCGTTTACCACGCTGTCGTTGGGCGCGTGAAGCGCGAGCATCCACGCATCGCGAATTAGCGCTTCGAGAATATCGAGGCGCGATTCGTACTCGTCCTTGTGCCGGGCGTCGTTGAATTCCTCCGCCGATCGCAGGAGCTGAATGCGATCGTCGCTCACGGCCAGCGCGTGCAATACCCGGAGCATCGCCTTTCGCATCTCAAGATATTCATCAAATCCGGTAGCCACGGCTCGGCCCAGACTGCCCCTGGCAACTCGCGCGCGAATGCGAGTCTCGCCCGCGCTTGCGATCTTGTTTTGCAGCAAATGAGTTTCTATCTCCGGCGGCGACACTGGCGAGAAGCGGATCAGCTGGCAGCGCGAACGAATGGTTGGGAGCAACGTGCCCGGCCGCGAAGTTAAGAGCACAATGTGAGACGTATGCGGCGGCTCTTCCAAAACTTTAAGCAGCGCGTTTGCCGACGAATCGTTTAGTTTGTCGGCGTCCTCAATCAAAAACACGCGCGCCTTGCCTTCGTAGGGTCGATAGTTTGCTTCCCGTTCTATCAGACGCATTTGGTCGACCAGCAACACTCGCTTGGGCGCTACCACCATTCCCACATCAGGATGGTCTGTCCAGATAATGCCTTTCCAATCGTCTGAATCGGCACTTTGCGGATAATTGAACCTGTCGATGTTGATGCGCTTACATGCCGGGCAGTGGCCACAACCTTCCACGCCCTGCGGCGTGCGGCAGTTAAGAGCTTTCGCCAGCTCGAGCGCAAACAGTTTCTTGCCAATGCCGTCTTCGCCGGTAAAGAGCAGGGCGCCCGGAACCCGACGCGCTTCCAGTATTCTCCGGAGCAGAGACTTGACGCGCTCGTTGCCTGTGAGTTGATCGAGCATGAATCCTATATGGTGGTGTCGTAATTTCAGAACTCTCTCTGTGCGGCCTCTGTGTTCTCCGTGTCTCTGTGGTGAGCAAGTGCTCAAAACGATTCACCACAGAGACACAGTGAGCGCAGAGGTTTCACAGAGGAAGGCAAACCTCAGATACCACCTTCTATTTTCCTATTTCGCTTACTTCCATCTCATCACCGCAAACGTGACCCCTGCTTCTCAGGAAGGGAATGACGATCTCTTTCACGCGCTCGTGAGTCGCTTCCACCGGTCGATTCGTGTCCACGATCTTTATGCGCTCGGGCTCCGCCTGCGCCAGTTGCAAATAAGCCGCGCGCACGCGCGTGTGGAAATCGTCATTCTCGGCGTCGAGACGATCTCCCCGCTGGGTGCCGTTTCCGCGGCGTTGCGTGCGCGCGGTCGAGTCTTTGATCGACAGGTCGAAGAGCACCGTCAGATCCGGCTTCAGCCCTTCGGTTGCCAACTGAATGATTTCTGAAATCAGTTCCGGTGAGAAGCCACGCCCCGCGCCCTGGTAAGCCGCTGTGGCATCAGCATAACGATCGGAAAAAACGACCTGACCCAACTCAAGGGCCGGGCGCAAAACGCGGCGAACATGTTGCGCGCGATCAGCTGCGAAAACGAGTAGCTCCGTAAGCGGATCGACTTCTTCTTGGGCATCGAGCAACGCCGCCCGGAGACGATTACCAACGGGCGTGCCGCCGGGTTCTCGCGTTAACAAAACGTCGCAGCCTGCTTGCTTGAGAAAGTTGGCGAGCATCCGCAACTGCGTGGATTTGCCGCTGCCGTCAATTCCTTCGAAGGTAATAAAAGTTCCTGTCACCCGTTCCTCGCCTTGCCGTGTTTGGAGTTTCAGATTAACCGGCAAGAGTTTAAAGGAATGTTAGGATTCGGGCGAGTCGCCAGGTCTATCGGGATCTTGGTCGGGAGTTTGATCGCCACTTTGTCGCGCGTGTTCGCCTGAGGTCACGCCGACGCTGCCTGCTGGCCGCAAGTCGCCACTGCCGCGTCGTGATAGGGAGACTGTCGAGATGGCGTGTTTGAAGACTAACTGCTCGTGTGATCCAGCCTCGAGCAAGATCGAGAACTTATCAAAGCTGCGAATGCGCCCGGTCAACTTCGCACCGTTCAGAAGATAGATCATTACAGTAGCTTTTTCGCGGCGGACGGTGTTTAGAAACGCATCCTGGATGTTCTGTGGCGCGGGCTTTCCGTCTAACATGATCACACCTTGAAGCACTCCATTTGCAGGCGGGGACTGTTGCCAGATTACCGCAGCGACTGGGTCGTGACAAGAAAATTCAAGTCCGGGTAGTGTCCTAATCAAGAAACATAGGAAAACGATCCGCAAAATCAACTTAAGCAACACTTACCCTGCTTTGTGAAAATTCGTGTTACTCGGTGGATCGCTTTTAATCCCGTAGTGTCATAAGAACAGCCTCCTGCAACGATTCGTCCTCGCCAAAACCGGCAAACCATTCGGCACCGGCCTCGCGACGAAACCAGGTTAACTGCCGCTTCGCATAATGGCGCACGTCGAGTTTCGTCTGCTCGATCGCACTCGCGAGGTCGCGTTTGCCTTCGAGGTATTCCACGACCCGCCGGTAGCCATGCGCACCGAGTGCATTCGAAGCTGCGGGCACTCCCTCGGCCAGCAACGTTTTGACTTCTTCCACCAGGCCATTGTCGAAATGCTTTTTGGTGCGCTGATTGATGCGCTGGTAAAGCGCGGCGCGCGCAGGATTCAAAACCATCAGGCGCAGTTGTCGCGCGCTGGCGTGTGGCTCTGGCCGCGTACTCTTCTTCCCAGACATTGCTTCACCGGTTTGCAGGCGGACTTCGATCGCGCGTTGCACGCGCGGCCAATCGCGCGGGTAAAGTTCCGCCGCGCTCTCGGGGTCGAGGCGGCGCAACACCGCGTGCAGGTGTTCAGACCCACAACGTTCGCGCAAATCGTTGAGTCTGCGGCGGAGTTCTTCGTCCGTGGGTGGACTTGCGAAGAAAGGATTACGGAAGGCGCGCAGGTAGAGCCCTGTGCCCCCGACGAGTATCGGAACGCGACCTCTCCGTTGAATGTCATCAATTGTCGCGGCAGCTTCCCGCGCCCAGTCGCCCGCCGTGTAGTTGATGTTTGGGGATACGAAATCGATCAGGTGATGAGGAATACCCTGGCGCTCTGCGAGCGGAACTTTGGCGGTAGCGATCTGGATGCCCTGATAAACCTGGACCGAGTCGCAGTTAATGATCTCGCCGTCGAGATGCAAGGCGACTTCGATTCCCAGTGTGCTCTTGCCGGAAGCCGTCGGGCCAACAATTGCAATTACGCCGGAAGCATGGCTGGGAGCGCAAGCATCCTGCCTGCCGTCTCGCGCCTCAGTCTCCTTTTCCGAATAGGATTCGACTTCGCTAACGTTTCGGTTTTGGTCTCTGCTCACGCGCGAGAGAATAGCATGCGGTAGAGGATTACCATCCAGAGGAGCACCAGAAGAATCAACGCGCCGATGATTTGATTGCGGGAGAAACGCATCGGCAGTTAACTCGAAGCATCAAAAATTGACGATTGCGCTTACCTTTAATTGAAACCCGGGAAGGATTGGCGAGGAGAGCTGATCATCGCCAGTCAGAGTTGCGATCTCTTCAAGACTTTGCTCGCGCAAGCGAAAGATCAAGACCGATTGATTTTCAGAGTCGACGATCCAGTATTCCGCCACCCCGTATTTGGCATAGAGTCCGCGTTTGGCAGAAAGATCGCGCTTACGATTCTGAGTTCCCGGTGACAAGATTTCAATAACGATGTCGAGTGCGCCGGTGAATTTTTCGCCGGTCACAACTTCATTCCAACGTTCATGGCGAACGAAGGCCAGGTCTGGGATCACGGCGTCGTAGTCGCTAAATATTGCGCCGGCTCCGGGCACGAGGATGCCAGTTGGGTTCGCTTTCAAATACAAAGCGAATTCGACTTGAAGATTCTGAAGCACGCGTTGATGCGGAATACCGGGAGCCCGAGACACGAATAGTTCTCCTGCGATTAGCTCATAGCGGTTTCCATCGTCCTCAGGAAACGCATCGAGGTCGGCGACGGTCAGGAGCGGTTCGATCCTTTTGGCCATACTTGTTTCTCTATCTCTAAACCGGTAACCGGCGGGAATCTATCACAGAAGTGGGGCAATGACACAGATACAATGGGTACGACGTAGGTGGTCAAGCATGCACGAGTTCTTTCATGAAGGCAGTTGGATTCCAACGGCAACAGCGCTCGGAAAATTTGAATCCATGTAATACTATCTATCGAGAGGAGCATTGATTTGAGGGGAGGCAAGATCATGGCAAAAGTGAGAATAGATCCGTCTGAATTTACGGCGATTCCGAGAACGCGAGAGATCATTAAGATGCTACCGGCAGAGACTCGTGTTTGTCCGATACATGGCGAAGAAGTAACTATTCAGGAGTGCGACTTCTACTCTTCTAATACTGGCGGTTCTGCACCCTTTGGAGAAGCTAATTGGGTAGGTTGCTGTGATGAGGTGATCGATAGAGTCATAAAAGCAGTTCAAGAGAAGACAGACGAGGTAATTGCTCGCGCCAAGCAAACTTATGCGGACGAGTTGGCGGTGAAGCTTGAGCCGGAGCATACAGGGGAAATTGTTGCGATCGAGCTAGGAACTAACGACTATTTTGTGGGAGAGGATGAGATCGAGGCTGCCGATAAAGCTCGCGCGGCCGGACACGACGGGCTGCTCTTCTTCCTACGCGTTGGCTCGCCCTACGCTCACCGTATGATGTCGCCTCGCCAATGATGCGGATAGACGGTCATTTCAACGTGAGCGACGAGCCGGTAATCGAAATCGATCTAGGCTCGTCGCACATAGAGGTACTGGTGGACACCGGCTTCAATGGGAGTTTGATCATTCCAACTCATAAATTCAATCAGCTAAGACCGATCTTCAAGTTCGAAGGGCCTGAAGAATTTCACTCGGTGACGGGAGAGATGTTTTTGGCCGACGCGTACTCAACGGAGACTGACTGGCTCGGCAAACGGACTAGAGTGGCAGTGGCGACGTGTAGAGAAGTCGACGAAGCTATTCTGGGAAGTTACTTGCTAAAGGACTGTCGCCTCACAATCGATTACGGCCATCGAACTGTTACGATCGCCGAAAGTCAGTAGCGAAGCCCTACGGTTGCTCTTATTCGCGTGTCCTGACGGTCCCTAGTACATCCTCGTCAATTCAATTCCGGTGTAATACGCCTTGAGAATTTGGTCGTAAGTGAAGCCCTGTTTCGCGAGGCCGTAAGCGCCAACCTGACACATGCCAACGCCGTGACCCCAGCCGCGCCCAAGAAAAGTGAATCCGGTGACGCGTCCGCTGTCGTCATACTTGCGCTCGATAACGAAAAGTTGTTCACGCAGGCCGAGCGCGGAGCGAATGCGTCCGCCAAGCACTTGACGCGTTCCATTTGTCCCGAGAACCTCAAGGTCGATCACCCTTTTGGATCGTCCGCGCGTGATGACGCGCAAGTCGACGAGCGATCCAATCCCGCCGGCAAAGCGTCCCAGACGCGCCTGTGCCTGGCCGAGCGACAATTCAGTGGTCCAGTTAGTAAACGGAGAGAAGCGATCCGCCGCGGCCCCATTTGGCGCGGGCCGCACTTCCAGGTAATCAACTTCACCCGCTGCGGTCACATGAAAGACAACTGGTTCACCACCTACCAGGGCGACTGAGCGAACGGGATAAACCGTTTCACCAATCTGGCGAAAAAGGAATGCGTCTGCGCCAACCTTCACGGGCTGGTCTTTCCCTTTGGTGCTGCGGAGAACCAATGAATTTTCAGACATTGGTCGCGCCGTCCCTTTCTGAAGCTGCAGTAGGTTCCGCGCTTCAAGAATGCGCGCGATCGAATGCAGCGCCCGCGCGCGCGAGAGTGGTTCGCGCGGTCGAAGGGTCGCATCGGGCAGAAGCGACAGATAGCCGTCGCGGATCAGCATTGCAACGTCGGCGCGGTTGGCCGGTGGGATTTCGCCGGCGTCGCGCATCGCCAGGAAGTATTCAACGTCAGCGTTGTTTAGCAGCGTGCCGCCACGACTTTCACCATACACGGCCGTACTCAGCGCCGTGGCAAACGCCGGTGGTCGATCCACTTCTTCCGTCACTGTGGGCGCAGCCTGATGCGTGAGCCTCGCAACCGCCGCCAGCCAACTACGAACTTCGTCAACCTCCGCTTCATCCTTGAGCCAGGAATCAGAAACTCTCCGCAATGACAGGAATCCCTGAATCGCCAGCAGCGCAACGTCGCGCGCGAGTGGAACGTTCTGTTCCTCTTTAAGCTCGGCAGGGTCGCGGGTTGTTTTGATTGTGAAACTGGCAAGCGCAGCCCGGCCTTCGGCGGCACACTCGCGCCCTCGCAAATAAGGAACAGCGTCGTTGAAAATATTTCCAGCGTCTTCCGTGCGCCCGCCGCAGGTGGATGTGTACAGCGCGTTAATCGGTTCACCGTCATAAGTTGCTACAACTCCGCGCGTTTCATCGACCGCGCGCGACGAAAGAGAGTTTTCGGAAACCAGACCGCGATAAACCTGCGAACGTGTCGTCGGCAGCAGGTCGTAACCCTGCGACATGAATTGACCGCGATTTCGCAGGGCGTAGGTGCGCGCGGCAATTGCCTGAGCCTTGTGGGCCTCCAGTAGCGGAAAGCCGCCGGCTGAAAGTTCATTCGGCACGACGCCCTTTACGTAGTCCTCAAGTCCCAACACATTAACAACCGTTAGCGCGCCGCGCGCGTTGGTGAAAACTTCGATGCGACCACGATAAGGTCGATCATTAAACCGCACCGGCGTTGTTTCACTGTCTGACGCGAAAGTCACCGGTGCGCTCGAGCTAAAGATGCGACCAGCGCCCGGCGCAGAAGCCACTACTTCGCGAGTCGGCAGACTGAAACGCGCTGCGGGTCGCACGGTACGAGCGGTGGTAGCGGAGCTTGGCTGTGTCGAATCGCTTTTTGCCATGACCGGGGCTTGAGCAGTGGCGTTTGTCTGAGTTTGACTGCCTGGCGTGGCTTGGCGGTTCGAGGTATTCCCTGAAGCCGGCGTCCCGCCCACGAGCGCAACTGTCGCATCCAGGCCGGCGCTTTCGAGTCGGGCTCGCAACTCTTCCGCTTCGAGCTGTGAACGTCGAGCGCCAATGAGTAGTCCCCACGTTTTTGTCTCAGTGTCGTATACGATCTGCGAATCCTCGCCGCTGGCTTCCTGAACTTCTTTGGATTTCTGTTCGGCGTCGTCACGCGTAGACAATCCCGCAAGCTGGATGCTAAAAGCATCAGCGTTGTCAGCAGCCGGAAGCGGCGACAGCAAACGCGGCTCCAGACGCACCCGCGCTACGTTCAGGGCAACGAGTGTTGGCCCATCGTCGCTGGCGTTTAGCAAATGTCCAGCGGTAGATACTGTTGCCGAGCGCACATCGGTTGCGAGCGCGACGCGAATAGTTGGCTCTGGTTGAGAAGATGATGGAGTGCTCGGTTGATCGAGCGTCACACCTGCAGCCGTGACCGGCGGCCGCCATTCGCCGGATGCTGTTTGGGAAGCAGTCTTTTGCGGCTCAACCTGGCTTTGAGTTCGCCTCTGGCGAGTCTCTTGTTGGCTGAAAACGAAGGTAGGATTAAGGACTTGCAACGCCAGCAAGACTGCGACCGTGCTTCGTGCGAGGAAGTTGCGCATTAACAGGAAACCCTTAGCGGCTTAGTCTTGGGGGCTCGACCGCGCGGTCATAGTACTACATCTCAAGCTAAACGAAGGGACAAACTGCGGACTACGTAAATTCCTCTGTGCCACCTTTGTGTTCTCCGTGTCTCCGTGGTGATTTTACCTTTCGCAAAGACTCGCCCACCACAGAGATACAAAGCTCACAGAGGATTCACAGAGATGTTCAAAATAAGGACACCCACCGGGGGATTAACTGCTACGACGCATATCTTTCCTCTACCGTTAAGGTGAAAACAATCGTACCGATCAATCCAATAACGCCGGCGACGACGAAAGGAACTTGCGGCGAGATCTTCCAAAGCAGGCCGCCAATCGCCGCCGCCGGGGTGATCGAAAGGCTGCGAATGAGGTAGTAGAGTCCCACCGATCGCGCTCGCAAATCCTCGCGCGCAGAGTCAACGATCATAGCCTTGCGGGAAGGTTCGCCAATCTCCCTAAGCCCGCCAATAACAAAGGCGAGAATTAGAAACCCGAAGTTTGAGGCAAACATCACCGCTAGCGGGAACAAGGCAAAACTGAAAAAGGTTACGATTACAAAAGGCTTGCGCCCAATGCGGTCCGCAATCTTGCCCGCGGGAATATAGACCAGGATCGAAACGATCATCTGAATCGCGATCAGGGTTCCATAACGAGCGGTGCTGAAGCCCTGCACGTTGGTGACGTAAAGAATTGTCAGAACACCGGTCATGCCTTCACACATCCTGATGATGACATCGGAAATGAGCAGGCGCTTTAGAGTTGTATGAAATGAGCGCCACACGCCGGCGATGCTTGTTGCCGGTGACGCTTTGATCGCGATGTTCACTTTCAGGACGAGCAGAAGAGTGAATGCAGCCAACGCCAGCGTGATCAAAAGCCCGGCCTGCACGCCCTTGACGATCCCCAGTGAAACAATCATCGCGCCGCCAATGATGGGCGCGATCACTATTGGCACGCGTTTGAGAATTGACTGCAGGGTGAATCCCATCGCCCGCCGATCCGGTGGCAGGGAATCGCCGATGACCGCGAATATGGCGGGCGAAGCCATGCTCTGCCAGGCCATGGCCAGCGCCAGACCGACAAAAACAAGCGGCCAGGCGGAAGCGAAGTAGTAGACAACGTATCCAGCTGAGGCAAGACCGATGAAAATCAGGAAGGCGCGACGACGACCGAGTCGATAGGCGATCCAGCCGCCGGGATATTGATAGATGGCGTCGAAGAAGTCTTCTACGGTGCCGAAGAGGCCGATGATGGGGGTACTGGCCCCTAACGCTTCAAGATATTTGGGAAGGAATTTCTTCCAGAGCTCTTCGCCGAGTCCGAGCAGGAAAACAGCGGCGGAAGCAATCGAGACGTTTCGTTCGAGACTGAGATAGTCGGCCAGCCTCGCACGCAGGCTTGGCGGATCGTTGGTTGGAGTCACACGGGAGTTTGGCGCAGCTTGGCTCTACTGGCAAGACCGAACGCAGACTGTTTGGAGAGGTGACGAGCCAGGCTCGGATCACGCGGCCTTCTGGTGGTTCATCACCGCTGCCGGTTCGTCGCTCACCTGCGTCTTATTCTTCCGGTGAGAGCGCCACATCCCGATGGCCTCTCTGGTGAGGCTGAAGATGGGGCGCCGATTTTGCAAGACCAGCTTCAGCCAGGCACGCTTGTTCATTTGCGGAAAATAGATGCCGCGGAAAAACAGGCGTGAAACCAGATGACTGAGGCGATACCGGAACGGCGCCGCGCTGATCGAATTGATTGCTTCAGCGTTTCGTTCCGGACTGTATGCAACTCGCCACGCGTGATCGGTTTCCTGGCGCGCTTCCTGAATTGTCATCTTGAGCGGCGTATGCGCCATCCAGAAAGGCGCGAAGTCCATCCAGTGTTTCGGGCGCGCAAGCCGTCCGGCTTTCGCTAAACGATCGTAAAGCGGTGTCGCGGGAAAGGGCGTGAGTTGGCCAAAAACCGGCAGACCCGGAGGCCATGAGTGGATCTCTTTAATCGTGCGATCGGCAACGCCGACCGTGTCGTTGTCCATGCCAAAAATAAAAGAAGTGATCGCATAGACGTTGCGCTGAGCCAAACGTTGGAGCACCGCCCCATATTCGCTGGGCTTGCTGAAGTTCTTATTGACGTCAGCCATATTCGCCGGATCAATCGACTCCATACCGATGAAGACCCATTGGCCGCCAGATGCGGCGATCAGGTCGCAAAGTTCTTCATCACGCAACAGGTTAGCGCTAATCTGCGCGACCCACGGCAACTGCGCATCCGCCGCGATGATGTCACGCAGCAGCGACTTCGTGCGTTTGATATTGATGGCCAGGTTGTCGTCAATGAAGAAGACTGCGATCTGGCCGCGCTGTTGGCGCGCGCGCTCTTTGAGTCGCAGAAGTTCATCTACGACGCTCTCGTTGGTGCGAAAGCGAATCGAGTCGCCAAAGAATCCCGTGACGGTGCAAAACTCGCAGCCATAAGGACAGCCGCGTCCCGTTTCCAAAGGCACGACATGAAACGATCCCCAGCCGGCGCCCAGTCCAGACAAAAAGGAACGGAACATTTTCGGCACTAGGCTAAACTGGTTAAGATCAAGCTTCTCCCAGGGAATCGACGGATAGGGTTGTAGGCTCGGCTTGACATCCACACCCTTCGCATCCCGCTCCGGCTGGTAGACTTCCTTAAGTTCGCCGCGCGCTGCGTCTGCAACAATCAACGGCCAGGTCTCGTCTGCCTCGCCCAAAGCCACAGCGTCTGCATAGCGCGGCCCGCCGTCTCGACCGATCGCTTCGTCCGGACACTCCGTGACGTGCGGTCCGCCCATCACCACCTTCACGCCGACGGCGCGGATCGCGGTGGCGACTCGATACGCTTTCGCTACCATTCTCGTCATTGCCCCGATGCCGACAAGTCCGATGTTATTCTCCTGCACGTAGCGCACGATCTCGGCGTCGCTCATCGCCTTCGCGTTGCCGTCAATCAAAATCACTTCATGGCCGGGCGGGGTGAGCTCCTGAAGCAGAAACATCCAGAGGTGCGGCATGAAGTTTCGCGTCACACCGTTGTCAGGGTTATACAATAGGATTTTCATAGACTTCTTCCGTCAATCGGTTACCACAGTTAAGAGCCCAAACTGAAATACCCTGGTGCGGTCTTGTTTGAAAGTGCGGGCGAAAGAACGGGGATCAGTCGTTCCAAATTGTGTCAGGGGCGAATTTTTCGGCAGCAGCATACCAGTTATGCGCGTTGGCGTACATAGCCAGCAGCCGCATGTCAGGTTTGAACAGGGTGGAAGGTATCACGCTTGGCCTCTTTCGCCTAAAGTTGCGGTGTATGAATAGTAGGGTTCGGTCGGATTTTCTAGTCCGGTGGCGGTCTGCGATACCCATTCTTTGCCAGGAGATCTCGTCCTTCCGCACTCAGTAAGAAGTCTACAAAGCGCCGAGCCGCCTTCTGTTTCGTCGATTCCCTGATGATTCCCAGGGCCTGGTCGATTGGCTGGTGCAACTCATCACCGATTTCGAGGTAGCTTCCTTCACCCATCTTCACGAGCGCGAGGGGAATGAAAGCGACCTCGGCGTTGCCGGTAGCGGTGTACTGCTTCGCCTGAGAAACGTTTTGCGCGTAAATGACTTTCCCTTCGATGTCATTCCAGATCCCCAAGGCTCTAAGACTTTCAACTGCCGCACGTCCATAGGGAGCAACATCCGGCTTGGCGATCGCTATCCGCTCAAACGGTTTCGCGGTTATGTCTTGAATCCGCTCCGCCTTTAGGTTGCTGCCCGGCGGCAGCCACATTACCAGCCGGCCACGCGCATAAATCGCGCGCGTTCCCGGCGTAAGTAAGCCTTTGGTTTCGAGTTGTTCTACATGTTCGGAGTCGGCAGCTGTGAAGACATCAAAGGGCGCGCCATTTTCAATCTGCTTCGCTAAATCCGTGGTGGAACCGAAACTGAAAACCACCCGGATGCCAGTCTTACTAGTAAACTTTGGACCGATTTCCGCGAAGGCATCTGTCAGGTTCGACGCTGCGGCAATCGTCAGGTCCTGTTGGCCATTCTTGGTAGCCTCAGATCGGCAGCCGGCGCCGGCAAGTGTGACGATGAGCAACGCGCAAGTGATTAATTCTCGTTTCACAGTCTGACTCTACAGCGAACGGGTTTGTCATTGAAAGAGGACATTTAGCCGCCATCATAGACGGAGACTGCAATATCTTTCCAGAACGGTCGAAGGTATGGTATAGACCATTAAACCCCGCAACCCTAACGTCGCCGCGGCTGCTATCGAGCCGGACGAAATAGGAAAAGGCTGAGCTCTTGAGGAAACGTACACTCAACATGTCGCTTGGCGCATACGCCGCCCTGCTGGCTTTTATTCTGTTCGCCGGCAGTTGTTTGCCCACACCGACTACGGACACGGGCGGCCTCAATATAACGCTCTACGGTTTCTCGATCATGAAGGAGTCGCTTGAGAAAGCGATCTATCCGGGTTTCGTGGCCAAGTGGAAACAAGAGCACGGCCAGGATGTTCACTTCACGTCGTCGTTTGCCGGCTCAGAAACGGTGACTAATCAGATTTTGCAAGGCGTGCCGGCCGACATTGCGATTCTTGCAATCGATCGCGATGCCCAGCTACTCAAGGAGAAAGGCTTCGTTACTTCTGATTGGCATACGTTGCCCTACAAAGGCATTGTCAACAAAACGCCATTCGTGATTCTCGTCAAGGGCGCAAACCCGAAAGGGATCCACGACTTTCCGGATCTCGCCAAGCCAGGTATTAAGTTGATTCACCCGGATCCGGTCAGCTCAGGCGGAGCGCAATGGTCGATCCTCGCGATCTACGGATCGGAGTTGATCAAGTCAGAGAAGCAGAGCGGAGAGCCGGACCAGGCCCGCGCGCTGCAAACGCTTCAGGCAATCTGGAAAAATGTTTTCGTCACGCCCGCGTCCGCACGCGAAGCCAGAACAACCTTCGAACTTGGCAATGGCGACGCGCTAATAACCTATGAGCTCGAAGGTCTACTGATGAAAGAAAGCGGCAAGCCATTAGAGATTGTTGTTCCGCAAGCTACTATCTTCAGCGAGCATCCAGTGGTCGTCATTGATCGCAATGTCTCGGCGGAAAGACGCCCGGTAGTGGATGCTTTCATCCAATATCTTTGGAGCGATGAAGCCCAGAGGGCTTTCGTGAAATACCACTTCTACGCAGTGACTGACAACGCCCTTAATGAAGCGAATAATGAGTTCGGACATATCGAGATGCCATTTACGATCGACTACTTCGGCGGCTGGGACAGAGCCTACCCGGAGGTGATCGAACAGGTCTTTAAGAACAAGGTGAAGAGCAGGAAATAGTGAAAAGTGAAGGGTGAAAGGTGGCGGAGCAGTAAATAGTCAAGAGTGAAAAGTGAAGAGCAATACCGAAAACTGAAAGGCCAGCTTTTTACTTTTAACTTTTCACTCTTCACTTAGGACCGACCTGATGAGTTCACTGATACCGACAATGCGTCACGTGCGCGGCTTCGATTTAGCGCGGCCCCTGAGCATCGGCATGCTGGTATTCATGATGCTGCCGCTGGTCTTCCTGCCGCTCCTCTCGATTTTCATTTTTGGCACCAGTAAGGGTCTGGCAAGTTTCTGGTCGGCCCTCACGGCGCCGGATGCAATTTTTGCGCTTAAGCTCTCCATGGTCACAAGCTTCTGGGCGACGGTGTTCAATGTTGTCTTTGGTCTCTTCGCCGCTTACGTGCTTTCGCGATACACCTTCTGGGGACGCAATGCGCTCATCGTTACGATCTCGCTGCCCACGGCGATTCCGACGGCAGTTGCCGGCGTGGCGCTGCTGATGTTGTGGGGCCCTTACGGAATGTTGGGCCGGCTGCTGCGGCCGCAGGGAATCGAAATCATGTTCACGGCCAGTGCGATTGTGCTCGCGAATATCTTCGTCACTTTCCCGCTGGCATTTGGTGTGATTAAGCCGGTGTTTGAAACGATGAGTCGTTCGCTGGAAGAGGCATCGGCTACGATAGGAGCGACCCGTTGGCAAACGTTCTGGCACGTCACCCTGCCTTCGTTGCGTGGCGCGATTGTTTCTGGCGCGCTTTTGACATTTGCTCGCGCGGTTGGTGAGTTTGGCTCAACGATCATGGTTTCTGGCAACCTGGCCGGGCGAACGCAGACTGCGCCGCTTTACATCTTCGCCAAATTCAACGAAGGGCAGATTGAAGCCGCCAACGCAATCGCTATTGTGCTGGCGTTGTTTTCATTCCTGATTTTCAGCGTATTGTTTTTCGCTAGGGATTGGCTTGATGTCGATTGAAAGAAACTCAGTCCGATGTCCAAAGTCCAAGGTCCAAAGTCAGGATTCGCATGCGGACATTGGACCTCGGACAGTGGACTTTGGACTTTAGACTTTGCTTTGATTGAGGTATTTGGTGATGGCTCAAGTGGCCAGAGTGATGGAAAACAAGGTGAAGCCTGTTTCAAACGAGAGCGCCCCAGCTTACGCTGCCAGCATTGTGGGTGTGAGCAAACGTTTTGGCCAGACGAGTGTGCTCCAAAACATTACCTTCCATGTGGCGGAGGGAGAGGCCCTCGTTCTACTTGGCGCGTCGGGAAGCGGTAAGACGACCATTCTGCGGATCATTGCCGGTTTGGAACAGCCCTACACCGGCAAAATCATTCTTCACAACAAAGACGTCACCGAGCTCCCCGCCCGCGAGCGTGGCGTGGGAGTCATCTTTCAATCGTATGCGCTTTTTCCGAAGATGACGGTGGAGAAAAACATCGGCTACGGTTTGCGCATCCGCCACCGGCCGCGCAAGGAAGTTAAGAAGACAGTTAACGAACTGCTCGAGTTAGTACAGCTCAAGGAGCATCGCAAGAAATATCCATCACAGCTTTCCGGGGGGCAACAACAGCGCGTGGCGATTGCCCGCACGCTGGCGTACAAGCCCGAAGTGCTGCTTTTCGACGAGCCATTCGGCGCGCTTGATGCGCAAACGCGAAGTCACTTGAGGCGCGAGATTCGTGCGCTCCTAAAAAAGGTGAACGTCCCGGCAATCTTCATTACGCACGACCAGGAGGAAGCGCTTGAACTGGGCGATCGCATCGCTGTTATCAATGTGGGTCATATCGAGCAGATCGGGACGCCTGCTGAGGTTTATAACAATCCGGCCAGCGAGTATGTTGCGACCTTTCTCGGCGCGGCCAATATTCTTGATGGTATTGTCCGCAAGGATCAGGTTGAGATTTTCTCGGCACTGATTCCGGCGCGAATTGAAGGTGGGAAGTTTAGGGAAGGCGAAACGGTAAGAATAATTTTTCGGCCCGAGGATGTCTCGTTGAGCAAAACGCAACCGCTACCATCCGGCTGCGCTTGTCTGTCCAGCGGCATAGTCGAGGAGACAAGTTTTGTGGGAGCTTATGAGCGACTGCGGATCAGACTCGATCCGGCTGGGGGCGCAAGCGAAACTGGCGACACGCCTTACTATCTAACTACTGAAACCCCGGAAAGCCAGACCGCGAAACCCATAATGGTCACCAGACCGAAACCGGAGACTCTGGAAGTTAAACTCCGACGAGGCGACCGCGTGTTTGTCGGGCTCAACTGTTTCACAGTACTTCCCAAAGACAAGCGAAAATAGGCAGCGCGGGCCAGGACGCTCTTTGAGGTACAATGGATTGTTCAAATAAACCTAAAGTAAGGTAGAAGAACACGAAATGAAATTATTGGCAGTTCTGGCAGTAGCGGCGCTTGGATTCCTTGCGATCTCCGCCGTCTCTAATCGTGATGAGCGCCGGGCATTAACTTCCGCAACACCTAAGAGCGCAGATTCGCGGTCCGCCGTTCAAGGCACCTCGACGCCTGTGATCGTGGAGTTGTTCACGTCCGAAGGATGTTCGAGTTGCCCGCCTGCCGATGCCCTGCTGATCCAACTGGAACAAACGCAGCCGGTGTCCGGCACGGAAGTGATCGCGCTGGGGGAGCATGTGGATTACTGGAACCACCTCGGCTGGGCCGACCCCTACTCATCCGGCGCATTCAGCGCGCGCCAGGGCGAATACGCGCAAGCCTTCGGTAAGGATGGAGTCTATACACCGCAGATGATTGTCGATGGTCAGGCGGAATTCGTCGGCAGCAACATGGACAAAGCGCGCGAAGCGATTTCCAACGCAGCGCGCGCGCCGAAGGCTTCAGTGCAAGTCTCGTTGGCGCCGAATACCTCCGGAAAGAAGCCGGACGGAATTGCTCTTTTGGTGCGCGTGGAAAATGTGCCGGCGGTTAGCTCCGGCGATACAGCGGAGGTCATGCTGGCGATTACCGAAAACGATCTGCGTTCTCAGGTCGCGCGTGGCGAGAACGCCGGGCGGAGCCTGCGCCACATCGCCGTCGTGCGGCAGTTCAAAGTCATTGGCAGTGTCAATACCGCGGCGGTGGCTCTAACGGCTGAGCCGATCGTGACCATAGCCAATGGCTGGAAGCGCGCCAATCTGCGAGCCGTGATCTTCGTGCAGGAGCGAGCGAGCCGTCGCGTGCTGGGCGCAAAGGCGATTGAACTGGCGGCGAAGTGAACTCACGTGCACTCGGTGAAACACCTTCCTCGCCCTCTCGCGCTTTCAGCAGGTGAAGAGTCTTCCGAAATGAAATAGGTTCGTGGGGGTGAGCAATGGGCACGGGAATCCTTAAGCCGGGTGATAAGGCGTTTGACTTCACACTCGTGGAAGCCGCTTCCGGACAGTTGTTAGGCCCGGCAAACTTTGCCGGCAGGCAGAGTATTGTGCTGCTCTTTTATCGGGGCATGTGGTGACCGCTTTGCTTAATGCACCTGGGCAAGGTGCGTCGCGTTTACGATCGGATCAAACAATTCGGGGCGGAAGTGCTGACAGTCTCGCCTGACTCGCCGGATACACTGCGCAAGTATAAGGCGAAGACTGAAACTCCGTTTCCTATGCTATCGGATGAAAAGAAAGCGGTGATACTTCAGTATGGCGTTAAGAATGATTGGACACCTTACAAACGTGGCATCCCTCATCCATCCATCTACATCATTGACCGGGCCGGCGTGGTCCGCTTCGCCGAGGTCCGGCAAAATTATTTCTTCCGCGTGAAAACGAGCACCATTCTCGACGAGCTGGAAAAAATTGCGTAACAGCTCAATAGTTGATTCCAATTAGTAAGACCTTTTCGCAGCCTGTTCCCGCAAAGGCCGCAACCGGCAGAATGAGGTTGGCGTTCTGCGAACGGGTGGATCCGTGCTGCGATTGCTCGAACAAGAGGGCAAGCTGCACCTGCGGGTTGCCCTTGGTTAGCTGTCTAATTGAGCTTGGGCAGTGGTCCCGGCAACCTTGGTCAAGCTACGGGGTTAACTGCTCAAAGGGGGGCGACGTTTTGCGCGGTCGCCCTCCTGGTTAGGGTTTATTGGTTGCTGATGGTTGCCGTCGTGCCGTCGAATTTCGTGATGTTGATAGTGAACGGCTCGTTATAGCCTTTAGCCCGGTCCCGCAGGCAGCTGAGCGCAACCTGCTCACCCAGCAGGATCGACCAGTAGGTTGAGCTGCGGAAGTGGATGCCGGCGTGGATCCCGTGACCAAGCGAGA
>JANMQG010000221.1:0-6933 GCA_031370285.1 Chloracidobacterium sp. | reverse complement strand
GGTATGGAAGATCACGCTTGAACGGTTCGTCTTGCGGGCCGCCGAACAAATCGTTGGACGCGAGCGGAACCAGCGGGCTTGTCGTCGACAACTTGTCCGTAACGCAGTTGTCTCCCGCCGCGTCAACTCAACCGTTCGGCGGCTAAACCTTAAATTGGCAAACCAAACTTACCGGTTTGGTTGTTGCTGGTTTCGATGCTTGAATCTCTTGCGACGGGAAATCAGTTGCGCTTGACGAACGTTGCGTGGGTTGGTTCCTGTGTTTGAGACGGGGCGATGTGTTAGTTAGGTTGCGTCGCTCCGCGTTTCCTTTGAGGCAGCATTACGTGGTTGCGGAGGCGGTTGATGGTTGGGAAACTTGGATGGTTACCGCGGTTGAATCGCTTCGCGTTGCCACGGGGATCGCCGCCCAACAAATCGTTGGACGCGAGGCGCGATAGCTCGTCTCTCAACTATCGTTTTCTTTTTCACGTTGTCGCTGCCGCGCGCCCGCGTCAACTCGATCGTTATGCCGCTTCGCGTTGAGGTGTCAGATGAAAATTGGCGAGACAAACAGTAACCGGCAGGAGCTTGTGTTAAAGACGGATAATCGAAGTACGACTCACCCCTTTGCCAAAATATGGGTGATGCGTTGTCGCACCTGTGGCAATGAATACGGTAGTAATAGTTGTGACGCACACAATCGGCGGTGTCCTCGCTGCTCACCCTCGGCGGCAAAAGGAGAACCTATCTAATCAGTGGGCGGCATAACAACGGCATGCAGCGGACGCGCAATTAGCATGTCTCTCATGCAAGACTTATATGCAGCGGCGGTTCGTGCGCGCCGCTGATGCCCAGCGTTGGCAGCTAGCGATAATGAAAGTTACAAAAGCATTTATTCTGAAGTTGATAGTTGGCCTGATGGTTGTGGCGTCGTTGTCGGTCATTGTTGTCGAATGGAGACATCGTCAGCGGTACGGGCACCTGGTATCTTATGGGTTGCATGTTGATGCTCTTAATGAAGATTTCAATATTGCGATTCCCGGGCAGACAAAGATGTACTGGGCAGAAGTATCTAACTTTTCCCTTCTGCCTGTGAGGTTGCCGGCGTGCAGGTTCCCTAGCGATACGCTTCATCCACCGCTTGACTACGCTTATGCTATTCAGAGATTCGACGAACCATCGAAGAGTTGGCAGACGCTCAGCGTTCCGCATTTTGAATTCTGCCTTCAACCTGAAAGTAATGAGTCGGCTGTTGTTTACACTTATTTATTACCTGGCTCATCTGTAAAGGTAATGGATGGAGGAGCCTTTGGCGCAATGGATGCTTTCCGCAAAAATGATCTGGCTCGGTTCGTTGTCTTTCGCAGTGTGATTCCCAGCGCCGATTGGGCCACCGCGATACAGTCGCCACCATTTCGTATTGAAGATGACGTTCCGAGAAACGCAGATGGCTCAATTCGGATCCAGCACTAATCGGAGCGCGCTGCCAACAAAGCCTTGCAGCTGACGGCGCGATAGCATGCTTCTCAAGTAACCTTGTTCCCCCCAGATTGAATGCTGATCGCGCGCCGCAGCTGAAGGCCAGCGTTATGCGGCTCACTTGAGTGTCCCGTAAAATCCTCGCAATGGACTTTGAGCTTGTAGGCGAAATCACCGAGGTAAAGACAATTGCCAGGGGCGGAGGTGTTCGCGACCGAGCACGTCTTCGTAAGTTGTATGGCGGAGCCAGGTGGCGGAAGGTTAAAGGCGTTGTCCGGGTGCGCCTGCCAAATGGTAGGATACGCTTGGCTGAGATTCATTGGTATGAATCGCACGGGATTGGAAAAAGAGAATTCAAATTGAAGCTACCGTTTTTGGATTAGTTATGAAGAAGAAAGAGCCGATTCAATTTGTGGTTTGCTTGGATAATAAAGGCTATCCGGCATCTCTAGAGATGGGCAAGATTTACCGTTCCATTCCCGACGAGGAAGCGGAAGCGGAAGGTCTGATACGCGTAATTGACGAGAGCGGAGAGGATTACGCTTTCGATGCTGAACGTTTTCACCCAATCAGCATACCAGCCGTAGTCGAGAAAGCCTTGTTAGCAGCCTCTCACTCCTAAACGCCGCCGCATAACAAAGCCTTGCAGCTGACGGCGCGATAGCGTGTTTCTCAAGTAATCTCTTTTCCGTCGGCTCGGATGCTGCTCGCGCGCCGCAGCTGAAGGCCAGCGTTAGGTGGCTCTCGTGTCCTATGGGGACATACCATGATTCGGAGGAAAATCTAATGATAACCCAAAGCAGACCCTATCAAACCATGAACGTTCTAGTGATTGCCCTTCTGTTATTGCTATTGCCTGTAACGGCTTTCCCACAGTCTGAAAACAAAACCTCGTCTCCAAAAACTCAGATCGTAATGCTTGGGACGGGTACGCCTGGCTGGGATCCTGAGCGTTCGGGGCCAGCCACCGCAATCGTCGTCAATGGCACTCCTTATCTAATCGACTTTGGGCCGGGCGTGGTGCGACGGGCCGGAGCGGCGTACAAGAAAGGAGTCGAAGGATTATATCCCCCGAAAATTAGAGTCGCTTTCCTGACCCACTTGCATGCGGATCACACGGTTGGCTATCCCGATCTCATCTTTCAGCCGGCCCAGTCGCGCGATATCGGCAGAAAAGTACCGCTTGAAGTATATGGCCCAACGGGGCTAAACAATATGACGGAGTACACTCTTAAGGCTTTTCGCCGGAACCCCAATGATGAAAGATTTAGAGTAAACTCTCACGAAATCGAACCGGGCATTATATACAAAGACGAGAACGTCACGGTAAAGGCGTTTCTGGTCAAACACGGTGATATCGAGGCGTTCGGTTACCGCTTTGAAACTCCCGACCGCATAATTGTGATCTCCGGCGACACGGGGCCAACTCAAAGCATTGTCGATAACTGCAACGGCTGTGACGTGCTCATTCACGAAGCTTATAGCATGGCCACCCTGAACGCTGCCACGCCTGAGGATCGGGCAATGCGCAAAAACCTTCATACTTCCTCTCAGGAGTTAGCGGATATCGCGACGCGGGCCAAGCCAGGCTTGCTGATTCTCTACCATCGCCCAAATATAGGCGCCAAGGGTCTAAATCCGGAGAAAGTATTGCTGAAGGAGATTAAAAAGCTTTATAAAGGCAAGGTCGTCACCGGCCACGACCTTGATATTTTCTAGGCACTCGCCAATTGGCGTAGAAGGGGCACTAGAACGATCACCGCCACCTAACAATGGCATGCACCCGACCGCGAATAGCGTTGCTCTCATCCGCAAGACGCCGTGCTTGATGCGTTGAATGCGCGGCGGGTGATGCCGGGCGTTGGGCGCTTCGTGATGGAAACTGGCAGATGAAGATCAAACATCGCAGCAAGAGCCAATTGGCGAAGCGCGCTAAGCGGGGGTTTCGGGGCTACCCGGTGGCGACGATCGCATTCTATGGTTCTACCGCCGAGCGAGCGAGCAAGGTTGCGGTAGGAATAGTCGCACGTGAAGGAGCCGAGCCGGATATCTTGGAGACATGGCATAGCGAAGAGCGCGATCTTCGGCACGATGATGAGATTGGTCATGAGATAAGCTCGTTTCTGCGTGAGCACCAGGTGATGTCGGTGGTGATGGCTGACCGCATTATTGGCTGCCCGCACGAGGAGGGGATCGATTATCCGGCAGGTGAGTCTTGTCCTCAATGTCCGTATTGGCGCGGTCGGGATAGATGGTCTGGCGAGATGATCAATTGATTTAGAGAGGTGTAATGCGAGTTGTCGCTGACAGCGAAGAACGCGCCCAACAAAGCCTTGCAGCTGACGGCGCGATAGCGTGCTTCTCAAGTAATCTGTTTCCATCTGGTCGGATGCTGATCGCGCGCCGCAGCTGAAGGCCAGCGTTATGCGGCAGCTCAAGAATCGGATGACGACGCAACAAATACTCCTGATGACTAGCTTGTACCTGGCTGCGTCGGTCGCGGTGATTTACTTCACGCGGGCGACTGCACGTCGCGTCGTGGGGGCATCCATCGGTGGGGCAGTGGTCGCGTTGATGGCGCTGTGGGTCATAACTCTCTGCGAACGACTTGGCTGGTGGAAAATACCGTTTGCCTCAACGTCATACTTCGTTCCGCTGTTTCTCCTGGGGCTCGCCATCTCGTGTATGCCAATCTACCTCGTTACTTGGCGGGTGGCCAGACGGTTCGGCTGGCGGGGGTTGGCGGTGTGCGTGGCCATCGTAGCGATCGTGGGTCCGCCGCGGGACTATTTGTACGCAATGACCTTCCCGAAGTGGATGGTTTTTGGGCCGGGCATTGCCCCCATCCTCGCAGACTCCGCGACTTACATCTTGATCGTTGTGGTGGGACACGCAATCATGCGTTTTGTGGCTGGCTCCGCCCGCGCCGATCACTTGGCCAGGGTCGCATATCAAAGCCCTGCAGCGGACTCGGTTGAGCGTGTCTTTGATTGAAAGGTGAGACGAAAGTTGAGCGTAATCGCTCGCCGCTGAAGGCCGTCGTTATGCCGCAGAAAAGTGTGGCGTTGAGCTGTACTGCGTAAAGATAAGGTATGACAGACGAATGATGAGACTTGCTTTCCTTACCCTACTTTCTTTACTGCTCTGCGCGCAGGCTACTGGTCAAAGCGTTCAGCCGACAAAGATTCATGTTCGTGGTATAGAACTGCATTACATCGAGCAGGGGCAAGGGGAACCACTAATTCTACTCCACGGAGGTCAGGGTGATTACCGCTCCTGGGAGCCTCAGATGAAGGTATTGACCCCACAATATCGCGTCATCTCATACAGCCGCCGCTATCATTATCCGAACAATAATCCGCTAACGGCAACGTATCATTCGGCGTATACAGAAGCGGACGACCTGGCCGCACTTATCCGTAAGCTGGGGCTCGGACGCGTACATCTTATTGGTACATCCATCGGGGCATTCACGGCGTTAGTGCTAGCCGTCAAACACCCCGAGATGGTTCGCAGCCTCGTTCTCGCGGAGCCTCCTGTTCATGAGTGGGTAAGAGACTCTCCAAACGGTGCGGCTGCGTACAAGGACTTTATGACTGCTATTTGGGAGCCTGCCACGGAAGCGTTTAAGGCAGGAGATGACGAGGGGGCGATGAAGTTTTTTGTGGACGGCGTCATGGGGAAGGGCAGGTTTGACAATCTTCTGCCAGAAGCTCGTGCCGCTGCCATGCAGAACTCCCGCTTCTTCAAAGCAAACACTTTATCTTTCGATCCTTTCCCAAACTTGTCTAAAGATAAAGTAAAGCGGTTGCGTATTCCCACTCTGATTATGACCGGCGAAAATACGATCAAGATTCACAAGCTGGTCAACGAGGAGCTTGCGCGTCTTCTTCCAAAAGCTGAGCAGGCTATTATCCCGAAGGCGGGACACGGTTCGCCGCGTGAGAATCCCCAGGCATTTAATGAGGCTGTGCTCAAATTTCTAGCCAGTCTCGGAAATAAGTGATGCGAGAAGAGATAGGCTGTTCAGCGGCAGCGGCATAACAAGTCGCTGAACCGGCGCGC
Source organism: Chloracidobacterium sp. (assembly GCA_031370285.1). GTDB lineage: Bacteria > Acidobacteriota > Blastocatellia > Pyrinomonadales > Pyrinomonadaceae > PSRF01. The sequence continues at coordinate 1,407 of JANMQG010000221.1, read as the reverse complement.
CAATAAGCTTGTCTCTCATCAATCAGGTTGATGCGCGCCGGTTAGCTCCAGCGTTAGGCCGCACAGCACAGTGGACGCATCAACAGTGACGCAGTTTGCCGGTGACAACCGAGGGAGGTAAGCATGTCGCCCTACGTGACCGTACTCGCAGCTCTTGCCTTAACATTGCTTTCTACGAACACGCTCGCCCAGAAGAAATGTACAGTGGGGACTCTGAAGGGCCGGTACGTGTTTACGGGGCGAGGCTTCATCGAAGCACTGGAACCCGGCGTGCAGCGCATGCATTACGGCTTCTTCAATTTCGACGGCTCAGGCAAGCTAACCGGCAAACAATCTTCGAGCCGCGGCGGGAGAATCGGCCGGGAGAAGTTGGAAGGGACCTACACTCTGGAAAGTGACTGCTCCGGGACCATGTCCTTCTCCTTTGTCGGCAACCCGCGCAGCGAGACCCACTGGGACGTTTACGTCACGAGCGACGGGAGGAAGGGGCACATGATCAGGATGGACGAAGGCAACATGGCGGTGCGTAGTTTCGAGAGATAGCAAATTCTTCCGCGGCTTCGGCCTAACAACGGCATGCAGCGAACTCGCGCCTGAGCGCCTTTCTCATGCACGTGAATGGGCGCTCGCCGCTGATGCCGGGCGTTCGAGGCCTTTCCTGCCTTTGCAAAGCAACGTATATTCTGGGCTATGAGTTTTACCTTCGAGTGGGATGATGCCAAAGCCTTAGAAAACCTGAAGAAGCACGGCGTGTCCTTTTCTGAAGCCTCAACCATCTTTGCCGACCCGCTAGCTCGAACCATCCCCGATCCTTTACATTCTGATGAGAAGGGAAGGTTTGTCATTTTGGACCAGTCAGGCTTGCAGCACAATTTGGTTGTCGTGCACACCTATCGCGGAGACATCATCAGGATCATAAGCGCTCGGGGTGCAACGCCGCGAGAAAGGAAAGATTATGAGCGAGAAAACAAATAGCGAAATTGAGATGTTAGACGAATATGATTTCAGCCAAGGGGTAATAGGCAAATACGCCAAGCAGTATGCTGAAGGTACTAACATAGTGGTGCTGGAAGCTGATGTTGCCAAGGTGTTTCCTGATTCCGCGGCGGTGAATCAAGCTCTGCGCCAAATAATCGAGGAGCGTTCGCGTTAGTTTCAACGGCGGCATCGAACAAAGCCTTGCAGCTGACGGCGCGATAGCATGCTTCTTGAGTAACCCTTTTCCCTCAGCTTGAATGCTGATCGCGCGCCGCAGCTGAAGGCGGTCGTTGGGCCTTTGGGAACCGCCTATTTTAAGTGTTCCCGCGTGAATGAAGGAGATCGTTATGAAGTCCGTAACCGGCGCTATGTTATTAGGCATTGCAGTCCTGCTGGCCCAGCCACTTTTCGGGGCTGGCAACCCCGCAG
>JANMQG010000215.1:0-4767 GCA_031370285.1 Chloracidobacterium sp. | reverse complement strand
CCTGCACTTTCCCCTGTCAACGCTTCGACTCGTGGATTGCTCCACGCGACGCATGACTCGGGGTCGTCACGGTTGGCTAGACCTTTAACGTTTGAAACTTTCATTCAATACAACCTGCCGGTTTATCCCGGCGCACAGGAGAACGACAATGCGAATCATTTGTGACCACTGCGACCGCCTAATCTCCGGAACAGTCAAGCTACTGGCAGGAAGCTTTAATCTCCATCCTGATTGCATGACTGAACTCGGTAAGGAAACAAAGCGTAAATCAACCGCTGTATCACGGCAGGAGTCTTCAGTCATCGCGTTGGTGGAGCGGACCGCAGCGGCACCGGGCGTTTCATGCGACCTGGATTAAGACTCGCCTCGGTTGTTTCTATCGGAGACTGTATGTTTGCCCTCAGGATTTATGTCGTCGCACTCACGCTAGCGTTTCTCGTCGGCGCTGTCATGACTAGAGGCATCGGCGTCTTGCAAGCCACAGTAATCGTGTGCCCCCTGCTATACATGATTCTGGATATTAGGGAAGAGCTACAGGACTTGAGACTGCTTGAGGCTCGGGTCTCTTCCCTGCCACGCTGATCAATTTCGCCGGTTGGCGAGTCAATAAAATGGACGTTTCCGCGATCAATGCCATCTTGAGTTTTTCTGCCGCGCTCGTGCTTCACGAGATGGGGCACTTTTTTGCGGCTCGCGCCTGCCGGGTTCCGGTCACCCAGGCCGGATTCGGTTGGGGCCGTAGGCTTTTTGGTTACCGGGTCAATGGCGTTGATTATCAACTCCATCTATTACCGCTCGGCGCCTACATCCGAATGGACATGTCCGCCTTGCAGAAGCGCCCGCTATTCCAACAATTGTTCGTGCTGCTCGCAGGTATTGCAGTGAATCTCATTCTCGGCGCCATAGCCTGGGGTACTTTCTTTGGTACTCTCAATCTCGTGCTCGCCTTCGCGAATCTGTTCCCGTTATACCAACAAGACGGATGGAAAAGCGGCATGGTAATCTTCCGTCGCATCTTCAAACGGCGCAGTCCGCTCGTAGAATGGTCCTTCACGCTCTCTCCCGGTCTGGTGGGTTTGTTCCTACTTATACGCGTTCTTTGTTGCTAGCCAGCCATCTTGCACCGACTATTTCCGCTCGCACCCTTCTGCGGCCCGAACTGCCCCGCTCCATGAACGGTTAACTCAAACCCACTTCCGATCGATATCCGCAGCCAACCTACCTACTTTAGATGCGAGTCGGGTTTTTCGCTAAGAAACACTAATTCGCCCGCAGTTCTCTGCCTCCTCGCGTTTCTGTGTTGGAGGCCTTTCCACGTTCATCCATAGAGCCACTGAGGACCGAGAGACTGCACCGAGAGGATAAGGCCGCCATCGCGAGAAACGGGTGCAGCGACAGGCCCCTTGTGATATTTTGTTTGCTCTCTAACCAGATCGGACAGAGTATTCTCTGTCGTAATGCATCATGAAGGACAGGATTTTTCGTCTTGCCGCTGAGTTTCATTCTCCAGAGGACCCTATGAAAATGATTTTGACAAAACCAGCCCATGAGATAAGCGCGCCGACGTTTGTACCACTAGTTCTGGCTTTGCTGCTGGTAGCTTGCAGTTCGGGAGTTGTTGTGGCTCAGGACAAGAGCGAAAACAAACTCGACGACACGTTCCTGAAGAACCTTCAGTTTCGCGCCATCGGCCCGGCAAACATGGGCGGGCGTATTGACGACATAGCTGTCGTCGAAAGTAATCCCAGCACCTTCTATGTTGGCGCCGCGACCGGGGGCGTCTGGAAAACTACCAACAACGGCACCACCTTCGATCCCATCTTCGACGATCAGGGATCAACCTCAATCGGAGACATCGCCATTGCTCCGTCCGACCCCAGCATCATTTGGGTGGGCACCGGTGAGCCAAACAATCGGCAAAGTTCATCCTGGGGCGATGGAATTTATCGATCATTGGACGCCGGCAAGACCTGGCAAAACATGGGCCTGCGCGACTCCAAACATATCGGCCGCGTGGTTATCGATTCGCGCGATCCAAACATTGTCTACGTGGCGGTAGTGGGTCATCTGTGGGGAGCAAACAAAGAGCGCGGCGTATTCAAGACGACTGACGGCGGCAAGACCTGGAAAAACGTGCTCTTCATCAACGAAGACACCGGCGTGATCGATCTGGCAATGGATCCGCAGAGTCCGATGACCCTTTACGCCGCCGCTTACCAACGCCGGCGCACGCCCTGGGGATTCAATGGCGGTGGCCCAGCCAGCGCCGTCTACAAGACCATCGACGGCGGCGCCAACTGGAACAAGTTGACGAAAGGATTGCCCGAAGGGATAACGGGCCGCATCGGTTTGGATATTTATCGTCGCGATCCAAACATCATTTACGCGCTGGTTGAAAACGCCAAGGGCGGAACGTTTCGCTCCGATGATCGCGGCGAAACCTGGCGCAAGCTGAGCGATCTGACTTCGCGCCCGATGTATTACAGCCAGATCCGCATCGATCCAAACAACGACCAGCGACTCTGGCAACTGGCGGCGAACATGTACAACTCCGACGATGGCGGCAAAACGTGGGTCTCAAATTTGGTGCAACGAATCCACGGCGACTATCACGCGATGTGGATCGATCCGGCAAACTCCAATCACGTGCTGACCGGTTCTGACGGCGGCCTGCACGCTTCTTACGATCGCGGTCGCACCTGGGACTTCATCAACACGATCCCGCTCGGGCAGTTTTACGAAGTCTCGCTGGATAACCAGAAACCTTTTTGGGTCTACGGCGGGTTGCAGGACAACGGCAGCTGGTCGGGCCCGAGCGGGACGCTCAACCAGGAAGGCATCACCAACGACGATTGGTATCGCACCGGCGGTGGCGATGGCTTCTATTCGGTTGTTGACCCAACTGACCCGAGCATTATTTATGTTGAATCCCAAAACGGCAGCGTTTCGCGTCTGGAGTTGAAAACCGGCGAACGTAAATCCATCAGGCCGGAAGCCCGACTCGGAGAGAAGCGTTATCGCTTCGACTGGAACTCACCCATCGTCATTTCCTCATTCAATAATCGGACGATTTACTTCGCCGGCAATCGCGTTTTCCGATCCACTGACCGCGGCAACACCTGGACCTGGAGCGACGATCTTACAAAGGATCAGGACCGCGAGAAGCTGCCGATCATGGGCGCACTGCCTGACAAGACCACACTATCGCGCCACGATGGCGTCGAGACTTTCGGACAGATAGTGACGCTGGCAGAATCGCCCATTAAGGAAGGCCTGCTTTACGCGGGGACGGATGATGGCAATCTGCAAGTCTCGCGCGATAGTGGGAAGACCTGGAAGAACATTACTGATAAGGTCCCCGGTGTTCCTAAAGCAACTTACGTTAGTCGCGTTGTTCCTTCGCGATATGCTGAGGGCACGGCTTACCTCACGCTTGATGGTCATCGCGCTGACGACTACAACACCTACATGTTCTCGACGACGGATTACGGCGATTCGTGGAAGGCTATTAGATCCAACATACCCGCGGGCGTGACGGCTCGCGTTATTCGCGAGCATCCCCGCAATCAGAATCTGCTGTTTCTGGGAACTGAGTTTGGCGCTTACGTTTCGTTTGATCGAGGGGGGCGGTGGACACGTTTGAAAGGAAACCTGCCTTTGGTTCGCATCGACGATATTCAAATCCACCCGCGCGACAATGCGCTCGTGCTGGCCACGCATGGACGGTCTGTTTGGGTGCTCGACGATCTTAGCCCGCTGGAGCGCGCGTCAGAAAATATCCTGAGTTCCGACCTGCATCTTTTCGACGTTGCGCCGGCGACGCACTTCCGGCTCTACGGTCGCAAGGGCAACACCGGCCACAAGTGGTTCGCGGCGCCTAACCCGCCGTATGGCGCCGTGATCAATTACTACTTGAAAGACAAGCCCAAGGAAAAGGACGAGGTGAAGCTGACGATTACCGACCAGAGCGGTGCGGTTGTTCGCGATTTGAAAGGCCCGAAGGAAGCCGGGCTCAATCGCATGGTTTGGGATCTGCGGCTCAATCCTCCTTCGCTACCACAGGAGGGTCAGGGCGGAGGCGGTGGTTTCTTTGGCCCTCCGCGCGGGCCACGTGTCCAACCTGGCGTGTATGTCGTGAAAGTTAGCGCGGGCGACAAGTCGGCAACAGGTAACGTGACCGTTCAGGAAGATCCGCGCATTCAGATCGTGGAGGCAGATCGTGGCAAGTTGAATGAGGCGATTGCGAAAGTCTACGCGTTGCAAAAGTCTGCCGAGGCGGCTCGCAAAACTATGCAGAGCTTGAAGACGCAGATCACAACGCTACAAACTTCATTAAAGGACAATACTGAAGTTCCCAAACAAGTGAATGATTCTGTTCAGAAACTCTCAGACGGCCTGACGGCAATTCAAAAGAAGTTGGTTAACACTCCTGACAACTCAGGCGGTGCCGGGCCGGCACTTCCGGATGAACCGCGACCGCTCTTGCAGCAAATCAATGGCGTCGCCGGCGGCCTCGACAGCTACACCGCCGCGCCCACCGCAGATGAATTGGTGAGAATTGAAGATCTGTCGAAGCAGTTGAAGGATTTCCTTGCCGAGCTGAACCGGTTTCTAGCTGAAGACGTCGCGAACCTAAACAAACAACTCCGCGATAGTGGCTTGCAATTCCTGAATCCCGGCAAGCCGCTCGAGCCGCCGCCGCAGTAAGTGTCTCTTGGCCACCCGAGATAGTAGCCGGTGGTCGAAGCGGAGCGCAGACCACCGGAA
>JANMQG010000213.1:0-3788 GCA_031370285.1 Chloracidobacterium sp. | reverse complement strand
CATGGCTGGAAGCGACGTTCCCTTTCATTAACCCTGCTCACTTTTCAGGATTGCGAAGCCGCATCATAGTGCGTTGGGCATTCCGCAGCAAACGCTGTAGCAGATCCCGAAGCTCTTGGTCGAGTTCATCGCCCAAAACCTTCCGCGTGAGAAATTTTCACAACAGCTCACCAAATTAACCACTATCAAGTTCTTCGGCGCCGCAGGAAAACGCCGCTGCGACTGCCTTCGAACAAAGGGACTCCGGCGAGGACAAAGCCCCTCGCCTCTGTCTAGGACGGTCATCCGATAACAGCGGATTACGTCCTCCAAAAGCCCGCGCCCAGGAAAGGCGCCCGGACGTAATCTCTGTTATCGAGACGCCTCGCCTTTAATCTAATCTCCCCGTTGCGCCTCCGCTTCGCTCGCCCGCTCGGCGCGCCTCGCAGTGCTCACTTCGCTAACGCCCCCGCTGGGGGCTGGCGCTAAGTTGTGAAGCACATCAGACGGAGTTAGAACATACTGACGCGCAAGCGCCCTCACCTTTTTTCTTAGGGACCAAACGTCAAGAGAGTTTGCCGCCGGAGTAGCCTTCGCTGTGGAGGCCGTCAAGGGTCTTCGCTGCGCTCCGATAAACTCCGCGAACTATAGACCAGTTCGCTGCGCCCTTGACTGCCTTCCTCGCTACGGCTGGGAGGGTATATAAGAGCTGCTAACGCAGCTCAGAAACTAAGGTTTCAATCCTCACGCCGCTCATAAGGCGGTAGGATTACCGAAGACATCGGTGGCCGGTACTTCTAGAATCCCTTTAGTCGCATGACCGTTCGGTACACCGGTCCGAAATATTCGCCTGGGAATTACCCTCACTCGTTTGGCCCATGCGTAGCTGCGGCGACCTTGCTCCCCTACACCCAGTTCGGCCAAATGTCGAAAGCCTTCATTTCCGCCAAACTCCGAATATAGGAGCTTGGAGCACTTTCCCAATATCCGGATCGTACACGCTCTTCCGGTTACTCGGGCAGTGGCACTCTCCACCAGGGCGCGGAAATATTTATAGGATACAGGCCCGCCGCGAGGGCTCCGGCGGGCGCCAACGAATAGGTATGGGTTGTTTGGATTTCGTAGTTTCTGATTGCGTTCTCGCATGAATCGCCTGACCAAGTCTCGAAGCCACGGCTCATCTGCTGGCTCCATTTTAAGAATTCTTCCGCTGCGCCCCAAAGACTGTTTACCTCGCGAAAGCTCTCGCGGCAGCCACTCGAGACTGAGAACATTTTCTAGGGACTCATTCGCTTCCCCGCCGAGCGCTCTCGGCCGACATTGCGAAGGGATTCGTACAGCCGCGAGTTCTCCCGGGTGGAAAGCGTGATGAAGGATTAGATAGAGCACCATCGCTTCTTCGGCCGGCATATTAGGGTCTTCAATAGCTTTCAAAAGCGCATCGATCACTTCCCAGTCGTAATATTCAATAGTACCTGTGTGGTTTCTGCTTCGGCGCCAGCCTTGTCTCTTCTACTTACTCCCTCTTTTCCGCGTGTTCGGCGTAGGGTTCTTTTCGATCCCTTGTTCAACGTCCTTGAGCCAACCGTAAAAGATACCGAGCCGTGCGCGATACCCCCGCACGCTTTCCTCTGCGAAACGGATCACTTTTTCAAAGGAGCAAAGAGCGCGGCACTCCAAATTTTCGCAGACAGTCGGCGCAAGCTCGCCCCTAGTGGTTATGTTCTTGGTGAAGGAGCAGTGTCGGCACGTCCATTTCAGTCCGAGTGTATGTAGGTATTCTTCTACATGCGCTGCTTCAGCCGTAGCGAGCGATGCCAGTCCCCGGTTAGCGCCCCATTTCCAGAAGTCACCCAATGTGAAGAAGTGATTCCGCCTGACTATGAATGTGTTCTTTCGCTCGGTGCGGAGCCAGAGATCGTATTTCTTAAAGACCGCGCTGACATTCGCTGGCAGTGGCAGCAAGGAAATCGGAATGACGGGTTTGTTCCTTCTCTTGCAGTCTTCCAAGTTCTCGTTTTCAAGCGGGTCTAACAGGAGTTCGCCCAGTTGCTCAAGACAATAGCGTACGCGGTAGTACTTCAGGCCCGGCAAGTCGGCCTTCAGTTTATGGATGCTGACCCAGGATAGTGGGCCGTCAAAGTGATGGCTTTGAAGAAATCTGGCGAACTCGCTGAGGCGGAGACGGATTTCCTCGTTGACAGTCTCCCAGTTGATGCGCTCAACGAGGTGACGAAACAAAGCTAGATTGGACTCGTTCGATATGCTTACGGTTTCGAGGTCTCTTCGCAGCTTTGTCTTTGCGTGCTGGTTAACGGTGCAACTACTACACAGCTTATCCTTCTTATGATAGTACGATTTGTTCTTGCCGCAGCCTGAGCACACACCCTTCCCACGACTCAGCCTCCCTGCGCAGTGCTTACAATAAATTCCACCGGCCTTGCCGGGCGCTTTGCTCCTTCCGCACTTCGCACACTCGATTTCCGAGGGTAATGCCGCTCTCTTGACACAGTCGGGGCAGACACCAGCGGCGTCTGCCACGAACCGCTTGTCTTCACCGCAGATGCCGCAGGTAGGCTTCGGCTCAGTCACGTAACAGCCTTGGCAAATCATTTGCCCGAGTAGTACTGTCCTCCGACGGTTGCCACAGCCCCGACACCACCCTACCATTCTCTCTTTCCTAGCTGACTGACTCAAATCGACTCCTTGGGTTCCAACCTATCTTTGTAGAGCATTCTGGGATCGGTGAATGTCGCCTCAAACGACTTTGGCTTTGGCGTGTTCTCGCTTCGAACAGTTTCATCTGCAGCTTTCACAACTTCATCAAACGGCGCAGCTGCTTTATGTTTGTATAGTCGGGACGGCTTCTTACCTTCTAACTTGTCTTTCGCCCACTGCCGCGTTCGCGCCGGATTCGGAGTGAAAGCGTAGAAAGCGTCCGAACGGCAGTTGAAGACATCGCATAGCAGTTGAATCATTTCTGCCCGCGGTGCAGGTGGCTCGCTTCGCAGTAGGGCCCTAAGAGTTTGCACCGTTACGATCACTCCAAGCCTCGCTTCGATGAATGCCTGAAGTTGAACGGCGTTAGCAATGCCGTGCACCTTCCATGCGTACTCCTTAAGACGCCACACTGTTGGATCCACTCCCCTGCGTGTTGTAGACCATCGCACCGAAACCCGTCTTGCCTAGCCTGGGTCCACGCGCCTCCTTCATCGTCACCCACCTTTCCTTGCCCCTGGATCTGATATAAAGGCGCGTCGACGAAGGGCTGGTGTGCCCCAGTAACTCCATCAATTCAAAGAACTGATCGGGGTGTGCCTCAATGAAGTTCGTCGCGAAACTTGCGCGCAGGTCGTGAATCGTGAGGTTCGGCGGGAGATTTACACCGTGCTTGCGTGCGATCTCAAGGAGTAGTGTAAAACAGCTTTGCAGGGCGACGTAAGAAAGTCTTTTGCCCTTCGAACTCAGGAACAGAGCCGGATCAAGCAGGTGGTTGCGGAACTGTGGTCGTACTTCTCGTTCGTATTGCTTGAGTGTGAGCGCGGCACGATCCGTCAAATCTATCAAGCGCGTCTGAGGGCCTGACGAGTTATGACCCTTGCCGAAACGTGTCTGTATTACTTTCTTGTTATAGAAGATGTCCCTGTCAGCGCCAAGGGAATCGAGGTTGACGATCTCAACGGAGCGCATGCCAGTCTCGGTAATCAGCATTACGATCGTATAGAGTCGTCCGGCAGTTGGAATCCTTTTGGTAAGGCCGGCATAGACTTCCCTCAGGAATACGAGCAATTCCAAAATTTGCTCCGGTG
>JANMQG010000172.1:0-23513 GCA_031370285.1 Chloracidobacterium sp. | reverse complement strand
TTGGTCTTTGGTTTTTGGTCTTGGCTAATCAAAGGCCCAAAGCCTAAGACCCAAGACCTACGTCCTACTCGACTATGTCCGACACCGTGCCGGCTCCGACCGTGCGGCCGCCTTCACGAATCGCGAAGCGCAAACCCTTCTCCATCGCGATGGGCGCGATCAATTCGATCTCCATCGCCACGTTGTCTCCCGGCATCACCATCTCCACCCCGGCAGGCAAGTGCGCCACCCCCGTCACGTCCGTGGTCCGGAAGTAAAACTGCGGCCGGTAACCGGTGAAGAACGGCGTGTGTCTCCCACCCTCTTCCTTCGTCAGCACATAAGCCTCGGCCTTGAACTTCGTGTGCGGCGTGATGCTCCCGGGCTTCGCTATCACCTGCCCGCGCTCGATGTCCTTACGCTCCACTCCTCTTAGCAACAGCCCAACGTTGTCTCCTGCCGTGCCTTCGTCCAGCAGCTTCTTGAACATCTCCACTCCGGTGACGACCGTCGTCCGCGTGTCCTTGATCCCCACTATCTCTACACTCTCGTTCACCTTCACCTTGCCCCGCTCTACTCTGCCCGTGGCTACTGTGCCGCGACCCTGAATCGTGAAAATGTCTTCCACCGGCATCAGGAATGGCTTCTCGAAGTCGCGCGCCGGCGTCGGGATGTAACTGTCCACGGCGTCCATCAACTCCAGCACCGTCTTCTCCCAGGTCTCGTCACCTTCCAGCGCCTTCAACGCCGAACACTTGATTACCGGAATGTCGTCGCCGGGAAATTCATAGGCGCTCAACAACTCGCGCACTTCCAACTCCACCAACTCCAGCAGCTCCGCATCGTCTACCGCATCCACCTTGTTCAGACACACCACCATCGCCGGCACGCCCACCTGCCGCGCCAGCAGAATGTGCTCACGCGTCTGCGGCATCGGACCGTCGGTCGCTGCGACCACCAATATCGCGCCATCCATCTGCGCCGCGCCCGTGATCATGTTCTTCACGTAATCGGCGTGGCCGGGGCAATCGACGTGCGCGTAGTGCCGCGCCTTCGTCTCATACTCCACGTGCGCCGTCGCTATCGTGATCCCGCGCGCTTTCTCTTCCGGCGCCTTGTCGATCTGATCGAAGGCGATAAACTGCACTTTCGGATTCGTCTTCCCCAGCACCTTCGTGATCGCTGCCGTCAACGTCGTCTTGCCGTGATCCACGTGCCCAATCGTCCCGATGTTCACGTGCGGCTTGCTTCTATCGAATTTTTCCTTTGACATGTGTGGCTCGCTCCTTAATCTCTGTCTCTTTTCATTAAGGAATGAGGACTCGCGATGCTGTTCAACTACTCATCACTCATCACTCATGACTCATCACTTTACTTAGCTACTCCCTGAACCTTTGCGATTACTTCTTCCGCTACGCTCTTTGGCGCCTGCTCATAGCGCTCAAAGTGCATCGTCGACGTGGCGCGACCCTGAGTTGCAGATCGCAAGTCAGTCGTATATCCAAACATTTCGGAAAGTGGAACAAACGACGTAATAACATCCGCACCGCCTGGCCGCGGTTCTGTTTTTTCAATCTTTCCGCGTCTGCGCTGAAGGTCGCCATTGACCGCGCCCATGTATTCAGCGGGTGTTACCACCTCAATGCGCATGATTGGCTCGAGCAATACCGGCTTGGCTTTTCGCACGGCGTCCTGGAACGCCAGCGAGCCGGCAATGTGGAACGAGCGCTCGTCCGAGTCGACCTCATGGTAATTACCGTCCAGCAGGCGCACTCTGATGTCCACCAGTTCATAGCCCGCCAGGAAACCACGCTCCATCGCATCCCTGATTCCCTGCTCGACGGGCTTGATGAACTCCTTCGGGATCGCGCCGCCGGTAATCTTGTTTTCGAATACATAGCCCTCGCCGGGCGCCGGCTCGATCTCGATCTCGACGTGTCCAAACTGACCACGGCCCCCAGTCTGCTTCTTATAAATTTCTTTCCCGGGCGCCCCCTGAGTGATGGTCTCTCGATAGGCGACCTGCGGCTTGCCTACATTCGCTTCCACGCCAAACTCACGCTTCATGCGATCCACGATGATTTCCAGGTGCAGCTCGCCCATACCAGCGATGATGGTCTGGTTGGTTTCCGGGTCGGTCGAAACATTGAACGAAGGATCTTCCTGAGCCAGTCGGTTCAAGGCCAGACCAAGCTTGTCCTGATCCTGCCGCGTCTTCGGCTCAACCGCCACACGGATAACCGGCGCTGGAAACTCCATCCGCTCAAGAATAATTGGCTTGTTGTCGTCGCACACTGTGTCGCCGGTGGTGACCTGCTTCATACCGCCGATGGCGATGATTTCGCCCGCACTTGCTTCCTCGATATCTTCGCGCTTGTTGGCGTGCATGCGCATCAGCCGGCCAACACGCTCTTTGGTGTCTTTGGTGGGACTATAGGCGTAGGAACCGGCGCGTATCGTCCCACTATAAATGCGCACAAACGACAACTGGCCGAGGTGCTTGTCCGCCATGATTTTGAAAACAAGGCCAGCAAAAGGCGCGCTGGCATCGGGGGGACGCGCTTCAACTTGCCCAGTCTTCGGATTGATACCTTCAACCGGCGGCACATCAAGCGGCGAGGGAAGGTAATCCACCACTGCATCGAGCAGCGTCTGCACACCCTTATTCTTGAAAGCCGAACCGGTAACGACGGGAACGAGTTTCAACTCCAGAGCACCCTTACGAAGTGCTTTGCGAATCTCCGCCTCAGTGATGTGCTCGCCCTCGATATACTTGTGCATCAAGCTATCATCAACGCTCGCCACGGCTTCGACCAGTTTCTCGTGGGCGGCAGCTGCGGCTTCTTTGAGTGCATCCGGAATGTCGGTCGTTTCGTATTCGGAGCCCTTGCTCTCGTCGTTCCAGATCAACGCCTTCATCGCTATCAGATCGACTACGCCCTTGAATTCACTCTCAAGTCCTATGGGAATCTGAATAGCGACCGGATTTGCGCCCAGGCGAGTGATGATTGATTCAAACGACCGATCAAACGAGGCGCCGGCGCGATCGAGCTTATTGATGAAGCAGATTCGCGGCACGCCATACTTGTCAGCCTGGCGCCATACTGTCTCTGACTGCGGCTCAACGCCGGCAACGCCGTCAAATACAGCGACAGCTCCGTCAAGGACGCGCAAGGAGCGCTCAACTTCCATGGTGAAGTCGACGTGTCCCGGAGTGTCGATGATGTTAATACGATGATCGACACCATTACGCTCCCAGTAACAGGTGGTCGCAGCGCTGGTAATCGTAATCCCGCGCTCCTGCTCCTGCTCCATCCAGTCCATCGTCGCCGTGCCCTCGTGCACCTCGCCAATTTTGTGCGTGATGCCCGTGTAATAAAGGACACGTTCAGTCGTGGTGGTCTTACCAGCATCGATGTGGGCCATGATGCCGATATTCCTGGTCAGATTTAGATCTTGCTTCGCCATAAAACCGTAAAGAGTGAAAGGTGAAAAGTAAAAAGCGCTCTCTTGCTATTTCTATTTACTGTTCACCATTCACTATTCACCCGCTCTTTTAGAACTTGTAATGCGCAAACGCCTTGTTGGCATCCGCCATGCGGTGCGTGTCTTCCTTCTTCTTCACCGAGTTGCCACGGTTATTAGCCGCGTCAAGAATCTCGCCGGCGAGCCGGTCGGTCATCGTCTTTTCGCCACGACCGCGCGCGTAGGAAACAATCCAGCGGATTGCCAACGCGCCGCGCCGTTCCTGATGTACTTCAATCGGCACCTGATAAGTGGAACCGCCAACCCGTCGCGACTTAACTTCGACAGTCGGTCTTACATTCTCGATAGCGCTCTTAAAGATCTTGAGCGGCTCTTGTCCGGTCTTCTCGCCGATTTGCTTCATCGCGCTGTAGAAGATGCTCTCAGCCGACGACTTCTTGCCACCCCACATGATGCCGTTAATAAACTTCGTCACCAGCGGGCTGCTGTAAACCGGATCGGGAAGTACTTCTCGTCTCTCTGCAACTCTTCGTCTTGGCATATCTTCAGGTCTCGGGTGTCAGGTATCTGGTGTCAGATTATTGTTCGTACCGGCACCCGACACCTGGCGCCCGATACCCTGCTTTCCTATTTTCCCGCCGCCTTTGGCCGCTTCGTACCATACTTCGAACGCCCCTGCTTGCGATCAGCGACCCCCACGGAGTCGAGCGTGCCGCGAATGACGTGGTAACGCACGCCGGGTAAATCCTTAACGCGCCCGCCACGAATCAACACGATCGAGTGTTCCTGTAGATTGTGGCCAACGCCCGGGATATAAGTTGTGACCTCGATGCCGTTAGTCAGGCGAACGCGCGCCACTTTACGCAAGGCCGAGTTTGGCTTCTTGGGCGTTTGCGTGTAGACGCGCGTGCAAACGCCGCGCTTCTGCGGCGAACTCTGGAGCGCCGGGCTGGCCGTCTTATACTTGACTGCCTGGCGGCCTTTGCGAACTAGTTGATTTATCGTCGGCACGTTTTTCTTTCCTTCGATTACCCGGTCGCTCTGACTTTGTGTCTTGCGCAAAGCGCAAAAAGGCGTTACCCGCCTCTTTCCGGAACTTGTGGCTTGGCCACGCGGGATGCCACGGCGGGTATCCCGTTTCGTCCGGCAGTCAGCGCAGGCGAGCTGCCCTGTTAAAAGTATTTCTGTTAGGGATGTTCTGCTTGGCCAGTTCAGGCAGGTATGGATTGTGGCTTCCCTTAAGCCGACTTTTCTGTGGCGTCGCATTTAAGACGAGAAGGCCTTTGGGACCTTTCACGCGTGCCTGCGCGGGGTTGTTGGCTATAACCTAATAAATAAAGGCAAAGGCCAACGCGACAGGACAACTTACGCCACAATATTTGTCAAACCGACCGTATTAATTACCAGCCGGGGCAACGCCTCCACACCGACAGAACCAACTGAGCGTTGCATTGTCACCTTCAGACTGTCTGTCCGAAACGGAAAATATAGGGGGCAATCACTTAACTGTCAAGCGCAGGGGGTCGCGAACAGCCTAACGGGGCACACGAAAAGTGGCCCTCGCGTTGCGATACCGGTTAAGACTCTCACCTACAACGCTGTCCTCAGCAGATGCCAAACTCCCCAGCCGATACCGCCCAGCACCAGGAGGAGCAGAATGACTGCCGCACCGACCACCAGCTTAAATTTCAGGTAGCGGTTTTTGTCGGGCGGCGTCAGCGAGCTTTGTGGGAAATACGGTGGCGGCGTGTATGTTGCCATAATTATTCCTTAACCCAATGCCCTTAACGAAACAATGAAACCTCAGGCCTTAGCCTCACGGCTTACGAGTGCGATTAGAATTCGATTTTGAATTCGAGTTCGATTTGGAAGACGTTGATGTGTTTGACTGCGGCGAGTCACCATTAGCATTCTTCAGCTCGTCTTCCTTCTCTTTCTTCAACAGGTCTTCCTGATGTTTCTTCCCCGATCTGATTCGTTCTACGCCCTCGCGTGCCTCTGCCAACGCGTCCTCGGCGCGAGTGTTATTCGGATCGATCTTCAACGACTTGGAGAAGGCAGCGGCGGCTTCATCGTACTGGGCCAGCTTGCTGAGGGCCGTTCCCAGGTCGTAGAACATATTCGCATCGTCATCCTTTAGACGTGTCGCCTGCCGGTATTCCCTCACCGCTTCGCTGTAGAGATGAAGGCCAGCGTAAGCCTGGCCCATATTGTAATGCGCCTCAGCGTCTTTACCGTTTTCCTCGAAGTACTTCTTATACTTCTCGATCGCCTTCTTGTAAGCATCGTCGGCTTCCTGATCCTTACCAACGGCAACGTAGGCCAAACCCAAGCGGAAGTGCGCCTCTGCCAATTCCGGATCTAATTTGATGGCCTCTTGAAGAGTCTCGACCGCCTTTTCATCCTGATCGGTGCGATAGAGTTCTTTAGCTTGCTCAACATAAGCACGCGCCTGGGTTCGATTTTCCTCGGCGGTGTGTCCGCCTGCTGCGGACATATTGGTATTCGCGTTTACCGGTTTCTTCCGCGAGCAGGCACCTTGACCAATCGCAAGGAAAAAGATGATGATTAGGGTAATTGATAACGACCGCTTCATTCGGTTACCAGAGCTCAACTGGGCGAGACTCTTCGAGCGACCACTTATCTACTTGAATTCGCAGAGTGAGTCAAACGGCTCTTCAGGAGGGCGAGCAGGGTTGGCAATCATTGGGTGGGCGAACGACGGGCATGGGTCGAGTAGAATGCTGGGGCAATACCGGCCGGCGAGCCCGGCAGTTTTGGAAATCAACCGTCATTCCCTCTATTTCCCTATCAACTGCTAGTTCTGGAATGAGACCCGTCGGCCATTGGACTTTGGACTGTGCGGACTCGGGAAGAAACGTAACGCCGTAAAAGGAGTTGGAGATGTTCAGACACGAGCCCCGCCGCATTGGATTTTTCCTACCGATTGCCCTGGTAGGATTGATTGCCTTTGCTACCGCAGCGTCCGCCCAAAAGAAGGTCAGTGTAGAAGCCCGCGCCTTTACTCCGCCAAACCTCAGTCTACTTGCGGAACCGGGTGTAATCACGGTCTGCGAAGGCACAGGCCCAGCGGTTGTTCACTTGAATGCGCGCGCGACGTCCAACTATCCGATTAGTTATCGCTGGACGAGTAACGCGGGCAGCATCTCGGGCGACGGCGCCACGGTCGCCTGGAACCTTTCCGGCCTCCAGCCCGGTTACTACAAGGCCTACGTTGACATTGATACCGGCAGCGGCGACGAAGCTTGCCAAGCGTTTGCGTCCACCGCGGTCCTGGTGAATCGCTGCCCGCCACCGCCACCTACCTGTCCCAACGTGGCTATCGAATGTCCTGATAAAGTTGTGGTGAACGAACCGCTGACGTTCAGGTCTGCTGTTTCCGGCGGCTCGAAGGTGCGACAAACTTTCAATTGGACCGTTTCGGCCGGCCGCATCATTGATGGCCAGGGAACCGACACCATCCACGTAGACACAACCGGACTCGCCGGCCAATCAGTGACCGCTACCTTGTCAATGGGTGGATACAATCTCGACTGTACCGCTACCTGCACCGTCCAGTTCCCCGTCATAGTCGAGTGTAAAAAGTTTGACGAGTTTCCTGCCATTGCCTACAACGACTTGAAGGCGCGCCTGGACAACTACGCAATCGAATTGCAGAACGATCCAACGGCGACAGCTTATGTGATCGTTTACCCAGGACAACGCGGACGACCGGGCGACGTGCAAAAGAACACGACTCGCATCGTCGACTACCTGGTCAATTCGAGAGGCATCAATGCGCAACGCATCGTAACGTTGGTTGGGCCACCTCGAGAGGCACTGCTCGTTGAGCTATGGCTTTGCCCACAGGGCGCCAAGCCTTCGGCAGGGAATCAGTAAACCTAAACAACCTTCAATAACACTTAAGGCCAGTGGCAGCGATCAGCTCCCGCCGGCCTCTTGCTTTAATGTTCCCTGGACCTGACTTGGATCCACGACTCGCATCAACCCGAAACAATCTCGGGTTCTTCTCTAACAATCTCCGTCGGCTTTTTGTCCTCGCGCAAACCCTGAAAAGACGGATGACGGATCAACCCATCGGCGGTCCATTCCATAAATTCAACTTCCCCAACCAACTGTGGCTTGGCCCAATGCGCTTCACGCAGGCCGGGGTCTTTCGGTTTCGCCCCAAAGGGCATCGTTGCCTGCGATAAGCGATCAAGTCTTTTCTGGAGTTCCAGGCGTTGCTTGATGCTGAATCCGGTACCAACCCTCCCGCAGTAGACGAGCTTCCCTTTGTCGTAGACTCCAAGGATTAGCGATCCAAAACCGGGAAAGTCTTTCTTTGAAGGGGTGTACCCGGCGATGACAAACTCCCGACGCTTGATGCACTTCGTCTTCAGCCAGTTTCGATTTCGCGTCGACTCGTACGGCGAATCCGCCACTTTCGAAACGATGCCTTCGATGCCGTATTCGCAGGCTTGTTTGAAAAACAGCGCGCCGTTTCCTTCCACGTGATCGCTGTAACGCAGCACCTCTTTGGCCTTCGCGGTGGTTAGCAACTGTTCAAGCGCCGCTTTCCGCTCACGGAGCGGAGTTTGAGTGAGGCTGTAACCATCCAGGTAAATCAGATCAAAGATCTCAAAGACGAATGCCGGGACTTTATCGCCGCCTCTGCCCATCGACTGCTGCAGCTTTTGAAAACTGCTACGGCCGGCTTTGTCCACGATCACCACCTCACCGTCGAGGATGGCGGTGACAGCGGGAAACGGTTTCAACGCCGCGGCCAGATTGGGAAACTTCTCAGTCCAATCCTTGCCATTGCGGCTCCAGAAACGCGCCTTGCCGCGATGCAAATGACACACCATGCGATAGCCATCAAACTTCAATTCGTGCAGCCACTCACCACCCGACGGCGGCTCCCGAACCAGCGTCGCCAGTTGCGGCGGGACAAATTCCGGCATGGCAGCTTTGCGCGCGCCGGGAAGTTTCTTAATCTGCCTGGCTGTTAGACTCAAGTCCCGCCTCCGCTGTCTTCGCGATCCGGCCTCGCATCAATTATTTTTCCCGGCGTGAGATTAGTCTGTCGTTGTAGAATCTAGCAAGAGAAGGTCATGACTCAGTCATCAGAACAATCCGAAATCGCCGCGGCCTACAACGATTGGGCCGAGACTTACGACATAGATCGGAACCGTACGCGCGATTTGGCGGCGGAGACTCTAAGGCAAGTCAACCTTAATCTCGACAGTCGCAAGGTGATCGAGGTGGGTTGCGGTACCGGTCGCAACACGGCCTGGCTGGCCGAGCACGCCGCTGAGATTGTCGGGTTGGATTTTTCTGAAGCGATGCTCGCCCGGGCCAGAGCTCGCGTGAACGTTCCGCGCGTCCGTTTCCTGCAGCATGATGTTCGTTCGACCTGGCCGCTCGCGGATGCTTCGGCGGAGGTCGTGATAGCGATGCTGATTCTGGAACATGTCGAGCACCTGGAAACGGTTTTTGCAGAGGCCGCCCGCGCGCTCACCATTCGCGGTGAATTCTTTGTTTGCGAGTTGCACCCGATGCGTCAACACGCAGGAGGCCAAGCTCAGTTTAGTAATCCAAAGACTGGCAAGCAGCAGCGCGTAACTGCATTCCTCCACGATGTTTCGGATTACGTTAACGTCGGCCTGGCCTGCGGGTTCGAACTACAGCAGCTGGGTGAATGGCGCGATGCTGATGCCCCGGCGAACAGTCAGCCGCGGCTATTGTCGCTACTCTTCTGTTTACGTGGGCGGTCTGTTGTCGCCTAGTCAGTCTCATTAGCATCGGGCTTGTAGCCCGGTGAGTTGGGCCACGCTATTGATCCCGAAACCGTCAGCGCGAGAAGTTTGGCTCTATAATTACCGCACTAACCTCTCAGCAAGACAAACAAACTCTTCTTCAACGCCAGCTCAGCCTTATGGTACGATTGCCGCACTCGGATATCTCGGCTGACCTCGTGTACGCAATTACTGACCCTAGCTATTTCTGACGTGGAAAGCATACCCGCAGGAGGCAAACATGTTGAAGTTAAAAATGAGTTTGTTGACGATCTGCTCTCTGGTTTTTCTCGTTGCTTCGACCTTCCCGGGCCAGGCACAAAAAAAGGACAAAAGCGAGAAAAAGGTTTACACGGGAACGCCGGTGCTTTGGCGCGCACCAAATGATATTGAGTCGCGCAATCTGTTGTTAGGTGCGGGCGGCGAATCCATGAAGCCGGATCTCAGCCGCGTCACCTTCATTGCAGTGAAGGAGGGCGGCTGGTCTACGAAATATCGTGTTCGAGATGGCAAGGGCAATGAGTGGATTGCAAAACTCAGCAAAGAGGCGCAACCCGAGACGGCCGCTAATCGACTGGTGTGGGCCGCCGGCTACGAAACGGAGATCGTGTACCTGGTTCCGGAGTTGGTAATCCAGGGTAAGGGAACATTCAAAAACGTAAAACTCGAAGCCCGTCCGAAAGATGTCAAGCGCACCGGCTTTTGGCTTTGGGACAGTAACCCCTTTCTCGGCAAGCCCGAGTTCCAGGGTCTGAAGATCATGATGGTGCTAATCAATAACTGGGACATGAAAGACGATAACAATGCGATCCTCGCTACCAAGGGCGTGACTGATTCTGAGCGGCGCTACATCATCAGTGAC
Organism: Chloracidobacterium sp.; assembly: GCA_031370285.1. Lineage (GTDB taxonomy): Bacteria > Acidobacteriota > Blastocatellia > Pyrinomonadales > Pyrinomonadaceae > PSRF01. The sequence goes on along the minus strand of JANMQG010000172.1, from coordinate 13,388 downwards.
CTGGGCGCCACGTTCGGAAAGACCGGCGGAGTTTTTTCGCGCAGCCGTAACAAACCTTCAGACTATGTTAAGTCCGAACTTGTGAACGGGGTCAACGGCAATGTGATTGACTTCAACTACGCCGGCAAGAACCAGCAACTTTTCGACAACCTTACGGTTGCTAATGCGAGGTGGCTGGCCGGCTGGTTGGGTCGCTTAAGCGATGAACAGATCAGGGATGCGTTTCGCGCCGCCAACTATTCGCCCGAAGAAGTTGAGATGTTGACGGGCGCGGTGCGCGCCAGAATCAAGACGCTTGCTAGTCTTTCTGCCGGCGGCGACCGCTAACCGAAGCAACGGTTAACTCAAAAAAGACCGGCGTGGACTAAACCACGCCGGTCTTTTTAGTAGGACCGACTTTCCAGTCTGCCCCCTTTCTTTTTGGAAGCTCGGGCCTTTGACGTGCCTGCGACAGGCAGAAATGCCTGTCCCTATTCTGCAGCTTCCTCTACTTCGACGTCAGCGCCGGCAGCAACCAGCGGCGCGCGCGCGGGCGGCGCTGCCATATCATGACCACCGACAATGTCAGGAAAATCATCAAGGTCGCGCTCGCGAGCCTGGTCCATTGACTCGTCGCGCGCGATCTCCACGTTGCGGTAATACTCCATACCCGTACCGGCAGGAATCAACCGCCCCATGATGACGTTCTCCTTCAGACCGCGCAGGTAGTCGATGCGTCCTGAAATCGCCGCCTCGGTTAGCACGCGAGTTGTCTCCTGGAACGACGCTGCCGAGATGAACGAGTCAGTCGAGAGCGAAGCTTTGGTGATACCGAGCAACAGTGGCTCGGCCTGCGAAACTTCGCCGCCGTCCTTGTTGACGCGCTCGTTTTCGTCAGTGAAGCGGAAACGATCCACCTGCTCCTCGAGCAGGAAGTCAGTATCGCCAACTTCCTTAATTTTCACCCAGCGCAACATCTGCCGCACAATCACTTCGATGTGCTTGTCGTTGATGTTCACACCCTGCAGGCGGTAGACCTCCTGAATCTCGTTGACGAGATACTCCTGCAAGCGCTGCATGCCGAGCACGCGCAGGATATCGTGCGGATTCAGCGGGCCGTCCATCAATGCTTCGCCGGCGCGCACGCGATCGCCTTCCTGCACGTTGATGTGCGTGCCGCGTGGAATGTCATACTCGCGCTCCTCACCGTCGTCGCCGGTAATAATCAGTTTGCGTTTGCCCTTAGCAATCGGACCCAACGTAACTGTGCCGTCGATTTCCGACATGACCGCGGTCTCCGCCGGTCGTCGGGCTTCAAACAACTCGACCACGCGCGGCAGACCGCCCGTGATGTCCTTGGTCTTGGTTGTTTCGCGCGGAATCTTGGCAATAATGTCGCCGGGCTCCACCGTCTCACCGTCGACCACCATCAGGTTCGCCCGCACCGGCATCTGGTAAGTTTTCAGCAGCTTGTTGCTGGCGTTGCGAACTTCCAGACGCGGCTGCTTCTTCTCGTCAGGCGAGTCTTTGACGACCATGCGCGACTGGCCCGTGACTTCGTCGACCTCTTCATCAAAGGTCACGCCTTCTTTCAGGTCCTGATACTTAACGTGACCGGCAACTTCCGTCAGAATCGCGAAGGTGAACGGATCCCAGGTAGCCAACAACTGATCCTGCGTAACGCGCGCGCCGTCTTCGACAAGGATGTGTGCTCCGTAAACAATCTGATACCGCGCCGCCTCGCGACCGCGATCGTCGATGATTGTCAGCGAGCCATTGCGATTCATGGCGATGCGCTCGCCCTTGCGGCTCTTAACCGTCTGCAGGTCGAGATACTTGATCGTACCGTCCTGGCGCGCTTCATGTTTTGAAGACTCTTCCAGGCGCGCCGTGCCACCGATGTGGAACGTACGCATCGTGAGCTGCGTGCCGGGCTCACCGATGGACTGCGCGGCAATCACGCCCACCGCCTCGCCAATTTCGACCGGCCGTCCCGTTGCCAGGTTCCTGCCGTAGCACTTGATGCAGCAACCGCGACGCGATTCGCAGGTCAACACCGAGCGAATGCGAACGCGCTGTACGCCGGAACGTTGAATCTCCGACGAAAGATCTTCGTCAATCTCCTGATTCGACTCGACGATCACACGACCCTCAACCGGGTCAATGACTTCTTCGAGGGCGATGCGGCCGACAATGCGATCACGCAACGACTCGATCTCCTCGCCGCCTTCAATAATGGCGCTGGCAGAGATGCCGCGCAGCGTGCCGCAATCCGGTTCGCTAATGATGACGTCCTGAGCCACGTCGACCAGGCGACGCGTCAGGTAACCGGAGTCAGCCGTCTTCAGCGCGGTGTCAGCCAGACCCTTGCGGGCGCCGTGCGTGGAAATGAAGTACTGCAACACGTCGAGGCCTTCGCGGAAGTTTGCCTTGATCGGCGTCTCGATGATTTCGCCCGAGGGCTTGGCCATCAAGCCGCGCATACCCGCCAACTGGCGAATCTGCTGCGCACTGCCTCGGGCGCCGGAATCGCTCATGACGAGAATTGGATTAAGCTCGCCTGAGGCCTTCTCGCGCTCGTCCATCGCCTTGAACATTTCCTTGGCAACCTTGTCAGTCACTTCAGACCAGATGGCGATGACCTTGTTGTAGCGCTCACCGCTGGTGATCACGCCGTCGAGGTATTGCTGCTCGACTGCGATGACATCCTTTTCTGCTTTATCGACGAGGGGCTTCTTGGCGTCCGGCGTGACGAGGTCGTCAATACCGATGGAGATGCCGGCCTTGGTGGCATATAGGAATCCGAGGTTCTTGAGATCGTCAAGCATCTTCACCGTCATCTCGTGTCCGAGACGAATGTGCGAATAGTTAACGAGCGATTGCAGTCCCTTTTTCTTCAGCGTGCCGTTGAAAAACGGCAAGCCCGGCGGAATTGAATCGTTGAAGATGACGCGACCGACCGTCGTATCGATTACGCGGCGCACATCTTCCTGCACGGCGGCGCGAAGAATGTCCTGCGGATCGTGTTCCTGCGTGAGATCGATCAAATCTCCCCGAATGCGCAGCTTGATGGGTGTCTGCGTCGTCACTTCCCTAGCGTCCAGCGCCAGCAAAACTTCCTCGAGCGACGCGAACACGCGGCCCTCGCCCTTCGCTCCGGCCTTGTCGCGCGTCAGGTAGTAAATACCGAGGACGATGTCCTGCGAAGGCACGGCAATTGGCTGACCGCTGGCGGGACTGAGAATGTTGTTGCTCGAAAGCATCAAGACCGCCGCTTCGATCTGCGCTTCCGGCGAAAGCGGAATGTGTACGGCCATCTGATCGCCATCGAAGTCGGCGTTGAAAGCGGTGCAGACGAGCGGATGAATCTTGATTGCCTTGCCTTCAACCAGCACCGGTTCAAACGCCTGGATTCCCAGACGGTGGAGCGTTGGCGCGCGGTTTAGCAGCACCGGGTGCTCGCGAATTACTTCTTCGAGAATGTCCCAGACCACCGGCTCCTGACGCTCAACCATTTCGCGCGCCTGCTTGATGGTGGCTGCATGACCCTGCTTCTCCAGTTGGTTGTAGATAAATGGCTTGAACAGTTCGAGCGCCATCTTCTTCGGCAAGCCGCACTGGTGCAGCTTCAGCTCCGGACCGACAACGATCACCGAACGTCCCGAATAGTCGACACGCTTGCCGAGCAGGTTCTGACGAAAGCGTCCCTGCTTGCCTTTGAGCGTTCCGCTAAGCGACTTCAACGGGCGGTTGTTGACGCCGCGCAACACGCGACCACGACGGCCGTTATCAAACAGCGCGTCCACCGCTTCCTGAAGCATGCGCTTTTCGTTGCGCACAATCACTTCCGGGGCGCGCAACTCCATCAGCTTCTTCAGACGATTGTTGCGATTGATAACGCGACGATAGAGATCGTTAAGATCCGACGTAGCGAAACGTCCGCCGTCGAGTGGCACCAGCGGGCGCAGCTCAGGGGGAATGACCGGAATGACGTCGAGAATCATCCACTCCGGATGATTGCCCGACTTCAAAAAGCTCGTTGCCACCTTAAGTCGCTTCGAATACTTTAGTTTTTTCTGCTGCGAAGTCTCTTCGCGCATGCGCTTGCGAAGTTCGATCGAGAGCTCCTCGACCTTCACCATCATCAGCAACTCTTTGATTGCTTCGGCGCCCATCTTGGCAACAAACTGCGCCGGGTAATCGCGCACGAGTTCGCGATAGCGCTCATCTGAAAGCAACTCGCGCTCTTTGATTCCGGGAACGTCGCCCGGATCGATTACGATATAGGATTCGAAGTAGAGAACTTTTTCCAGTTCGCGCAGCGGGATGTCGAGCAGGTGGCCGATGCGCGAAGGCAAGCCTTTGAAGAACCAAACGTGCGAACAGGGGCTGGCCAGATCGATGTGACCCAAACGCTCGCGGCGCACCTTTGCCTGCGTCACTTCCACACCGCACTTGTCGCAGATTACGCCGCGGTGCTTCATGCGTTTGTACTTCCCGCACAGGCATTCCCAATCAGCCACCGGGCCAAAGATGCGCGCGCAGAAAAGTCCGTCCCGCTCCGGCTTAAACGTGCGGTAATTGATCGTCTCCGGCTTTGTCACCTCGCCATGCGACCACTGCCGGATTTTCTCCGGCGAAGCCAGCGAGATTCTAATTGCCTCAAAGTCAGGAGCTAATTGCGTCTTCTCTTGTTGAAATCGAAACACGTGCACTCTCCATTTTCAAATCGGTGAGCAGTTAGCAGTGAGCCGTGAGCAGTTCACGTTTTGAGCGGCGACTCAATGAGCGGTAAATCCTACTGCTCACTGCTCACCGCTTACTGCTTACTTTCTCTATCCTTCCACCGCGCTCGTAATAAGCGCTTCGCCGACACCTTCTTCGTTGCCATCCCCGTTGCCTGGGACCTTCTTAGGGATCAGTTCGATGTCCAGGCAGAGCGACTGCAGCTCGCGCACCAGCACGTTGAACGATTCCGGCAGGCCCGGATCGAAATCAGCCTCGCCTTTAACGATAGCTTCATAGATCTTGGATCGCCCGGCTACGTCGTCCGATTTCGCCGTCAGCAACTCCTGAAGAATGTGAGCGGCACCATAAGCTTCCAGCGCCCAAACTTCCATCTCTCCAAATCGCTGACCACCGAATTGTGCCTTACCGCCGAGCGGCTGCTGCGTAATCAAGCTGTATGGCCCAATCGAACGAGCGTGAATCTTGTCGTCGACCAGATGGGAAAGCTTGAGCATGTAGATGTAGCCGACAGTCACCTTCTGCTCAAACGGATCGCCGGAAAGTCCGTCGTAAAGAATTGCCTTGCCCGACTCGTTGATGATTTCCGGAAGACCCATCTCAGTCGCCTTGTCGCCGGCCAGTTTGAGCTTCTGCTTGATCTCGGCTTCAGTTGCGCCGTCGAAAACCGGCGTTGCAAAGTGAACCCCCAAAACGCGCGCCGCCCAGCCAAGGTGTGTTTCCAGAATCTGCCCCACGTTCATGCGCGAGGGCACCCCCAGCGGATTGAGCACGATTTCAACTGGGGTACCGTCTGGCAGGTAAGGCATGTCCTCTTCCGGCAAAATCCGGGCAATGACACCCTTGTTTCCGTGACGGCCCGCCATCTTGTCGCCCACTGAAAGCTTGCGCTTCATGGCGATGAAGACCTTCACCATCTTGATCACCCCGGGGGCGAGCTCATCGCCCTGACGCAGCTTGGCAATCTTCTCCTCGTAAATGTCGGAGAGAATTTTGATTTGCCGCTCGGTGCGATCTTCATACTCCTTGATCTCCGCGCCAACGTCGACGCGCGAAGAAGCCATCTGCACTTTCCTCAGGACCTTCGCCTCAATGCCCCCGAGCATCTCGCGAGTGATGACCACGCCCTTGGGAATAACAACCTCGCGATTGACGGTCAGGTCGGCTGAAAGCTTGCGCCCTTCGAGAAGTTCGCGAATGCGCTGGTCGCGCTGTTCGCGAAGAATACGAGTTTCATCCTCGAGGTCGCGTCGCAGCCGGTTTTCTTCTTCCTGTTCGATGGCCAACGAGCGCTGATCTTTTTCCTGTCCTTTGCGCGTGAACACCTGAACATCGACAACTGTGCCGTCGATTCCCGGAGGCGAGACTAGCGAAGCGTCCTTCACGTCGCCCGCCTTTTCACCAAAAATGGCGCGCAAGAGTTTCTCTTCCGCGGTCAGTTGGGTTTCGCCTTTGGGTGTAACCTTGCCAACCAGAATCGAACCTGGTTTGACCTGGGCGCCGATGCGAATGATGCCGCTGTCGTCGAGGTCGCGAAGCATGTTCTCGCCGACGTTGGGAATGTCGCGCGTGATCTCTTCCGGGCCCAACTTCGTGTCGCGGGCTTCGATTTCGAGCTCTTCGATGTGAATCGAAGTGTAGTAGTCGTCTTTTACGAGACGTTCGGAAACGAGAATGGCGTCCTCAAAGTTGTAACCGCGCCAGGGCATGAAGGCCACCAGCACGTTGCGACCCAGCGCGAGTTCACCGCGATCGGTGCAAGGACCGTCGGCGATGACCTGCCCTTTCGAGACGCGCTCGCCAACATGAACGATTGGACGCTGGTTGATGCAGGTGTTCTGATTCGAGCGCTTAAACTTGATTAGCGTGTAGATATCCGCGGTTACCTCGCGCGAAATCGTCCCGTCAACATTGTGATCGGCCTTGATGATGGCGCGCTCAGAGTCAACGTAATCCACCACACCGTCGCGTTTTGCCACCACTACCGCCCCGGAATCGCGCGCCGTAGTTTTCTCCATGCCGGTGCCGATGTAGGGCGCTTCCGCGCGGAGCAACGGCACAGACTGGCGTTGCATGTTCGAACCCATCAGGGCGCGGTTGGCGTCGTCGTTTTCAAGGAACGGAATCAGCGAAGCGGCAACCGAAACAAGCTGCTTCGGGGACACGTCGACATATTCAATGTCTTTGCGCAGCGCCAGAATAAATTCGCCGGCCTTGCGGGCCGCGTTGCGGTCATTGATAATGTAGCCAGTCTCGTCCAGGTGAATGTTGGCTTGGCCGACGACGTGCTTATCTTCCTCCCAGGCGGTCAGGTAGAAAGGCCACGGCTCATAGTCTGCCTTGCGGCCGCTCGCGCTGACCTTTTTGTTAATCTTCTCAACGTCTCCCAGCGGCAGATGCTCGCCGTGCTTCAGCTTCGTATCTCCGCCGTTGAGGACGCGAACGTATTCAAGAACCTTGCCGTCCGTCACCTTTCGGTAAGGAGCTTCGATGAAACCAAATTCGTTAATGCGGGCGAAGCAGGAGAGACTGGAAATCAAGCCGATGTTCGGACCTTCAGGCGTCTCAATAGGACAAATTCGGCCGTAGTGAGTCGGGTGAACGTCGCGGACTTCAAATCCGGCGCGCTCGCGCGACAATCCGCCTGGTCCCAGCGCCGAGAGACGGCGTTTGTGCGTGATTTCCGAAAGCGGGTTGGTCTGATCCATGAACTGCGAGAGTTGGCTCGAGCCAAAAAACTCCCGCACTGCCGCCGTCACGGGCTTGGCATTGATAAGATCGCGCGGCATCGTGGTCTGCATTTCCTGATGGATCGACATCTTCTCCTTGATCGCACGTTCCATGCGCTCAAGGCCGATGCGGAATTGGTTCTCGAGGAGTTCGCCGACTGCGCGCACACGGCGGTTGCCGAGGTGGTCGATATCATCCGCCTGATACTCGGAAGGGCTCTTGCGCATCTTCAACACGTAAGAAACCACTTCGTAAAAATCTTTGGCCGAGAGTAGCGGATCGTTTATGCGATCGCGCTCGGGTTTACCCATCTTGATGTTGAACTTCAGACGCCCTACGCGCGAGAAGTCAAACTTGCGCGGATCGAAGAACATCGCCTCCAACAATTTGTAAGCGGTCTGAACGGTCGGCGGATCGCCGGGACGCATCTTCCGATAAATTTCCAGCAACGCATCTACCGGCTTTGTGATTACGTCCTTCTTCAGAGTCTGCGCGAGAATGGAACCGATGTCGTCGCGCTCGGGGAAGAAAACTGAGAAACTATCGATGCCGCCCTCTACTATCTCCTGCAGCTTCGCCGGCGTGATTTCGTTATTGGCTTCCAGGATTACCTCGCCGCTCTCTTTGTTGACAACATCGGACAGGGCGAAGGCCCCTTCAAATTGCGAAGTCTCCATCTCGACCTCGCCGATGTTTGCCTTGCGCAGGCCTTCGAGCGCCGACGTCGTAACCTTCTTACCGGAGCGAACGATGGGGTCAGGACCGCGTCCTTTAATATCAAAATCCACTTTCATGCCGACCATGCTGGTCGGGCCCTGGTCGGGCACCTGGATCATCAGACGTCCGTCTTCGACCCTCATCTCGTCGGTGACGTAAAGAGCCCGCAAGATGTCCTCGTCCGCAAACGAAGCGTTCTTCACCCTCTCTTCCAGGGCCGCATCGCTCTTCACCAGCTTGCCGTCGATTACTTTGCCGAACCAGAGACCGAGAGCGCGCAGGAAAATCGACGCCAGAAACTTGCGCTTGCCAACACGAACGTAAAGCAGGTTCTTCTGGTCGTATTCAAACTCAACCCACGAACCGCGGTAGGGAATGATTTTGGCAATATAGATCGCGCCGCGTTTGAAGAAGACGCCCGGAGAGCGATGAAGCTGAGAGACGATGACGCGCTCGGTGCCATTGATGATGAACGTGCCGTTGTCAGTCATCAAGGGAATTTCACCGAAGAAAACTTCTTCTTCTTTGATGTCGCGAATCGAGAGCGCCTCGGTTTCCGGATCTTTGTCGTAAACGGTAAGCCGAATTTTAACCTTGAGGGGAACGCTATAACTCATGCCGCGTTCCTGACACTCCTGCTGATCGTGTTTGTGCTTCAGACCGACGGGCTCACCGCAGTTTTCGCACAACTGGGGGCGCACCGAGTTGAAGGTGCCACACTTATGGCAGAGCGTCTCCCCCGCTGCCAGGGGGTTTACCTTTATTGTAGAGCCGCAGTGCTTGCAGTTTGCCCTCAGGTAGTTCAGACCTTCCAGCCGTCCGCATTTGCACTGCCAGTTCCCGATCTGATACTCGACAAACTCGAGTGTCGCCGTGCCGCGAAAATCGGAGATCGGGAAAACTGACTGAAACACAGCCTGGAGTCCCGTGTTCTCACGCTCTTCCGGGAGGAAATCCATCTGCAGAAAACGGTTATACGACTCGCGCTGAATCTCGATCAGATTCGGGATTCGCACCGCCGTCGATATCTTTGAAAAGTCTATGCGCTCAGGCGCTTGACTCGTGCGTTTTCCCAAACCTGTATTTACTGAATGAAGCAGATTTCCTTGCATGAGAGGTTCCCTCAATAGAATTCTGAATGCGGATTTTGGATCGCGGATGGAAATGTCTTTTCTAATCCGCAACTCGAAATCTGCATTCCACAATGTGTAGACGCCGAAGCGCGGTCAGGGCGCAGAATACCCCGACCGCTTCATCACAAAAAAGCGGCTGATTTCTCGTCGATTTTTTTTCGGAATAACGCCAGCGCCTCAATACTCTCTTAACTTAACCACCAAGTCTCCGAGTGTCAAGCCGACGGAACAGTCCGCAAGCCGTGAGTCTGGAGTCCAGAGTCAAATCCGCTTCAGGACTTCAGACTCCAGACGCCAGACTCGCGACTCACGACTGCGATTTATTGCACTTCGACAGTTGCGCCTGCGTCGGCCAGCTTCTGCCGGACGGTTTCGGCTTCTTCTTTCGAGACGCCTTCCTTCACCGGCTTTGGCGCAGCTTCGACGAGGTCTTTGGCTTCTTTCAAACCAAGCGCCGTCACTTCGCGCACAACCTTGATCACGTTGATCTTGTTGGCGCCAATGGCTTGCAGGATTACGTCGAATTCGGTCTTCTCTTCAGCCGGCGCTGCGGCTTCGCCACCGCCGCCAGCTGCTGGAGCCGCCACCGCTGCCGCCGCTGCGGAAACGCCGAAAGTCTCTTCCAGTTCCTTCACAAGCTGTGAAGCTTCCAGTAGCGTCATGCTCTTCAAAAACTCAATAACATCTTCACGTGTTGCTGCCATGATTACCTTTCTATCCTCCTCACAAATTCCCATTTTTGATTTTAGATTATTGATTGGCTCCGTTGCCATAAACCCAAAATCATAAATCAAAAATCAAAAATTCCTACGCGCCCTTCTGATCACCAATCTGCTTGACCACGATCGCCAGGTTTCGCGGCACCGCCGACAGCACGGTGACGAGTCGCTGTGCCTGGGCGTTGAGCAAGAACATGACCTTCGAAATCAATTCTTCTTTCGATGGTAGGCTGGCAATCGCCTCGACATCCCGGAGCGCAACCACGTTGCCTTCTACTATGCCGACCTTGAACTTAAAAATATCCGGGTTCGCTTTTGTAAACTTGGCGATCGCTTTTGAGAGACCCACCGGATCTTCGGTGCTTAGCGCCACAGCCGTAACGCCCCTGAACTGATCCGCTGCCTGTTCCAGCGCGGTGCCTTCGGCGGCCTTGCGAGCAAGCGTGTTCTTCACCACCCCGTAGCTCACGCCCGCTTCCCGCAGCTGATTGCGGAGTTCCTGATCCTTGGGGACAGTCATGCCCTGGAATCCGACCAGCATCGCTGCTTTCGCATTTTTAAACTGCTCCGTGAGAGCTGCCAAATCTTTTTGTTTCTGTGCTCTGGTTTTCATCTGTCTAGCTCCTCACCTATTTGACGCCTATTTGACGTACGCCGCTTCATCGATCAGCACACCGGGACTCATCGTAGCCGCCAAGTTGACCTTCTTCACATACTTGCCTTTGGCGGTTGACGGCCTCGCCTTCACTACCGCCTCGAGCAGGGAACGAGTGTTGTCGCGAAGTTTGTCAGCCTCAAAAGAAACCTTGCCGACCGGCACGTGAATGACGCCCGTCTTATCGACGCGATACTCAACCTTACCAGCCTTGGTTTCCCTAACGGCCGTCTTTACGTCGAAGGTTACAGTGCCGGTTTTTGGATTGGGCATCAGACCCCGCGGGCCGAGCACCTTCCCCAAACCGCCAACGAGTCGCATCATGTCGGGAGTAGAAACAACGGCGTCAAACTCAAGCCAGCCGCCCTTGATCTTCTCGACCATGTCCTCGCCGCCAACGAAATCGGCGCCCGCCTCTTCGGCTTCCTTAATCTTATCGCCTTGCGCGATCACGAGGACGGTCTTCGATTTGCCGAGACCATGGGGAAGAACAATGGTGCCGCGCACAAGCTGATCGGCCTTGCGAGGATCCACGCCCAGCCAAACCGTCAACTCAACCGTTTCGTCAAACTTGGCGAAAGCAATCTCTTTAACCTTGGAGACCGCTTCATCAAGGTTGTACTTGCGTCCAACCTCAATCTTCTCAGCCGCTAATTTGTATTTCTTTCCGTGCTTCTTCATTTCATATCTCCGAGGTGCCAACGGGATTTCAGATTGCAGATTGCGGAATGCTGATTAGCTCACCGCGCAAATGCGCCCTTCTGTCCCTCCCTCTCAAATGCGATTCGGACGCCACCATTCGGCAATCCGAATTCCGCAATCACTCAATCGTGAGTCCCATCTGCCGGGCCGTTCCTGAGATCGTCTTGATGGCAGCTTCCAAACTCGTCGTATTTAGATCCTGGATCTTGGTTTTGGCAATCTCTTCGATCTTGGCCTTAGAGATTGTGCCGACTTTTTCGCGATTGGGCTTGCCCGAACCCTTTGAAATCCCCGCCGCCTTCTTCAACAAGTCAGCCGCCGGCGGTGTCTTTGTTTCAAACGTAAAAGAACGGTCGGCATAAACTGTAATGACCACCGGAATCTTCAGATCCGGATCCATCTGCGCGGTCTTGGCGTTAAAAGCCTTGCAGAATTCCATGATGTTGACGCCGTGCTGGCCGAGAGCCGGACCAATAGGCGGCGCTGGGTTGGCCTTACCGGCGGGAACCTGCAGCTTGATGTAACCTGTTATTTTCTTTGCCATTGTTTCACTAGCGATGAGTAATGAGTGATGAGTAATGAGTCGTTATGTTTGACTCAGCACTCATTACTCATCACTCATTACTTTACTCCTCTTCCGCAAATGTCACTTTCTCAACGTCCAGGAAGTTCAACTCCACGGGAGTAGATCTTCCGAAGATCGTGACTGTCACCTTTAAGGTAGACTTATCTTCGTTCACTTCTTCAACCTTACCGGTAAAACTCTGAAACGGTCCCGACTTGATTCGGACCGTTTCGCCTGCCGAGTAAGAAAACTTCGGTTTCGGCTTCTCGGCTGCCTCGGTCACGTTGTGTACGATCTGATCAACTTCCTGCGGCGTCAGCGGCGTCGGGTTGTGCCCACCAACGAAGCCGGTCACTTTAGGCGTGGACTTGATCATGTGGAAAACGTTGTCGGGGATATGACCACGCTCATCGCACTTAATCTGCACCAACACGTATCCGGGATAGAACATGCGGGACGATTCGATCCGCTTGTTTCCGCGCATTTCGACGACCGTTTCCGTCGGCACCAACACTTCCGTGATCTCGTTTTGCAGATCAGTGTCACGCACACGAGCTTTCAAGCTGTCGCGAACTTTCTTCTCGTGTCCGGAATAGGTATGAAGTATGAACCACTGCTGCATTGAATCTTTCTTCCTCAACCGGCTCCCAAGAGCTTGTTAGCCAACCACGTAAGTCCCATTATCAATCGTGACAGAGCTTGATCGACCGCAAATAGATAAACAGCAAAGAAAACCACCGCGATCAGAGTGATAATGGTCGTATTCTTGACCTCTTTAGCCGAAGGCCACGACACACGTTTCATTTCCGCGCGTACGTCGCGCAAAAATTGCGACATGCGACCGAGTGGGCCCACTCTCGGTCCGCTCAGTCCACGCTCTCGGCGCGCCCCTTTACCTTCAGCGCCCTCGCCAAAGCGGGCGGTGCGCGGTGGGGGTAGAGACGCGTCTGGGTTTTCTATGTCATCCATGATATTGCCGACTTTGAACTAACCCTCTTCTAAATAATTCGCTGGCAGGGGTACCAGGATTCGAACCCGGACTTTCGGTTTTGGAGACCGACGTGCTAACCGTTGACACTATACCCCTACGGCACGGAGACGCGGGGATGGGGAGACGCGGCGACGGGGAGATTCAACTATTCGCCGCGTCTCCGCGTCACCCATTCTCCGTGTCTCTCGTCACTTGGTCTCTTTATGATCAGTGTGTTTGCGGCAACGGCGACAGAACTTACTAAACTCAAGCCGATCAGGCGTGGTCTTCTTATTCTTGGTCGTTACGTAGTTACGGCTTTTGCATGCACTACACTGAAGAACAATATTATCGCGTGGCATCTGCTTATTTCCTGATCTCTGTACTCGGTTTTTTGAACGTTTGGCGCCGTCGTTGGTCTTTGGTTTTTGGTCTTGGCTAATCAAAGGCCCAAAGCCTAAGACCCAAGACC
>JANMQG010000083.1:0-35047 GCA_031370285.1 Chloracidobacterium sp. | reverse complement strand
TATCACCAACAAGGCCGCTTACAACATCCGCGTCATCAACATGAGCCTTGGCGCGCCGGCCGTTGGCAGCTACCGAACGGACCCGCTGTGCCTGGCTGCACGCCGCGCTTACGATGCAGGCATCGTTGTTGTTGTGGCGGCAGGCAATCGCGGCACGAACTTATTCGGGCAAAAAGTCTATGGTGGAATTGACTCGCCCGGCGTAGAGCCATCGGCGATCACCGTGGGCGCGACCAACTCTTTCGGAACTGACAGCCGGGCCGACGATGGGATCGCAACCTACAGTTCACGCGGTCCGACGCGTGGCTATGCGACCGATGCAAGCGGCGTTAAGCACTACGACAACCTGTCCAAGCCTGACCTCGTTGCCCCCGGAAACAAGCTAATTGGCGCTATCTCGCCGAGCAGCGTAGGAAAAACCACTAGCTTGATTACCCTTTTTCCGTCTCTCAAAGTCGGGACCGGGACGACGGCTAACCAGGTGATGTATCTGAGCGGCACCTCAGTGTCCAGCCCCGTAGTCGCCGGGGCCGCGGCAATGATGCTGGAAGCTAACCCCAACCTGACGCCGGGTTTGATCAAAGCGATTCTGATGTACACGGCTCAGCCGCTCCGCAACTTCAACACGCTGGAACAGGGTGCGGGCCAGGTCAACATGGAAGGCGCGGTGGAGATTGCCGGCCGGGTCATTTCGAATGCCTCCACCCTGGCAAACGGCGCTTCAATGCTCAGTAGCTGGGAGGAGGAGGATCAAGAAAACTCCTTTAACGGAACCAACGAGCGAGTAATCTGGGGCAGGGGCATAATCACGAATTTCTGCGTGCTCTACGGCAGTGAACTGATGACGAAGTGGCAAGAGATGTATGCGCAGAATCAGTTGCTGGCGGATGGAACATCGATCACGAATGGCGTACTCGTTAAGACGAGCCTGGTAACATCTGGCGTGAGCAACACTAGCGGACCGCTAATCAACAACGGCGTCCTGATCAGTGACGGCGTGTTGTTAGCTGACGGCGTACTCCTTGGTGACGGTGTGCTACTCGGCGATGGTGTGCTGCTCGGTGACGGCGTATTGATCTCCGACGGTGTTCTGTTTGGCGATTATTCACATGGAAACCAAACAGCGCTAGGCGATAGTACCGGGGCATGCAGGCCGCGCCCTAATTGACAACCAACTCCTGAACGCGCGATTGAAGGACTACGCCCAGCAGGCAGGACCGCCTGCGGTGCCCACTTCCAAACTCAGAAGGCCCAACGTCATGTATCAACTAAGTTCACTGGCAGGAGCCACGACCATCGGCGAAGCGCGGTTGCCACGCGGCGAAGCCGCAATCAGCGTTGAACAACTGACCAGCACTCATGAGGCCGAAGTACTCGACTTCCTGTCACGGCGTCCGATTCATACCGTCGCTCTGGTTGGCTTCATCAGCGACAACGGACTGGTCAGCCCCCTGAACCGCAGCCACTTCTATGGCTGCCGCAACCGGCAGGCCCAGCTTGAAGGCGTGGCCCTCATCGGCCACGCCACCCTGATGGAAACCACTACCGACCGCGCCCTAGAAGCCTTCGCCGAGATTGCTCGGAAATGTAGAACTGCTCACATGATCGTGGGCGAGCAAGAGCGCATTCAAGGGTTTTTGACCTATTATTCGGAAGGCGGACAAGAGACGCGCCTCGCCTGCCGTGAACTCCTCTTTGAACTGCGGTGGCCCATTGCGGTTCGTGAGGGCATTTCGGGTTTGCGTCCGGCCACTACCGAGGACCTCGACCTGGTCATGCCGTTGCACGCCCAGATGGCCTTTGAGGAAAGCGGCGTCAACCCATTAGAGAAAGATCCGGAAGGCTTTCGCCAACGCTGCACTCATCGCATTGAAAAGGGCCGCACCTGGGTACTGGTCCAAAACGGCGCCCTGCTATTCAAAGCCGACGTCATCTCTGACACCCCAGAAGTCACTTACCTCGAAGGCGTCTGGGTCAATCCCGACGAACGAGGCAAGGGTTATGGCCTGCGCTGCTTGTCGCAACTGGCGCAAACTCTCTTGTCCCGTAGCCAGTCTCTCTGCCTCCTCGTCAATGAGACAAACACCGCCGCTCAACTCTTCTACAAGCGAGCCGGCTACAAGCTCCGCAGCGCTTACGACACCATCTTCGTAAGCTGACGATCCTGTACCGAGCAGCGACTCGCCCGGAGTGGAATATTTCTGGACAACCCCCCCGAGGTTGTTGTACGGTGTTTAGCGAGGTCTGCTCGTTTTTCCCCTCATCCAGCGGAAGTCGGCGAGCACACGTCCTGGCCCCACCTACAAAGGGCACTTTCAATAGAGTCCGCGGTCTTTCCGCTAACAAAATCACAGGAAAGGTAGTTAAGGCACCGCCTTTCTCGCACATCACATTGAACACTCGAACAAAGCTCCGGATATACCAGTGGACGGTTATCGCCGCCGGCGGGCTGACCTGTTTCATTTCCGTTTCCCGTCTATCTCCCACGAAACTTGACCTGCGCTTTCTGTTCCTGGCCGTCATCACGCTCGCCATCGGCTCCAGAATTACGATCCAGATTCCGAGAGTGAAAGGCCAGGTCTCACTTTCAGATACGTTTATCTTTCTTGTCATTCTGATGTTCAACCGGGAAGCTGCCGTCCTGCTTGCGGCTGCAGACGCACTCTATTCCTCTGTGCGCTTCAGCAAGAAGATGACTACTATCCTCTTCAACGTTGGAGTGATGGCCTGCTCAACCTTTGTTGCGGTCTCGACTGTGCAATTCCTTCTTGGGCCGCAGGTCTTTCACACGGGCTATTCTGCTAACTACATCATCGGACTCTCGATGCTGGGGTGCCTGCAGTATGCCGGCAACTCTGGTATCGTCGCCATTGGGGCTGCCCTTAAAACTGATCAACCGCTGTGGAAGACCTGGAAAGAGGGATTTCTTTGGACCTCACTTACCTACTTTGTCGGCGCCTTCGCGGCTGGTATTGTTTACCAGCTAGTCAGCACCATTGGCTTTTACGCCTTTCTTGCGATCATGCCGATCATCGCCGTTATCTACTTCACTTACGTTACTTTTCTGAAGAACGTCGAAACTTCAAAGGAACAAGCCGAGCAGGCCCAGCAGCACGTGGCCGCTCTGCAAGAGAGCGAACAACGTTTCCGAGGCGCTTTCGACCATGCAGCGGGAATGGCCTTGGTTGGACCTGATGGCCGGTGGCTGCAAGTCAATAGATCCCTTTGCAAGATGCTCGGGTATTCAGAGGAAGAGCTGCTGGGTTCGAATTTCCAATCTATAACTCATCCAGAGGATCTGGACCCCACCCTGGAGCAGATAGAAAAGTTGCGCCGGGGCGCTACTGCCGAGCTTCAGGTGGAGCAGAGATGCCTAAATGCCCGGCGAGAGACCTTCTGGATCCTGCTCAGCGTTAACACAATCACTGATTCAACGGACAACTGCCAGAACCTGATCTTCCAGCTTCAGGACATCACTGATCGCAAACGCGCGGAGGAGCAGTTGTTCCATGACGCGTTCCACGACGCATTGACTGGTCTACCTAATCGAGTGCTTTTCCTGGACCACCTAAGACAATCCGTCGAGCGGGCCAAGCGGCGAAGGCACATACCGTTCGCGGTGCTGTTCCTTGACTTTGACCGCTTCAAGCTGATCAATGACAGTATGGGGCACATGGCCGGCGATCAGTTGCTGATTGGCATTGCCGAGCGACTGCGGACGAGCGTTCGACCGGGCGATACAGTGGCGCGCCTGGGCGGGGACGAGTTCACGATTCTACTTGACGATCTGAATGGCCCCGACGAAGCCGAACTAGTGGCCAGACGGCTGCTGCGTGAATTGGCGCGGCCCTTCATTCTCTTTAACAAGGACGTCTATACTACAGCCAGCATTGGCATCGCGCTCAGCACTGACCGATACGAGCAGGCTGAAGAGGTCCTGCGTGATGCCGACACGGCAATGTACCGAGCAAAGGCCCTCGGTAAAGCAAGATACGAGATCTTCGAGAAAGCGATGCACACCAGCGCCGTCAACCTACTGCGAATCGAGACTGACCTCAGGCAAGCCGCAGAGCGAAAGGAGCTTAGCCTTGATTATCAACCGATCGTCTGTCTGGAAAGCGGCAAGATCATGGGTTTCGAAGCTTTGCTGAGATGGCAACACCCCTCGCGCGGTGCGATACCACCCCAGGAGTTTATTACCGTAGCAGAAGAGACAGGACTAATCGTACCTATAGGGCAGTGGGTCCTGGAACAAGCGTGCCTAAGAATAAGTTCATGGCAGGAACAGTATCAACTACCGTCCCTGTACGTGAGCGTGAATCTGTCTGCTAAACAGTTTATGCAACTGGATCTAGTCGATCACGTAGAACGCGCGCTCGCAAAGGCCGCTCTCAGTCCCAACAGCCTGATAGTGGAAATCACAGAAAGCACCGTAATGGAGAATGTCGACGACGCGATCAGTATGCTCCGCCGGCTCCGCGACCTTGGCGTTGAAACCAGCATCGACGACTTTGGCACCGGCTATTCTTCCTTGAGTTACCTGCACCGATTTCCTATCGCCATGCTCAAGGTGGATCGCTCATTCGTCAGCTCAATGTCCGACAACAACGAAAACCTGGAGATCGTGCGCACGATAATAATGTTGGCCAAGAATCTCAAGATTCAGGTGGTCGCTGAGGGAGTAGAAACAGGCCAGCAACTGGAAAAGCTTAGAGCGATGAAATGCGATTATGGCCAGGGCTATTTCTTCTCAATGGCCCTACATGCCGATGGCGCAGAAAGACTGTTATTTACCAACTCCGCTTATGAGATCCCTGCTGAATCCGCAGCTGAACTAGTTGGTTACGAGAACACTCTCATTGCCTGAACCCCTGGGGCAGAGCGAATCTGTCAGTCGAACAGAACCCGACCCGGTCAATGAATCTCTCCGCGGTCTGTGCCTCCCCAATTCGCAGGTCAGCTTCGCGGCACCACGAACGGTCGCGATAACTTTCTATCTCCTCGGGAAGTGGCTTTGGGACATGATCCCCATCCCATCAAATTGAACTGGTCGTTCCATCAGGCTGACCTGCCAGACAGATCTCCCTCGACCGATAGCAAAGGTCTCAAATGTTAATAAATTGAGCTTAATTCGCGTCTAGCGGGCGCAGAAGGTGGTGGCACAGTCGTTGCGAATTAGGTTTCGCCCGGAAATCCTTTCCAACCGGGTGCCTACATGAATGTCGGGGAGCCAAAGTAGTCACATTGAAGAGAACAAAGCCTACATCCAAATCACCGCCAGCTTCTTCGAGCGTTATCCCTGAAGCCGGGGAACAGGGATACGGACGGCGCGCAGATTTTACAAGCAGGTGCGTACCCAACCTTCGCACGCTAACGCTGTAGCGCAAGGATTCTCCTGAAGTAAAACACTCCCCAAAAAGGTTAAGTGCGGAAATGAGTTCATCAACCTTCATCTCAAACCAATTACCGGCGACGGGATCGTTTGCCGTCGAGCAAGATCATGACCAGTGCACGCTCGTCGGTTCGCGGATGCCTGACCACACCAGCTGCCGCCTCCAAATAGATCGAGTAGTCCGCGAAATCGAGTCTCCGGCAGTTCGAGAGATTGTCAATACGGTATTCAAGGACCTACTTCGCTTGCTGGAATGTTTGGGACCAATGGAACGCCATCTGCGTCAGGTCGATACTGCGGAGGTAACGATTGCGCTTTTTCAGCTCATCCGTGACGAAGCGCGTGGGCTTGTAGAGTTCATCCGAGAAGACGGATTGAACTGCGCGGCAATGAACGAGGACTTAATTGATACTCTTGACGGCATTGCGTTCGCCGTAAACCATGATGTGCAACGTGTGTTCGATACTGAACACCGAGGGGCAGCCTCAGAGCAGACCGGTCACGTAGTCGTAGGTAAGTTGTACCGCGCTCACGATGTGCTGACGAATTGCCTGCAACAGTCAACCATCACTCTGGCCATGATTTTTGATCCGGAGCTGGAGGGAACAAAATTGTTCAATAACTCAGACATGAGATACCGGCAATCGCTGCAACTGTGCAAAGACCTCTCGGCGCTTTTGCAACACATTGACGCGTGCGAGAAGACCCGCGACGGAGGTGCTCTCGCGAGTCTATCAGCCAGCATTGAAAAGTTTCGCAATGAAAGTTTGGAGTGTCTGAACTATTCGGATTGGCCGCAATTTGAAAGCCTTTGCGAAAGCGTCAAAGCCGCGTGGACCTCGTGGCTCGAGCTGGAGCCGGTGCTCCATCAGTTTCGCTGTTACCTGGAGACTCTGCTGGGTCAGGTAAGAATGCGAGCTGTTCTCGCCAATGTAGTTCCCGCTCAGTTCGGCGTCGACAATAAACCCCAGACACAGGACGAGCACGCAGCCTGGGATCCCTTTGCAGTTGCCGGGTGATGACGAGTCCTTCTGAAAACCCCGATTTGCAATGCCACTTGAAGGACAAATTGAAAGTAAGAAACTCGTCGTACCCTACCTCTGGACTATCAC
Source organism: Chloracidobacterium sp. (assembly GCA_031370285.1). Lineage (GTDB taxonomy): Bacteria > Acidobacteriota > Blastocatellia > Pyrinomonadales > Pyrinomonadaceae > PSRF01. Next base: position 28,543 of record JANMQG010000083.1, on the reverse strand, counting down.
CTGCGCCGGTGGCTTGATCCATTTCCTGGCAGCCTATCGCCTCGATCTCAAAATTGTCGATCTCAAGTTAGGTGTTCTGGTCATCATTACGGGCCTTCTCAGTTCGCGAATGACCTTCTTCCAGGTTTGCCAGATGGGAGTGCCGGCTTTCAAAGCTCCGCCGATTGCAACGATACCGAAATTGAGGAATCTTGATTGGAGTTGGTCGCGTATTGCAGAAGTGCCATTAGACCGACGGCCGCAATGAACCTCAACGACATTCGGCCGGCGCTAAGACTTTTGGCATGTATCGACTTCCCACGTCTTACGGGAAATTCTACAGCAGATTGCAGTTTCAAGGTTCCTGAAGGTGCCATCATGGGAGGTACAGCGCTCTATGAAGTGCGGCCTTAAAACTGCGGGGATACTAACACAACATTCTTTCTACAAAGACAATAAGGGCCGGCACCTTTCGTCACCGACCCTTATGCCCCAACATCAATGCGACGCCTTAACGTGGTCCCGTGGCACGAATAGTTAGCTCTGTGCCTCGTGTCAAATCAAGATCATCACGGCCCTGAACGTAAACAGATCCGGCGCCGCCGCCGGCTCCGACAATAGCGCCAATAGCAGCGCCCTTCCCGCCACCGGCGATGGCGCCAATTATCGCGCCGACCGCCGTACCAATCGCCGTCCGCTGGACGGTTTTTGTAGTCTGATTATCATCCCTGACCGATCCTTCGTTGTCTACGCTGACAGTATCTCCCTGCGCCGTTCTTACGGATTCAACCAAGCCGGCAAAACGATATGAACTGCCATTCCGCAATCGAATGCTATCGAAGTTCAAAGTCATCTGCGACCGTCCAGTTATCCGTCCACTTCGCTGTACGTTGGAAACGTGGCCTTCGACAGTTGCGCCTTCGTATTGAGATGGCTGCCGGACTGTAGCGGTGAACCGATCACCTTCTCTCGCCGTCGCGCTCGAAAGATCATTATCAATAACAGCAACCACCGTTTCTCCATTAACGAGTATGAAATCGGTTCCGGAGGTGCTTGGATTGTTGTTGGGATCGGTTTGCGGGCCCGTGTTGATATCAAAACGAGCGACGTCATCCGTCTTGTCGTATGTGCTCTGGACGATCACAGAGTTTGAGAGCCCCTGAACGGACACTCGGCGAGTGACGCGCATTCTGCGTCCGTTATCAATCGGGTTGAAAGTAACGGTGAATTCGTTGTCGCGATCTCCGGTTGAGTTGACGGTAAGTTGTTCGCCGTTAAGCGTTGCCCTGGCGCGAATCGTCCGTCCACTGTTTGTAGTCTCAACGCGCTCAATACCATCAGCCGAAAAACTGATCTGAGGCGCGCGTGACGATGCCAGGGTCACATCCCTTCCCCGCAAATCGATGGCGATCTGATCAGGCGACTCAAGTCGTGCCGCCAGTTGATCGCGCAACCGCGTGCGGTTTCCGTAAGCCACGGACTGCGTGGCGCCGTCGGCCGCCTGACCGGGATCGTCGCTTTGCGATGGATCGAGCCGATAGGTTCCCGTCAAACGACTGACGCGATTGTTTGGATAAGTATTGTCCGGATAGGTCTGGCCAATCGTAGACCAACTCAGATTGTAAGCAGTTGCCAGTTGGTTCAAGTCCGTGCGCAAGTTAGTCCAGCTCCGAGCAACTGTCACGTTACGAATATTGCGCCCGCTCATAACGCGATCCAACGCGGCGCCGCGGTTAAGAACTTCCTGCACGTCTGCCGCGGTCGACTGTCTCCGGTCAAAGCGCTCTTGCAATTGCAAGACAGCGGTATCCAGTTCCTCGACTAAATTGGAGACGTTGTCTGGCCGCTCAATTCCAATGCGGGTTTGACTCTGAGCATTCCAGTTATTACGGAACACGTCCGTGTGATTCTCGATTCGAAGTATTAGCTGTCGCACTGCACGAGTAGTTCCGCGATAAGTTTGACGTTGAGCTTGAGTAAGCGTAGCCCCCGCGGATAAGACAACCACCGCGAGTAACGCTACAAAGCTTTTCTTAATTGCAATCATTTTTCTTCCTCCAGTTTCAAAGCCATATAGGCGCGGGCACTTACTTGAGCCCCTTTGATAAATTCTCTCCACGTTCCCAACACCCTTCGCCCAAAGTTCGAAACAAGTTTGAAACAAAATGTTTCGCGGGAGAGATGTTGCTTGCAACAAGCAGTGTGCCACGCTGAGCTTGCGAAAAGTTTTCTCGCAGAATTGTTGTGATCAGATGAACTATCAGAACTAACCGGTAATTTTGCCGGCGCATTTGCGCAGTTTTGCTCAGGCATTGTCAAACGTCCACGACTGTTACCCTGTGCTATTCTGTGCGCGGAGGTTACCGGAATGAGTGCTGAGGAACCCAAAGCGGTTGTGAAGTTAGTGAATGACGATCTCTTTGATGGCTGCACGCCTTCGGGTCACGTGGTTGCGATTGATACAGACCGGGAACGCAATTCGGCCCCAAGTCCAATGGAACTCCTATTGCTCGCTTTGGGACCATGCACCGGGGTGGACGTAGTTTCCATCCTCAGGAAAAAGCGCGAAGACTTGACCGACTATCGCGTTGAGGTGCGCGGGCAGCGGCGTGAGGAGCATCCGCGGAGCTACAAGCGGATGGAAGTGCATCACATTGTCACCGGCCGTAACATTTCCGACCGAGCAGTCGCACAGGCGATCGAGCTTTCGGAACAGAAGTATTGCAGCGTTGCTGCGACATTAAGACCGACCGCGGAAATCGTTTCCAGCTACGAAATCATCGAAGGGTAGCCAGCAACGAGCTGTGAGCTGTACCAGATTCTTCACGCTGAAAGCGTGACAGATAATAGCCGGGGGTAGAGCGCAGCGACACCCCCGGATCACTTGAGATAATGAGCTTTCACCCTGAAGGGGTGAAAGCCAAAATGAGTTCAAAGATCAAGAGGAGTCACTTCATTAGGTGTTACGACCGTCATTATTCGTGATCATTGCTTTGGTTGCTCTATCCGGCCTTCCCCGTTTGTCTAGCGCTCAAAGCAAACAAGCAAACAGCGACGCCAGCCTCGCGGCCATCAGAAGCCAGGATCGCCTCGCACGAAATGCCAAAAGAATAATCACGCGCCTGACGCCCGAGGAACACCTTCGGCGGGCCGGCATCTATCACGTCAATCGGGCTTTCGAGGAAGCGCGCGAACACTGGCAGGCTCTGATTAATTACTACCCTGAAGATCCAAGAGTGGCCGAGGCGCTATTCGGCATCGGTCGATCCTACTTTCAAGGGCGGCGCTATGCCGAGGCCTACATTGCTTACAACCGGCTCGCGCGTAACTACTCCTCCACCAAAGAGGGTCGCGAGGGGCTGAACTTCAGCGCGGCTGCATTGCTGCGAATGGGCAGAACCTCGGAAGCAGCAGACCGTTACATCGAATACGTCAATCGCTTTCCCGACGGCGAAAGAATAGAAACTGCGCACCTAAATGCAATCGACACTTTGCGAGAAGCCGGGCGATCCCAGGAGGCAAGCGCGTGGATTGCGCGAACCCGGCAGAGATTCGGCGGTACACCTACTGAAACCAATGCGTTGTTCGCTCAGTTGCGAATGGAGATTGCCGAAAGCAACTGGAGGCGAGCCATCGCGTCGGCGGACGAACTGAGCAGAAGGAGCTTTCCCAAAGCGGTGGCCACAAGTCCCGCCGAGGTTGCTTACTTGAAGGCCTACAGTTTGGAACGGGCCGGCAATCGGGACGAAGCATTCGCAGCATATCTGGCGGTGCCCGGAGGAATTGATTCATATTACGGATGGTTGGCAACCGACCGCTTGGCAAACATCTCTGACGGTAAGCGGCGCGTACTGGTTGACGAGCGTTCCGATCGCAATCGGACGCAGGCTGCGGCGGCAGCAGATCTATATCCGGCGCCTTACCGGCAAGCAATCCTCTCTTCCGCGCGGACCCGGAAGCTCGATCCACGCTTCATCCTGGCGCTTATTCGGCAGGAAAGCGTCTTTCGTCCACTCGCAAAGTCTCCAGCGGGCGCCCGCGGTTTGCTGCAGCTAACAATAGACGCGGCCCAGAAGTATGCATCGAATGCGGGGTTGAACAATGTACGAGAGAACCAGCTTTACCAACCCGAAACATCAATCCGGCTTGGCAGCGAATACCTGGTGGAGCTTTCAGGGTTGTTTCCTAACCTGCTTGAGGCTGTCGCCGCTTCATACAATGGCGGCGAGGACAACGTGGCTCGCTGGGTGAGGCGCGCGAAACAAAAAGATCCGGGTGTGTTTACCTCAGAAGTCGGCTTCGACGAAACCAAAGCCTACGTGCAGAAGGTTATGAACAACTATCGCGTCTACAGGCAACTCTACAACGCTGACCTCATGCGCCGCTAGTTCGTTAATTGCGACCGTTACTCGGCGCACTTGCCCTGAAAGGGCAAAAGATAGTAGCCAGGGGTAAGCGCTGTTTCAGCGCGCCACCCCTGGATCAAGTTAGTTTAGAGACCGCGCCCTGAAGGGGCGCAAGAAATTGTCTGGCACCCCTTCAGGGTGCGTTCAATAAATGGTCCGTCTCGACCGATCCTTGGCGATTTATTGTCCCAGAGTCAGAACTGCCGTTATAGTGTGAGCCTTAACTGGAATCATCGCGCGGCTTCTCTCTCTTGCTGATGGAAAAACTCAACCTCAAACCAAACCACAAGGCAGTTCAGAATTATTACGAGGCTCTCCGTCAGTTCAAGACGATCGGCGTGTCTCATGAGGACGCAGTTCGTTCTGCGTTTCAAACTCTGCTGGAGCATTGCAGCCGGGCCACACTCGATGAAGACATAAGCGAACCGGTGCGCTCGTGGAAAGGTCTCAGGCGGTTCTTTGAATACAACCGCCAGAATTTTGACCGAGAGAACTATGAAGGGCTGAAATAGCAAGTCTGCGTCAAGGTCGAAGGATCCTGAGGAGCGCCAGAATCTGGGTCCGTTACCTAAATCTGACCCCAACGCGGAACTGACCCGTCGCAGCCTAGTAAAGCTCAAGGATTTTTTGCCTAAGGATAAGTTTCTGTTTCGCGAGGAATTCATTCACGACGCTGGTGTTGACGGCTCCTTAGAAGTACTAATCGATTCCTCTTACACCAACCTTCGCTCTCAAGTTCAACTCAAGAGTACTCACTCTGAACGCACTAATCAGGATCGAGTGGTGTCGGTTCAAGTAACTGCGAACAATTTGAACTATCTGCTAAACGGCACCAGCCCGCTTTACATTCTTTACGTAGCGTCGAGAAACGAAATAGGAAGCGAAGCCCTCCATCACTGTCGGGCTACTGCCCCGGCTCAGCTTAATGCCTTCTCCTGCTCCTGCCGTCTATCCCTTCACGGCTCCGGACTGAAGCGTCTGTCTTCGAAACCTCGTGCGCCCTCACGTCGTCGCAAAGGATCGGGGCGCTCGTAACGGCGCGGCAGAATTCCCAAGCGCACCAGAGCCGAATAGTATTCATATCGAATCACAACTTCTCCCGCCGGGCGCGATTCCAGTTCCATGTTCACCCAGCGCACATCGTTGTGGACGGAACGTCCGATTCCCGTAGCCGCATATTCGTCGTCGGGTTGCGGCGCAATCTGACCTTTGCGCAAGGCGGTCGAATCCTGACCGCTTCTCGAAGATTCAGCCCTGTCCGCCGAAGACTCCGCGCTCCCGGCTGTTGGCGCCTCCGAACTCTTGCGGCGTCCATCCTCGTCATAGATTGGATGCGGACGAGGAGGGGGTGCGATGGGAACCGGGTAAGGCCGCCGCTCGCGGAAGAAAACGGCTGAAACGAGTCCGAGGTTGGACGTTTGCCCCAGCTTGGCGCCGTACGAGTCTCGCTCGGAGGTAAAATAAAACCGACGCGCCCGGTCTGAACTCATCTGCCATCCGGAGATGTTGATTGTGCCGTACGGTTCAATCACCCACTTACTGGCATTCCAGGCGGTCGTATGCCGCGCGTCTATGGAGTTAAGACCGTCAACTGACAAGGCCACGGCTACGCGATAGGGCAAAGGGTTGCGAATTCTGACTTCATATTCCGCACCGGCGGTGGCTTCAACGTAGCTCTTGCCGCGTGCGTCGTATTCCTCCAGCGGCCGTCCATCGACCAATATTTGTACCTCAAACCCACGGACGACATCCACTGGCTCGCGATAGTCCGCGACATAGTCGCCGATGGGCTCAGCGGTCGCGGCTTCGGTCCGCGAGTTTGAGAATACGAAGGCGCTCACGGCAATCAGCGCCAACCCTCCGCAGCAAAGTAATAGTGCTCTCTTCACGGTGCTCTCCTCCTCAGTTGGAATCATTCCGGAATTACCTATTGACCCGTAGGTGGAACGCCCAGTTTGGACTGATCTTGCACGGAGCCAACGGATACATGCGATTGCTGGCCTTTTCTGCATCAAATTGGCCCAAGCGGCGACCGACGGCAATAGAGTCAGATTTCCCGCCGGCGCACCCAGGGACACAAAGTGACTTCGCGTGTTGTAGTAAACAAAGGAGGAGGGCTACAATGGCGCGCATTTCTTTTCGATCCACTTCTGATCGATTCTGACTTAAAGGCCGGGAGTACATAATGGAATACGTCCTGACTGCAACTAAGACCGAAGCTCGGGCGGGGTCATACTACGACAAGATAGCGGCTTACTATGACCTGACGTTCAAGCTCAACGGCTACGGTCGATCGCTCGATGAGTACTTCGCCAACCAGCCGCTCCCTGTTTCTCGCGGCGCGAAGATTCTTGATGCTGGTTGCGGCACCGGCTTGCTCACGCTGGCATTGCTGCGATCGCTCCACTTTCCGGTCAATATCACCGCTCTCGATCTTTCCGCCACGTCAATTAGCGCCGCCCGAAAAGCGGTCGCCGAAAGCCCGGGGCGGACGCGCGACGTCACGTTTACCGAAGGCAATCTTTTGTCACTCCCGTTCGCAGACAATTCGCTTGATCTCGTAGTTACCAGCGGCGCGCTGGAATACGTCCCGCTTGGCGAAGGGTTGACCGAACTCTCGAGAGTGATTACGCCCGGTGGCCACTTGTTGCACATTCCCTGCCGTCCTTCACTTGCTACGACCTTCCTCGAAATTCTGTTTCGCTTCAAGAAGCACCCACGCAAAGAAATACTAAGCCAGACAGAGCAGCGCTTCCGCATGGTTCACGAGTATCGCTTTCCGCCGTTGCAAGTTATTGGCTGGAGCAAGACTGCGATACTGGCGCAGAAGCTGTAAGGCAGAAAGCAGAAGGCAGAAAGCAGAAGGCAGAAAGCAGAAGGCAGAAGGCAGAAAGCTGTCTTGTCTTCTGCCTACTGCTTTCTGCTTAGTGCCTTCTGCCTTCTGCCTTCTGCTTTATTCCCGGTATGAAGGATCGACCCGATCGAGTTTCCGCAGCAGACCGGGCCACGCGAGTTGCGCTCCCTGGCCAACGGTCACCGCGCCTAGCTGTGAAGCCACCTTGTCAAGAATAGGATCAGGAACCGACAGCAACACTCCGCCTCCCGACTGCGCCAGAATCTGAATCCGGCACGCGCTCTCCAGAATGTACATTGAAAGAAACGCTTCTGCCGGAGTTTTCCCAACCGTCAACAAGCCATGATTCTTTAAGATCAGGTTGTTCTTATTTCCCAGATCCGCGACCAGTCGCGATTTCTCGTCCTCATTTAGCGCCAGTCCTTCGTACTTGTGGTAAGCCAGCGAAGCCAGCGCGAACAACGACTGTTGGGAAATCGGCAGCAGTCCATTTTTCTGAGCAGACACGGCAATGCCGTAACTCGTGTGCAGGTGAATTACACAAAGCGCATCTTCGCGCGCCGCATGCACGGCGCTGTGAATCGTGAAGCCCGCCGGATTAACAAAGTAAGGTGAAGGCGACACAATCTCACCCTGCAGATTGATCTTTACCAAACTCGACGCAGTGATTTCCTCAAACATCATTCCGTAGGGGTTGATCAGGAAATGATGTTCCGGTCCGGGGACGCGCGCCGACAGGTGTGTGAAGATGAGATCGTCCCAGCCGTAATGCGCGACGAGGCGATAGGCGGCAGCCAGATCGACGCGCGCCTGCCATTCTTCTTCAGTCACCGCTCGTCGAACGCTAGCCGGTTGCTGTGCAGTAGTCATCAGTTCCTATTCGACTTATGGTTTTTACTGTTGGATAAATTCGTGCAGCAGTTTGATCTCATCTCCCTGCTCGCCCAGCTCAACGCGCATTAGATCGCGCATTGACAGCATGCCCACCCAGCGCTCGCCGTCGACCACAGGTAAGTGACGCGTGCCGATCACTTCCATTCTTTCGAGTGCCTGATGCGGAGTCTCATCGCAATTGATCACCGCCCGCAGCTCGCTGGTAACGTCTCCCACCTTAACCGACGAAGGATCGCGCCGCAGTACAACGACCCGCCTTAAGACATCTCGCTCAGAAAAAACTCCGAGAAGTTTGCCTGCGTCGTCGACCACACACACGGCGCCGATGTTGCGCGATGCCATAAACTCGGCGGCGTCCTGAACGGTGGCTGACGCGTTCATGGAGTAAGGCTCGCGATCTTTAATGACATGTCTGATCAGCATCATGGTTGAGCCTCCTGGGGAATGCTCGGGTTGTATGGGATTGCGCGGCTATTATAGATAAAGCTGGAGCGTCTGTCTCTAGTGAAACAGACAACCTCAGACAAAAGGATGCGCTGCAGATGAGCGCGTCTAACCGAAGAGACTCGCCTGTGCGGTTGGGCGGCGAAAGGTGCTATCACCGCGCGGGACCCGCTTGTTGGCGCTGTTGAAGCCTAATCGCTCGGAATGAATTTTGAACAAGCGTTCCGTGGCCGCCCAGTACTCGCCCTTGCCGCGCATTCGCTCGCCAAATTTACTGGAATTTAGTTTGCCACCTCGCGCCTCGAGAATGCGATTGATGACCCGGTTAGCTTTCGTCGGCAGCTTTTCGCGCAAGCGCTCTTCAAAATAAGGAGCGACGCTGCCCGGTAATCGCAGCATGTTGATGAAGGCAAGCGTGGCGCCCGCTTCCCTGGCACGCTTCAAAAGCACTGGCAGTTCAGTGCTGAGTCCCGGGATGACGGGCGCTATTCCGATACCCACCGTGATGCCGGCGGCAGCCAATTCAGCCATCGCATGAAAGCGCGCTTCCGGCAAGGGTGCGTAAGGCTCAACTGCTCGCGCAACTTCGCGATCGGTAAACGGGATCGTAAAGAACACACCCAAATGCGTATCCCTGGCAAGTTGTTGCAGCACGTCGATGTCTCTGCGGATTAGCGCCGACTTAGTAATAACTCCAATAGGTTGTCGAAACTCCGCACAAATTTCCAGACACTGCCGGGTTAACTTGTAGTGAGCTTCGAGTGGAATGTAGGGATCTGAAGTGAATGAGAAAACGATCTCGTCGCCTTTCCAGGAGGGTTTCATCAGCTCCTTGCGCAGCAGCGCCGGCGCGTTGACCTTTACGACAATCTTGCGATCAAAATCTGTCCCGGCGCCGTAGCCGAGGTATTCGTGCGTCGGCCGGCTAAAGCAATAGGTGCAGCCGTGGATGCAGCCGCGATAGCAGTTCACCGTGAAGTCGAAGCCGACGTCCGGGCTATCGTTATGCGTGATTATGGTTCGCGTCTGGGTCTCTTCGAAGACTTCCAGCTTTGCTTCAGGTGGTTCGCCCAGCCATTCGACCGAGTGTGTGAGCCAGGGATTGGGAGGGTTTTCAACGTAATGCATAAGACTGTGCCAACGGTAGACTCGCGCCGAAAGCGCGAATGGGCGCGCATGCCACCGATGAAACACAGCTTAACAGACGTGCAGTTGCATTAGCGAGTCAGTCGCGGTGATTCCTTCAACTCGGCGCTTCACTTACCACAATCGACTCGACTGCTTCGAAGAGTACAAAGGTTTGGGCTCCGTCTTCGGTCTGGCGGTCGGTGAGCAAAACGTAGTCGTTGGTTATTTCTCCAACGTGACCCGTGTAGACGCTGCCGGAAATACTCCTGACAGTGACGAGCTTGCCTTTATACCGGCGAAACAAATTTTCAGTGTGCTGTCGTTCCATTTCTACGCTCCTGCTAATCAGACCCTTGCCGCTGTCTCCCCTTCCCCACGCTCAGTGCTTTCCGACTCTCTCTCTCTCTCCGACCATTCGACGAAGAACAACCGATACTTGTCGGGGTCTTGCAGCGTGATGAAGCGGCCGCCCCACCCTTCATCCGCCGGCGGCCAAACTTCGGCCCCCTGTTTTTTTAGCTGTTGGTAGTATTCGTCGACGTCATCGACGCCAAGAAACAAGCTGACGCCGCGACCTCGCTTCAACATCGTCTCCAAATGCTGCGCCAGCGTGATCTTCAACGCGCCTGCTTGTAGAGTTGCCATCGGCGGCTCGGAATCCGGACTGTGCTTATTGATATCAAAGCCGAGCACGCCGTTGTAGAAGGCGAGCGACTCCTCGATGCTATTAACTTCGAGAAACAAAAGATCTAGTCCGGAAATTCTCATCTGGGCAGCTTCTCATATAGCGGTCAGCAAGCGGTAGACGCCATAGCCGCTCGCGATAACCCCGCTCCAAAAAATCGCTTCCTGCACACGCGTGTAACGTCGGAAGGGATTAGAAATCGGCAGTGAAGCGTTGAGCGCGCGCATGGTGCTGCGGGCCATCATAACTCCAGCCAGGATTACCAGCACCGCCAGAATCGCCAAAGGCCACAAGAACCAAATCCACTGAAAGCGGACCAGTAATAGGAGGAACAAACCGATTAGGAGACAAAAGAATGCGCTCAAGCCATGACCCAGGAGTCCGACATCCGGCGCCGCCGGCGACGACACTGGAACAAAACTAACAGCCGGCTTCGCGCGTTGCGCGTCATACTCGTGCCGCGTCTCCCTATCTTTCAGCACGCTATAAGCCTCGTTGAGAGACTTCATCTCTTCCTCGCTGCCGCCTCGGTCGGGGTGGCGCCGAGCCGCCATGCGCTTGTACAGTCGCTCGAGATCGCGCGGCGACGTGCGCTCGTGGGCGCCCAGGATTTCATAATAATCTTTCTGTGAATCAAACTGGCTCATGCGATTAGTGCGATTCTAGATTTGCATTTACCGATTTGCAATTGACGTTGGAACTGGATCGTGCATTGTGGGTCGATGAATACGGAACCGGGAGCGGTAGCGTCCGGGTTAACTCGCAGTAGCGATCCAACTGAGTTAAGCCTTCAACGAGCCTGCGGAGCAAGCGGAAGCATAGAGCCCAGGGGGTAGCGAAGCGGAACCCTGGGTTACGCTGTGTGATGATCACCTAGCCCGCGAAGCGGGCGGCAGAGCCACGCTCGCACCGGCTCATGCTCACTAATGAAAATCATGCTACCCTTCGCGGTGAACGATGCCCAATCAATTTGCTCCAGGCGACGATCTTATCTTTCAACTTGAAAGCGGCCTCGGCTTGCTTCGCATTCTCGCCATCGACGGCGAAGGCCCCGAAACAGTTTGGCATCTACTGGCTTACGATGAGTTTTTCCCAAGCGCTGAGGCTGCCGAAGCGGCCCTCGCGCAGCCGGGTTCGTTACATATCCGCAACGCGCACCTGGCGTTAACTGACCGCGCTTTCGAGCGAACTCCTGCGGCGCGCCTCGGCAATCGCCCGCTTACGGAAGGAGAGCTCGACGCTTATCGCGAGTGGAGGCAGTCAGAGACGCGGAAAGTGTCAGACCGCTCAGCACTGTTGCTGCTGGGCATTAGATAACTGAGGAAGAAAGTAAATAGTGAATCGTAAATCGTGAATAGAACCAGATGACACGACAACCTTCGCTGTGGGTCGAGGAATACGGAACCGGGAGCGGACTGGGGTCCCCGGCGCGGCAGCCGCGCTGGGGTGGTGGTAGCGACCGGGTCGAGGCAACATCGTCAATCAACACCAAGGTCACCATGAACCCGGTCGCTACTGCTCCCGGTTCAAACTTCGCGTTTGGTCCATGGCTCGGTCCATGCAAACTCCGAAGGCGTGTTTTCGCTGCGCCCCTCTTGCTCATCCTCGGCTTTGTTACCCAGTCGTTTGCCGCGCGCACCGAGCGTCTCATAGATGCCTGGAAGCCGACCAACTACAACGTCTCGCTCACCTTCGACGACAAGTTAACCGAGATCACGAGCGCCAGAACGGAAATAACAATTCTCTCCCTAAAGGATTCGCTCTCGCAGATCGATTTGGATTTCGGTGAGCTGCCGGTCGACGCAGTCACCGTCGACAATCAAAGCGCGCAGTACACGCGCTCCGCCGGTCTGATCAATATCAAACTCTCGCAGCGAGTGCGCCGGGGAGCAAGCCTCGTGGTTGCAGTTTCCTACCATGGTAAGCCTAAAGACGGATTAATTTTGACAGCCGACAAGGCGGGCCAGCCCTCGGCCGTCGGGGACAATTGGCCCGACCGTTTGCATCATTGGATTCCCTGTCTGGATCATCCGTCGGCAAAAGCGACGATAACTTTTTCCATCACTGCTCCCGCCCGCGACCTGGTAGTTGCGAATGGCAAACTTGATCGCGTCGAGAACAGCTCGAGTACCACGCGTACCTGGGCCTATTCAGAAGCAGTTCCTATTCCGCCGTACTGCATGATTGTTGCCGTCGGCGATTTTGCGCACGTCGAGCCTCCCACGGAGACGATCCTGCTTGCCTATTATGTTCCGCAGCCGGATAGAGCCTACGCCATGCAGGGTTTCGCTCCCGCAAATCCTTCGCTGAAGTTTTTCAGTCAAACTGTCGCGCCCTACCCTTACGAAAAACTTGCCTTGATCATTGGCGCCACCCGCTTCGGAGGCATGGAGAATTCCAGCGCCATTGTTTTCGCGAGCACGTTGTTTGATCCGAGACCACAAGAACCGCTGAGTAATGTCTTCAAGATTCGTGAGGGTCTTAGGGATGTAGTTGCGCATGAGATAGCACACCAGTGGTTCGGCGATTCAGTTACCGAGTCCACCTGGTCTGATCTCTGGCTGAGCGAGGGCTTTGCCACCTACTTCGCCGGGCTCTTCATCCAGCACTATGAAGGCGAGCCGGCCTTTCAGCGATACCTGAAACAAGAGGCTGACACGTTTTTCAACTACGAGAAAAACACACGCACCCCCATCCACGACACCGACACTGAAGATCTCTTCAAACTTCTGAACGCGAACAACTATCAGAAGGGCGCCTGGGTCCTGCACATGCTTCGCTCCGAACTGGGAGAAGCGCAGTTCTTTCGCGGCATTCGCATCTACTACGACGCGCATCAGAACTCTACCGCAACGAGCGAAGACTTGCGCGCAGCTTTCGAGAAAGCGTCGGGCCGAGACTTGAAGGATTTTTTTGCGCGCTGGATTTACGGCGCCGGCCATCCGAGCTACGAACTCTCCTGGGTCTGGAACAGCAAAACAAACAAGGTGAGACTCCGGCTCAAACAACTTCAACCTGAACCCGCTTTCCCCAACGCTGTGCCCATCGACATCATGACCGCCAACGGCAAGCGCCGCCTTGTTCTCAAACCAATCAGCAAACAAACCGTCGCGGAAACAAAACTCGACGCTGCCCCCACCTCCATCAACATTGATCCCAACAACACCATCCTCAAGGACGCGCGAGTAAGTCAGAACCGGTAACCGTTGCGACCCGATGATCGGGGCAGTAGCCCGACCCCGGAATCCCCAGCCGGGTAGCCCGGCTGGGGTGGGACGGTAAGGGAGGGTTCAGTCAGAACCGGGAGGTAGTTAAAGCGTCTCGAACTCTTCAGAGCTCACACCAGCCTGACGCAATATGCTGCGCAGGGTGCCGGCCGCAACTTCTCGATGATTGGGGACAATTGCAGTACGCGTCCCAGCGGCCGTGGTTCTGGCGAACTTTGTGTGACTGCCGGGTTTGCCCAACCTGAGTGAAGCCCGCGGCTTCCAATCTTCGTCGAACCTCGCGGAAAGGCAGAGGCTTCATGCAGCTTTGATGTCGATTTCGATGTTGCGCACGTGTGGGATGATGGTGGCTACAGGAGGTGTGAAGTGGAGTTCCAGGGCATCTCGCAAATTCTCAAGGGCCTCGTCTTCAGTTGCTCCCTGGCTCGCAACATCAACCTGGACGCATTGGGCGACAAAATATTCGCCTTCCTGCCAGATACTTGCTGAGAATGACTGCTTCATGGACAAATCCTACCTTATTACGAAGGCCCTGGCGCAGACTCTTCCATAATTCTGCTCTTTGCGAACTTACCAAAACCCTTGTATTCGGTGCGCCCCCAGACCTTGCAACGTATCCTCGGAAGTCCAAACAACTTGGAGCATGGCCGCCGCCTCACCGCTCACTGCTCACTGCTCACTGCTCGCTCACCGCTCAAGCGCGCAACGCGAAGGACAGCAGTCTTGTCTTTTCCCCGATCACCGTGATAGGCTCCCGCTCACTTCAACCATACCGGGGCATTGCCGTTTCGCTGCGTCCCAAAAGCGCAGTTTTCCGAGCCGCTTCTCTGTATCAACAGTTTGTCATTCATTGCGACCTGGCAGCAAAGGAGATCACATGAAAAATATCACCCGCTTAATTACCTTCAGTTGCATAACCGCTCTGTTGTTATTTTCACTTGTCCTTCCCCTGCCTGTCGCGGAGAGTCATCCCCAACCGGCTAATCAGGTCGGACCGCTGGATCTTTCCGGAGAGTTGCATGGCGCGCCTTACCGCATTCGCGTGCCGGCAGTGTGGAACGGGACGTTATTGGTTTATGCGCACGGCTATCGTGATAAAGCCGACCATCCCGGCGAAGTGGACAACCGTAACGCCGACGTCGCTCCAAGTGCCGCGCTTGAGCCGGTGCTGCTGGCTTCCGGCTACGCACTCGCCGGTTCCGCCTACGGCGACAACGGCTGGGCAGTCGAAGAAGGCATCCAGGACACGAAGGACCTGACGGTGCTTTTCCGCGCTCTGGTGGGCCAACCCGATCGCACCATCCTTTGGAGTGTATCGATGGGATCGGTCATCGGCCTCGAAAGCATGGAACGCTTTGGCGGCATCTATGACGGCGCCTTATGCATGTGCGCGCCCGGCGCCGGCTCAACTCGCATCTGGGATTCCGGGTTCGCGCTCTACCTTGCTTACGACGTTGTCTTTGGAACGCTCCCCGCATGGGGCACAGTTGGCGAAGTGCGAAACGATATTGACTTCGAAACAGAAGTGGCTCCCAAACTCTTTGCCGAAGTTAGCGCCCCAGCCAACTTCCCGAAATTTGAGTTCGTTCGGCTGGTAGCAGGCAATCCGGGGCGTGGCATAACGCCGCCGCCGCCACCGAATTTTTATCCCGGTTGGGTATTTACCGATCTGGCTTTTCTCACCGAGTTTCGCTCTGAGCTGCAACGCCGCGCCGGCGGCCCATTCGTGCAGAACGTTGATCAAAGCTACAGCCTAACGGCCGCAGAGCGAGGATACCTGAATGCGTTGGGTGTTCCCGGCCCGGTGATCGATGGCTGGCTGGCGCAGATGAATGCTCGGACAAACATCGTGGCGCCGCCTGCGCCGCGCAACTACGTCGCGCGCTACGCCACTTTCAATGGCAAGATCAAAGCGCCGGTGTTGACAATGCACACGATCCTCGATCCCCTGGTGGGAGTCTCGAACGAAACGGCTTACGAGGAAACTGTGGCTGCGGCGGGTAGAAGCGATCGGCTGGTTCAGACTTACACGAACGGCAACGGCCACTGCAACTTCACTGCACCGCAGTTACTAACGGCCGTCGGCGCGATCGACAACTGGGTGCGCAACGGGAGCAAGCCGACCGCGGCAACCTTCCCGGCGCCGTTGGGCTTCCTCCCCGGTTTCGTGCCCCCGCCTTTCCCACAACCGTGAGGTGGGGCAAACAGTGAATAGTGAACGGTGAACAGTAACCAGCAAACGGTAAACAGCAATCAGTAAACTCAATCGGGCGGTCGTAGGCTGCTGACGGTTCACGGTTCTGCTGTCTACTGTCTACTGTTTACTGTTTACTGTTTTCGAGATCTCACGGGCCGAAGCGTTGACGGTATTCGCCGGAGACGATGAAAGCCTTGACCATCTCGGCATTCACAAAGTTGCCGTTGAATTGGTTGAGTTTGTTGAGCCAGAAGTTGTAGCCGTCGAAATTCAATCCCGGCTCGGGCGCGTCGTTTGGATTGCGGCGCAGGTAGCCGAAGTCTTGCATTAGCAAAAACGCCTTATTAAACCCCGCGCTCTTCAGGTCAGCGTCTTCCGCCACCGAACGCAACACCGAAGCGCGCTTCGCAACATCTGGCAATCGAGATTACGCTGCCTCTTGGTACAAATACTTCTGGAAGCCCGCAAACACTTGCCCGATATCTTCCGGCCGACCTAAGTCTGCAACTGCATCGGCGATGGAGTTGTGGTACTTCAGGCGGAGAAGTGGCGTCAGCTTTTCCTGATCCAGTTCTTCCACACCGATGCTCACGTAGTGTGAAAGCACAAAATCGAGAAAGACCTGCTGCTTGGAGTTGAAACGAGTGCTGATTTCCAGCTTGGCTTTGGAGGCCCTTTCTTCACGCGTAAGTGTCGGGAGTGCGTAAGCCACGTGGGCGAGCACATCGAAGATATCGCTGTTCTCAGCGTCGATGATCTTTTGCATCTCGTTCAACTGTTCCTTGCCGAATCCTTTTTCCGCCAAACCTTCTAATAATTTGGCGCGTGTGTCGGGAACACTCCAGAGCGCGCGAAGTTCGTCCTCGTTCCTGAAGAAATCCGGCAGCTTTCCAAACAGCATCTCCATAAACTGCTGCGCTGACATCGGCGTGCCGTCCGGGTGCCAGAAGGACGTAACCATCATGTGCTGGATAGTCCGAGCCTTGCCGTCGGCAAGTTTCACTTTGATCTTCGGCGGTCGCGGCCCCGGTCCAGGTCCCGGCCCAGACGGTGGCGGCGGTTCAGGCTCCGGCGGCCCTGGAGGAGACGGTGGCTCAGGCTCTAAAGGTTCGCCATCCCATTCCGGATCGCTGAAGTGATGATGAGCTTTCACGAAGTCGTAGATCGTGAAGTAATCCTTCCCATCATACAGACGCGTGCCGCGCCCAATGATCTGTTTGAACTCAATCATCGAGTTGATCGGACGCATGAGCACAATGTTGCGGATATTCCGCGCGTCCACGCCAGTGGAGAGCTTTTGCGACGTAGTGAGAATGGTGGGAATAGTTTTTTCGTTGTCCTGAAAGTCTCGCAAGAACTGTTCGCCCCGAGCCCCATCGTCAGCGGTGACGCGCTCGCAATAACCCGGATCTTTGCTGGTCTTCATCTGATTGATCAGATCGCGTACCGCCGCCGCGTGGTCCTGTGTAGCGCAGAACACGAGTGTCTTCTCGCTCTGGTTAATCAACCCCATGAAGATCTTCACTCGGTTTGCTTCACGTTCCTTAATCTCGATGATCTTATTGAAGTCGGTTTCTGTGTAGCGCTTGCCGCTCTCGATCTCACCTTCGATCAGCCTGTCATCTGACGTGTAGACATACTCATCCAGCGTCGTGGAGATTTGCTTGACCTTGAACGGCGTCAGGAAACCATCGTTGATGCCCTCCTTGAGCGAATAAATATAGACGGGCTCGCCGAAGTATCTGTAAGTGTCAATGTTGTCATTGCGCTTTGGTGTAGCGGTAAGTCCGAGCTGCACGGCTGGAGAAAAATAATTCATGATATCCCGCCAGTTGCTCTCGTCGTTCGCACCGCCGCGATGACACTCGTCGATCACGATGAAGTCAAAAAAGTCCGGTGGATACTCACCGAAATATGGCGAAGGCTCACCATCCTTCGGCGGGCCGCTCATGAATGTCTGGAAGATGGTAAAGAAGATGCTGCCGTTCTTCGGGACCTTTCCCTTCTTGCGGATGTCGTCGGGCGCGATGCGCACGAGCGCATCTTCAGGAAAAGCTGAGAACGCGTTGTAAGCCTGATTTGCGAGAATGTTGCGGTCGGCGAGAAACAGAATGCGCGGGCGACGCGACGGCACGCTGCCCTCTTTCCAGTCAGTAAGGTTCCAACGCGAGTGGAAAAGTTTCCACGCAATCTGAAATGCAATGAACGTCTTTCCCGTTCCGGTAGCCAGCGTCAACAAAACGCGTGACTTGTCCGCCTCAATGGCTTCCAATACTCGCTCGACAGCGATGTCCTGATAGTAACGACTCGGATGCGAACCGCCCTTGTCCTCGAACGGCACGGCGGCGAAGCGATCGCGCCAGGCGTTCGCTTCGGCGAAGGTGAGATTCCAGAGCTCTTCCGGCGTGGGATATTGGAGCACGTCGCCTTCCGTGCCCGCTTTCATGTCAACGCCATAGATCTTCTGCCCGTTGGTCGCATAGGCAAAGCGAGAACCCAACTTCGCCGAGTACGCTTTCGCCTGCGGCAGGCCTTCAGTGTAGTACTTGTCCCAGGCCTTGGCTTCGAGCACCGCCAACTTGTGATTGCGATACATCAAGACGTAGGCGATCTCGGCTTTGCCACGCTTGCCATAACCTTCGATCCGGCCAGGAGTGATGAATTCCCGCCGTACGCGGCTACCTTCAACCACACCCCAGCCCGCCGCGGTGAGTGCGGGATCAATATGCTCCGCTCTGGTTTCGGCTTCGTTCAGCATTGTTTGTCCAGACGAATATTTGCCCCAAAGGGGCAACGCCCTCCAGCCCAAGGTTGCGCAGCTACCTTGGGTAAACAGTACCCCAACACATCAACCCCAACGGGGTTGCGGCGATAGGCGCGCAAGGACGCAACCCCGTTGGGGTTGGGAACAAATTGGCACGGTTACCCAGGGTAGCGCGTGGCGCGCAACCCTGGGCTGAAGGATGCAATCCCAATCGGGATTGAAAGAGCGTCATCACAGGTTTTCTCGTTTTGGCTTCGTTGACTGCTTTTTCTTCTTGAGTTTGCCCATGACCTTTTTCCCTCGCCCTTGAGGGACGATGCCCTTCTCGTTCATCCATTTGATTGCGCCAAAGAATCTCTGGCGCGGAATCTTCAACTTATCAGGATGCCAATTCTCCCTTGCCTCAAGGACAATGGCTTCATCAGTAGTTGGTTGACGGTCAATCAGAAGGTTGTTCCAGGCAGCATAGACCGTCGCGAAGATTTCTGCCTGATGCATATCCATCGGCAGCATTAGCTTAATGAGGTCGTCCACTCTTTGATTGAGCTCGCCTAGCGCTGTACGCGTCCTGCTGATCAGAGAAGCGAAGTTACGGCCTTTTGTCATGCGATAACCCGAGCCGATTTGCTCTTGAAATGTGAAGTAGCCCGCCTTTCGGGCTCGATGCTCAACACGCTTAAGATGAGGGAAATCATTTGGGCCGGCTGCGTCCTTAAGCGGCTGACGCTCCAAGTCAATTCCAACCAACGCCTCCATCATGTGTGAAATCTTTTCCGCCTTCACATGCCCGTAGTGCTTCTGTTTGTTCGCGCGCTCATGGAGTTCGTATGCGATTGCGAGAATGCCTGCGTGCAAGTCAGTGGCTGCGATGTTCGGAACTGTTGAGGGAAATGGAATCACCACTGACTGCGGTGATTGTCTAGCAAGTTCGCCGGTGAAGGCTTGGTGCAGCAGCGACTTTTTCAACGCCTCCAGCGCGGCGAGCTTTTGCCGGTAGATGGATTCGAGGTGCTGTGTTTCCTCCCGGAGCGCATCCAGCTTCGCGACAATCTGTCGTTGAAGAGAAAGCGACGAAGGGAAAGAAATTTCGATGGTCTTCAACAAGCTCGCCTTGATTCCTTGAACTGTCGCTCCCGTCCCCTTGGTACGAATGCGTTGCTGCACTGGTTGTGAGAGCAGCAGGTATTTAAGGAACGCGCTGTCGAGCTTCGCCGCGCTCGGCTGCATGATGATGATCCGCTGGGCGAAGGCTACTCTTTCGTCCGTGTCTAGCTGCGCCACATTGGCAAGCGGTGCTTCAGTCGTGAAAAGCACATCTCCTTTCTGCGGAATGCCACGTGTCATCCAACTCTTGTAACCTGCGGAAGCGATGAACTCCATTGGAGTCTTTTGCAGATACCCCATCTTTACATTTTTTGCCGTAATCAATCGGATTCCGCTCGCAGTTTTTTCGGGCGTCTTGCCGCGGTAGTCAATGAAATGGATGCAATCGCCAATGGTCGTCTCCGCCCACCGATTGGCGCGGTCGTCCGTGAACACGGATTGGAGGTGGCTTTCAAACAGAGCGCGGGCGTTTTGGAGGTTCTTTTCGGCGTTGGCTTTGGCAATGGCGAGGTCGGCAAAACCTTCGTCGAGTAGCCCGACTATCCGCTTCTGTTCGGGGAGTGGTGGGACGGGAATCGGATATGCTTCGATGAACTCTTTCGCGACGCGTTTGTGCCCAACCGCTCCATTCATTCGCCCCGCGCCCTCGACTCTAAACGTTTCCGCGATTCTTCTCCTGGATGTCGGCGAGATTTTCAGTGAGCGTGTTGGTGTGGATGATGTTCGGCGCCTCAATGCCGTGCAGGATCATGTTCATGATCGCGATCACATAGGCGAGCGACTTCTTTTCTTTGCCGTAGAAAGTGCGCGCCTGGAGTTTCCTATACTCAGCCACCTTGAGGTCGGGCTTTGATTTCATGAACTCAAATGATTCGCACAAGAACCCCGCCGAGCCGCACGCGCCGTCGTAGATAGTCTCCCCAATCTTTGGCTTGACGACTTGTACAATCGCGCGGATCAGCGGGCGCGGCGTGTAATACTCGCCGCCGTTGCGTCCGGCGTTGCCCATGTTTTTGATTTTGGCTTCGTAGAGATGCGACAGCTCGTGCTTCTCAGTCTGCGAGCGGAAGCTCAACTCGTCGATGTGGTCGATGATCTCGCGCAGGTTGTAGCCGCTCTGAATCTTGTTCTTAATCTCGCCAAAGATTTCGCCGATTTTGTATTCAATCGTGTCCGGCCCGGTAGCTCTTAGTTTGAAGCCATGCAGGTAGGGAAAGAGTTTCCGGGTAACGAAGTCCGTGAGATCGTCCCCGGTCATCGCTCTGTTGTGAATCGAGCTTGCCGTCAGCCGTCTTCGGCGCGGCCCAGCTTTCCCAGCGGTACTGCTTCTCAAGAATAAAGCTGTGCTTCTTGCCCTCAAGCTTGGCTTCAATCGACTTTTCTAATTCGAGCGCGTCGAGGTATTTCAGAAAGAGCAGCCATGAGGTCTGTTCGGTGTAATCGAGTTCGGTTGTAGTAGCCCGGGGCAGTAGCCCGACAGTTATGGAGGGCTCCGCACGACGGGGCAGTAGCTCTACAGTTATGGAGGGCTCAGCGCTATTTTTGGGCGGACGAAAGCTGATTGTCACGGTCCGAAGCGTTGGCGATACTCGCCGGAGAGGATGAAGGCTTTGACCATCTCCGCGTTGACGAAGTTGCCGTTGAACTGGTTGAGTTTGTTTAGCCAGAAGTTGTAGCCGTCGAAGTTTAGTCCGGCCTCGGGCGGGTCGTTGGGATTGCGGCGCAGGTAACCGAAGTATTGCATCAACACGAACGCGCGGTTGAATTCCTGTTGGTTGAAGGTGGAGTTCTCAGCCACGCGCCGTAGCACGCGGCCGCGCGCCGCCGTGTCCGCTGTATTCGTCGCCGAGCCAAACTCGCCAATCACTGAGGTCCGTTCCGTGGCTGACGGCGTTACGCCCGCGTTCAGATAGAGCATGTCAACAAACTGCATTGGCGTCAGCGTTGTCGGATAGGCAGTGGTGAAACGCGCACGCGTAACAAAGTCCTGCGCGAAGGCGACCTTGTTGTTTTCCAGTTGCTGCTCCCAACCCGTTTGACCAACGATCACTCCATTGCCGATCTGCTGCGTGTCTGGCAAAAACTCATTGAGCTTTAAGGGCACCGGCGCACCCGGCAGGTTGCCGTACGCTGCCTTGTACATGCGGTAGACCAGATAGCCTGTCTCCTGAAACTCAATTGACAGGAAGAATGCTGCCGAGACGTTGATGCGCTTCACTTCAATGCACTGAGCGTTAGAGCCGCATGACGTGATCTCGTTTGTCCAGAAGCCGAAGCCGGGCGGGTCAGGTTCGCGATTCAGGAAGTCTATGTAGTGTTGATGCACAAAGAAGTCCGCCAGGTCGATTGCGTTCGTGCCAGTCACGCTGTCGTTGTCGGCTATCGTTACCGTGGTTGTGCCCGGCGAACCCAGAACGCCGCCGGCAGGGTTGCTGAGCGTGACAGTAAAGGCTTCGTTGCCCTCGGCATAGGCGTCGTCAACCAGAGGAACAGAGATTGTCTTAACCGTTTCGCCCGGGGCAAAAGAGACTTTTCCAAACGAGCTTGAGTAATCACACACCGCCGAGGCCACGCCGTTATTAACGTTACAGTTGCCGGCGGCGGCGTTGCTGGTGGCGTATTCGACAGTCGCCGGCGGCGTGGTATTGCCGATTCTGGTTAACGTAAGCGTCGCGCGCCCGGCTGATTCGCTGACTATGTAGTTCGCGGAATTGAACTGCACGCTTCGCGCCGTTATCTGGCTTTGAAACTGTCCACGAATCTCGCCATTCAGGAAATTGCTGCTGTGAACATTGATATACAACTGTCCATTCTTTAGGTTTTGCACATCGGTCGCCGAAGGCGAGATCAGGAAGTCGGTGAAATTACCGTTCGGCAGCGCAAACAGGATTGGGCCTGCGACTCCTGGCGCGGCGGGACCATGAATGTGCGCGGCGGTCTCTGCGCTCGAAAGCCCACTGAAGTCTAGCGAGACCCGCGCCGTCTGTTCGTCAGCACTTAACAACACCGTTGCAGTGCCGGTAGCAGTTGAACTGTTTGGTGGCGTTTCTTGCGCGCCATTCAGATTGGCTGTGAACAGGAGCGGCTGCCTTCCTGAGATTTGGTAAACCGCACTGTTGGTGTTAGAGACAATGAAAAGATCGCCGTTTGGTCCGGTCTCGATATCAGTCGTAATACCAAAGCCACGCCCAATCAGCAGGCTCTCGCTTTCGGTAATATCAAACTTATCCAGATTGTCGGCGACCAGATCGTTGAGCCGTGAATCAGTAAACGCAAAGCGCAGGCGATCCGGCGTAAGCTTGAAGCGAAAAAGAAAACCGCCCGCCAGAAACGTCCGCGCCGCGCCCACAAACATGTCCCCTTCAAATTGAGGACCCAATCCCCTGCCCTGAACAAAACCGAGTGGCGCTGCCGGGATTGCATACTTCCAACTGAATTGCGGATCGTTGTAAAGCGCGCCTGGCAACATGTATAGACGCGCGAGCGCCGCAGCCGGAGTATCGGCGATCAGAGACGGCGGCCAGCGCAACTGTTGTAAGTCGCCGTTGCCGTAGGTCGTTTCGATCTGCTTAAACTGAGCGACGCGACTGACGGGACCCATCATCTCGACCCAGCCATTATTCGATCCGGCCGTGACTCGATTCATTTCGTCAAACGAGTCATCGCCGTTTTCCTGGTCCCAAAGATTTCCGGAGAGCGGATCGAAAGCCAAACCGAATCCATTGCGCACCCCATAGGCGTAGAGCTTTTTGATATTCGCTGCGGCCTGGCCGGTGAGCGTCGTGGAGGCATTGAAGAATGGATTGTCGGTCGGCGTTGAACCGTCATCGTTCAATCGCAGGATGAAACCGGTCAGGTGAGCGTCGTCCGGCTCCGGGCCACCAAACTGATCATCGGGCACCGGTCCGAGTTGATTGTTTTGAAGGAATCCTCGACGACCATCGTCGCCCATCAGAATGTAAAGCTTGCCGTCGGGACCAAAACGTAAAACGCCGCCGTTATGATTTCCGCGCAGCGGCTGGTTTGCGTCAGCCTGGTAGGCACGCAACTTTATCAGGTTCCGGTCAAAGGTCAGCGTAGAGCCATTCCATACATAACGGTCAACGCGATTCGACAATGGCTGGAAGACATCGGCGACATTGGTTGAATCGACGCCGGTGCTGCTCTCCGTCCAGTAAAGATAGACATAGCCATTGATCAGGAAATTGGGATGCAGGGCGATGCCCAGCGCGCCACGTTCTGAGGCGCTATTGACAGCGAGATCCAGAGGAGCCGGGCTTTGAATAATTCCGTTAACGACTCGCTGAACTTTGCCGGTGTTTTTCTCGAGTACAAAGAAATCATTGTTGCCGATGAAAGCCATGCTGGTCGGCTGTGAAAGACCGCTGACAACCGTAGTCACCGAAAGATTGGGATCGAGCAGCGACGGACCGCTGGCCGGCGCATTGACGGTCGTCTGAATCGTGGTCGAGTTATCGTTCATATCCGGATCAGTTTCGGTGGCCGCGACACTCGCGGTGTTCGTCAACTGACCGGCTGCCTGCGGCGTTACGATGATGTTTACGATTGCCACCGCACCGTTCGCTATTGAACCCAGGTTGCAGGTCACCGTCGTCGTACCGCTGCATGTCGCACCCTGGGGCGGGATGGCGGAAACAAAAGTGGGACCTGACGGCAACTGATCAGTCACGGTTACATTGGTCGCCGGAGATGGACCGTTGTTCGCTATGGTAAGGCGATACGTTAGATTGGCTGGAGAGGTCGCGGGGTTCGGCGATGCTGTTTTAGTAATCGCCAGATTCGCGCTGGCCGTTCCCGAAACAAAAAGTTGAACTGCGCCGCCATGTTGCAAATTTCCGCTTGTCGTATCGATGTTCAGGGAGTAGGTTCCCGGTGGCGTCGCCGCCGTGGTGGTCACGGTCAGGGTCGACGACTTTGCCGACGCGTCGGTGATAACGATGGTCGTCGGATTGAAACTCGCGGTCGAATCATTTGAAAAGCCTGAGGCACTCAATGAAATCGTGCCGGTGAAACCACCCACCGGAATAGCCGTCACTGTGTAAGTCGTGCCACCACCGGGCACCACGGTGCGCGAACCGGGCAGAACTGAGATGGAGTAGTCTGCTGCGGGCGTCGCGTCGGCAATCTTGACGACAAACGCATCCTGGCCTCCGGCGTTAGCAGATTGCAAGGGCGTCACCGTGGGAAAGTTCGTCGACGAAGTGAAGCCGGTGATGTAAGCGTCGCTCGAAGAATCAAGGGCGATGGGGTTCGTCGAGGTAACGGTGCTCGCGTTGCTCTCGTTCGCGCTGCCGCCCAGGTAGGTCGAATAGAGAAAGGCGCTTCCCGCCGGGTTCAGCTTCGCTACAAACGTATCAAAGCTTCCACCATTTGAAATTTGCAACGGTGTGAGCGTGGGAAAATTCGTGGACGAAGTGAAGCCGGTTACGTAGGCTGCGCCAGCGGAATTGACTGCGATACCAGTGCCACGGTCGTCGCCGGTTCCACCCAGGTAGGTCGCGTAGATCTTCGTTCCGGTGGTTGAGACCTTCGCGATAAACGCGTCAAACGAGCCGCCAAACGCGGGTTGAGCCGGACTCAGCAGCGGAAAATTGTTTGAAGAGGTTTGGCCAACGATATAGATATTGCTTGCAGTATTGTCGATTGCCAGGCCGTACGCTTTGTCGTCACCGGTCCCGCCGAGATACGAACAGAAGATAAGCGAAGTCGCGCCGCTGCCATTGGTGTCGAACTTGGCGACGAACGCGTCAAAGCTTCCGCCAAAAATATTCTGAAAGGCGTTTTCGGTCGGAAAGTCGCTCGCACTTGTGAAGCCCGCGAGATAGGCGTTGCCGCTCTGGTCTATCGCGACGCCACTGCCGCGATCAGTTCCCGAGCCGCCAAGGTAAGTCGCATAGAGTAGAGCCGAGCCTGCGGAATTGATCTTGGCCAGGAATGCGTCGGTGTCGCCGGCGCGTGTCGGCTGGTAGGCATTGCCCGTGGTGGGAAAACCAGTTGATTTTGTACCGCCGGTTACGTAGGCGATTCCGGTTGAGTCAACCACAACGCCTTCGACCGAATCGTTCTCTTCAGCGCCAAGAAAGCCAGAATAGGCCAACGCATTGCCCTGTGAATTCAGCTTGAAAACAACTCCATCGAAATCCCCACCGCGATAGGTGGAGGCAAAGGAACCGGCCGTCGCCGGAAAATTCATCGACAGAGAATCAATGCGACCCACCACGTAAGCATTGCCGTTACTGTCGACGGCGATGCCGTCGCCGCGATCCTGACCGCTACCGCCGACATAAGTTGAGTAAATGACGTTGGCGCCGGCCGCATCGATCTTCGTTACAAAAATGTCTGCCAGTCCGGCATTGGTACCAAAGGCTGCGCCAAGCAAAGGAAAATTGGTTGAGCTGGTAGTCCCGGCAATATAGATATTGTTGCTGCTGTCGACAGCGATGCTGCTTCCCAAGTCGTCAGCGCTGCCACCCAGGTAGGTCGAGTAGACAAGCGTTGGGTCGATGACCAGGGCTTTGGTCCGATCGTAAGAGCCGACTGCAAACCCTGCTTGTTGCCTGCCAACCAAGACAAAGTGTCCGGCGATCCACTGACGCTGTCCGTCGATCTCCTGGTAGATAACCGGCTTGCGTTGACGAACCTCGCCGCCTGAAGTGTGAAGGACGAGATCGCCTTCGTCAGAAATTCGCGGTCGAACGCCAGAATCGAAAATCAGGCGAATCGTCTGCGGATCGGCGCCCGGCGCGATCGCAAAATCGTATTCCAGTTGTTGCTGATTGCCGTAGTACGTGAGACTGATCCCGGGATAGATTTCTTCGTAGCGCACGGCCCGAAACGCAGGCACGTCAGTGTGCCAATTGGCTGGATCGTTGCCGATGAAATAATTCCGGTGACCGGAAAGTTCGCCGACGCCTTTCGCAACCGCGTTCGCATTTGCACCCTGCAATCTCAAACCGAGCAAAGCTGGCGAAGTCTCCTCGTCCGGTTGAAAACGGCGCGGTGCTTCGCCTCGCGCTTTCCTGCTCTTCCTGGGATTATTTTTCCGCAGTTCGAGGAGAGCGCCAGTAGAAGTAAGAAACAGATTGTAGCCGGGGCCGCGCGCGGAAAACTTTGCAAGGCTGTTCCGCTGACCAACATTCTGCTCGAAGCTAAGCGGAAGCTTCGCGGTAAACTCACGCAGAGCCGGTCCACTCCGGAGTTGTCTGTGCGCTCCCGCAGATTCCGCCGCCCGGGCATGATTGTTCGTCAGGGCCCTGGCGCGTCTTCCGTTAACCAGCGTCGCTGGGCCTAACCAAGAGAGCCAGAGCAGGCCAGAAGAGACGAGACAACACACGAAGATTTTCTGTTTTAAGGTCAACGCGATTTACCAACTTCAATTCTGGAGCACATCGAGTGATGCAGTTTCCCCGTTCTATCTCATTAGCACCGTCGCTTTAGCGTGGTGAATCTAGTGCCTGACAGGACCTGAAACCGCTTTAAACGGTTTTCCTTCCAAACGAGATCACTAATCACCGGGCTAAAGCCAAGGTGCTCATGAAAAGGCTGCCAGGATTTCAAACTGCGCCAGTGTCGGACGGCGACAAACGCATTATTCCCTAAACCAGCTCATTAGGTAAACGTCGTCGACAGACGGGTCACAAAAAAACCGAGCGCGGGTGAACACTGACTCCAGTTGTGTTCAACCCGCCTCGGTCCCGTTAATATTCCGACTTGATCTATAGAACCAGTCGCTTTCTCTGCTCAGCTAAGGAAAGGCAAAGTTGGTGTCGCAAACGTCGCGAGATTGGGGAATACGGCGGCCCGGTCACTCACCGCAAGACCATACCAAGTCGCCAGCGTCGCCGCGTATTGATCAATAGACGTTGTCGGTATCCATTGCCCGCGGTTGCTGGTGGTGTCGTCCGGACCTGCGAGCTGCAACGCAGGAAAACCATAAGGGAGACCGGTGCTATCGGGCCGAGGTGATCCGTAGAACGCTCCTCCCAAAACTGAGCCACCCATGATAAAGGCGTGGCCGCCCCAGGCGTGATCCGAGCCCACGCTGCCGGCGCCGCTTCCCGACGGTTGCAGTGTTCGGCCGAAATCAGACAGCGTAAAGGTCGTGACGTTGTTGCTCAGTCCCTGAGCCACCATCTCATCATAGAAGGCGCGCATAGCCTGGCTTATTTGCGTCATCAATCCGCCTTGCGTGCCAGACTGTGCAGCCCCACCAGCCGGATTTGCCGGATCGTTACCGGTTTCGTTGGTATGCGTGTCGAAGCCGCCAACCGAACAGAAGAAGATTTGCCGCTTCATAGTAATCCCAGCCGCATCCTTGATTTTGATCAACTTGGCAACCTGCTTTAGTTGATTTCCGAGCGAAGTGGCGGGAAAAGCAGTTGGATTCCCAGGCGACGGAATAACGGGCTCCGTTTGATTCAACGCGGCGTCCGCAGTGAGCGCCTGGTTCGTTGTATCGGTAGAGGCCTTGACCAGCGTGACGCCTTGATCGAACCCGAGCAGCGTTCTGAAGCTGCTGCCGCCGGTATTTGGATTCGCGCTGGTTGGTCCGCCCCAGTTCAGCGTTAAGAGGTTTGCGAGTGTCGTAGGCGCAGGCGCTATCGCCAACTGTCTCGAGTTAATTCCGGTAGCGAACAAGCTCGTACCGGCCAGGGAAACATTCATCGGCAGCGCAACGGTGCCGTTGAGCGGGTTCGTCTTATCGGCGATCCTTCCGCCCCAGCCCGTCTGCCCCACAGTGTTTGCTGTGGAAGTTTGCTGCTGCGCGACTTGATCTGAGTGAGAAAACAGTTGATATGGCCGCCCGATGCCCGCCGCATATTGCGCGCGGGTGATCGGCC
>JANMQG010000018.1:0-6224 GCA_031370285.1 Chloracidobacterium sp. | reverse complement strand
GCACACTCAACTTAGTTCCGCGGATGCGGCTCGTTTACTTCGAGGTACTCATGTCGCGGCAACCCGGTCGCTACTGCTCCCGGTTCCGTATTCGTCGACCCACAATGCAAACAACAATAAGGGTGGAGGGATCAAACCCGCCACCCTATGTCTTCTTTCCAAAGATAATTCCAGAACTAAGTTGTTTTAGAACGAGAGGAAGAACTCTTTCCTTCCTTGCGCACTGACGACTTGGCGTCGGTGGTCGCAGCTTTCGCCTCGCTCATCATAGCGGGCTCACTCGCAACTGGCGCTTTGGGCGCAACCATTCGGGATTGCTGCTCGGTTTGCGAAGCTACGGCGTATGTCTCGGTCGGCGCGGGACTCAGTAAAGCGTCCCAGCGGTAGCGCGGCGTTTCGCGCGCTTCTTTGAGCCGTTTGAAAACGAGGTCGGTAACTGCGTTCGTGATCCAATTGTGATAGAACTCGCCAACCGAAGCCAACTCCGCGTCCGGCGCCGGGTTCATGAAGTCTATCGCGTAAGGGATGCCATCCTTGATCGCAAACTCTACCGTGTTGAGATCGTATCCAAGCGCCGTGCACAGTGTGCGCACGTCGTGAGTAACGCGAGCGTGCAACTCAGGCGCGAGGTAATCCGGATGGTGAATATACTGCTCGCCGGAGAGGTATGGCTTTCGCGGATCGTAGGCCATGATCATGACCTCTTCCTGGCCCACGCAGTAGCAGCGCACAAACTGGTCGAAGTCGATGCCCTCCTGCAAGGTCATGCAAAGCGTGCCCGTCTGATCGTATTCCTTCCATAATTCCTCAAGCGAGTTGACCTTGGATACATTCTTCCAACCGCCACCGTCGAAGGGCTTCAGGAACGACGGGAAACCGACGTAATCAATAATGTCCTGCCAGTCCAGCGGAAACTCAAGATTTCGCAAGCTCTCGCTGACGATTCCCGAGATATAGTCCTTCTGCGGCAGCAAGACCGTCCTGGGCACGGCGACGCCGAGTTTTTGGGCCAGTGAGTAGTTAAAGAACTTGTCGTCGGCCGACCACCAGAAGGGATTGTTAATTACTACGGTTCCTTCGAGTGCCATTCGCTTCAGCGTGGCGCGATAGAAGGGAACCTCATGGGATATGCGATCGATAACTACGTCGTAGCGAGGCGGCGCGTCGTGCCTGATGCCACCCAGCTTAATGTAATCGGCGGCTACTTCTCCCTGGCCGCGTTCATTGATGTTTCTGATAAGAGCGTCTGGAAACGTTTTTTCCCGCCCGACTAAAATGCCTACCTTCTTCATAACTCACCTATCCTTCTCTGTAATGATTATCGTTTGCGCCGCATGCTTGCGTAATACATCCTGGTGACTACGGTGCGCAGCGGGGCTTCTTTGAAAACCAAGGAGACTACGATTTAACCGGACCGGATGTCAATTTGGCAAACTGGCGGTATGTGCTCGGTCGGGTCTTAGTAGTTCATAGGATTGTTTGTGGCGTAGGCTTGGCGATTGAGCGACTGCGGACTCCCAATGGAACCGGCAAGAGATCAGCGCTGGTGAAGCGTCCCTGGACGCTCGAATCGTAGCGCGCTTCGGCGAAGTTCAAGCCTGTCTCGGCATCAGCTTCGTAGCCGGTGAACTTCTGCCGCGCCTTGTCGACCGGGTTATTCCCCGCAGCCGTGTAGCCCTGCGTCGTCGTGCGCGAACCGGTGTTGGCAAAAAGCTCCTCACCAAACGGCAGATAGTCGTGCCGGCTGGTTGTAGCCAGTGCGCCCGTCTGGTCAAAGATCATGCGCGGTGTGCCCAGTTGATCCGTCACCAGCCACTTGATGTTCCCAGCAGTTGAGGGCGCCGAACTAGTGATCACCACGTTGTAGACACCGGCATTGACCGTGTTCAGCGAGGTGTCCACCAAAAGCGGATACTGCGGCGCGACCGTACTCGTGTACAGCAACGTTGTGTTGCGGTAATACTTCACCACTCCATTCTCAACAGCCACTTTCAAGCGATCCCCAGCCGCATAGCTGCCGAAGGAGCCGCGATAATTTCCGGATTCATAAATCGACAACCCGGCGCCGCCGTCTATGAAGATCGCATATTCGATATCGGTGTAGTAGGTGGTCGTATCGCCATTGCCCAAGCCACACATGCGCCATGTTTGTATTTCTCCCGGGGTGAACTCTACAGAGCCGTCACCGGATGCAATTGTCTGCGTAGAAACCGCACCGGCGTCCCAGGCATTCGTGCCGCTGGTTTTCTGAATGGTATTGCCCGTCACCTGAATCGTGCTGCTCACATTCGTCCAGCTAACGTTCTGCGAGGTCGCGCCCGTGCTCCAGGCTTCCAGTTCGACCAGACGACTGTAGCCATCAACTGAAGCATTGGTCAGCACTCTGATCTTCGTGGTCGCGATCGGTGAGAAGCTAAACTTGCGCCAGACTTTGTTATTGCCGGTGATGCTCCCGCCCGGAACCGTCACCCAAGCGCTGCCATTCCAGTACTGTACGTCGTAGCCAGTCAGTCCGTAGGTGCTGAAGGTCATTGTTTCAGTGGGCTCCGCGGGACTTGCGTAGTTGTCCTGGATGGTGAAGACATCTATCTGGTCCGTCAGGATCATCACCATAGGGTGCCTTAGGTTGGCCCCATATTCTGCCTCCAGGAGTACCCCATTCAGGTTTTGAAGTTCCTGCTGCAATTTGCGCTCTCCCGGCTTCAATAAGAAGGGTTGTTTCATCAAAACCAATCGCAGCGCCAGTTGCTCCATAATTAAAGTTCCCGAAGTCCCGATACTGTGGGCCCAGTTTCTTGTAGTTCCATGAATCTCCCCTCCGTACGCTTTCAGCCGTTGAGCCTCCCCCTTGTACCATCTTCTTAAACCAGTTGGCGGCGGTAGCCGCAGTGACCGGCCCTTTGGGTCTGTGCTGTTCAGCCCTGTTGATGTTTCCGGATATAGAAACGTCTGGAGGAGCTAGAGGAACAGGCGGACATGGTTGCTTAGTCTTCTGCGGTGGGGCGGCGGTTACGCTACCAGAATTTGAATAAGCAAGCGATCCGTTAGCAGCGACGATATCAGCAGCAGCGAAAACGTAGCCGCGCTGAAAAAGGTCATTCGCTCTTATCGCGTCGCGGGTATTCTGCAGTCGCTGATCGTAGGCGGCTGAATCTAGTGCAGCATCTGACGGGTTTTCAGGATACTGGTTGCTGCCCTGGCCCATCACCTCAGCGAAACCATTAAATTGAGCGCTAAATCTGTCGTGACCAGTTGGATCGGAGTAGTTCATTGGATTGTTGCCAACATAGGCGTAGCGATTGAGCGATTGCGGATTGCCGGGCGATCCCGCCACCGAGTCGGCACTCGTAAACCTGCCTTGCGTGCTGGAGTTGTATCTGGCTTGCGCAAGTCGAGACCTGTTTCGGCGGCGCTGCGAGTTCTGCACTGCGTGCCGACCATCGCACCTCCTCAAACTGACATCCGAGCTTGCGCCGCGACGTGGGCATCGAGCCACTTACTCTCCTTTTACTCTCCTATCGAACATAGTTAGAGCGCAGGATCTTCCGGTCCTTTTTGCTGATTTCCACCTCGTATCCTGGATCTGGTCCTAAGCTACCTCGTACATTCTTAGGTTCATTCAATCCGCTCAGAATCACCACCACAGCGTCCCTTTCCTCAACGACTGAGACTTTGTATCTATCCAGATCGAGTTTTTTTCGCTCGAATTCGCCCTCCGCGATATGAATCCACTTTAGCGAGGAACCTGGAAGTTCTGCCTCCACTCCCAACTGGCCTTTCTTATTCATTGTTCCACTCCATGCCGCGGTTGAAGCAACCAATACCAAAGCCGCTAGAATTTTCATCATGGTGATAGTACAGCCTCCGTTCTTGTTCTGGGGTCGTAAATCCGAAATTGACCGCCCGGGGTACCAAGATAGCCAGCATACCCCGGCCTTCCTCTCGCGTCATGACGAATTCCGCGTTCGTCGCCCCTAGAGAAATGATCGCTATTGAAATCATCTCTGTTAGGGTCACTTGTCCGAATGGTTCGCCCATGGCGGCCAACGACGGAGTAGTCACCGTGAGTATGATAATCGCCCACAACAGTCGTCCCTCGCGGTGCTGTAGCCATCCCGGGGACTACACCTCGAGGCCCTCCCCTACGCGGTCCTGTGTAGTGGTACAAACCGGCTCTATCCCTATAGATCAGTCCACCATACTCCCTGTTGGCGCTTATCGAGGTAGGATTTGCGTTCGTAAGCGCTGCACGAGCTGCATCATCTCGACTGCTATACCCAGTTTGATTATTGGCTGGTGGATTCTGCTGTGCACCGAGGCCGGCATCAGCGAGATCCACATTCGCTGTTGAGCCGGATTCTGAGGTCTCGCGTGATCTACTCCCCTCGCCGGCAGGAGTCTCTCCAGCACCAGGGTCCACGATGCCATCGCCGGCGTACGCCGTCGAGCCCGACTGGGCTGCTTGTTTAGCAGCATCCTGCGCGATCCAGCCTGCGATTTCATCCAAGTAGCGCTGCGGCAAGCCCGTATCGTAGTCAGGATCTTCAGGATACTGGTTGCTACCCTGACCCATCGCCTCTGCGAAACCATTATTTGAAGCGCTGAACCTGTCGTGCCCGCTCGGGTCGGAATAATTGACAGGATTGTTGCCGACATAGGCGTAGCGATTGAGTGACTGTGGATTCGCACCCGAGCCGCCAACGGAGTCAGCGCTGGTGAAGCGTCCCTGTGCGCTGGAGTTGTAGCGCGCTTGTGCGAAGTTCAAGCCCGTCTCAACATCCTGCTCGTAGCCGGTGAACTTCTGCCGTGCTTTATCGATTGGATTGTTACCCGCAGCCGTGTAGCCCTGTGCGGTCGTGCGCGAACCAGTGTTGGCGTAGACTTCTTCACCAAACGGCAGATAGTCGTGCCGGCTCGTCGTCGCCAGCGCGCCCGTCTTGTCAAAGATCATGCGCGGCGTGCCGAGCTGATCCGTCACCAGCCAGTGAATCTGGGCTGAAGAACTGCCGCCGTTCACTGGATCAAAGAACAGTCCACTGATCACTGCGTTCGAGGCAGTCGGAGAGCCAAGATTCGTCACTCTAATCTTCACATGCCCGCGCAGCTTCCACACCGAGTACTTCCCGTTGGAATAAGAGCTCACATCGCGGCTATCAAGCACCAAGTTCGTGGCCGCATCCAGAATCTCAATCCGCTCTGAACGCGTGTTCGCTCCATCCCAATCCAGTGAATAGACGGCGAGGCGATGCTCACTGCCGTCGGTCAGGTTCACATCCACAGTGAAGTTCGTAAATGAATACCAGCAAGCGGCCAACCGATCGGTACTCGACGCGGCTTTCAACAGCGCCCGTGTGTCGCTGGTTGAGGCCGCCCAGGTGTAAGAACTCTGACCACTCACTGAAACCGTCGCATATGCGGGATAGCTGGTTACGTCGTTAATGGTGTTGTAGCCGTCAGCGCCATAGACGCCTTTCCAGTTGCCTTGCGTAGTTGTATCAGTGGTGACGAAGGCAGCTGAGTTCGCTGATTGCGCGTCCGCTGTAATCAGCAACTGACCGTTGCGATAGCCATACTCTTTCTGCGGCGCTGTGGCCGCCGCATTCGCTGCATACTCAGCCAGCATCTCACCGCCCAGGCCATAGATACCCCACGTCTCCACGCCATTAACGGTGCGCCGCACTCGTTGGCCGCTGGCATCGTAGCTGTAGGTTTGCCATTGACTATTGGGCGATCCTTGTGCCTGCGTCATGCGGTTCTCGGCATCGTAGGTGCGCTGACCCTGACCAGTGTAAGTGTCGTTGGTGAGATTGCCGGCCACGTCGTAAGACATCGTGTAGCCACTGGGCGCGCTCAGACGATTCGTGCTGGTATCCACGCCAAACTGTGGCCGCGGCATACTCGCCGAAGTGTTGTTGTAGTCAATGGTGCGGTTGCCGTAACGGTCCATCGTGTAGGCCTGCTGCCAAAGCGGCGTGCTGCCCGAGAGCTCAGTTACCTGCGTCAGGCGATTGAGATTGTCATAGTCGTAACGCTGCCACCAGGTGGCGTAGCTCGACACCTGCTCATCATTCGGAATATAGGTTTCCTGCTTCTTCAGGTTGCCGTTGTTGTCGGTCATGGCGGTGGTGCTGTTTGCGCCGCCGCACATGCCCCAGCAATTGTTGCTGTAGTGATTGATGATGGCGCCGCGGTTCCAGGTTGTGTCGCCCGGGCCGGTGTAGCTC
>JANMQG010000224.1:0-34761 GCA_031370285.1 Chloracidobacterium sp. | reverse complement strand
GCCCGCGATGAGATTTGAACTCATCACCTCCTCCTTACCAAGGAGGCGCTCTACCCCTGAGCTACGCGGGCGCTCTCTGGGCAAACCGTCAGTTTGCCATCTCTCCCCGGCGTCTGCTAACTGAAACAAGCTAACAGCTTGTCTTTACATATTGGAGCGGGCGACGAGATTCGAACTCGCGACCCTCAGCTTGGAAGGCTGATGCTCTACCAACTGAGCTACACCCGCCCACAAGAATTTCGAAATGCGGATTTCGAATTGCGGATTTGAACCGCATACGTTCCGGTGCCGGCTAAATTCGAAATTCGAAATCCGCATTTCGAAATTCTTCCTTCCTGGTGCAGGGGGTAGGATTCGAACCTACGTAAGGCGTTAGCCTGCCGGGTTTACAGCCCGGTGCCATTAACCACTCGACCACCCCTGCATATCCTGCCAAGTGCTTAGTGGAGCCGGCGAAGGGACTTGAACCCCCGACCCTCTGATTACAAATCAGATGCTCTACCAACTGAGCTACGCCGGCCCGCTACAGACTGCAAATAGCGCATTCCGACAAAATGCGGATACTACCAACCCGCATGGGAAATCGCAATTCGCAGTCAGAATTACAGATATCTTAACACCAGCAACGTGAAAAGAAGGTGCTCGCTTTGAGAAATGTGAGTATCTCTCGCTCAGAAATGCTTGTGAGTCGTCAGGGATGGAGAAACCGGTCGCAAGATATACGGCCAGCGCTTTGATCGCTTTAGTCTTCAGTCCCGGAGGGACCCAATGTTTATAGAACCAAGATCCCAATTGGCGTTCAAGCTCCGGAGGAGCGAAATGTCTGGCGGAACAGGCACATTGCGCTCCTCCGGAGCTAAAGGGTTCTTTCCGACACCATGAGCTATAAACATTCGGCCGCTCTGCGGCTAGGGTGCAATCTGTGGTTAGAACTTTAGAGACTGGACACTAGTCGCGCACCACTGGAATGACCGGGTCTCTTGGTTTCCCAGCATATTCCGGCACGCGACTTGAGAGAACAGAACGATAAAATGATCGGAAGTAGCCATACATCGAGAGGCAGGACGAGACTACTACCAGCCAGAGCATCGCGCGGCCGGCCGTATAGAGCAACACCTGCCAGTCGCTTGCGGTAACGGATTCCGGACCGAAGAGGTGTTGCCAGGCCGCGCGCAATTCCGGCACCGACCAAAACGCGATGGCGGGAAAAGGCAGTCCAAAGTTTCCCACCGGCGGTTTGCCCGCAACGCTTGAAACGATCAGCAGCGCCACCGTCACGACCTGGACCAGCATCTTGAACTTTCCCATCTTCGACGCCGAGATCACCACGCCGTCTGCCGCCGCGATCGAGCGCAATCCCGTCACGGCAAACTCCCGGCCGATGATTATTACCACGGCCCACGCCGGCGCCAGTTGGTTTTCTACAAGCGAGATCAAGGCAGCGGAGATCAGCAGTTTGTCAGCAATGGGATCTAGTAGCTGGCCCAAACGCGTGACCTGGCCGCGGCTACGGGCGAAGTGGCCATCAAGATAGTCGGTCAATGCGGCGCCGAGAAAAAGCCCTACACCCAAAATGTGACGCGGCACGCCAAACCAATTCTCGGAAAACGGCGTGAGAAGAACCACGACGAGAATTGGAACGATGAAGATGCGCAGGAGTGTCAGACTGTTTGGAAGATTCACCCGCTTAAGCCTCGGAGTGTCGAGCGTGATCAAACTGGAACCGAATGCAGATGGTTGCAGTGTAGGTCTCGCCTGAAAACAGTGTCAAGGCCGTCAAAATTTGGTTAGTGCTCCGTTAGTCAAAGATGTAGCACTACAAAATTTGGCTGCTTGCTGCCGATCGAGCAGTAGGGCTAGAATGACTGGTTCGCTCCTGCCCGAGATTCGCATCCGTGGTGGACAAGCTTGGTTTTCGTCACAGTCTTCGCCCAATGGCAATAGATCGCATCACAGTAAGAGGCGCGCGCCAGCACAACCTCAAAAACATCAACGTAGAGATTCCTCGCGATCAATTCACGGTAATCACGGGCCTGTCGGGTTCCGGAAAATCCTCGCTTGCCTTTGACACTATCTATGCGGAGGGCCAGCGCCGTTACGTTGAATCTCTTTCCGCTTACGCCCGGCAGTTTCTGGATCAACTGGAAAAGCCGGATGTCGATTCGGTCGACGGTCTTTCGCCGGCAATCTCCATCGAACAGAAGACAGTTTCTCGCAGTCCGCGCTCAACCGTAGGCACGGTCACAGAGATTTACGACTACATGCGTCTGCTGTTTTCCTCAATTGGACAGCCGCATTGTCACAAGTGCGGCGCGGCAATCACGCGCCAAAGCGTCGAACAGATTGTTCAGAACGTGCTCGGTCTCACGGAAGGCGAGCGGGTCATGATCCTCGCGCCAATCGTGCGCGGCCGGAAGGGCGAGTTTAAGAAAGAGCTGGAGAAACTAGCGAAGGAGGGGTTTCTGCGCGCTCGTGTCGATGGCGAGCTGCTGTCGCTCGACGAAGAGATCAAGTTAGACAAGCGCCGCAATCACACTATTGAAGCGGTAGTGGACCGGCTCTTGATCAAGCCCGGGATCAAGGAGCGCCTTTCGGAATCAGTTCGCACCGCCTTGAAACTTACCAGCGGCGCCGTGCTGGTTTCTGTCGTCGATGCCGAAGAGAAACTTTATTCGGAACGCATGGCTTGTGTGATTTGCGGTATCAATGTTCCGCCGCTCGAGCCGCGTTCTTTTTCTTTCAACTCCGCCTACGGCGCCTGCAAACGTTGTCACGGCCTGGGGACGGTACAGGAAATTGATCCATCCAAACTTATTCCCGACGCGAACATCGCCGCCGACAAACTCGCGTTCATGGGGCCAGTGGATCGGCAAGGATCGGCGTATTTGAAGAGTGCTTTGCTGGCCTTAGCAAAACATTTCAATGCTGATGCGAAGGTCTCCTTTGCGGGACTGCCGAAAGAAGTCTGCGACGGATTCTTCGACGGTGTCAGCGGACAGTTAACTTTTCGCCAGGGGCTTTACTCCTATCAGAGCCCATGGAAAGGTGCGCTGCGTTGGCTACGCGATCGACTTAACCAAGCGCCTTCCGAAAAAGTAAGAGTAAGTTTGGAAGAACTCGTCTCACCGTCGGTTTGTCCGGATTGCAAGGGGCGGCGGCTCAGGTCTGACTCGCTTTCGGTGCGTTTAGGTGGACGAGGCATCGCGGAATACACATCTTTGCCAATCGAGGATTCCGTTGCCGCTTTTGAAGAAATCCAGCTTAACGCACGCGAGGAACAGATAGCCGGTCAGATACTTCGCGAGATAAGGAACCGTTTGCGTTTCCTGGAAAGTGTCGGCCTGGGATATCTCACGTTGGATCGTCCGTCTTCGACACTCTCAGGAGGTGAGGGACAGCGTATTCGCTTGGCCACACAGATTGGCTCGCAGCTCCGCGGTGTCCTCTACGTTCTCGACGAGCCTTCGATTGGCCTGCACCCTCGTGATAATCAAAAACTGCTCGACACTCTGTCGGCGCTGCGCGACCTCGGCAACACCGTGCTGGTCGTTGAGCATGACGAAGAAACAATTCGGCGCGCTGATTACGTGGTGGATCTGGGACCGGGCGCCGGCGCTCACGGTGGCGAGTTGGTGGCGTTTGGAACTGCGGAAGATGTCGCCAATAACCCTCGTTCGATCACCGGTCTCTACATCAGCGGCTTGAGAAAAATTGAAGTGCCGCTCGAAAGACGTTTGGCAAATGGAAAATATCTGACCGTGCGCGGAGCGCGAGCCAACAACTTAAAAGAGATCGACGTTACCTTCCCGCTTGGGTTGTTAACGGTCGTCACCGGAGTTTCCGGTTCAGGTAAGTCTACGCTGGTTGCCGACATTTTATACCCATCGCTCGCCCGTCATCTTTATGGTTCGCTTGTAGAGCCCGGCGCCTGTACGTCTGTCGAGGGCTTGGAAAATGTTGACAAGGTGATCGAGATCGACCAATCGCCCATCGGCCGCACGCCACGATCTAACCCCGCAACTTACACCGGGCTGTTCACGCCGCTCCGGGAACTCTATGCCATGCTGCCAGAGTCTCGCGAGCGTGGTTACAAGCCGGGACGATTCTCATTTAACGTCAAGGGCGGACGTTGCGAGGGTTGTGAGGGTGACGGCATGAAGCGCATCGAAATGAACTTCCTGCCTGACGTTTATGTACTCTGCGATGTTTGTCGCGGCGCCCGCTACAATCGCGAGACACTGTCAGTGAAGTTCAAAGGAAAGTCGATCGCCGAGTTGCTCGACACAACCGTCGAAGAAGCGTTACCGCTGCTCGAGAACGTTCCGCAGATTCAGCAGAAACTTCACACGCTGCTCGACGTGGGGCTGGGTTATCTCAAGCTGGGGCAGTCAGCCACTACACTTTCGGGCGGCGAGGCGCAGCGCATCAAGTTAGCCAAGGAACTGTCGAAGCGCGCCACCGGCCGCACCGTCTACATGCTTGATGAGCCAACCACCGGTCTTCATTTTGCGGACGTTCATAAACTGCTCGACGTGCTGCAACGGCTCGTTTCTCTGGGCAACACCATCATCGTGATCGAGCACAATCTCGACGTCATCAAGTCAGCCGACTACATCATCGACCTTGGACCGGAAGGCGGCGAACACGGTGGCCGCGTCGTCGTCGCTGGCACACCCGAAGAAGTTGCGCGCTCGCGGCGTTCGCATACTGGCCAAGTTCTGCGTCCCTTGCTCAATGGCCGTCTCGCGAAGAACGGCAACGGCAATTCGCATCGCGAAGACAAGAAGATCGCGTGATATAATCATCACACGATGACTGAGGAACTAACAGACCTGGATGAAGAAGTGGAGCAGAGCGTAGATCGTTCAGCTTTTGCCGTTTTTACGTCCTTCGCAGAAGCCGATGCTGCCGACAAAGCTTATTGGTTGTCACGCACTCCGCACGAACGTCTGCGCTACATGGAGACTCTAAGGCGAATGAACTATGGGCCAAGAGCTACCGAAAGACTTCAAAGAGTTCTTGAGTTTGCTCCGTGTCCATGGAGTTGAGTATCTCCTGATTGGTGGCCATGCAGTTGGATACCACGGCTACCCGCGAGCTACAAAAGATCTGGACATTTGGATCGCAGCCACACCTGAAAATGCCGCCAGGGTTGTGACTACGCTCAAAGAATTTGGTTTCGATACACCTGAACTCACCACGGAACTTCTCCTTAAACCAAAAAATATGGTTCGAATGGGTAACGAGCCCACGCGCATTGAAATCCTGAATGCAATATCGGGAGTTACCTTTGAGGATTGTTATGCAGAGAGGATCATCGATCTCCTGGATGGAGTTCAGGTAAGCCTGATTAGTCTAAAGCACCTCAAGATAAACAAGAAAGCTAGCGGGCGACTAAAAGACTTGACGGACGTAGAATATCTTTCTTAACGAAACTAGCCTTTGAAATAATGACAACCTACGCTGACAACTTGCTGCCTATCGATCTCAACAAGGTAAAAACGTATCCGCTTGCCTCGCGGCCCAGCAAAGTTTCGCTGGACGACTTTGCGAGCCCTGTTCAAGAGAATTCATCGCTGCAAGATTTTCTCGGCAGTCTGCCAAACATTCTCGCCGTGCAAAGCTTGCGAGAGATTGCGTCGCGCATGCGGCGTGCGCGTGAGTTGCGGAAACCGATCATCTGGGGCATCGGCGGTCACGTTGTTAAGACCGGCCTCGCGCCGCTCATCATTGACTTAACGAAACGAGGATTTGTTACGGCGATCGCGGCCAACGGCTCGGTGCTCGTCCACGACGCGGAAATTGCTATGGTGGGTTCAACTTCAGAAGATGTCGACGCAACGTTAGGCGAAGGAGCATTCGGCGGCGCTGAAGAAACGGGAAAACTTTTGAACCGCGCCGCTCAGGAAGGCGCAAGAGAAAACATCGGTCTGGGCGAAGCAACTGGTCGAGCCTTGCTGGCACTGAATCCAAAGCACGCCGACTATTCATTACTGTGCGCGGCCTATCAAGCGCGAGTTCCCTTCACTGCCCACCTGACCATCGGCGGCGACATCGGCCACTTTCATCCGCAAGCGGACGGCGCTGCACTAGGCGCTACAACGCATACGGATTTTAGATTGCTGTCAGAGCTGGTGCGCCGGATGGACGGTGGCGGAGTCTACTTAAATATCGGTTCGGCGGTGTCGCTGCCTGAAGTCTTCTTGAAAGCCGTTACGCTTGTCCGCAACCTTGGCAACCAATTAACTGACATCACGACCGCAAACTTCGACTTCATACAATCCTACCGGCCGCTTACAAATGTGGTTCGCCGGCCGACGGCAAACGGCGCCGGACAGGGCTACTCCATCACCGGCCATCACGAACTTACCCTTCCCCTGCTCGCTGCTGAACTTATTTGCGGTGGCGGCAGCAAGTAGCAACTCCCGGTGTCTTGGGCCAGAAGCCCTTCTCAAGCTTCTCTAAAATCTGATAGCGTAATTTCCGCGCAGGGTACGCCCAACCTCAGGCGCGATCTCTTTGATGAACGAGAGATGGTTACGGTACAACTTGTTGCCCAGATTGTGTCCGTTGAACGAAATGATGTGCGACACGCGCCTCGTCACGAAGTTATAAGACGCGTTGAGACTAAACAGCGCGTAGCCATCGGTCGGGGTTTCATTGTCAAAAACCCTCGTCTGCCGGTTCACCAAAATCAATTCTGGACGAACACTAAAGGCGTTGTAGCGCCAGTCAAGTCCGAGCGTTGCGCGAAAAGGAGGGATGCGCGGCAGGGGTTTGTTTGGTTCTGTAAGTTCCGCCCGTACGTAATCCACCCTGCCGCTCAACCACAACATTGGCAGAGCTCGGGCTTCGAGGCTCGCTTCAGCGCCAAGGTAACGGCTATTGCCTTGCTCGTAATTCACTATCGGCAGATGTGATCCCGGATCGATTGCGCCCGTGAACGCTGTGTAAACATAGTTGCCGATGTTGTAGTAATAAACGCTGCCTTCGATCCGCAGGCGCTCTGTGTTGTGACGCAGCGAAAAGTCAACGCCGTCGCCTTGTTCAGGTTTTAGGTTGGGATTACCGATGTCAAAAACGAGAATACCTGGATGAGGCCCATTGTTATAAAGCTCTTCGAGAGCCGGAGCGCGGAAAGAATGCTGGTAGTTGGCGACAAACGAACCGCCCTTCCAGAGCGGCACGCGCACGCCCGCGCTGCCTGAGAATCCGACAAAGTTCCGCTTGCGGAAATTGCCTTCAGGATTGTAACCGTTCTGCTCGACGCGCCCGCCGAATTGAAAACCGAT
This sequence comes from Chloracidobacterium sp., assembly GCA_031370285.1. Lineage (GTDB taxonomy): Bacteria > Acidobacteriota > Blastocatellia > Pyrinomonadales > Pyrinomonadaceae > PSRF01. Next base: position 27,469 of record JANMQG010000224.1, on the reverse strand, counting down.
GCGCTCGAGATCAACTCGCTCTAATCCGTAAACCGCAACGGAATTTTGCTTGGTGTGCGGCGCAGGAGCTTCCGCCCCGATGGATTCGTAGTCTCTGGTAAAACCGGAGAGCCCGAAAGTGCCGGAAAGATTACCGCGCCGCCGGTGGTTGAAGTTTGCACGATAATTGAAGTTCTTGTTGGTCGCGAGCGATTCAAGTTCAATGACGTTTTCGTCCGATTCAAATTCGAACTCGCGATTGACGTAGTCGTTATAGCTTACGGCGAAATCGCCGCTCTCGATGAAACTGCCGAGCTCCCGTAAACCGGCTTTGACTTCATAGCTGTGACGCCGCATTTTGAGATATTCAAAGTCGATAGCACCCGGCTCGACCGGAATGCCGTAGCGCCGGCGATCATAGGCATAGTTAAAGGAAAGCCAACCTTTGCGGGGAAACCAGGCCGCGCCGCCGCTCACGTTGCCGCTGCGGGCATAAGAATTTAGTACCGTGGCAAGCGGAGTGCGGTAGTCGTTAGCTTTTTGCGCGCCGCCGTTTCCGAAAACCAGGAAGTCTCTCACTCCGTATTTGAATCCACCGCTGACACCTGCTTGCCCGTTGTTCGTACTTCCCAGGGTGGTCAAGTAACCTGATAGCCCTCTTTGATAGGTATCATTTGTGGAAATGCCGTTGACTACGCCGCCGATTGCATTGCTGCCGTAGAGCAAGGTTGCGGGACCCTTTACGATTTCGATTCGGTCTAGCGAGAGAACCTCAAACGGTTCGACTTCGTCGCCCGACTGCGAAGCAATACCCCCGATCCGCAGGCCGTCTTTCAAGATCAGCACGCGGTCGCCGTCGAAACCGCGAATGACCGGACGACCGGAACCAGGACCGAAACTGCGTTTGGCAACTCCAGCTTGATATTCAAGCGCGTCGCCAATCGATACAGGGTTCGTTTGAGCAAGCTCGATAGCTCCAACTGAAATAACAGATTGATAAGACGAATCAATCCCTTCGGCGGAACCAGTGGCCGTCACGGTTACCTGCTCAGTGACCGGCGCCAGAGTTAATTGGAAATCAACAGTCTGACTTTCATTGGCGACCGCGATCGTCTTCACAACATCCGGCACGCGGTCGAGGTGGGCGATCATCTGATACTTGCCAGTGGGAATATCTTTGAATTCAAACGCGCCGTTTTGATCGGTTAAAACCGATTTCTTCAGTTCGGCGATGGTCATTAAGGCATTCCGAGCCGCCAGGCCCGAAGGCCGAAGCGTAACGATTCCGCGAATGGTCACCGGCGCGGAATTCTGTGCCAAAGCGGCTGAAACGCCAAAAAGAGCGATCAAACAAGAGGCTAGAGTTTTGTGAATCAGAAAGGTAAACATTGGCAGCCCATCGGTCAAAATTCTGAATGACTTCAAATCTTATTTCCTACGTCCAGTTGAAAACGGATTTCATTTTCAACATAGCTTAGGCTTTTGTCAAGTCTTCTGCTCGAAGATCCAACGGGCCCCAATCCTTACGACCACGGCGATACAAGCCCGCCGTTACGCTAATAAAACGCCGTAAGCTATAATCCGATGCCTGAACAAACCAAGTGTGAAGGGAATCTTAAGACCAATGACGGGACACAAGGGAACAAATGCAACCTGAGAAACTAGCTCACTTCAAACAAATACTGCTCTCCGAACTCGAGGGGCACGCCGATCATGTTCGCGCAGATCAGGCTGCTGCAATCGAACTCTCAGACGATGGCGTGAAAGATACCGTCGACATGTCTCTGATGGATGTGAACAAGGAGCTTGCCCTGCGGATGGGTGAGCGCGAATCTCAGATGATTGCCGACATTGATCAGGCGCTACTCCGAATCCAGGAAGGTTCTTACGGCATCTGCGGCCGCTGCGGAAAACTTATTGATGAGCGCCGCCTGGAAGCTTTGCCAACCGCCCGCTACGACGCTGCTTGTCAGGCCTTGATTGAAAGCGCCAACGGCGATGACGAGCACGCAACGCTGTAGAACGGTAAATAGTGGAAAGTGAAGGGTGAAAAGCCGGCAGTGATGCTGTGCGACTGCTTGTGCTTCCAAGGTCCAAACTCTTCACTCTTCACTCTTCACTGCTTTCTTACGCCTTGGGATGAGCTTTGTCGTAAACCTGGATTAGCTTTTCCATTGAGACGTGCGTGTACACTTGTGTAGTTGAGAGGCGCGCGTGGCCCAGCAGCTCCTGAATGTCGCGCAGGTCGGCGCCGCTATCGAGCAGGTGCGTGGCAAACGAATGGCGCAACGCGTGCGGACTAATGTCATACCTTCCCGCGCAAATGTGGATATATTTTTCAACCATCCGGCCCACCGAACGTGTGGTTATTCGCGTTCCCTGATAATTGAGAAACAGTGCCTCCGGTTCTCGTTCGGAAACTGGCGCCGCGTCCAATAAACCCTCGCGAACATCCAGGTACATTTTCACAGCCTCCAGCGCCGGTTCGCCAAAAGGCACGATGCGCTCCTTGCGACGCTTTCCGCTCACCCGAATCAGACGGTTTTTGAAATCGATGTGGCCGAGATTTAGCTTAGTCAACTCCGCTACGCGCACGCCCGTCGCATACATCAGCTCCAGTATGGCGCGATCGCGTTTGCCCAAATCCGTGTCCAGATTGGGAGTCTCCACAAACTTTATGGCTTCTTCAACCGAGAGATGCTTGGGAAGTTTCTTTTCGAGCCGGGGCGTTGACACGAGTTTTGCCGGGTTCATCTCCAGCATCCCCTCGCGCACCAGGAACTGAAAAAATGTACGCAGGGCGGCGAGCTTGCGGGCGATGGAAGCTTTCTGTTTCTGCGCTGCGTGGAGCGTGGCCAACCATTCGCGGACGGTGATGTGATCTATCGCGGCGAGCGTGGGCTCAGTCCTCTTCCCTGTCTTTGGATGGGCCGGAGCAAGGTAGTCGTAAAACTGCTGCAGGTCGCTCTTGTAATTGCGCAGGGTGTGTTCGCTGAGGTTACGTTCGTAGCGCAGGTGCTCGAGAAACTGGGTTAACAGTTGCTCCATATATTCCTTATTCAATCAGATAATTTGGACAGGATTAACAAGATTTACAAGAACGCTTACTTGTCTCACCATCCTGTAAATCTTGTGAATCCTGTCAATTGATCTGATGACCACCCCAATTCTTACCAGTTACTAGCCGCAACATTCGCAGCTCGCGGAGAATAATATCCTCGACGCGCTCGTATGCGCACGTCTTTCCGCGACTTAACGCGCAGATCGATATTGTGGAAGCGCCCATCTCGGCGCTCATCTCCAGGGTAATAGCTAAGCACGTATTGATGAGCGAGGTCGGCGGCTATTTGCAGGAAAGCTTCGTTTAACTCGTCGGTCGTCTTTGGCATGTAGACGGCGCCTCCGGTTTGGCCCGAGAGCTGTTCCATCCTGCGCTCGGCAGCAAGCGCACGCAGGTTGGCGCCATCGTAGAGTCCAGTTTGCACAATGAAGATCTGACAGTCGGCGGCCAGCACTCTTTGCATAGTCGTCTCAAAATCATTCCGGCTGGTAGTTTCCACACCGTCCGAAACGATGACCAGCACTCGCCGGCCGGTGTAAGGGTGGAGATAAGCAGCGGCGTCAATGATCGCATCGAAGAGCGAAGTCGCTCCTTCCGGCTTGCCAAAGCTTTCGATGGTTCGCTCCAGCAACTGGATATCGCTGGTGAGCGGTTGGGCCAGGTAGCTTTCTGTCTCAACAGAATAAATTGCCGCTTCGTCCGCTGGTCGCATTACCTGACGGAAGAAGTGCCTGGCCGCCTGCTTCTCAAAATCGCGCGCGAAATCCAAACTGCCGCTATTGTCGAAAAGCATCGCCAGACGCACGTTTGTTTCCGTCCGCGTCATATCGCTGATCGCTTTCAACTGACCATCAACACGCAACGCAAAATCTTCCAACTTTAGCCCAGTAACTGCAATGCCCTTCGAATCCACCACCGAGGCAGGAATTGGCACGAGGTTGGAACTGACGCGAATCGTATCCGCATCGTCGACTTCATCGCCCGAGTTGTCCTTTGGAGAATCTTTTGGAGGCGCCTGAGTACCGGAACTTTGCGTCGGCGAACTCGAGGGCGTGGCAGGCGTCGGCCCGGCGAGCGGACCTCTAGACTTTGTCTTCGCAGGTGAGGGCTTTGGCATCTTTCCCTGGTTGCGTCCTGATTGCGCGAAGACAACTGTCGCCAGGCTTACTCCAAGCAATACAAAAACTACCAGCAGTGACCGAATTCCCGGCGAGCGAGTATGCAAAGAGACTTGCGCATTCATGCTGTGGCCTGCAAAGCCGGTAGTTCGTCGTGTATTCCCTGTAGCCAATTGTCCCATTCCTTCAACGCTAGTTCGACCTGAAGGTTGTGGCGGTCACGCTTTCTACGTATGCGCTTGCGATCTTGTTCTGGCAGCGGCTCCAGCAAAGCGAAAGTAATATTCACCGGCTGGAAGTTTTTCGTCTGCGCGTTGGAAACATAACGCGCCAGCGCACCCATGGCACTCAGCGGCGGTGCAGAGATTAGAGCCTGTTTCAAAGACAGCCGGGCCGCGTTCTGTCCCGCGAGCCAACCCATCGCTACCGACTCAACGTAACCTTCTACGCCGGTGATTTGTCCGGCAAAGAAGATGTTTGAGCGCTCGCGCATTTGCATCGTTTCGGAAAGCACGCGCGGCGAGCAGATGTAAGTGTTGCGATGAATCTGACCAAACTGCAAAAACTCCGCCTGCTCCATGCCAGGTATCAGCCGCAACACTCTCGCCTGTTCGCCGTAACGTAGATGATTCTGAAACCCTACCAGGCTGTATGCGTCCGCCATTAAATTTTCCTGGCGCAACTGCACCGCAGCATAAGGCTCGCGACCGGTGCGCGGATCAAACAGTCCCACCGGCTTCATCGGACCGAAGCGCAACGTGTCGACCCCGCGACGCGCGATCTCCTCGATTGGTAAACAAGACTCAAACCAGCGCGTCTCCTCGAATCGCTGTAGCGGCACACTCGTGGCTTCGATTAGCGCGGCGTAAAACGTCGCATATTGCTCTTCATCAAACGGGCAGTTCAGGTAGTCGTCGCCGCCTTTCCCATAACGAGCCGCTGGAAAAGCAATGGAACGATCGATGGAATCTGCGGCGATGATGGGAGCGATAGCGTCATAGAAGTAAAGCTGGTCGCTCCCGGTGAGTTTCATGATCTCCGTGGTCAACGCATCCGAAGAAAGCGGGCCGGTGGCGATGATCGTAATCTCGTCATCGGAAATGCCCTTCACCTCTTCACGAACCAGCTCGATGTTGGGGTTGCTCTCGATACGCTCGGTAATGAGCTCGGCAAACTTCTCGCGGTCAACGGCGAGCGCGGCTCCGGCAGGAACCCGGGTCGCGGTCGAGCAGTCCATTACCAGCGAACCCGCGCGGCGTAGTTCTTCCTTCAATAGATAAGGCGCTGATCCGATTTCGTCAGACTTCAGTGAATTTGAACAAACGATCTCGGCGAGCTTGTCGGTGCGATGGGCAGGTGTCCGGGTGACGGGCCGCATTTCGAAAAGACGCACCTGGGCACCCGCGAGCGCCGCCTGCCACGCGGCTTCAACTCCAGCGAGACCGCCGCCGATGACGTTAATCTTCTTCATTCTTTGCGGCTCCGCCGCTTGATGTGCGGAAGGCCTATGGCCTTCCGTCCTCCCTCTTTAGATTCTTGGCGAGGCTGTGCCTCGCTATGCGGGCGGGACGCCCGCGCCCCCAGGAATATCACGGTTTTTTTTCGGGGGAGTCGTTAGTCTTCGGTGCGTCGAGTTTGTAGTCACCGACGTCGCCCGAAAAGTGTTTGTAGTCACTCCACTCAATTGTCTGGTTATAGTCGCCGCCGCCAAAGAGCAACACCTTAACGGAAAGATTGATTTGAGCCATACGCGGCAACCAGACGCCTTCCACCATGCGCGTCTGTTCCATTACAAACGCCGCGCCGGGACGCAGATTAACCAACAGGCCGCCTCCCATTTTGAATCCTTCCGCCAGGCGTGCTTCGAGCCGCATCACTTGCTTGTCGGCCGGATCGATCCAAACGACGCCCACAAGTTTTGAAATTAGATCCTCCTGGCGATTGCTTGACTTGAAACCCGGTCGCGGACGAAAGTCGAAAACCACGGCCTCGCGATCGTGAAAGCGTTCACGGCGCGGCGAGACAAATTCACAGACTCTTAAGAACCCGGAAATGTCTACGTCGTCATCGTCACCATCCTTAGCCTGAGCTCCCTTCTTCCTCCGCCGCTCGGCGCGGCGCTTTTCGACCTTCTGCTCGTTCTTATCCTTGTCGCGTTCCGCCCTGGCGAATTCTTCCTCCACTCGCTTCTGTTCTTTGGTGGCGCGTTCGCCCGCAAGTGGAACCCCGTTTTCGCTTAGCAACTTCATCACCGGCTCGCGATGCCGGATCGGAAAGACTTCAAGCACCTTGACCGTTTCCTTCTTTATCTCGCCCTTGCTGTTTATCTCACGGGCAGTTTCCTTCTGGATAAATGAGTACTCAGTGAAGCGCTGCTCCAGTTGGTCCTGATTGAGCGATACCTCGCGGAGTAGCGCCGCCACATCCAGCGCCTCGGCAGCTCGTGGTGGATCGAAAGCGGAATCAGCAATTCCGGTGTTGTAGCTTGCACGTTGCAGCAAAAACGTCAGCTCACCCGTGCCGCCGCTATCGATGCTCACCCGATGAGGCTCGAGAATGCTTCCCTCAGAGCGGTAATCTTCGAGACAAGTAATAGTCTTCCGCGCGTCGTCTTTGATGCTGATCAGCAGCTTCGTAGTCGGGCTGAACAGGTAACGCAACCGCGCGCCACTGCGCAGAGAAAATTCCACTACGTAAGCAGGTCCAGCCTCAGCGGCTCTGAACGAGACAACGCGGGAAAGGACATTACTCTTCTTGATGTCGAGCAAGTGGCTGGCATCGAGCACGGCCTGGAGCCTCGCCGCCGCCGCTTCGGCATCAGTCAGCGTGTGTGGTGTTCCATCAAGACCATGCGTCCAGGCCGACCTTGAATTTGCGGCTGAGACAATTTGACCGTTTCCGAAACTCAATTCTGAGCGAACCGATGAAGGCGACTTAGTCTGCGTCCTGGCAACTCCCATCGTCCGGTCTTTGAGTTGAATGTGCCACTCATAGGTGGCATCTCGAATAGTTGCGATGCGCTTCTTGCCGCCAATAGCCTTCAAGTAGCCATCTACGATCTTCTGAGCCGACGGCAATTTTGTTGGCGGTACGGTCGCTTGCTGCGCCCGCAGTGATTGCGGACTAATGCAAAGCAGACCGACGCAGAGGGCGACGCACAACGCGACGCGACGGTAAGCGGCCGCCTGAGGTTTCTCAACCCCACCGGCGATCCCGACCAGTCTTTCGCAGACCTGCTTGATTAATGCGCCTGTCATTCGCTTACTAATAACCAGACAGACAGGAGTGTCTGTCCTACTGTCTATTTCTCTTTGGCTGTATTCTTCGCGGCACCCGACTTCCCTTTTTTACGCTTCTTCTCGACTTTCTTGTGGGCGGCTGCCGTCACCTGCGCCACGCGCTCAGCCTGCGTCAAGCGCTTGCCGCCGCCTTTTTGTTTACCACCGTGTTCCTGCTCAGTCATCTCGCCCTGATGCTTCTGAAACTCAAATTCATTTACCTGGCCCTGCGCGCCAACCTTCGTAGCGTCGAGGTTTCTCATCTGTTCTCTGCCCATATCGTTTACATCCTCCCGTTTGTTATTCACCTGCTTGACACTGCAAACTTCGCATTCGTATAGTGCAATCTCGCACGCGCAGACACGCGCTCAAGTGACTGCATCCGAAGCCGGCTTAGCTCAGTTGGTAGAGCGTCTGATTCGTAATTAGAAGGTCGCCGGTTCAACTCCGGCAGCCGGCTCCACAGACCCACATCTCGCCAAACAGTATAGGTACCAAAAGGAAGAGCGGCAAAGTCTGCGGTTCTTCCATGGCGAAGAATGCCTGCGTCAGTTTGGAATCTGCACACGATAGCTGTGATACTTTCCCGCGATGAGACTCACTATCGAGCTGCTCGCTCAATATGATCGCGATGGCTTCCTCGTCCTAAGCGACTTCGTTGACGCACGTTCCTGTGACGCTTTGCGAAGGCGCGCCGAAGAGTTGGTTCATGACTTTGACCCGAGTGGCATCGTCTCGATCTTCTCGACCCGAGAACAGAACCGCCGTAGTGATGACTACTTTCTCAACTCCGGCGACAAGATTCGTTTCTTTTTTGAAGAAGATGCTTTTCTTCCTAATGGCGCGCTCAAGCAAAGCAAGGAACAGTCCATTAACAAGATCGGGCACGCGCTTCACGATTGCGATCCGCTCTTCAGCGAATTCTCGCGCAGGCCGGAGATCGAAGAGTTAGTCGCGGACCTGGGGATTGAGCGCCCGTTGCTCTTGCAGGGAATGTACATCTTCAAGCAACCGAAGATTGGTGGCGAAGTCACCTGTCATCAGGACAGCATTTTTCTTTACACTGAACCGCAGGACATCGCCGGTTTGTGGTTTGCGGTTGAAGACGCCACGCTTCAGAACGGTTGTCTCTGGGCAATTCCCGGCGGGCACACACTCGGATTGAAATCACGCTGGCTGCGAAACGAGGCGGGTGGAATGAAGTTTGATGTTTTTGATCCGAGTCCCTGGCCGGAAGAGAAACTGGTTCCGCTCGAAGTGAGGAAAGGTAGTTTGATAATCCTCAATGGCCTGCTGCCACACAAGAGTCTCACAAACCGTTCGTCCAAATCACGTCACGCCTACACGCTGCATGTAATTAGCGCTGACTGTCGCTATCCAGAAACGAATTGGCTGCAACGTTCTCCAGAGCTGCCATTGCGCGGCTTCCAATAGTCTTCCGGCTACCACCTTCGGCGCCTATCCTTGCTGAAGTCTGATGGTGTCTTAGTTCAATTTCTCTGTGTGATCTCCGTGTTCTCTGTGCCTTCGTGGTGAGTGGTTGTCCGGCGTTTATCCACCACCGAGACACAGAGGACACGGAGGTTGCACAGAGAGAACGACCACGGACAGCAAAAGGCAGCAAAGCTCCTAAAACCTTAGTAAAACTGGTTATTTTCTTTAGATTGCCGCAGGAGACCGCGGAAGATTCCCTGAATCCTGACGTTGCTCGCCGGGACTCTGATCGACTCCACCAGAGGATTGGCAGCGCGCAACTCAACTTCCGCGCCATGTCTGTAAAGGCGCTTCAAGGTAGCGTAGGTCTCATCAACGAGGGCCATCACAATCTCACCGTTGTGAGCTTCGGGACGATTCTCGATCAAGGCAATGTCTCCATCGCAGATGTGTTCGTCGATCATGGAATCGCCCTTGATGCGCGCCGCGTAAACTTGCTCTGGTCTCACTCGACCCAGCATGAAGCGCGGTACGGAGATCGTCTCACCACCATTCACAAGTTCTATTGGCTGACCCGCCGCGATGTAGCCCGCCACCGGAATTTCACAAAGCAAATCGGAGGGAGGGATTTCTTGTTGGTTAATTACAATCTGCGAAGAGCTGCCTTCTCGAATAATCGTAACTAAGCCAAGACGAACAAGCGCCTGAATATGTTTTGCAACTGTCGCTCGTGACTTCACTCCGAGGTGCTTGGCGATTTGCGTGTAAGTAGGTATATAACCGCGCCGCTCGAGAAAGCTGACAAGGTAATCGAAGACTTCTTTCTGTCGCTCAGTGCGTGGGAGTCTCGAGAACATAGGTTCCTAACCAATCGCGACCGCGTGCAAGCTGAAGTGAGCAGGACAACCCCTTGAAGTTAGCGGGCATTCTATGGCGCGCAAACAAAAGCGTCAAGTCTCTGGTTGCGCGCCATAGTCTGTCCGGCTAATTCCTAGCCATGCCCTCGCGGTGAATAGCGCGCCAGTGTTCGCGGGAAGATGCGCACGCCGGCCGGCATTTTACTCAACGTCATTGTGTTGTTAGTCAAAACTTCCTTTGCCTTCATGTCGTAGACTGCCTCATTAAGATCATTGTCGGGACTAATCACCGCGCCCTTCAAGGCTGCTCCGATGAAAGCTCCCTTGCTACGAGAGTAGGAAAGGATACCGGCATCCAACGTGAGGTTAGTTGAGGCGGCTGCTTCGCGTCCGACTGGACCGGCAGCTACGCCAACTTCGCCGCCCATCTCAAACTTGTCTTCCAACAGACCCTTCAGGCCGTCGTCGTTCATTATCAACAAGACGTAGTCAGTCTTCGTGGCGCCAATCTGCGCGCCAAAGCTGCCGCCGCTAAGATTGAAGAACGCCGGCGTTGACCAGCCGTTCCGCGTTCGTCTGCTGATTACGCCTTGTCCGCCTTTGCCCCCGAAGATAAAAGCCGCCTTGATTACGCCGGGAAACACAGCAATTGCTTCGGCTTTATCCAGTAATTCCTTGGGAATTGCCTTCTCCCGCACGTTCATAATTTCCGTAAAAACCTTCGCTGCATCGTTGGAATGTCGAGTCGCGTCTGCTAGTCTCGATTTCTTCTTTGCCGAGACCAGCGGCGCCGAAAACGCCAGCAATAACAGCACTGTCAACACACCAATCGCCGTTTGTCGCATAGAAAATTTCATAGTTCACTCTCCTCAGTAAGTTGTGGAATAAAAGCAACGAGCAATCTGGGGGTTAGCTTGCACTTGAGCTCGGGTCTTGCGTCGTTTTGTGTAACTCCGATACTACACCCGCGAGGCGCTTTGTGGGTAGGACGCACATAGCTACTTGCACGAACGTGCGTCCAGAAAACAAATCCTTATCCAATCAGTAACCGCCCAGACCTAAGCAAAAAATTCTTCATTAAACCGGAAGCGAAGCACTCACAGAATCGCTTCCAGTTTACTCTCGACCTACTTATCATTTGCCGCGTATGAAAGTTCGTGAGATTCTTAGGTTGCTAAGAGACGATGGCTGGTATTTGATTGTCGCCGAGGGTAGCCATCGGCAGTTTAAGCATCTGACCAAACCAGGCCGTACTACGGTGTCCGGTCATCCGAGTGACGACATACACCCCAAGACTTTGAAGAGCATTCTCACTCAGGCAGGTTTAGTGAAGAAGTAGGGAGCTAACTCGTATGCAATACGCGATGATTATCGAAAAAGGTGAAAGGAATTATTCGGCTTACTTCCCCGACCTTCCGGGCTGCATCGCTACCGGGAAGACTCTCGAAGAGCTTAAGCAACGTATGCGTGAAGCGCTCAAATTGCATTTGCGCGGCATGAGGGAGGACGGGCTACCAATCCCTGAGCCAAGTTTGGTTGAATATATCGAAGCTGCGTAGCTGTTCTCAGGGAGTTGTCAGCAACCGAGAGAGTGGAAATCGCAATTCAACTCAAGACATCTCAAGACCAAGACAAAGAGAGCGCGGGGCCCCACAGCCCGCGCTCTCTCTTTTTGCCGCAGAGGCCCGACGCACTCTCGGCAATTATTCTTGACTCTTACCTACCAGCTAAAGCGGTCACGGTATTCGCCTGCGACTAAGAACGCCTTAACCATTTCCGCGCGGCGAAAGTCGCCGCCGTTATCATCGAGTTTCCGGAGCCAGAAGTTGAAGCCACTCAAATCGTTATCGGGGCCTTCGTTCGGGTTGCGATGCAAATAACCAAAGTACTGCATCAACACAAACGCCGGATTCTTTTCCCTGCGGCTGAATTCGCTGTTCTCCGAGACCTTGCGCAACGCGGAGCCGCGCGTTTCCAGTCCTGAGTCAAGCCGGCTAATTAAGTCCTCGCGCTCCTGTTCCCCAGGGGTGACGCCCGCCGTTGCAAAGAGTTCCGTAATGAACTGCCGGTTCGACATACCATCGAAACGGGCACGGAAGTCGTCGCGACCGGCCCAACGCTCAGCCGCCGCCCGCTTGTTGTCTTCCAGCTTTTGTTCCCAACCCGCCTGGCCCACTACGACACCCTGTCCGATGGCCTGCATGTCAACGATGAAGTCGTTGCGGCGCGGCATGGTGCTAAACGAGGCTTTGTTGAAGCGATAGAGCAGGTAACCCGTCTCCTGAAACTCGATTGAAAGGAAGAAGGCCCCCGAGGTGTTGATTCGCGCGCGCTCGCGGCAGCCGGAGTCGTCTCCGCAATCAGTGATTTGGCGTTCCCAGAAATCGAGACCGTTGTCGTCGGCCTCGCGGTCGAAGAAGTCGCGATAGTGTTGTTCGACAAAGTAGTGGCTGTCGTCAATATCGTTCCCAGAAATTGGTGTGGCAGCAGTGTTGAAAGTCCCGCTTAGAATGGTCCGGCCCAGGGCATCGGTGACCACAACGGTCGAGGTTGTAGTGATGTTTGGGATTACGGCGCCGCTCTCGCTCTCAAGCTCTAACTCATTTTCCAGCGTTGAGGTCAGAATGATCCGCCCGACGTTCACGTTGTCAATAAGAACATTCAGAACCGTTCCAACCGGGAGATTAACCTTCTCAACTTCGACGTTCAGCTGACGCCGGCCGTTAGAGCGGGAGCGAAACTTGGCATGGCCCTTCGGCAGGAGGCCGTTAATTGCAGCGCCTGCGAGTCGCGACTCAAGTCTGGTCTCGCCATTAGGATTCGGACTCGGCGTTGGGCTAGGGGACGCGCCAGGTGACGGACTCGGCGTGGGCGTCGCGCCCGGAGGCGGTATGTTGGAGAATGAGCCGGCGACAATCGTGTTGCCCGCCTGATCACTTACCACAACGCGCGTGCGTGAGTTGATTGGCGGAACGGTCTGACCGTTTTCTGTGCTAACTTCAAACTCGCCCAGCAGACCGACGATCCTCAGCGTGCCTGCTTGCGCGCCGTCGACAAACACCTTCAGAACTGTTCCATCCGCAAGGTTCACGTTTGACACGTCAACTTCAAATTTGCGATTTCCACTAACAAAAGTTTTTGTCTCGGCTTCGCCTCTCGGGACCAGGCCATTAATGGCGGCACCCGCAAGGTCCGCTTCGATCCTGCTGACGACGTCCCCTCCGCCATCGCTGGCGCTCACCGCAACCAGGGAAACGGCGCAAAGGCACAAGATCAGGCCTATTGCCAATGAACCAGTGCGTAAAATTGAAATGTTGATCTGCTGCAGCTTTGTTAGGTCTGTACTTCTCATGATTATCTCCAGAAAATTTGTTGACATTAGGGGCCGCACCGTTATTGGCACACCCCAACAGTGCTGGCTGGAGCCGAAGAAATACACGCGTCTCAAAGTGCCTTGGAGGGATTGACCGGGAATGCCCCCAGAACCGGGATTTGAACTGAATTCACGACACCAGCTAGACAACACCTTTCCCCTCACCATATGCTCGACTCGAAAGAATCTGCGCGCCCACGAATGGAAACTACAGACAAGCAGTTGCTGTTGGCCTGTCGTCGAGGTGAGGAATCGGCATGGGAGGCTTTGGTCAATCGCTATCAGCGGCTGATGTATGCGATTCCACGACGAGCCGGCCTTGATGATGACCAGGCAGCCGAAGTCTTTCAGGAAGTATTCACGACCCTCTTTCAGAAGCTAAACGACATAGATGACCCGGATCGCCTGCACGCGTGGCTGGTTACGACGGCCAAACGCAAGAGCTGGCGAATAATTTCGAAAAACCGGTTGACCGGCCAGTTCCATAGTGGGGACGACGAGGAAGCTGAAGACGAGCTGGCAAAGATTCCCGATGAGGCGCTATTGCCTGACGAAGCGCTGGTCAAACTTGAAGAACAGCATCGTATTCGCACAGCGCTTGAACTTCTGGACGAACGCTGCCGGAAGTTGCTGACCATGCTCTTCTACAGCTCAGAAACGCCGGCTTATTCCGAAATAGCCGCGTCACTAGGCACTTCTGAGGGAAGCATCGGCCCCACACGGGCTCGTTGCCTGGGGAAAATGCTCCGTTTGTTAGATAAATAGTATTGAAGTGTATTTCTGTTCTGCGGAGACGCACTGTTGCGATGTGGCAAAGAGCGTGAAAGAGCCAGGCCACCCGAGTGAAAACATGAAGACTAACTCTCAACACATTCCTTTCGCCAGGCTCGCGGATCTGGCGGAGAACCGGGCGTCAGCAGAAGAACGAACGGCTTCAATGACCCACGTCTCGGCCTGTTCAGATTGCGCCGCGGCGTTGCAGCGTCTGGGACAAGTGTTGGAACTGATGCGAACGGACACCGCCCCTGACGCGCCGCGCGACGTGCTCGCTTTGGCCAGAAACATCTTCCGGCAACACGAAGGGTCGCGCGAGCCGTCTCTCCTGCGACGCATCGTTGCCGCCCTGACGTTTGATAGTAGTATGAATCTGACGCCGGCATTTGGCGTTCGTTCAGGGCAGTCTGCCTCGCGGCAGTTGCTCTATTCAGCGGAAGGGAGTGATATCGACCTCCGCATCAGTTCTCAAAAGGATCAATGGATCGTGGCGGGTCAGTTGCTGGGTCCGGGTTGCGCCGGAGGGCAGGTCGAGATTGAAGGCGAAGGCCAGGCAGCGACGGCGGCTCTCAACGATATCTGTGAATTCACGCTGCCGCCGCTGCCGTCTGGTAGTTATATGTTACGTTTGCGTTTGAGCGATACACAGGTAGAGATTCCCCGGTTAGAACTCAGGGCATAAATCGTAGGTCACAGGATGCAGCTTGCAGAGCTGGCGGCGCGTCTCGTCGATGCGGGCAATGCAGAACGTAAGGCATTGCTCCGGGAGAACTCTGCGCTCGCCGATGCCGAGCTTGCTTACCTTCTCAAAGATATTTGCCTCGACGGCTGGAGCAGCCATCCTGCGCAGGCGCTGGGAGCCGCAGCCGCGCTCCAGCTTCTTTCCAAACTAAATTCGGATCCCGAAATCGCAGCCCTTTGCGCATGGAATTCCGGCCTTGAAGCGCTCATCCGCGGCCAGATGGAGCGTGCCATCGCGGCTCTCGAAGATTCGTACGCTCGCTTTCTCGCGCTCGACAAACCTCACACGGCGGCTGCCACCCAGGTTAGCAAACTAATCGCTCTTGCAATGCTCGGGCGTTACGACGAAGCGATCGAGTGCGGCTTACGTGCTCGCGAGATATTTCTAGCCCGTGGCGATCTTTTGGCTGTCGGCAAGATCGAGAACAACATCGGGAATATATATTTTCGGCGCGACGACTATAGAGAAGCAGAGCGCTTTCAAAGCGCCGCCCGAGCACGCTTCGCGGCGCTCAACGATCAGATACAACTCGCGAAGATAAACAATTGCCTCGCGAATACCCACGCGCTCCTGCACAAATTCGCATCGGCCGAAACCCTGTATGAGGAAGCCGTGTGCCAGGCTGAGGCTTCGGGCTTAACGGTCACCCAGGCTGAAATTGAAGGGAACATCGGCAACTTCGCCCTTTTTCAAGGCCGCTACGATCGCGCTCTCGATTACCTGGAGCGATCACGGCGTCGTTACACGTCGCTGGGGATGCCGCACCAGTCCGCCACGGCGGAACAGGAGATCGCCGACGCCTACCTGGAGCTAAATCTGGTTCCCGAAGCAATCACAATCTATGAGCGCATTATTCCGACCTTCGCGGAGTTGGGAATGCGGGCAGAGCAAGCGCGGGCATTGGCTTACAACGGCCGCGCCGCGATATTGCTTGGCCGCTTCAGTGAAGCGCACGAACTGCTGCTTGAAGCGCGCAGGCTCTATGCGGCTGAAGGAAACGAAGTCGGTGAGGCGATGGTGGCCCTGACGCAGGCTCAGCTTGATTACCATCAGGGAAACTACGCCGCCACGAGCCTCACAGCCGCGGAGGCCGAGTCTCGACTGGCTCGCTCCGGAAGTTGGCGCAAACTACTCATGGCCCGCTGGCTGCACGGCGAAGCGGAACGCGCACAGGGCCACACCAGCGACGCCAAAACGATCCTCGAGCAAACTCTTCTTCAGGCCAAACAGAATGAACAGCCCCAGGTTGCCGAGCGGTGCTACACCTCACTTGGTCTGGTCGCCTCAATGGTGGGCGACCCGAAGTCGGCCGAGCAATTTTTTGAGCAGGCGGTGGCGCTGACTGAAGACCTGCGTGCACCGCTACCCGGTGAAGAATTTCGCACGGCCTTCTTTTCCGACAAACTTATTCCTTACCACGAGCTGTTGCGCCTTTGTCTTGCAGAGGGAAACGATCGCGTCGCTGAAGCTTTCGGTTACGTAGAACGAGCGCGATCCCGGGCGCTCGTCGACGAACTTGGCGGACAGTTAAGTCTTCAAACCAAACCGCGCGACGCGTTTGAAACTGAGCTTCTAAATCAGCTGGCTGAGCTACGTCAGGAACTCAACTACTTGTACAACCAGATCGATAGCCTGGGGCGTCAGGTGCGACCGGTCAAAACCGAACTGGAGATTGCTCGCCAGGGACTGCGCGAGCGCGAACGAAAGACGCTGGAGATCATGCGTCAGCTGCAGCACCGCAGCGAGAAGATTTTTGCCATCGTCGAAAAATTAGATATCGCGACGCTCCAACGTGATCTGGGTCCGGACACAACGCTGGTGGAATACACCACCATCGACGATGAAGTGCTGGCTTTCATAGTTACTGAAAAGAATCTTGAGGTGGTGCGCAATCTCGGAAGCGAGGCGACGATTTCTGCCGAACTAAGCCAATTGCGTTTCCAGATCGATACACTCCGGCACGGCTCGGAAGCAGTGAGACGACACTTGCCGGATCTCACCCGGCGCGCTCAACGGCATCTTCAGTCGCTCTACGATCTCTTGTTACGGCCAATCGAGGCGAAAATCTCAAAGCGTCGTTTGGTCATCGTGCCGCATCGCACCTTGCACTACCTGCCGTTTCAGGCGCTTCACGACGGCACTGGTTATCTCGTGCAGCGCCACGAGATTTCGTATGCGCCCAGCGCCCTCGTGCTGCAACAGTGTCTTCATCGGGGCCAGGCGAGTTGGAACCGAGCCTTGCTTCTCGGAGTAGCTGACGAGCAGACCCCCCGCGTTCGTGATGAAATCAAAGCGTTGGCGCCTCTGTTCCCGGAAGCATTAGTGTTGCTTGATGGCGACGCCACCGGAGAGGCGTTGCGCAGACAGGCGCCGTCCGCTGATGTCGTTCACCTCGCCTGTCATGGTCAGTTTCGTCCGGACAACCCATTGTTCTCGTCCCTGAAACTCGGCGATGGTTGGCTGACCGTGCAAGACGCCTATGATCTTCGGCTGCCTAACTCTTTGGTGACGCTCAGTGCCTGCGAAACGGGCGTTAGCGCCGTCGCGCCGGGAGATGAGTTGATTGGTTTGGCGCGCGGCTTTTTCGCGGCCGGCGCGCCCTCGCTGGTGATCAGCCTCTGGACCGTGGATGACGACGCGACTGCGCAATTGATGACCGGGTTTTATGAACATTTGCGCGAAAACGGATCTCCCGCTGCCGCTCTCCGCCACGCTCAGCTTCACGTCATGGAAACAAAGCCCCACCCGTTTTTTTGGTCGCCATTTGTGTTGGTGGGACGCTGGTAAAGGGAACGGGTTGCGGATTAATCCGTGCCGGTGCGAGTTTTTGCTCGAACGCGCCGAACTGAGCGCCGCGTTTTTCGAGGTAATCCAACTGAATCAGGCATTGAGACATCAGAAAAGGTTGGCCTTTCTCTTGCTACTCTTTTCTCGGGAATGTGCGTCCAAAAAAATTGCCACGCATTGTATTTTCTCTTGGCGCCACTGCACTGTAGATTGAAAAGAGCTTAGGCGGGGGCTTTGCGGCGGGAACGTCTTGGCCGCCCAAACAACGAAGTAAGCCCAAAACAAGTTCAGCGCGTTAGTTCACCAGGCCCGCTTCGCGGGTTGAAGGATCGGGAATAGCCAGTGCTTCGCAAAATAACGTTCATTCTCTGTTTGCTGTTTGCGATCTCGTCGCTCCCTGGGCGCACGGGACTGCGAGCAGATCTCGTCGTGCGCGCGAGCGGCGACGAGGAGTTCGTTGCCGGTCAGGTCGTCGTCAAACTAGCCAGTTCGGCTGACCTGGCTGCCATCGCCTCGCAATACTCGCTTGATCCTACTCCGCTCGATCAGTTTGGCTCCCGTCCAATTTACCGTCTGCGAATCACAGATGGCGCCCCGGTAAGCACCCGGGTGGCTGCGCTGACCGGCGATCCGCGCGTCGTTTTCGCCGAAGCCAATTTTGTAGAGAAACCGCCTGAGGGCGGTGGCAACTCCTGGAGCGTGGGAAACTCCTGGAGCGTCGGTGACCCGGGCACTTTTACAACGCAGTGGGCGCCGCAGATGATCCGTTTGTCCACCGCGCATCAGGTAAACCGGGGTACAGGTCCAAACGGGCCAATCAAGGTCGCAGTGTTGGATACTGGAGTTGATGCGACGCACCCGGCGCTCGCCGGACATCTGTTGCCGGGTTACGACTTTGTTGACAATGATAACGACCCGAGTGAAGTGGGCAGTCGGGAAACCGGGCCATGGGGACATGGAACGCATGTGGCGGGACTAATCTCGCTGGTTGCACCCGAAGCAAGAATCATCCCCATCAGAGTGCTCGATCAACAAGGCATCGGAAATGTTTGGGTCCTGGCTGAAGCGCTTCGCTACGCCGTAGATCCCGACAACAATCCGAACACGAATGATGGCGCCGACGTCATCAATCTCAGCCTGGCCACCTTGCGGCACACCAGACTAATCAGCAGCGTGCTGGCGAGGGTTTGCGATGACGTACCTGCTCCCGGAGAAGATGATTTCCCCGCAACTGCAAACGCCAAGCTCGTCATCGTTGCCGCCGCGGGGAATGGTGGTGATACGAACCAACAGTTTCCTGCGGCTGAAAACGTAAGGGGCTTGCTGGCCGTTGGCGCCTCGACCTCGCAGGACACGCTCGCCATGTTTTCAACTCGCGGTTCCTGGATTGGCAGCGCAGCTCCGGGTCAGGCAATCCTGAGCACCGTACCTAACGGGCAATTCGGCACCTGGAGCGGTACGTCGATGGCCGCGCCGATAGTTGCCGGCGAAGTTGCGCTGATTCGTGCCGCCTTCCCTTCGTTATCGAACAGCAAGATCATCGATCACCTTGAGCGACACACCGTTCGCATTCAAGGACCGGACCCCAATGAACGAATTGACGCGGGAGCAGCGCTGACGAACGCTCCAGAACCCGATGAGACAAGTACCGTGCAACTCAGCTCATCGAGTCTCACCCTCAACGAAGGCCCGACGAGCGTGCCGATTACCATAACGCGCACCGGTGACCTTTCGACTGCCGCCACCATCGACTACGCAACCAGCGACTTTGCGGGCAACGCTAGCTGTAACGTCGTTGGTGGCACTGCATCTTCGCGATGCGACTATCAAGCCACGCTTGGCACGTTGCCCTTTGCGCCAGGTGAAACTTCCAAAACGGTACTTATTCCCATCGTCGATGATTCTTATGCTGAAGGCGTAGAAACATTCACGGTCAGACTCAGTAACGCAACCGGCGCGAATGTTGGCATATTTAGCACCGCCACGGTCACGATCAATGACAACGAAACGGTAAACGGATCTAATCCGCTGGATCAGCCCGGTCCTTTTGTGCGCCAGCAATACATTGACTTCCTCAATCGTGAGCCAGACCCGAGCGGTCTCGCGTTTTGGACAAACGAGATTACGTCCTGCGGCAGCAATCAAACATGTGTCGACAACAAGCGCGTGAATGTCTCGGCAGCTTTCTTCCTCTCCATTGAATTCCAGGAGACTGGTTATCTTGTCGAGCGTCTTTACAAAACGGCTTACGGCAATGCGACCGGGACCTCGACGTTTGGCGGAACTCATCAGCTCTCAGTGCCGATCATTCGGTTGAACGAGTTTCTGCCGGACACTCAACAGATCGGCCGCGGCGTGGTCATCGGACAACCTGGCGCAGAGCAATTACTGGAAAGTAACAAGCAGTCGTTCATAGCGCAGTTTGTTTTGCGCACGCGCTTCACTGCGGCCTATCCGACTTCAATAACTCCAACGCAGTTTGTGGACACACTGAATGCAAATGCGGGCGGGGTATTATCGCCGGCTGAGAGTAATCAATTGGTCAACGATCTCACCTCGGGCGCGAGGACGCGGGCGCAAGTACTAAGGACAGTCGCGGAAGATTCGGACCTGGTTAACAACGAAAAGAACGGGGCCTTTGTGTTGATGCAGTACGTTGGCTATTTGCGACGCAACCCGAACGATACTCCTGATGCCGACTACACTGGTTACGACTTCTGGCTGACGAAGCTCAATCAGTTCAACGGCAACTTCGTAAATGCCGACATGGTCAAGTCGTTTCTGGTCTCCGGCGAATACCGGCAGAAGTTTGCACCGTGATGTCCGACAGAGTTTACAGTTTGTCGCCCTAACCTGGTCAGGCACTGTTCCATCAACGGGTGTAGGTATACGAAGCGCGCGCCCTGACGGCCACGTGCTTGCGATTCACTTTCACTTTTATCTTCCTCGACCCGCTTCGCTCCGGTTCACTTGGCTCGTAGCCAAGCACATACTGCCGGCGCAGTTCTTTCGCAACCTCAACGAACGACTGCCTGATTGCATTCACGTCGCCGCCTTTGAAGTAACGCCCGCCCGTCTTCTCGGCCAACTGCTGCAGATATATCTGTGGCGGCTCTTGGTGTTTCAGTGGCTTCAGGTCGCCATATTGAACCGTGTAGACAACTACCTCCGACTCTTCAGCCTCGCGCAGCGTGCCCTTCATCGTCGCTTTGCCCCAGGTGTTCTCGCCGTCAGTAATGAGAATGACTGCGCGACGCGTGGCAACAGGCCGGAGCGCGCTCAGGCCAAAGGCCACGGCATCATATAACCTCGTGCCCATGTTTATCGGACCTGGCACTAACCATTGCTGCTTTGTCTATTACTCTCGGTCAAACGCCCGCGAAGCCGAAGCCAGATAGCAAACCCGTCCCCGATCAAACCAAACCAGTGCCCGATCAAGCCATACCGGTGACCGATCAAGCGAAACCAGTGATCGATCAAGCCAAACCGGCGCCCGATCAAACCAAACCAGTAGGCGAGAAAGTAGCCACAACCAGCAGCGCTGAACAAGAGTTGATTACCATAGATAAGGAGTGGGGAGATGCCGGATTGAAGGGCGATTCAGCAGTACTCGAACGCATCCTGGCCGATGATTTTATCGGCAACAGCCCAATAGGAGTCGCAACTAAAGCGCAGAATATTGCTGAAGCCAAGACTAACGCTCCTAACATCACGAATGCGACCTATGTTGCCGATGAGTACACGGTACGCTTCTTAGACCCAAACACGGCCGTGATGACTCATCGGGCTACGGAGAAAGGCCTGAATAAAGGTAAGGAATACAATGACCAGCATCGGAGTATGCACGTGTGGGTGAAGCGGGATGGCCGCTGGCAAGTGGTAGCTAGTCAGGCGACTCCGATACCGCCGAAATGAACGCCGTAGGGTCAGTAGACGGTAAGCAGTGAGCAGTGAGCGGTAAGCAATGCGATCCCGGGGCGGCGCGCGAAACGCGCTTTACCCAGGATCATTGATTTGCATGGTTCTGTTCGGCGGGCTGGCTAGCGTCAGTCCGCCCTTTTTTATTGGTGCGCCCGGCAGGGCGCTCTTACTAGGGAGTGAAAGTCTCCTACGAACCCGACAGGTGGAATCGTTAGCTGGACGGCAAAGGGTGTCCATCGCGAGGTGGAATCTGAAGGAAGCCGCAGGCAAAACGCTGGCTCGACGGAAAAATCGCATATTGAAAAGAAAAGCGAGGAGGAGAAGCCGAAACCGTAAAACCAAAATCTTCGGCTTCAATTAACAATTTCGCTCGCTTCTGTCTCTTCGCCTTTGAGTGTTGCGAGTTCGCGCTCGATCATCTTGTCGAGGTCCGCCGTTACTTCCAACAACTAAACCTTCCAGCCTAGGAGATCCAAACAAGAAACGAATGCAGCGGGATTCTCAGCCTCGCCGCTTTTGTTTGCCTGAAGTTCCACTTGGTGATACAAGCTGCGACGGTTGCCGCGCACGGCCAACTCGGAGGTTACGCAGGCTCGGGCGCGCAGATATTTCGTTTATGTCGGACCTTCCCAAAAGCGAAGAAGAGTCCTCAGCGGACGGCGGTTTGTTGTTGCGGGCCATGGCCGGGAGAGTTGTCATCGCAGAGAAGCGCAACCAAAGTAGCTCATGCGATGATGTCAGCATTAATAGGAACGAGGTTAAGAATCACGAGGAGGACCAGCGATGAGCGCAGAAGTGCTGGAAAGTAGGGACCGGGGCTTTCTCAATTTCGGTCTTGATAAAGATCGTTACTCGACGCAGCGCGTTCTGGATCACTTTCAAAGGTATTTGAGTGTGAGGGCGAAGCCTACCAGCGCCTGATCAAGAAGGAGGCAGCGTGAAACTTAAGGCCATTCGAAAGAGCGTAGTATTTGTTTGCTTGTTCCTACTCCTGAGCACTGCTGTGTTAGCTCAGGCTGTGCGGCGCATTCAATTTCCTGCTGGCCGCACCACCGTGGTACTCAAGGGAACTCTCAGAGGTAGCGCCGACGTGACCTATCTGTTGCGGGCCGCGAAAGGTCAAACACTGATTGCACATCTAACAGTCCCGCGGAATGAATATGCTTCGTTGCTTATTAACGGCCCGGCCGGAATCCGCTTGACGAACAATAAGGGCGAGGACGCGAGTGATGACTATTCTGTAACGCTCCCGCGCAGCGGCAATTACAAATTGGTCGTGTTTCCACCCGACACGGCTGACCGCAAGGATGTCGCTCATTACACTCTGGAAGTTACGGTGCGCTGATAATTGCAGCGCTGATGATTTATATGCTGCCTGCTGCGCCTGAACGTGCCAAGCCGTAAACAAAGGCCAGTCGCTGCTCCGGAAAATGCTTCCGGACATAGTTAAGCAGATGCGCCGAACTATAGGGCAGACGTAGAGCTTGCATCAATCCTTCGTGATTGCAAAAAGTGATTGCGATGCTATGCTTGTCCACGTCCAGCCCCGCGAAGATCTGGTACTCGCGGGGGTATGAACGTCGAGACTTGAGACTGAATTGTCATCGTCGTTTCCTCCTGGAACAGGCTGCTCAACCGTAGCCCATTCTAGACAACCGACCTGACATTCAACATACATGTCTCTGGCGGTAGATGCTCGCGCTTGTGAATCAAACCTTTGTTACAGCGAACTAAACAGCGAATCTCACGTCACCATCTGATGCTCGCTTTAATTTGCGGAGCGTCATTGTTTAGTTTTTCTTCCCTGGTGAAATCAACCGCTGTAAAGTTTCGTTGGAGCATGGCGACTGGCTACGTTGGGCTTGCTTTGCTTGGAGCTACGCTTGCAACCGGAGCGTTCAATGTTTTGCGTAATCGGCATAATTCCGTTTCTAGTGACTTGCGGCGTGACATAGGGATTTGGTGCGGCATCATTAGTTTAGCTCATGTAGTGATTGGCCTACAGGTACATATGGGGAATATGTTGCTGTATTTCTTCCGTGAAGTGGGAGAAGCCAAGCGCTTAGTGCTGCGTTCTGACTTGTTTGGTTTTGCAAATTACGCAGGGCTGATTGCGGCTCTCGTTCTTGCGCTTCTTTTGGCATTGTCAAATGATGCTTCATTGCGCCTGCTTGGGAGCAGACGCTGGAAATTCCTGCAACGTTGGAACTATGCCGCCATCTTTCTTGTGGTGCTTCATAGTCTCGGGTATCAAATTACCGAAAACCGACAGTTGCCCTATTTGTTCTTGTTTAGCGTGATTGTAGGAGCAGTGTTGATAATTCAGTTTTTGGGATTTAGGCGGCAAAAGCAGAAATCGGAGTATAGGTCGTTGAAAGTCAATTAATTCGATGGCGAGGGCAGGTGGCAATGGAAGTCGAACACATAATGCGTTCACTGCGCTGGTCCACAACTTTGTTGTGAAACTTAATAAAAGCCAGGTGGAGCTGAGAGACAATGGCATTCTCGTCGTTGCGTGGGTCGCCGGTGAGAGCGCGCTTCGGGTTCGCACTGTTTCGCGGCAGGTCGTCTTCATTAGCCGCGTTCTTGCCGACCGATTTTGATACTTAGATTGCCGGGGCGGATGGAAATAAAGAAGACGACTGATTTGAATGCAAGTTATTGAATGGAAACCTTCAGCGTGTAATCTGCGGCCGCACCTTTTCTTCTGGCACCTGCACGCATCATAAACACTCGAATCAAGTAGTCGCCGGACTCGGATAATTTGTCCGACCATTCGGTCGTCTCATTCATATCCGTAGGCCTTTCATTGATCGAATAAATGACAAAGTAGAGATACGGGTTGGCTGACGAAAGCCGCAGAGTCATTACCTGATCCGCCTTGGCACCAATCAAATAATCTTTCAAGTCGAATCCTAAAATTCTTCCCCTGAGAACCGTTGATGAGTGACCTCGTCTAAATCTAATCCGCTCAGCTTTACTTTGTGCCGAGGCGGGAACTGTTGAGATCAGCAACACTGAAATTGCGGTTGCGCAAATTAGTAATCGATGACGATTCGCCATGCTATCCTCCGCTGATGAGTCTCTCCTGATTTACCCATTCTACAATTCTACAACTTCATAGCATTGCGGGCGCTAATTATGAGGCTGTCGGCATAGACGGCGCCATCAACCCGCCGCCGGAAGCAGAGGCAAGCTACTGCCGGGGATTGGCCGTCGATTCGCACGGAGTTCGAGCGGACTGCCCCGCCAGCTTGCTTCTCATCAAGGTTGTGTGGTTTCTTTTGCGCTGTCGCTTGTGGGGCGGGCAGCCGCGCAATTCCAGCGTGGGGCCGCTCTTGAACCAATTTCAATAAAACCACTGGACGCGAAGGGAGGAACTGATCATGGGTCGCGTAGTCGCTTTCGTATACGGGGCGGTCAGCTATTTGATTTTCTTCGTCACGTTTCTCTATGCCATCGGGTTTGCTGGGAATCTGGTCGTGCCCAAATCGATAGATTCCGGTGAGCCTGCGCCCTTCAGTCAGGCGCTTTTGATTAACGCCCTGCTCCTTGGTCTCTTCGCCATCCAGCATAGCGTCATGGCACGTCCTGGCTTTAAACGTTGGTGGACTCGGATTGTCCCTCAACCAGTTGAACGTAGCACCTACGTCCTGCTGGCGAGTCTTGCCCTGATTCTGCTTTTCTGGCAGTGGCGACCGATGACAGATGTTGTATGGAACGTTGAGAATACCGTCGGGCGTTACATCTTATGGGCACTCTTCTTTCTGGGCTGGGTGACGGTGCTGGGGGGCACGTTTCTCATCAACCACTTCGACCTCTTTGGCTTGCGACAGGTTTATCTCTACCAGCGTGGCCAGGAGTATACGGAGTTGGGCTTCAGGACACCCTTCCTCTACAAGATTGTGCGCCACCCGATCATGTTGGGTTTCATTATAGCCTTCTGGGCGACGCCCCACATGACGGTCGGGCATCTGGTTTTCGCGGTTGGCACAACTGCTTACATTCTGATCGCCATTCAGCTTGAGGAGCGCGACATTGTGAGCACTCACGGCACGAAATATGAAGAATATCGGAAGCAAGTCTCAATGATCCTGCCGGTTCCGAAAAAGAGGTAATACTAAGAAGATCGACAAGGCAAAGACTCCTCATAATTTTTTGCCAGGGGGGACTGCGAAAAAAGATCAAGGAAGGCTGGATGTCGGAGGTAAAAGGATGGACGCGGTCGATAGAGGTCTATTTCGACCAGGGAGGCAAAGCACTCGCGTCGCTTTGCTGCTCGGCAATTTCCCCAATCGCTTCTCTCAGACATTCAGGACAGAGACAATCCTGGTCAGTACCGGTAACCAATCCGACGGGTAGTAGTTCGGCACACCAACACGTTAACTCTTCGCTTCCATTTGCGGCTTCACGCGTCGCTCCGCAGGGAAAGTCTTTGCCGCAGTTTGAGCAATTCTTTTGCATTGTTCCTGTCCCGAGACCTTTCAAGCTGACGTTGAGCGTATTGTATGAGGCGTCTGGGTTTTATTCCAGCTTCATGGATGACGCGGCAATTGTCAGGCAAAGTCAGAACCTGGAGCGGTAGCGACCGGGTCGGATATTCAATGCTGAGCAAGTTGACTCGCCCTTCGAATCGCACCTCGTCTCAATCGCCGGTCGCTACTGCTCCCGGTTCTGACTTCTTCGACCCACAGCACGAAGGCTTCATTTGGCAGGATTCATTTTGAGCCATTCAGCGCGCAAGAGGAAGCTTCCCTCGGTCACGATACGGTCGCCTGCGTTTAACCCTTCGAGCACTTGATAACGTCCGTTACTCTCCGGTCCAACCCGCACCGGTCGCATGACGAAGACAGTGGGATCATTAGTGCCGACAAAGACTACCTGTTGATTGTTAAGGTTCTGCACTGCTGAAGCGGGAATCGTTGGCGCGGTCTTCTCTGTTCCGCCGGTCGCACCAAAGGCAACGTTAACGTACATGCCAATCTTTAGCGCCTGCCCGGGATTCGCAAGCTCAATACGTACCTGGCCGGTTCGCGTCGCTGTATCGAGTGTAGGATCGACGTAAGAAACCCGACCGCGAAAAACTCTCCCAGGATAAGCTTCGCTGGTAATACTTGCTCCACTGCCGACACGTATGCTTCCCAGGTCTTTCTCGTAAACCTGACCAATCACCCACACACTCGACAAGTCAGCAACCCGCAGGATTTCTTTGTCCGCTTGAATCACTTCGCCGGAATTTACCGATCGCGAAATCACGCTGCCTGAAACCGGCGCCGGCAAGCTGACTTCGGAACTGACCTGGGACGAAGACTTCAATTGGCTGATGCGCTGGGGACTGAAGCCCAGCAACAATAGCCGTTGACGCTCGGATGCGACTTCGGCTTCTGCTGTCCGCAACTTGGTGGTTGCCTGCTCCACCTCTTCGCGACTCGCGGCCCCGATTTCGACCAGCTTCATTGTCCTGCTGTGGTGCTTGTGATGTTCCTCGAAATCAGCCACCACCGTAAGGTATTTGGATTGTGCCATGGCGAGTTCTTCACTGAACACCACCGCCATCGTCTGGCCCTGCCGCACATTCTGTCCCAGCTCCGCATTTACGCGACGCACAATACCGCCGACGAGAGAGACAACGGGAGTGCTGCGATAGGTGTTTGCTTGTACCGTTCCGGTCGCCAGGGCACCCGTGCCCGTGCCGGTAGCAACCAGCTGTTCGCCCACCGTCTCAACCTTGATGCCGGCATTTTGCGCTGCTTGCAGAGAGAGCGTGACAGTAGACTCAGTCGTTTCAGGTTGAGCGGCCGCGGTCGGTTGACCGTCGGCAATGGTGCTTGGCGCCGGCACGGGTCTACCCGCTCCGGTTTTATTCCTATTCCACAGCAACAATCCGGCAACCGAGGCTGTTGCGACCAAAGCGACGACAATAACCAGGACTACCGTGCGCGAATGACTCTGCCTTTGACGACTATGCTTGGCAGTCCGCACTTCTGCTGCAGTGATTTCGTTTGCAGGCCCCGTTTGATCGTCGGGGGGACGTTCAGTTTTGTCGTTCATTTGACCTCAACATTCCTGCCGGCGGCATCTACGCCTGCTGCATTGGCGAGCGCTATCAACTTCGGTTCAGCGGCCGCGCGCAACATCTCGACAC
>JANMQG010000185.1:0-19385 GCA_031370285.1 Chloracidobacterium sp. | reverse complement strand
GGAGGCGCGCTCATGGACGTAGGGATTCATATCATCGATCTCACCGGATACTTACTTGGTGGCGTCGAAGAGGTTTTTGGCATCGCCAGCGGCGACGTTTGGAAACTTGATCGCGTTGAGGACAACGGGCTCGCTTTGCTGTTAAGCCCGCAAAAGAAAAGAGCAATTCTGCAGGCGACCTGGACTGAATGGAAAGGTTACCGCTTCTATATCGAAGCTTATGGCGAAAAAGGCATGGTCCGAGCTTTTTACGCTCCGATGATGAATATGCTGATCTACATGGACAAGCCCGGGGGACGCCGCCGGCGAAAGTTTAACTTCTATCCGAAGGTTATTATTGAAGAGAAGCGACGGGGCTGGCAGTC
The DNA here is from genome assembly GCA_031370285.1 of Chloracidobacterium sp. Classification (GTDB taxonomy): domain Bacteria; phylum Acidobacteriota; class Blastocatellia; order Pyrinomonadales; family Pyrinomonadaceae; genus PSRF01. The sequence goes on along the minus strand of JANMQG010000185.1, from coordinate 19,020 downwards.
AACCGTCATCAAATCCTTCCAACAGGAGTTGACTGATTTCGTCAAACTATGCGAAGGCAAGCAGGGCATCATCGCTGATGGGTTCTCCGGTTTCCGGGCTGTGGAGATCGTCGACGCGATCTACCGTAGCACCGAAGAAAAGCAAATGATTCGCTTGGTGTCTCCTTTCTAATCCCAGCTTCTCGGATCAGAACGGTGCTGGTTATGAATCACCACCTTTGCTGCCCTTATTGCACGTCGTCTCTTACTATCAGCGCGGAAGATTGCGTTTGTTCGGGATGCCGCAAAGTATTTCCCGTTTTGCTCGGAATTCCTGATCTCAGAGTTTCTGTTGATGCCTGGATCGATTACGAAGAGGATCGAGTATTCGCCGCCTCTTTAGCAGCGCACTATCATTCTGAAACATTTGGGAATCTCATAGCGCGAGTTTGGGAAAGTCGCCAGGGCATCGTTCCCCAAAACATCATCAAAAGAAGAATTCGGCAGATCAACGAAGCACAGTCCAAATACACGAACGACGTCGCTGCCAGTGGCTGGATAGGGTCTTTGATGGCGGATTCTTCGTGGCAGTCTTGTGTTGAGTTAGGCTGTGGCACGGGCGCCTTTTTAGTAGCCGCCATTCAGCGGTTCGAGTTTGTTGTTGGACTTGATATCTCTTTAACGTGGCTCGTCGCTGCCAAGAAAAGATTAGAGGAACAAGGCATGGCCTGTTCACTTGTGTGTGCATGTGTGGAGCGCCTGCCGTTGCAAAGTAGTCAATTCGACCTCACCGTCGCCTTCGATGTCCTTGAGCATGTGACGGATGCGAGGCCGATGCTGGAAGAGATCGATCGAGTAACGCGAGCCGGCGGGAAGATCGTCTGTACCACTCCAAACCGTTATAGCCTTTCGGCAGAACCACACGTGGGAGTCTGGGGGGTTGGTTTTCTTCCACGCAAGTGGATGCCGGCTTATGTTTCGATGGCGCAATGGAATGCTATACAGTCACACCTACCCAATGTCGCTGTTCGGGCTGCGACGACTTTTCGGGCGACAGTCAGGCTTTGACCTGAACATAAAGACGCCGACAATCTGGGAAGGAGAGGTTAACGCTTTCTCGCCGGTGAAACGGATGTTTGCACGACTATATAACTGGACCATCCGTAGTAAAACCTTTCAAGCAATCCTTCTGCCCGTTGCTCCCTTCTTTCATATAGTCGCTCAGAAAACGTCCAACGCCATTACTGGAAAAGATTGAATAACCCTGCCAGAGGTATGTAATTGCGCTCACTCCCATGGAGAACAAGAAGCCATCCCCCTCTACTAATGCTCCGGAACTGTCAGTGGTTATCGCGTCAGATCACGGGATACGCGAAGCGGATCGGTGTTTGAAAGCCCTTCTACAGCAGAGAGGAAATGAGAAGATAGAATTAATCGTTGCTGACTCCCGCATTGACGATTCCCTGCAAGAGATCATGACGAAGTATCCCGAAGTAGAATTCATTCGCTTTCCCGAAAAGACGCCGCTGTCAATGTTATGGGGGGGCGGGATCGCACGTTCACGAGGGGAGATCATTGCGATCACTGACTCGACAAGCGTGGCTGATTGTAACTGGGTTCCGGCTATTCTAAAGGCCCATGAATCTGTTCACCCGGTGATTGGTGGAGCCGTCGAAGCTGCTGAAGGCAAGAATATGGTGGACTGGGCAGCCTATTTTTGCGAGTACGGACAATTTATGCGGCCTTTGCCGGAGGGCCCGGCAGATGTCCTTGCAGGAAACAACATCTCATTTAAGAGGTGGACCCTAACGAAGGGCCAGGAGTTCGTACAGAATGGGTTCTGGAAAACCTATTGGTGCCGGCAACTTCAGGAGGAAGGAATTCAGTTGGTCTCGACACCCTCGATTGTGATCTACGACAAGAAGTCTTATCGCCTGCTTCCTTTCCTGATCAGAAGATTTCATCATGGCCGCTGCTTCGCGGGGATGCGTATCTCTCAGATTTCGGGTTTCAAGCGGGCATCCTATATCCTTGGGTCGCCGCTGTTGCCTTTCTTATTCCTGGCCCGAACCATCAGTGCTATCGTCCCCAAGCGACGCCACCTCAAGCAGTTTATGCTTTCACTTCCCATTTCTATTGTGGCCATAATGGTTTGGTCGGTCGGCGAGTTTTGCGGCTATCTGGCAGGAGCCGGCGAGAGCTGTGCGTACATATGGTGACACTAATCAACGTCGATCATGGATAGGATTTCCGTTGTTACTGTTGCAGTACACGGCTCGCCTCTGCTCGAGGAATCGCTGCGCGCTTTGGCAAAGCAGCAAGGCGTCGGCGATGCGGAGATCATCGTTGTGAGCTGTCCTCAGAATGCCCCAGCCGAACACGTCAAAAAGGAGTTTTCCGGTGTCAGGTTCCTGCAATCGTCTGAGAGGCTAGGCATCCCGCAACTTCGTGCTCTGGGCATGTCGCGCGCGACTGGAGACATCATCGCCATTACCGAAGACTGTTGCATTCCCAGCGAAAACTGGTTTGAGGAAATTAGAAAGGCACACAAACTGGGATACGGGGCAGTCGGCGGGTCGATTGAAAAGGGGAGTAGTAACAAGATCGTGAACTGGGCGGTCTACTTGTGTGAATACAGTCACGCAATGCCGCCAATCCCCGCCGGTGAAGTGGCCGGGATTGCCGGAAACAATGCGTCTTACAAACGGGAAGTGCTTGAGCAGGTGGACGAATCCATCAGAAAAGATTACTGGGAGTTTTTTCTTCATGAAGAACTCAGGAAACAGGGCGTGAAGTTTCTCTCTGTTCCGGCCATGGTGGTTGTCAAGAAGAAGGAGTTCAGTTTTCTGTATTTCTTGAACCAAAGGTTTTGTTACTCTCGATCTTTTGCCGGTATGCGGAGGACTAGGATACCAACCTCGAGGCGACTGCTCAGCGTGCTTATTTCGCCTCTCATGCCCTTGCTCGTGACGTGGCGAATCGCACAGCAGGTGCACAAGAAGAAAAGGTACTATAAGGAATTTGTTCTGTCGCTGCCCCTGCTGGCAATCTTCATGGCCGGGTATGCGGCGGGCGAATTCGTGGGTTACCTATTCGGGCCCGGCGAGAGTTTGAGTAAAGTTGAATGAACGACGCACCACCAGCGAAGCTATCCATCATCATCGCCGCCTGGAACGATCTCCCGTCGCTGCGCCGGTGTCTCGCGTCGCTTGAAGGTCAAATTGATGCCGAAGATACAGAAGTGATCGTAGCGAGCAATTATGACGACCTAGCGCGGGAATCGGTTAGTCGGCAATTCCCATTCGTGAAGTACGTGCGATTGCCTGCCGAGGCGACTGTCCCGCAGTTGCGGGCGCAGGGCATCCGCTGTTCGAGCGGCGAGATCGTCGCGCTACTCGAAGATCATTGCACCGTCGATGCAAGATGGTGCGCCGAGATCAGGCAAGCCCACGAGCTGCCTTATTCGATAATCGGCGGCGCGGTCGAAAACAGCGCCCACCAAAGACCTCTCGACTGGGCCGTTTACTTCTATGACTACGGCCCATACATGCTGCCGGAGCAGCCGCGCGTAGCCACGGCGCTTAGCGGGGCCAACTCGTCGTATAAGAGAAGCGCGCTTGAGGAAGTGGCGGAACATTACCGACATGGCTTTTACGAAAATTTTGTTCACGATGAGTTGCAGAGGCGCGGGCACGACTTGTACCTGATGCCGTCGGCCATTGTCTATCACCAGAAAAACTACTCGACGAAGGACGCGCTGGCACAAGCCTACTATCACGCGAGGGCATTCGCGGCGAAACGAATCTTGAACGACCCGCTGTCAAAGCGCGCCCTATTGATTATGGCTTCGTTAGCGCTTCCCGTTCTCTTGCCGGCGCGCATCGTTTTGAGAATATTTCGCAAGGGCAGACACCAGGCAGAGCTTGCGAAGTCTTTGCCTTACCTGCTCCTGCTGCTATCTGGATGGTCATGCGGCGAGTTCTGCGGCTACTTGTGCGGAGAAGGTGACAGCGCTGGGAAGTGGAGGTAAGATCGATCAAAGGCAAGCACGCACTCTGGCGAGAAACCGCTGTCTACCACCGTAGAGGCGTGCAAGAGGATGGTCGAAGCGTCTAGGACGTTAACAGGCTTGTGGCTCCCGCGCTTCAGTGCCTCCCACAACGCTGACCGAATCGTGCCTGAGACGAGAACGAACAGATGAGTTCACTTTTGCACAAAGTCCGCTGGTATGCCGAATTGGCCAGAGAACTCCTGCTCAAACCCCAGTATCGGCCCAAGGAGTTCTGGGAGCGAAGACACAGGACATCTGACGGCTTTCGGGCTGTAGGCCGCCGTAGCCGTGATGAAAAGGAGAACGAGCACTGGTACGGGCAGCTAGAGCAGGACCTTCTTGAAGAAATCCGCCAGCAGCAATTTGACCTTACCCAAATGTCCGTTTTGGAGATCGGGCCCGGCATTGGCTACTGGACGAATGTAGTTCGGCGTCTAGGCTGTCGGGAGTACCTCGGGATTGAAATCGCTAGCGTGGCGGTCCAGGATCTTCTAATCAAGTTCCCAGAATACCGATTCCAAGTTGGGGACGTTTCCCAAGTCCCCATTCAGGGGAAATGGGATCTCTTCTTGATGATGCACGTCGACGAGCACATTCATGGAGAAAACTTCATCAAAGCCTTGACCGCCATCAAACATGCTATGAAGCCAACGTCGAGTCTGTTATCAACTTACCATCCGGGAGAAAAGAAGAGTGGGGAGCCCCACGTGGAGCACCACACTGAAGGGGATTTTGCTGAGGTATTCCCCGCTGAATGGATTAGTCGTGCAGCATACAAATTCGGGAACGACCCGATGCTCTCGATCTCCGAGAGCCACACGCATCGAGATCACGTCTAAGGACGATGGCTCCGCACATGGGCAACATTCACTATGAACAGCTGCAGGTACACCCCGACTGATAAGGTAGTGTAACCTCTGTCTGACACGGTCGAGGCGTGCAAGAGGAGGGTCGAAGCGTCTAGCTAGCCTCTGCTTATCCGGTTGTCATCAAGCGCAGCGTGACCCCAGGCTGGACAATCTACACCGATGGCCTTAAGAGCTTTCTGGTCTTGAAGAAAGTGGTTACCATTACATCGCGCGCATTCAACCGCTAATTACCGAGTTCCGCAAGGGCACCAAATCTGTAGTGCGTTAGCCGACCGCGCCATCGGGAACCTTCAGCAATGGCTTATTGGTACATATCATGGTGCGAGCCGCGCTCAACTCCAGACCTACTTGGATGAGTTCGTCTTTTGGCACAACCGCCGAAAGTTACCGATGGCCGCATTTCATTGTGAAAAGTCCTGGTCGGGAGATGTGTCTTCGCTTGAGGCCCGTCCCATGCTTTCGCGGTCTGAGGTCAAAGAGATGCACCGATACGGCGTTGAATTTGGGGCGCACACGTCAACGCATCCTGACTTGACCCGGATTCCCATTGAGCAGGCAGAGCGAGAGATGACGGAGTCAAAAATGGCAATTCAAGACCGCCTCGGCGCGCAAGTCACAAGCTTTGCTTACCCTTTTGGGAGGCTTAATGCTATGGTACGGGAAATAGCCCGGGGACAATTTCGTGCGGCTTGCTCGACAAGGCAAGGAAAGATCGAAGTTGCTGACGATCCTTTCTCACTAAAAAGAATCGATATGTATTATCTTTCAGACTTTGGGTTTTTCAGTAAACTTGCCACTACCAGGCTGGCTTGGTACCTGGCTTTTAGACAGCTGCTGCGAGACGTGGAGTCCTTATCTGAATAATTACCTGGATTGTTCGTGTCATAGAGTATTGGAGGCAACCATGTCGGAAACACTGTCAATAGCAAGCCGGATCAAACGTCACGCTGGCCTGTCTCTCAAGGCGTTAAGCCATCATGAAGGGCAAACACCGCCATTCATGATCGTCTTCATTAACTCGATCTGCAATCTTACGTGTGAGCATTGCTTTTACTGGAGCAGCCTCAACAAGCGGGATGACCTGACCTATGAAGAATTTGAGAAACTCTCACTGGAGCTGGGACAAATTGAGACTCTCAACCTTTCGGGCGGCGAACCGTTCATCCGATCCGAATTCGCTGACATCTGCTCGCTGTTTGTGGAGAACAATGGCGTCAAGCAAATCTATGTGCCGACCAACGGATATTTTACCGAGCGCACAGAGAACCAACTCCGCAAGCTATTGAATTCAGCAAGGTCGCTTAAGCTTTTTGGTTGCGAGATATCGCTCGACGGAATGCCGGAATACCACAACCTCTTTCGTGGAAATCCAAAATCATTCGAAAAGGCGATGGAAACCTACGACATGCTGGCCGAGTTGCAAAAGGAGGATGCTCGTTTAAGAATTTACAGTAATATCTGCGCGACGAATGAAAACATGAATGAGCTATGGCAACTGACTGAATATCTTCATGAGAGATGTCCCGCGATGGAGCATATCAACCTTTCAATCATCCGCGGAGACCGCAAGAATCCTTCTCTACAAGGGCCGACGTTGCAGCAGTATAAGGACCTTTACAAGCACATTGCCGTGGTCTGGAGAGACCGCGAACAAAACCGATTCGGCTCTAGTGTCGAACCCATGACGCAGTGGGCAAAGATCAAAACCATTGAGACTGAGTCTCAATTTGTGTCTTGCAAAGCGGGCATTCTGTCCGGCGTCGTCTATGCGAACGGCGATGTCAGCGTTTGCGAAACTCACCGCCCGCTAGGAAATCTACGCAAGAAGAGCTTCTTTGAAATTTGGGACTCTGATGAAGCCAAAGTACTCCGGGCGCAAATCAAGGCGAAAGAATGCTTCTGCACGACCGAGGTGTTTTTGTGGCCCAGCATCGTTTTTCAGCCGGTGCAACTCACCAGGGCAATGATCGGGGCAAAAGTATCGGCATTCAGCAACTCATAGAATCCAGGCCAGACGAAATAGGGTTAGGTATGTCCTCCCAGCTTCAATTCGGCCCCGAACAAGGCCTTATTCAGCCACTCTCACTATTGCCATCGCTGCGGCAAATTGCGTTCGTATGCCCGCTATGCAAGGGGCCATTGAGTATCACTAAAACCAGAGATGCATATTATTGCCGGAGTTGTGAGCGAGGTTATTCGCTGCAGGGCGGCATTCCTGATTTCCGCGTCTATCCTGATCCCTACTTGAGTTTTGAGGAGGATCATAAGCGAACCGAAATCATGCTTGAGGCCCTCAATCGTTATGAATTTAAAGAACTGCTCGAATACTACTGGACCTTTAGTGATATTACCCCAGTAGCTTTGCGCCCAAAATTTATCCGTAACGCAATCCTGGGAGAACAAAGGGCCAGGCACGTCGTCAACCTACTTGAAAAACAGTCTTCCCAACAACGCGGCGCCAAACAACAGGTGCTTGAAGTCGGTTCTGGTACTGGTAACTTCCTGGCCCTCGCCACACAACATTATGATCAAGTCATTGGAACTGATATTGCAATGCGGTGGCTACATGTCAGTCGCAGACGCTTCATGGATTTGGACCTCCCAGTTCCACCACTTGTTTGCTGCTGCGCTGAATACTTACCGTTTCCTGATAGCTCTTTTGATCTGGTGATCGCGTCATCGACTTTGGAGTTTGTTCGCGGTCGGGAGGAGACGCTGGCGGAATGTGCCCGGGCCTTGAAGAGCTCCGGTTCATTGCACCTCAACACGGTGAATCGCTTTTCTCTGGCAATCAATCCCTATGTATACCTGTGGGGAGTCGGTTTCTTACCCGAGAGGCTTCAGGCCAGGTATGTTAAATGGCGAATAGGATCCAACTATGAACCCATCAAGCTATTCTCTCTGCCCGCACTGATGAAGGCGGCGAAGAAACATTTTAGGAGCGTAGTGTTTTTGCTGCCGGAGGTTGATTCTTCTTCACTCAAGCAATTCTCGCGCGCCACTCGCTTGCAGGCCCAAGCTTATCGCGTAATAAAGAAACTGCCAGTGTTTAAGACTTTATTGAAGTGGGTCGCTCCAAGTTGGGACGTGATTCTTAAAGAACGGCGCCGCATCTCTTAACGTGGCAAATCTTCAAATCTCCCATTAACTTTTCCATTCCCAACCTGATGGCACCATTCAAGCAGAATTGTTTCGCTAAGCATCGTCCTTTTCGCAAGACAACCGCAAAGAGTTTCCCTGGCGCTGCTTGATAATGAGGGACGGCTGTCGAGGCACAAAAGTGCCAATTGAATTAGTCGCATCATCCCATGACAGTCAGCAGTTAAACAACCATCCTTCATATGTTTCCCATGCAAAAAGATCCGCCGCTATGGAAGTCAACACCGAGCTGTATGCACCGTTAGCAGTAGGTAGTGGATTAGTTCCCTCTGGGGCGGCGATCTACCGAAGAGAGAAGCTCGCGGTTGGCTTGGAGCGCATCGCGTTTTATGGTGTGCTAGCCGTGATCGCGTTAGTTGCCATACCGTATGGAGGAGTCGAGCCCTGGTGGACCGCACTTGCAAACTGCCTGCTGTTTGTTCTGGCGTCGTTGAGAATTGTTGAGGCGAGCCTGCGACGTGATTGGCGAATAGCTGGAGTAGCGATGATGATTCCGCTGCTGGCGCTTTGCGCGTTCGCCGGTTTTCAGATTCTTCCTTTGGGCGCCTCACAATTGAGCACGATAGTTTCAGGGAATGTTTGGCGAACAATAAGCGTAGACCCTTTCGAGACACGAAGATTCATTTTTCGACTTCTTGCCGCGTTGCTCGCCGGCGAATTATTGATGCGTTATGCATCCTCGCGGCGTCGACTTGCCGCGCTGGTGGGAGTTGTCATTGGCGTTGGAGTTCTGAGCGCCTGCTTTGGATTGGTGAGGCAAATGGCGCAAACAAGTCCCGAGGGATTTATGTTGCCCAAACTTCCACTCGGAGAAGGATATGGACAATTCATCAATCGCAACCACTTTGCCCTTCTGATGGAAATGTCCCTGGGGTTACTTCTTGGACTCGTAATAGGCAAGAGTGGGCCCCGCAGCCGATTTCTTCCTTATCTTTCGCTAGCGCTGCTCGTCTGGTTAGCGCTGGTGTCCACCAATTCCAGAGGTGGCGTGATCAGCATGTTTAGCCTGATTCTGTGCGTCGCCATATCACATTTGGTGATTCAGCAGTGGAGGTCGAGCAAGCGACACGAGGTGCGAGCCCGAAGCTGGATAGCCCGATACGGTTCCATTGCGGCAATGAGCGGCGCGCTCGCGCTGTCTCTCGTTTTGTTGACCGCCATCGGTGTTGTGTGGGTGGGGGGAGATCCAGTTGTGTCTCGCATGGAGACAGTCTCAAGTGAATTGCGCAAAGAAAGCAATGGTAAATTAGAACGCAAGGAGATTTGGCGCGCCACGTGGCAGTTGATCAAGGCACACCCATTCACCGGCATTGGTTTTGGTGGGTATGAAACGGCGATCCCCGAATTTTCCTACAATTTCTCCGGAGGCGAATCGCTGAGACAGGCACACAACGACTACCTTGAAATCCTTGCGAGCGGTGGAATTATCGCGGCAGTGCTGGTTGTGTGGTTCTTAATAATCATGACGCGCAAGATAGTTGCACAACTACGGGCTCGGAGCAGTTTTCGGTATAGCACCTGTCTGGGCGCGTTAGCAGGATTGTTTGCAGTCTCCATTCACAGCTTTGTTGATTTTGGCTTGCACATCACAGTTAATGCGCTGGTGTTTACCTGTCTAGTTGTAATTGCGACTGCGAATTGCAGTAGTCAACCAACAATGTCCAGCGAAGAGGTGCTGTAACGGTATCCGGAGGATAATGATTGTGAGCCAGGGAGCCCTGGGAAATCCACTTGAAGGAAATTTGCGTTCTGGTGCAAGACTTCCAACCAGCTCAGTTATCCTCGTTGAAGATCCTCGACGATGCAAGGACCTTTGTTGCACCTGCAACGTTTGAAACCTCAAAAGGAGAGGTAGTTTTATGCTAAGCAACTACACTAGTTATTTGAAACGTAGATGGCGTCAGGTTTGCGGAACTCTTGCCGTATTACTTATGTTTCTTGTACCTGCCACGCGGGCAGTAATCGCGGGAACCTCTAACTCGGGAGGGAATCAGGGTAACCAGGGTGGTAATAATGGTGGGAACAACAATGGCGGAAACAACGCCGCCCACCATCCTAACAATGGCGCGCATCGCAACCACCACCACCACCCAGGTAATAGTCGTAATTGCTCGAGGCCCACGAGAAGCACACCAAGGCCTGTGGGCCCGGTGGAACCCTCTTCAGGATCGCGATCGGGAGCTTCACGAGACTTTGGCAATTACTCACCGAGCGAGAGATAGTGATCAGGTGACTTCCCCGCGCTCTCAGATTAACCCTAAATGCCGCATAGAGGCATAGGATCTTCCGAGCCGCAGGCTTCTCTGATAAGTTGAAGATCCCCCCTGGCTACTCGTCTCTCCCGGTAAGGCAATCCAGACAGGTTGTGTTGTGTGTAACTGACAAATGAAGACGAGCACGTATTTAGCCAGTACATGGGGAATCCCCCGACTTGATTCCTCAGCATCAAGGCCAGACCAACTGCGCGCGAAACCAGATGAATTTGTTAACTTCACTCACATCCCTGTTAAGAACACATTCCGATTGGTGCGGTTTCTCAAGAAGAATCTCACTCGAATAAACACACTCATAAGTCGAGGCGAATTAAGAACCGTACTAGCCGCAAGCGTCGAAGCCTTGCCCGAGGACGCAAAGTACAAGAAGGGTGAGATCATTCATGCTTTGGCCGGTGGGAGCATCCACCGAAGGCTCAAGGTTTACGGCGCGGCTACTGGCGGCTTTTCGGTGGTGTATACCGTCCTCGATGGCGATACCATGGAGCCTTACTGCCTAAAGGCCCCGCGCGATCCCTTAGCAAATGAATCTGATGTAGATCGAATTGCACGTGAGGCGAGAACTTGGATCACGCTGGGTAAACATCCGAACATCGTTTACGCTCATTCATTATTGGAAATCAATGGCTGCATCAATATCCTGCTTGAATATATCTCTGGCCAGACTCTGTCTGCGCGAATAAAACAGAGCGGGCTGTCCCTGAGGGAAGTTCTCCGCTATGCAATTCAATTGTGCCGCGGGATCGATTACGCGCAGAAGAAGCTGCCCGGCCTGGTCCATGGTGATATTAAGCCGGGAAATTGTTTACTGACAACTGACGGCGTTTTGAAGCTAACCGATTTTGGCCAGGTCAGGTCATTTGTACCGGATTACGATATTTCCAAAGACCAGGTGCCGGAGAAAAGCTACGCTCTACCCAGAAACTGGGCCGCGGGCACGCCGGCATATATGGCCCCGGAACAATTCGATGCTGCCAACAAAACGGATCTGCGAAGTGACATATATTCTTTTGGCGTAACGCTCTTCGAAATGCTAACGGGCGCGAAACCATTTAGCGGCTACGAACATGAAGAGTGTTTTCAACAACACAAAAGTGTTGCGCCTCCCGATGTGCGATCCATCAGTCCTGATGTTCCGGCGCGCCTGGCCGACTTAGTAATGAGTTGTTTATCCAAGTCTCGGCGTAATAGGCCGCTGGATTTCGCGACCATCGAGCGAGAGCTAAGCACGATCCTGCTTGACGTCTTTCAGGAGACTGTCAACCCAGTCGGGCCGGAAGCTCTGACCGAAGAACATTGGCTCAATCGTGGTGCCTCGCTGATTGTATTAAAGCTGTATGAGGAGGCGTTGGCATCCCTTGACCACGCACTGCGCCTGAATTCGCAATCAACTTTAGCGTGGACCCTGAAAGGAAAGGCACTTGCATTGATTGGTTCGGCTGACGAAGCGCTTGCCTGTCTTAAACACGCGGCAGATTCGGATCCTATCTGGCCGTTCGCATGGAGTGAAGCTAGCGGCGTCTTTGCTCAATTTGGCGATCACGAACCCGCTTTGAGATGTTCTGACCGAGCGATTGCGCTGGATAAAAATTCGCCGTCTTTCTGGAGTAACAGGGGGAGCATCTTCGCCCTTAAGAACCAATTCGAGCCGGCACTAAACTGCCTACAGCGCGCGGTCGTTCTGGATCCCCACTCTGCGGTGACACATCTTCGTCTTGGCAACCTCCACTTCCAGCAACATCAGCTGGCAGAGGCGATGAAAAGCTTCAAGCTAGCCATAAACCTCAACCCTCTTTCTCAGGAGGCGCGATGCAATTTAGCGAAGGTCCATTCCAGTCTCGGTTCGAATCAGGAGACAATTGAGGTTTGTAGGGAAGCACTGGGCTTGTGGCCCGGATCCACTGAGTTTCTAAACATGCTACAGGTTGCTTATCGCGCCTTCTACAGAAAGAGGAAGCAACTCCCACAGATCGAAGAGACATGCTCACCGGCGGATTTTCTGGTAGAGGGCCACGATGCGGATTTTGTTTTGAGCCGATGCCAGTCCCTGCTGTTAGAGAATGATTACGATCCAGCGGTCTTTTATCTTTGTGCCGTAGAACTTCATCGCGCTGCGAAGACGCTGAGGACACCTCAAAAAGGTGAGTTGCTGGAGACGTTAGCGAAGGTGGGTCGCCGGCTTCACCCAGATGGCGCGGATCGGAGAACGTTCTATTGGCTTGGCAGGCTATTTTACCGGATGAAGTGTTACGACGAATGTATGGAAACTTTTAGGCAGTGCAGTGAGAGCTTTGGACCAGATGATGATACGCTTTACTATCTGGCAGCCTGCTATGAGATTAATGGGGATCTCGAGCAAGCGGTCCGTCACTACGAACAGGCGTTGGTTTTCGATCCGCAGTGCAGATTAAGTCGTTATGCCATCCGAAGGGTGGCAGCCCGGATCGCAGAAGCTGCTGAATCGCGCACTAATCTGGCTGAGTTCGCTTAGCGAACGTAAAGCTTGAGGCACCTGGTCGGACAGATTTGCGTCTCAGGTCTCCTCCATGCATACCATGAACTCCGGAGAGCGACATCATTCAGCAGTGCATTATGCCTTGGCAGCAGCGTGCCTGCTGTTCTTATCCTGGGCGATGTGGGTAAACGCTCGAGACGGGATCTCCAGTTTGCTTTCGCGAAGAGTACCGACGGATGCGTCTGGTCTCAGCAAGCTGGATCGAGCCATGAAGCTTAGTCCTGCTAATTCGCGTCCGTACAACCTTCGCGCTATGTATCTCCTCGAAGCCGGCAGGGGCACCGAGGCTGAGAGAGACTTTGAGTCTGCAGTTATCCGAAGGCCGCATGACTATCTCCTTTGGCTTCGTCTTGGCGACGCTCGCGAAGATATTGGGGCTGAGCAAGGCGCAGTCGCCGCCTACCAGGAATCCATTCGTCTGGCGCCCTCTTACGCGAAGCCGCATTGGTATCTGGGGACCCTCTGGTTACGGATTGGTAAGCAAGAAGAAGCATTCCCTGAAATGCGCAAAGCTGCTGTGGTGGAGCCTGCCTTCTTGTCTTACATAATTCAATATGCGTGGAATGAGTACAACGGTGATACCGAGGCGGTTCGCCGCGCAGTGCAGCCCCATTCCCAAGAAGATTCTCTTACCCTTGCTGCTTTTTTCCTTAAACAAGGAAAGACATCTGAAGCGATGGAGGTGTATCGAAGTGCGGGTACCATCGACGAAAACGCGCACGAAGAGTTGCTGGCAAAACTTATCCAGGCAAAAGCGTTCAAGCAGGCATACGAAGTGTGGGCACGGGGACGCGGAATGAATACAAGTACCGGCTCCACAATGCTAAGCAACGGGGGCTTCGAGAATAGCATTAATTCCGGCGCGTTGAGTTTTGAGTGGAAGCTCCTTAATGTCGAGAAGGTGCGGGTAGCACGCGATCCAAAAGAGCCTCAATCCGGGGACTACAGCCTTCGCCTCGACTTCGACGGAAACTCACCAGCAACTGAGTTCTTGTCACAGCTTTTTCTGGTGGATCATGGAACTCGTTATCAGCTCACTTTCGCCGCACGTACACAGGATCTGGTAACGGGCGGCCTGCCGATGATCGAAGTTATCGACGTCAGTAATAATCAATCCCTGGGAGGAGCCAGAGTGTCAGGAGAGAAGACAAGCGGCTGGCAGTCTTACTCATTCCAATTCGCGACTACCGACACTACAGATGCAGTCTCAATACTTATCAAACGCGGTAATTGCAGCTCATCCCCGTGCCCTGCCTTTGGTCACATATGGTTTGACGACGTGGTGTGTCGAAAGTTGGGAGGATAGTTTCCCCGCGCACCGCTTGCCCCTGGTTTCTTTTCCCGGTGGACATTAAACCGTTCGCGTTTCGCTTGTGCTGATCCGAGGTAGGCACATTAGTGCTCGGGGAAAATGGTCGGATCATCCGATTGATTTTTTCGGGATTCGCGCTATTCTGCGAGAGGCGCGAGTAATTGACGTTTCACTCCGGATTCGCCTATTCTCCTGCGATGTAAAGGGTTCTGTCGCTTGAGTTAGTTTAGTCGCCATCGAAAGGGGGGAGATGGCGGAGGCGAGCGGGAGCCGGATAGAGCATAAATACAGAGATAGCTTGGAAAGCCTGTGCGGGGTCTCCAACTCTGTGTTCTGAGGATTGCTTACCTTCTGGGCGCGCGCCCCGCGCTCGTTCCGCACTGAGTACTAAGTTTTCGTGAAAGCCGGGCTCGGGTTTGCCCATTCAACCACATTCTCCGCCTGGTCTAGGAGCAACAGTGCCAACTGAAGGTTTGCGATCTACCAGCGAGCGCTCTGACCGTCGGCTTAAACCCAGAATTTGCGTGCCGTTCCCCGCGAAGGTTGAGGGTCGAGACGAAAACGGCGAGGACTTCAAAGTCCAAACAGTGCTCGACAATCTCAGTGCCGATGGCCTTTACTTGCGTATGGTTCCTTGCGTCGAGCCTGGCGCGAGGATTTCGATTCTGTTGAGACTTATTACGACCGCAGATCTGGTGGAGACCGTACCTCGCTTCGCAATCGACGGCGTAGTAATAAGGAGGGAAGAGAAAATCGGAGGAGCGCACGGGGTAGCGGTGACTTTTGATCGCGTCCGCTTCCTTTGACAGTCTGCCGCTCAAGTAATAAAACGTCTTCAAGGTTACGATGTCTTGTTCAGCTCACTCTTCACCTTCTCTGCGAGAGATTCCCAATTGTTCTAAGCCTACCTTCTTCGCTGCGCCGCTTATTAGTGGCCAGGCCGACTAACTTCTGCACCAATTCTCACGATGATTATCAACAATTAACTCGTTGACCACGAGCATTCCAACTATCCATCTTCCGTTAGCGCTCCAGTATTCCATCCTTTATTGATCTTGACGACGGCTTAGCCGTCATGCCAGGTTCAAACTGGTGCGGAGCCACCTTTCAAACTCCATTCTGTCCCATGATCGGCCGAGGGCAGTGGTTCGATCGCCTGGCTCCAAAAGGCAAAATTTGCATACTCAGAGGTTCCTAGGAACGGGAATCTAAGGAGCCACGCGGGGGGAATAGATTGATTTGATTTTGAGATCGAAAAGATCCGCGCGGTGATAATGACCAGACTGATGTCGAATCATCGAAGGCATGCGATTCCGGCCCAACCTTAGCAGCGCTTCGCGCAGTGTTGGCGAGCCCGGGTGCCTCGTCGCTGATTCATATTTCCGTCTTACCGTTCATTTGTGTCCAGCCAACGCCCACTCCACCTCGTCTCCATCGAACCGTCCAATGCATTCCTGACCAGGTTTTCCAATAACTGTTCCCAACTGCACGTCTTTACCTTTGCCACCGCAAATCTGATATTCTTATCGCTCCCGTCAGCTGAGTACTCTTTGCTCCGAGAACCAGAGACGCAACCGAACTATGCAGATTCTTGTAAGAACTAAGACTCGCGTGCGCGGTCTCTGGGTGGCTTTGCTGCTAACAGTGTTCGCGAGCGTAACCTTTGGACAGTCGACTGACGTAGCCTGGCCGTCGCCAGTTCGCTCAAATGAAGTTCGGGGCATTATCCCAGCCAGAGATCTGGGCGACCCGCGAGTTACCGATCACTTTTACGCTGTTACAGGCATGCCCGGTGACGTGTTAATTACCGTCGATGGCCGAAACTTAAACGGCGACATAGACGTGTTCACCTCCTCGAGTTTGCGGCCACTTTTGAAGTTTACGGTGTATGCGGGCAACTCCTCGCCGATTACCAAGAGCATTTATTTGCGAAAACAGGAGGACCTGATCCTGCGTGTGGAAGGTCGCACTCCTAACGATGACGATGCGGTTTATCGACTTCACTTCGGCGGAGCGTTTGAGCCAATAACGTCGGGACCGCTCGCGGAACACGAGGACGCCGCCCAGGCGGCGACAACAACTGAGACGTCGAGCATGGGAGGGAGACGAGTGTCGTCCGTTGGTGCGCGAATTGAGGAGCCGCGCAAGGAAGTGGCCGACACTCCGAAGCCGGAACCGACTCCCAGTGCCTCAGCAGAGTCCAAATCTAAGACAGTCGCCGCTAAAACTACGACAAGAAACAGCCGCTCGCGTCGCCCCGCTGTCCGAAGAACGCGGCCAACTGAAGTGCGAAAGCCGGACGAGACTGCTGCGAAGGGCGAGCCGGAAAAGAAACCAACCGCTGAAGGCTCTGAGACAGAAACGCCGGCTGCGGTAGAGCCCACCAATAGAAAAGGCAAAAGTGCGCGCTCGGCTGCGAAACCGCCCGCTGCTCAGGAGCCCGATGACAGCGGACCGCGCTTGATAATTGAGACCAGCGATGGAACGCTCGTCGACCGCTCGATGGCTGGCGTGCGACGTGTAACGGTCGAGAATGGCCAGGTGGTCGTGGTCGGTAAGGACGGAAAGATTAAGAGGATTCCACTGGCCAGTGTTGTCCGAATGACTATCGCCCCGTGAGCAGAAGGCAGTGAGCGGTGGGCAGTGGGCAGTGCAAAGTCGGGTAGCGAAGACGCGGCTTAACGAAGAAAGAAAAAGGCGGGCTGGCTCCGCCCTTTTTACTGCTCACTGCCCACCGCCCACTGCTCACTACTTTTTCAGGCTCGCTAACTTCTGCTTGAACTGCGGCAGATCTTCACTACTCGGATCCACTTTCTCCAAATTGGCGATTGCTTGCTCGGCGGCCTTGGCATCACCCTTACCGAGCGTGGCTGCAGCGAGGCCGGAAAGTGTTACTACGTCGTCGCTCTTTTTTAAGATTGCCGCCTTGTACCACTTCTCGGCAACGTCGTAGTGACCCGCGTCAAGATTCACGAGTCCCAGGGCCAACAGAGTTTGATAATCATCCGGCTTCAATTGATTGGCCTTTAGCAGCAACTCGATTGCCGGATCGTATCGTTGAATTTGGTAATAGAGTTCCGCGGCCTTCACCTGTGCTTCAAAATTCTTTGGCTCGTTCCTGGCCTTTTCGATTGAAGCCGTAACCTCGGCTTGCATGTTGCCTGAAGCAGGCGCGCCAGGGTTTGCGCCCGTTGGCGGATGATCCCCGGGCAGCTGGCCACTCGACAAAGCGGTAGGCGCGCCCGGTCCGTAGCGTTGATTCATAGTGCTGGCAAAAAGGAAACCTACGATGAAGCCAAACAGCACACCAATTATTGCGAACAGCAGATTGTCTCGTGTCATTGTTTTCGTGGACCGGATCAGAAACGGTTTAGGCGTCGACGTCTTTTAGTAGAACGCGTAACTGCTCACGCAAGTCCGGGCTATTGGTATGTCCGTGAGCGGTAACCGCGTGTTGAGCTGCAGCTTCGAGCACTTCCTCTTCCGTCCCTTCAATCCGCAACGTGCAACCGTTCTCACTCGGATAGAGTCTGCAATCAGCGACCTTCCTCTTTGCCTCGGACATTAGCCTGTCTCCTCATTGCTGAAATCTGTTGGTATTTATTCTACCCCGGATCCTACTTGGCGCTTGCCCCTGCCAACGACTTAGCTTCGTTGATTCTTTGCGAGACTGTCTGCGCCAGTTCCGGATTGCCGGAGCTTTGCTCCAGTAGTTTTTGCCAGTAGACGATCGCCTGTTTGTAGTTCTTCGCCTCGAACTCGGCGGCGCCGGCCAGTTCGAGCGCCTTGGGGTTTTCAGGTGCGATCTGCAATGCCTTCTTGATCAACTCCGCCGGTTGGCCCTGAAGTTGTCGATTATTGGTCATAGCCAGGGCGAAGGCATACTCGATCAAAAGGTCGGCGTCGTCTGTTTTCAAAGCAGCCGCTTTTGCGTAGGCGTTACTCGCATCGCTGTACTTCTCGAGGTTGATGTAAGATCGCCCGAGCATGGCCCAGCCCTCAGCGTCACCGGGGTTCTGCTCCAGGCGTTTCGCCAGCGCCGCAACGTTTGCCGCGATTCCTTGCCGGCTCATCTGGCCGTTACCCTGCAAGCCGGAGCCGGGCAAGCTCTGCGGCGGCACCCCTGATAACGCCGCCGAATTACCTACCAGCAAATACAGAGCGACCGCCACAACCGGAATGCCAAGCGCGACCGCGTAAACCGCACCGCTGCCGGCGGCCGCCGGTTTTGCTCTCTTACCTTTGGCTTCAACTGTGGTGGCGACGTCGTCCAGCAAGCGTCGCTCGATTTGATCTCGATCCTGTCGATACTGTTCGGGGCTGACGATGCCGTTTGCCAGGTCTGCGTCCAATTCCGAGAGTTGATCGCGATAAACCTCGATGTTCGCTTCCTCGTTGTTGCTTTCATCCGCGCCTGCAGCGCGCTGCAGCAACGTCGGCAGGACGAACGCCAGGGCGATTGCAACCAGGCCGGCGCAGATGAGCCAAAAAAGTATCATGCGGTCTCTTTTCCCGGCTCGGCTTTCAGAAGAGTCTCCGCGCGGAGTCGCTCGTCGGCGGATAGCGGCCGGTCGATGATCAATTCGCGACGCTGTTTCAAATAGCGAAAGAGCCCGAACAGACCCAAGAGTAACAGCACGAATGGCCCGAACCAAAGCAGGTAGGTGGTTGGATCGATTGGCGGATTGTAAAGAATAAACTTTCCGTACCGCTCAGTAAGATATGCAACTATTTCCTTATCGCTCCTGCCGGCCTTCATCTGTTCGCGAATCTGGCCGCGAAGATCTACCGCCAGTTCAGCACGCGAGTCAGCGAGAGTCTCGTTTTGGCAGACGAGGCACCGCAGTTCCTTCGAGAGCTTC
>JANMQG010000137.1:0-14568 GCA_031370285.1 Chloracidobacterium sp. | reverse complement strand
CATCTCGCCAGCGACCGACAAGATGTCGCAGGCTCAACAGGGACGGCACTATTGCCAGCCGGGCTTTGTCGGCGAACCGATCAACTTAAATGTGGTCAACGCCGACATTCGCGACATACTCAATTACATTACCGAGCAGTATAGCGTGAACTTTGTGATTGATTCTTCAGTTGGAGCGGTGCCCGTGACGGTAAACGTCCAGGATGTTCCCTGGAACATCGCGCTTGACGCGGTGCTCAAGGCGAACAGACTCGGGGTGGAAACCAACGGCAACATCCTGCGCGTCGCCACCAACGAAGTGTTGGCCAAAGAATGGGAAACCCAGAAGGTCATCAATGATTCGCGACTCGATGCTTCACCGCTCGTGACGGAGTTCATTCGCTTAAACTACGCTCGTGCCTCGGGAACTCTGGCGCAGGCCGCGGGTTCGACGGGCGCGTTTTCGGGCGGCGCCACAAACCTCAGCTTCAGCGGTGGCGCCGGCGGCGATGCCACTGGAGGCAGCGGCGACCAGGGGCTATTGCCTATCATTTCGCGCCGGCTTTCTCGTCGTGGTTCTATCGAGGTCGACGGCCGCAGCAACACTCTCATCATCACTGACGTTAAAGAAAACATCGATGCAATTCGCCAGCTCGCGGCCATCCTGGATCAGCCAGAGCCGCAGGTTGAAATTGAAACGCGCATCGTCATTGCTCAGCGTAACTTCAGCCGCGACCTGGGCGCCCAACTTTCAGCAGGCGTCGTAAACTTAAGCCGCGGTGGTTTGGGTAACATTTCAACTTTGCCTGCCACCTCAGGCGGCTCAGGGGGTGGAAGCGGCAGCGGTGCGCTCACGAGTGGTCCGAATCCGCAAGGCGTTTTCGGCGGTCTCGTCGGTACTAACCAACCGCTTGGTTCGCTTGGTGCGGCTGCTGCGAGCACAGTAATTGGTCTTACTACCGGACTCTTTGGTACTGCCCAGATCAGCCTCCTCATTACGGCGGCGGAAACCAGAGGCGAAGCCAAGACAGTGGCGACGCCGCGCGTTACTGCTCTCAACAATCGCCCCGCGCAAATTGAAAGCGGCTCACAGATTCCAGTGCAGACCACGCAAGCTGCGAGCGGAACCGCGGTGGTAACTACCACGTTCGTTTCCGTTCCTCTGCGTCTCTCAATCACTCCCCAGATCACCGACGTCGGTACGGTCATTCTTCGTGTGACAATCGAAAACAACACGATCAATACCGGCATCGCCGTTGGTGGTGTACCCGGTATCGACACTCAGCGCATGCAGACTGAAGTGCTGGTTCCAGATGGTGGCACGACGGTGATGGGTGGCGTGTTGGCTGACACTGAAGGCACAACTCGCCAGCGCACGCCTGGGATCGCATCGATACCCATCCTTGGCAACCTCTTCAAGCGCAAGCTAGTCACGCACCAGAATAGCGAAATCCTGTTCTTCATCACGCCCCACATCTACCGGCCAGACTATCAGGGCCGCCCAACCGCCGGTACGATCAGCAACGGGCCACGGACCATTCAGATTTCGCAGCCGGTGCCTTTGGGCAATCCGCAGAGCAACACGCCAACACCGACGCAGTTGCAGCAGCAGCAGTCGGCTCCGCAGCAGTCAGTGCCGCCGGGCCTGAACGCGCCGGCGCCAAATGCTCCGCCCGCAAACACCCCGAGTGCACGTCCGGGTACGCTGGGTGGCCAGCGCCCATAAGCCGCGTAACGCGCGCCTGTTAGTTTGCGTGCGAGGCGTAAGGGACTGTGAGGTAAAAGGAACGATGTTTAGAGAAGCACTTGAAAACATCATGGAGCGCACCGACGGCAGCCTCGGTGCACTCATCATGGGCATCGACGGTATTGCGGTGGAACGGCTACTCAAGGACGCCGGTCAGGAAGCGAACCTCGACGTCGCGGCTGCTGAGTTCACCTCGCTGGTGCGAAACGCCCAGAAGGCTGGGAAAGACACCGGGCTTGGCGACCTCCGTGAATTGATGATCTCGCTCGATAGCGCCGTAGTCATCATGCGGCTGTTGGGCCGAGACTACTTTGTGGTTCTGGCGATCGCTCCCGAAGGTAATTTAGGCAGGGCACGTTTTGAACTACGCAAGGCAGAGCTGCACCTCAAGAAAGAATTCGCCGTCTAGGACAGGGCAGTAGCCCGACAGTTATGGAGGGCTTGGTACCGGGACGTGGAGCCCTCCATAACTGTCGGGCTACTGCCCCGAACAGTAGTCAACCAAAGGGAAGTGTGTTCTTGATAACCAGCAGGGCCAAATTAATTCGCAAACCGAAGCTCACTCTCATCATCCGTATCTTCATCCTCTTAGCGCTACCGCTGGCTGTTTTCAGCTCCGGTAGCGCTGCTTCATTAGAGGGGAAGGTTACCGACGTGGTTGACGGCGAAGACATCGCCGTCTTCAGCCAGGGTCATCTGGTGAAGATCAAGTTGGTTGGCGTGGCGTCCCCTCAAGTGAACCAATCCTACGCGGGAATCGCCCGCCAGCATTTGGCAGATTTGATTCTGAACAAGTATGTGGTGGTGCGTTACTGGTCGTTGCGAGACGCATATATTGTTGGCCAGGTGTTGCTCGAAAGGGTGGACATCGGAGCGCAGATGATCCGCGACGGCGTCGGCTGGTACAACAAAGCAGACGCGGCAAGTCTCAGCGAACTCGAGCGACAAGTCTACCAGGCATCGCAAGACGCAGCACGCAGCGAACGTCGTGGTCTTTGGCAGGATGAGTCGCCAGTGCCGCCGTGGGATTTTCGCAAAGCCCAACTTGCGCTGCTGGCGCCGGTCACGCCTGCGATGCCTGCGCAAGTCGCGAACTATGACACGACTCGCGAACACCTGCCGCGTCAACAGCCTTCAGTGCGCCGAGGCACGCAAGCCGGTCTTTCAAGTGAGGACTTGATGGCCGGCGTCGTCCGGCCTGGTTCGGTCGCGGGCAAGCCTGACGTGAGATCGCTTTCCCCGGATGGGGTTCCCGGGCGTTGGCTGCGATATCAGCCGGCTGACAAACACTTCTCAATCCTTGTGCCCAGCGATGGCGTTGAAATTACCGTTCCAGTGCTGGACAACCAGGGGATGTCGAGGGACTTACACTACGTCCTCGGCAACGCCGGTAGTAGTTTCTATTTTTTGCTGTGGACCAAAGGACCGAACGGAAACTCGACTGACGATTCCGCGGCTGCTGACGCAATCAAAGGAATCCTTGGCGGGCTCAATCATGCAAATGAGCAAAGCAGTGACCTTGCAGTGTCAGCGACGCCGGGTCGTAGTCTGAAACTCACCGGTTATGCCGGCAGACAATACGCTTTGGAGATAGGCCCCGTCTCCGGAGTGGTTCGTATTTTATCGAAACAGATTGGCGACGAGCGCGAGGCTTTCATGCTCTGTGCGATGAGCGCGACTGACAGCGAGACTTCGGGCGCCGACTTTTTCAACTCTTTCAAGATACGGTAGCAACAACGGGCAGAAGGCAGAAAGCAGTAAGCAGGAAATAGGAAATAGGCCTCTTCTTTGGGAGCGGCCTTTGTTTTCGTTGTGGGTCGATCCAATGCAGAACCTGGAACGGTGGAGACCGGATCCTACACGCAACTTGAAACAAATGGAACAAAAGCGTTACCTTGCTGCCACCGGAGCGCAGTCTGGCTGGGACAGCAGCGAGTATGAAGCGGTCGGCGAGACGCGCCAGAGCGGACGCAAGAAACCGGTGCGCAAGGGGACGGGCGGGTCCGGCGGCTCGGCTCCTTCACGCCGCGCCAACCAACTCATCCAACCCGACGTCTCGATAGGCTCTCTTTCGTCTTGCTTCCTTGCGTCGAATCTTGGATGCGATTCGCTCGGCGCGGGTTAATTCCAGCGTTATGCCGCTGCGAGTGTGTTTTGACGGAGAATGTTAATGGCGGAAACCAAAAGATTGTTTCTTCGCACGCTGGAAGACATAGAAACTAAAATCAAATCACATGATCCCTACGAAGTCCTTGGACTATCCGCTCTTATTCGAAAGCTTTTTCTTGATGATAACCCGTTAATCGATCAAGTGAATCGAACATATCGGCAGAAAATCAGATTCGTAATTACTGATCCTAATTCTCCCCACACGCAAGTAGTGCTGTCAATGAACCCAGCCTTTTACTCTGTCCAAGACGGACTTGACCTCGAAACGTCGTTACCGAATGAGGCTCGAGTTGAAGTTAATCGTGATGTGTTTTTCAGTACCATGGTTTTGATTATTGAGGGCAAGCCTTACTCCGTCCGTGAGATTATTCTTTTTGAAGCGAATGTGATGGGAGGGATTCATGCCGGCGCGCCAAAAACTGATAAAGAAAAAGCTCTATCTGAAATCAATACTCTTTACGTCGGCGGCGACACCCGGGCCGCTACGAGACAACTTCAAGCGATTGGTAGATCGTCATCAGAGCACTTGATCCGTTACGCGAAGCTGTCCAAAACGCGGCATAAGTCATTCGAGCGGACTGCCCGATTGCTTGCCTCTCATCATTTTCCCTTCGATGCGTGTTGAATGGTTATTCGCGCGCAGCCGCTCAATTCCAGCGTTAGATGGCGCGTCGGTGGTGAAGAGACGACTGGGCAAAGGAGAAGCCGCCACACAATTCCTTCAAGACGAAGCAGGTATTTTCACGTGGGGCATGCCTCTTAGAATTATTCTTTGCCGGCGGGCGACGCGGCGAGGGTTCACTTGCGGATTGAAGACGGTCCGGGGATTGGGAATAATTGCTGACAGAAAGGCCGCCTCGCTCGCGCTCAAAGCCGACGCCGGCTTGTGGAAGTAATGTTGAGCGGCAGCCTCGGCTCCGTAGATACCATCGCCCCACTCGATGACGTTCAAATAAAGTTCAAGAATCCGAGGCTTGGTCAGCGTTCGTTCGAGGAAGATCGTCAGCAGCGCTTCCTGTCCCTTGCGAAAGAAAGATCGCCGCGAAGAGAGATACAAGTTTTTTGCCAACTGCTGTGAGATTGTCGAAGCACCGCGTTTGAAGTCGGGAAGAGTTGGCAACCAGTCGTCGTCCTCACCTTCTTTCTTTGCTTCCTTTGTCGCCTCGCGCAGGCCCTCGTCCCAGGCTTTCTGCAGAGCCTCGTAATCAAAGCCGTGATGCGTTAAGAAGTTTGTGTCTTCCCCGGCGAGAACGGCGCGTTGCAGGTTTGGGGAAATCTTATCGAGCGTTACCCAAATCTGTTCGCGCTTCGGCTGTTGCCCCTTTGCTTCGCCTTCCTGGGCGCGAGCGTCGATTAGAGAAGTGCTTTCCGGGTTCGTACTTCGCAAGTGCCAGATGCGAATGAACATGATGGCCTCATAGGCAATCAAGCCGATAAAGATGCCAAGGAATACCCGTAATGAAATCTTGATAGCTTTTCGCATCAATCTTGGAGCGCGGTGTCCAGCGCAGCGCGACACTGCTTTCGATTGTAGTTAACTTATTTCGACGCAAATCCAAAGCGCCGTCGCCGCTTCGCTCTGCCGGCGCACTCCAGGGAATTCAACGTGACCGTTGCCGCGGATCGAGATACTCGCGCAGGCCGTCGCCGATAAAGTTGAAGGCGAGCACGGTGAGCGCGATGGCGAGGCCGGGGAATATCAATGCATGCGGCGCCGCCTGAAGAGTAGATAAATCGCGCGCCTCTTCAATCATCACGCCCCATGAAGGCGCCGGCGGCGGCACGCCAAGTCCTAGGAACGAAAGTGCAGCTTCGGACAAGACTGCGCCGGCCATTCCCAAGCTTGCCTGAACAATTAATGGCTGAATTGCATTCGGCAAAATGTGAATGAGCAGTATGCGCGCGTCACTCGCGCCCAGCGCTCTGGCGGCTTGTACAAAATCATACTCGCGCACCTTCAACACCTGGCCGCGAATCAAACGCGCGTAGCCAACCCAACCAATGATGCATAGCGCGAAGATTAGTTTGTTGAGACCGGCGCCCAGGAAAGCCACCATCGCGATCGCCAGCAGTAAGCCGGGAAAGGCGAGGAAAACATTGAAGACATAACCGGAAATGATTCGATCAATCCAGCCTCCGTAGTAACCCGCCAGCGCGCCTAATAACGTGCCGACGATCGCGGAAACTGCGACCACAACAATGCCAACCTTCAGCGAGATACGCGCGCCGAACACGACGCGAGAGAATATGTCGCGGCCGGTAGAGTCGGTACCAAAGAAGTATTCTGATGATGGTGGCAGATAACGAAGCGAAAGATTGGTCGAGCCGACATCATGCGTGGCGATCCACGGCGCCAGGATCGCGACGACCACGAGAATCACGACGATGATCAGGCCAACGATGGTGAGACGATTCATGATATCCGGGCTTTGGTCTTTGGCCTTAGGTCTTTGTGATTCCCGCGAAGGCCAAAGACCAAAGTCCCAAGACCGCTATTATGAAACACGAATCCTGGGGTCAAGCCAACGATAAACCATATCCGTCAGCATGTTCGCAACGATGTAAGTAATGCTAATCACAAGCACACAACCCTGAACGACGCGATAGTCGCGTTTCCCTATGCCGTCCTCGACCAGCAGCAGTCCCAGTCCGGGCCAACCGAAGATCTTCTCCGTAATGATCGCGCCCGCGAGTAGGACACCGAGCTGCAACCCCAGGATTGTAACCACTGGGATGAGTCCATTTTTCAGGACGTGCTTGTAGACGACTTTAGTTTCGCTGAGACCTTTAGCACGCGCGGTGCGCACGTAGTCTTCGTTCAACTCTTCAATCACCGAAGAACGCACCATGCGCGTCAAGATCGCTGACAGCGCCGCGCCCAGGGTCACAGCCGGCAGGATGAGATAGCTCATGTCGAAGCGGCCTGAAGGTGGCAGCCAGTCAAGTTTCACAGCAAACACATAGACGAGCAGCGGGCCAATAACAAACCCAGGCAGGCTGATGCCTACTAGCGCTACGACGGATGCCACATTGTCGATCCAAGTTCCTTTATTCTTACCCGCGACTACACCGAGAGGAATGGCAATGAGGACCGCGATCAAAAGAGCGGCCAGGGCGAGTTCGATGGTTGCCACGTACCGTTCCTTTATTAAGTCAATTACGGGTCTGTCGGTGCGGAAAGATCGACCCATGTCGCCGTGGAGAAGCGCAATCCAGTATTCGGTGTACCGGTTTTCGGCGCCATGCCATTGAAGGTGGCGCTCGCCGGCAGCATCTCTGGGAAACGAAAAGAAAAACGGCGGGCGATCGAGACCATGTCGCTCGCGAAACTGTGCAAACTGTTCCGGTGTCGCCTGCTCACCTAAAACCGAAACTGCCGGGTCGCCCGGGACGAGTTCGATTAGTAACGTCACCAAAGAAACGACCGTCCAGACTACGAGCAAAAAGATCGCGAAGCGCCGCAGGATTGGAAGGAATTTATGCTTGAACAATGAACGCACTCTGGCGAGTCTCGCTGAAGAGGATAGACGCAAATGCGCGAGGATAATAGCATAGCGCTCGGTGAGGTGCAGGGATGTTTCGGGCGACAGACAAGAACGTAGCCCGAAGGAAAACCAGGAGGAGTGCGTGGCCCCGACAACCGCGCGCTCACCAGGAAGACCCCCGGGCTGCGCTCTAATGGTGGCAAGCGATAAGCGATCTTCGCTTGCCACCAATCTCGTGAGTAAGGCAGGCATTCCTGCCTGTCTCTCTCTCTGCTCTTAAGGCTGACAGGCAGGAATGCCTGTCCTACTCACCTGGGCGTGTGCCGAAATGTAACGCCGCAATTCCGCCAGTCAAATTCTGGTAACTAACTTCGGCAAAGCCCGCTGCCTTCATCATCGCCGCCAGTGCTTCCTGATCCGGAAAGCGCGAAACCGAGTCAGGCAGATATTCGTAGGCGCTCTTCGAACCGCTTATCCAACCGCCAAACAGCGGTAATAGCTTCGTAAAATAGATTCTAAAAAGTGAACGCAGAACCGGTGTTATTGGCTGCGAGAATTCCAGCACTGCAACCTTGCCGCCCGGTTTCAAGACTCGCAGCAGTTCCTTGAAACCCGCCTCGACACTCGTGAGATTCCTCAATCCAAACGCAATCGTCGCTGCCTCGAAGGAACAGTCTCGGAAAGGAAGGTCAAGCGCGTCGCCTTCAACGAATGGAATAATGGAATCCGAACTGTCTGCCTTCGACGCAGCAATCGCAAGCATTGGCCGGCAAAAATCTATACCGACAATTCGTGCCTGGCCGCTTTCAAAGAGCGTGAGCGAGAGATCGCCAGTGCCACAGGCGACGTCCAGGATGCGCGCCTTACTATTTGAAAGAGTGACGAAAAGTGTTCTCGCGACTAAACGTCGCCACCGCTTATCGATGTTGCCGGAAAGCAGGTGATTCAAAAGATCGTAGCGACCAGCGATAGTTGCAAACATCTCGCGGACGCGATGCGCTTGCTCGTTTGTCGTTGCGCTTTTTTTGTCAGACAAAGTTAACCGGATGGGGTTATCGATATGGTTGCAGGCAGATTGCGAATGATTTGTGATTACTACGGTTTCGCGGGAGATCTGATCTGAGGTTTCGCGTTGGGATCCGGTTTTGACGCGGGCTTAGGTTCCACTTTGGGAGCGTTCCCGGGAGTGATCTCACCCATAACCTCAACTTTTCCATACCGTTCGATTTGTGCTTTCACTACGTTCGAGTCTCCCAGAACTACCGAAGCAAAAGCACCCGCATTAAGCAGGCGGGTTACCGTCCGCTGAAGATCACTCGCCGTCACACTGCTTAACGCGCGCATTCGTTCTGCCACCGAGGGAAGTCCGTAACGGTCGCCGTCGAGCCAGGCGTCAGCCACTCCGTCGGGCTTCGCGAGTTGGTCGTTGGCCCGAGTCAGTAACTCTTTTTTTGCCTGTTCCAATTCTGCAGCGGTAACTGGTGAACTTGCGAAAGACTCCAGAGCCTCTTTCGCTGACGCGAGAGTTTTGCCGGCGAGAACATTGTCAACGCCTGCGGCCATCACAAACATGCCGGGCAATGCAAACGCCTCGTGCCTAACGTAGACAGCGCTGCGCGCCAGTTCAGGCAGAAGCTTAGTCCAGCGCTGACGCGTCACGATCGCAAGTAACGCAACAGTCGGCGCGTCCGCATCCTGTCGACTAAAGCCCCGCACAGCGAATCTAACCTCTACACTTTGGTCGGCTGGAGCATTAATCACCAGTGTGCGCGGGTCAGGCGCCACGGGCTGCCGAAAAGTCGCCGGTACAAGCAGTTCACTTTTGCGCCAAACGCCCAGTAGTTGGCGTAAAGCCCGCATCGCTCGATTAGCTTGAATGCCGCCGATGATTGTCAGCGTTGCATTATTGGGACTAAGGAATCGCTCCCGTACCAGCATCAGATCCGTTCTGTCGATTCGCTCCAAAGACTCGACGCTACCGTTGGCAGGCCGCCCATACGGAAAATCACCAAACAGGCGGGCGGCGATAGCCCGATCGGCCAACATAGTGGGCGAGATACCGGTTTCTTTCAAAACCTTTATGCGTCCTTCACGAACCTTCGTGACGTTTTCCGGTGTCAACTGTGTCGTGACAAGCGCCGTTCGCAGAATCTCAACAATGCGCTCAAACTCGCGAGCGCGGCCTTGCATTGTGATTGTTAACGAATCGTAGTCGGTGGTTACGTTCAGCCGTCCCTGCATAACGTCGGTAAAGTATTCGCGGGTGGTAGGATCGGGAAACAGAATGTCGCCGAGCAGGGCCATGCTGCCGGCTTTGCCCGCGAGGTCGAACGCTGCGCCGCTGTGCACGCGAAGTTTCAGCAACACATCCTGATCTCCGGGACGGGACCAGATCATTACGCGGAGACCGTTGAGGAGCCTGGCGTGTTCGGGTTCCATTGGCACCTGCGCCGAAACTGGGGAGGGAATCAGAGTTAAGAAGCAGACTGCCAGGAAGGCATTTCTAAGGAAATTCTTAAAAGCCATTAAATTCATAAGTGTTGCAGGCCGCATGCGCCGTTAAGTCTTGCACAAATTCGGATTAATTGCAGGGGAGCAAAACATCTTAGATGCGCGATATTTAGTCGTCAACCGTTTGGCTTCTAACTGCATCCAACGCCTTGGTTTGGACAGTATTGACCACATCCGGACGTCTACGACACAAGAAGTCCGCCGCTGCCGGCGACAGCTTTTACAGGTCAGTGTTTGAATTGGGCCGCAAAAGAAGCCTTGAGTTTGAGGGGAAGGGCGTATCTTTTGGCCGTTTGTCGGTAATACTAGTAGGAAGCGATTCCTGCAGAATCGAGTGCCGATTGCCAGATAGAGATACAGACGAACTTTTGCTTGCAAGGGCAGGAGCTGGTGACCCGGCGGCTTTCATTCAGTTATATGAACGGCATCGTGCGGCGATTTTTCGCTTTTCCTATAGGCTTTCAGGATCCGTCGAGGGAGCTGAAGACATAACCCACGACTGCTTCCTGAGTTTGGTAAAGCAGCCTGGGAGGTTTCAACCCGACCGAGCATCCTTGCGCACCTATCTGTTTTCGGCGGCGCGCAATCTTTGGTTGAAACAACTAAGGAGTTCGGGGAGGGAGTCGGCGCTGGACGAATTCGAGGAGGATCAGTTCATTTCCCTCGATGAGGGGCCGCTAAGTCGTTTGCTCGACTATGAGTTGTCTGTAAAGGTGCGGCAGGCGGTCTCCAGCCTGCCACCCTTGCAAAGAGAAGCATTGGTGCTGTTTGAGTACGAGGGTCTGGGGCTCAGCGAAGTCGCCAGTATTGTCGGCGCCGACGTTGGGGCGGTGAAGTCTCGCTTATATCGGGCAAGGGAGGGACTAAGGAATATTCTCCGCCCTTACCTGGATACTAATCGGGAATTGAATACTAGTCGGGAAATTGTTACTTTGGAGCAGGCTTGAGATGAGCACTATCGGGCCGGAAGTGCCGGATGAAAAATTTGTTTCTGAAACCGGGCTTAAAAGTTTGCTCGAGCGCTGGATTGCTCCCCAGCCCTCAAAAACTCTCGATCAGCGAATAGCAAACAGTTATCATAGGGAGATGGGAAGCGCAGGCCCGGCGACCACTGCGGCACGGTTCCCCCTAAGCCAACACGAGGTAGTCAAGATGAAGTTTTGTTCCACATGCAAGGAAGAGTTCGCGGACAAGTTTAGTTTCTGTCCCGTGGATGGAACTCCTCTAAATGTGCTGGTCTCTGAGACGGAAAAGAATACGGACAATTCGGCGAGTGGCGGCGTCCCAATCGAGCCAATCAATGCAGACGAGCCGATTCTGGCTGGCGCAGGTTCTATGGCACTTGCGCCACGCGGTGAGTTTCACCTGACCATGATCGATGATGCTGGTCTGGTGGGCAGACTAGCCAGGGAAGTGACGGACGTTGCCCATGAATATCAGTTAACCTGGCCTGAATTTAAGCGTGATCCATTCGGCTTCACCAAGCGATCGCTGCTGGGCTATGGGCAGATGGCCTCGAAGTTTTTTGGGAATCGCAACGTGCTCGCCGGCCTGATTGTGGCCGTCGTTGCGCTGGCAGGTTTAATAGGCATCCTTGGCTTGCTTGATCGCGCGCAGCCCGGCGGTATCTCTCGAACGGGCTTCATAACGTTTGCGGTGGTGGCCGGTGTGATACTCGCCGCCATTTTTGTAACTTGGCTGCGCAAGAGCCAGAGCGGCGCGGTATTGGGTGCCCCTGACGCGGAATCGAACAACGCAGTTCTGGGGATGGTGGTGGCGTTCTCGTTCTTTCTCCTTTTGGTGGGCGGGAGTGTTCTTTACAATTTCTGGCAAAAAAGAATCGAGGAGAGACAGCAAGCTTCGGAACAACTCGTCGTCGAAAACTATATCGACATTCCAAACGAACAGCCGACGCCTGAGCAAGGCACTGCCGGCCTGAACAAAGGCAAGGGAGGCGGAAGTAAGCCCAAACAAGAGAAGGCAGGCGGTGGTGGCGGGGGCGGCCGCGAAGAACAAAAGCCCGCTTCGTTTGGCAAGACGCCACAAGCTTCGCTAACGGTTCCGCAAGTGGTCGCACCTGACCCGCATCCGCCGACAATAAAGAACCCGGTACTGCCGGTGGCGGCAACCATGGTTGGCGATCCACTATTGATTCCCCCTGATGCTCGTAATCTCAACTACGGTGACCCCAAATCCAAGAGCACTGATATCTCGTCAGGCCCCGGGACAGGCAATGGCATCGGCACGGGCACGGGCGGTGGTATCGGATCCGGTGAAGGCGGCGGTCTCGGCCCAGGCCGCGGCGGGAACACTGGCGGCGGCGACCGCAATGACGGTGGTGGCGGACCTGGCGGCGGCGGTGGTGGCGGCGACTACAATAGAACCTTCAGTCCCAAAGAAGTGAGTTCAAAGGCTCGCGTTCTTTCCAAGCCGGAGCCGCAATACACTGAAGAAGCGCGAAAGAATCAGGTAACAGGAACAGTTGTACTCCGCGCTGTATTTACCTCAGGCGGTCAGGTGAGCAACATCCGCGCTGTCTCGGGACTTCCATACGGATTGACGGAGCGCGCCATCGCCGCTGCGCGTCAAATAAAATTTACTCCAGCTACCAAGGATGGACATGCGGTTTCGATGTACATCCAACTGGAATACAACTTCAACCTTTATTAAGAGTCCAATCTTGATACGCCAAAGGGCGATGATTGATTACGTCGGCGCCCTTTTTGTGTCCGATTGTATGTCCGATAAGCTTCAGCTTGTCGTTGACTTGGGTGAGCGCTCGCCGGAACCAGCTATCGGAGTGGCAACATGATTTCATGCTCCAGCGAAATTCCTGGGTAGCTCGACGACAAGCTGAAGCTTATCGGACATTTTCTGGTTAAGTATTAAGCCGTTCGACGAAGCGTCCTATTCTAGTCACACCCTCTACCAACTGCTCCATCGACGTTGCATATGAAATTCGCAGATAGCCCTCAGCCCCAAAAGCTGTGCCGTCGGTAACGACAGTGTGTTCCTCTGTCAGCAAGCGAGCGGCGAATTCAGCCGAGGTTGCTACTTTGCCACCCAAACACTCGCGCACGCTCGGAAAAGCGTAAAACGCTCCTTCAGGCTCATTACAACTAAGGCGAGGAATCTTTCGCAATGCAGTAAGCAGCCAGGCGCGTCGCGTCGTGTACTCAGCCAACATTGCCGCCACAGATTCCTGTGGACCTTTCAGCGCTTCCACCGCCGCGCTCTGCGCGATTGAATTGGGATTGCTCGTCGAGTGCCCTTGCACCTTCAGCATTTCGCTAGTCCACTCGCGAGCTGCCAATGCATAGCCGACGCGCCAGCCAGTCATTGCATAGGTTTTTGAAAACGATCCGGCGATGCAAAGACGGGCCCGAAGTTCAGCCGGCAAGCTGGCGGCGCTGAACACCTGCGCGGGCGCATAAACGAAACGCAGATAGCATTCGTCTGTGATCACGTAGATGCCACGTTCAACCAGCAACTCCATGATCCTTTGAAACTCCGCCGGCGGAATGACCCTGCCGGAAGGATTGCAGGGTGAATTGAGGATGATGAGTTTGGTGCGTGGTGTGATTGCACGCGCGACCTGTTCCGCGCTCAATACGAAACCGGTTTCTTCGGTCTCGATAAAGACGGGCACTCCGCCGGCGAAAATTACAACCTCGGGAAACGTGACCCAGAAAGGTTTCGCCATCAGCACTTCATCGCCGGGATTGATAAGGCTTACGACGGCATTGAAGATCGCCTGCTTGCCGCCTGAACTTGACATTACTTCGCTGCGTTCGTAGTTTGCGCCGAAGGTGCTCGCGTAGAAATCAATGATCGACTGCTGCAGTTCGCGTGTGCCGCCCGTAGCCGTGTACTTCGTCTTGCCCGCCCACATCGCAGCCTCAGCCGCACGCTTGATATTGTCTGGCGTGTCGAAATCAGGTTCGCCGGCGCCGAAGTCCACGACGTTTGCGCCTTCGGCACGCAGAGCCTCAGCCGCCTGCATCGCTGCAAGAGTCGATGACGCCTGCATCCGGGCTACGTTATTGGAAGCTTGAAATTGAGAAGCTGCGGGTTTGGTGGTCATGAATTTCTTGGTGCGATAAATGCTTGAAGCGGGTTGTTCGGAATGACGTTAGCCTTTCTTAACTTTCTCTTTCATGCGCTCCTCAACCAAAGGGGGAACCAGTCCATCAAGTTCTCCTCCTAGTTGGAAGACCTCCTTCACCAGTCGCGAGCTGACATACGAGTAAGTTTCCGCAGGCATCATGAATACGGTTTCGATGCTCGGCTCCAGCCGGCGATTCATCAAAGCCATCTGCAACTCGTATTCGTAGTCTGAAATAGCTCTGATTCCGCGCACGATGGCGTGAGCTTTTTGCACGAGAGCATAGTGGACCAAAAGTCCTTCAAAATCATCTACGCGCAACACGCAATTGCGCTGCTCGATCGTCTGGAGCACTTGTTCGAGCATATCGCGACGTTCTTCGATCGAGAAGAACGGCTGCTTGTCAGGGTTTACCAGAATAGCAATGATTATTTCGTCGAAGAGTTTGCAGCCGCGCTCGATGATGTCGAGATGACCGTTGGTAACTGGATCGAATGAGCCGGGATAGATGGCGCGTCGCATAGCTAGGGATGGTAAAGGGTAAACGGTAAATGGTAAATAGCGAAACGCAG
>JANMQG010000188.1:0-20929 GCA_031370285.1 Chloracidobacterium sp. | reverse complement strand
AACTCCAAGCTACCACCGCTGGGGCGCCCTTTCATATATAGAGTAGCGACCGGGTCATCGGGGACTGGTCACCTATCTGAATTGAGCATTCAATCATGCTTGAGGGTGAAGGATCATACCCGGTCGCTACCGCTCCCGGTTTGACTTTGTGTTGCGTTCGTGGCGGTAAGTCTTCATAGTCAGAATGCCTGTCCGACGAATGGAAACACCGGGAAAAAGAGTATTGCAAAAACTGACAGGCGCGGGTAGATTGTCGCTAGCCAGGCAAAACGTCAGGCAGGATCATCTGGTTGCGTTGGATGTAACGCTGCCTAGCAGAGTTTGTTGGAGGTAAAGAAGTGCCGACTGGAACATGTCCCGAGTGTGATGCTGATGTCCATGTGGATACGGACACCGATAAAGGCGAAAGCGTTTCCTGTGAGGAATGCGGTGTGGAGCTTGAGGTGGTCGGACTCGATCCCGTAGAACTGGACATCGTGGAAGAAGATGACCTGGACGATGATGAGGACGAAGACGAATTCTGAGAGGGCAGAAGGCAGTAAGCAGAAGGCAGTAGGCAGAAAGCAAATCCCAATCGCCTGGGCTTGGTTTTCTGCCTACTGCCTTCTGCTTACTGCCTTCTGTTTTCCCCTGCCGCCTGCCTACTGCTCCTGCCTCCTGCTTTTCCCCGCCTGAAAACCTGGACGACTCTGCCTCAGAATCAAACCGCCTGGCCCCTCAACCCTGATATGGTGAAACTGGCCATCGCGACGCTTCTGCTCGGGCGGATAGAACGCCAGCACATAAGCCGAAGTAACCTCCTCAGCCAAAGCGCGAAATAGTGGTTCGTAGTTATTCTCGTCTGCGTAGACACTGCGCCCGCCCGTCAACTCAGCCAGGCCACTGACGTCCAAGGGCGTAGGCAGAGGAGTTTGCGTTGCTGCCGCCAACATCCGCGAGTAAGACGGTAGGGTTACTACGTAGATGCTGGCGTCGGCCGTGTTTGCGCGTTCTATTACAGTTTGCGCAGATACTGTGTCGCCAACCGGAAAACCGTCAGTAACCACTAGTACCGCACGCTTCATCAGACGCCGCTCGCGCGTGCGGGGTGCGTGACGAACCAGCATGCGAATGGCGTCGTCAACTGCATCGTAAGTATGAGTTGAAAGTCCATTCGGCTCTCGCGCTAATCGCTCAAGAGCTCGATTCAGTTTATCCGTTTCCGACGTGAACTTTTGGAGGACTTTCACGTTCATGCCAAAAGCCATGACTGCATAAAGAGCCGAGTGGCCCGAGAACCTCGCGGAGAATGCGTTGAGGGCGCCCCACAACCGCTCGATCTCCTCCGTGGTCATGCTGCCGGAAATGTCCAGCGCGAAGACCACTGCCAGCGGACGCGGTTCACCGCTGCGTCGCTCCACCTGGAAAAATGCGAGCGGCTGTTCAGCGTTATCCAGATAAACTTTGAAATCTCCCTGCTTCAGATTTCGAACGGGGCGGCCCTCGGAGTCGTTGGCTACTACATCCAGAGAAACGAGGTCTGTGTCGACCTTCAACACCTCGTCAGGTTGTTGCTCGTCTCTCGGAAACACCTGTCGCGGCCGTTGCGCTTTAGCAGGGTCAGATTCCTGAGCGAAGCTGGGTAGCACAGTTGGCGCGCCGACGAGAATGACGACGGACAATAAGGCGAGCGGCTTGTTTGAATGGCGAGACTTGTTCATTTGGAACTTTGCTTCTGAAGTCTTGCCCAGGGCAAGGGGAGAAATCGTTCGCGCGAATTATACGAGTCACATCTTGCCTCGCCAAGGTAGTGGCGCGCTGCTCATCTGGTAGCTAAAGTGGATACGCAGGCAACAGGGAAGGAGTACCCGAGCATCAACCACACACGGGCTGGTTCGGGGCACATCGGGAAGCTACAGTCTGACACATCTAATTCCGAACGGTGGTATCATCAAGCTAATGGAGAAAAACTTTACGTTGGTTTTGGTGTTCCTGGCCATTTCGTTCTCGGCGGGTAACTTGTTTTCACAAGACCGTTCAAGCGGCAGAATCAAGGGCAAGGTCCGGGTTGAAACAGGAACGCCTGGCGGGGTTTCGGTGATTGTCAGGCATGGCGAAAGCGAAGTGTCCCGCGCTGTGACTGACAAGAACGGCGAGTTTGTGATCTCGCGTCTGGCACCCGGACGTTACGGCTTAACGCTGCGCAAACCTGGACTCAGCGTGGGGACAATTGAAGACATCGAACTTAAAGCGGGACAGACTCGCTCGTTTAGCGGTCTAATCCTCTCAATTGACGAAGGCTCGATCGCCTTTATTAAAGGCAGCGTCTTCAACCAGGATGATCGCAGCGTTCCCAATGTTCGCATCGAGTTGGCAAAGATTGAGAGCGACGGCACTGTCAGAAAGATTGATGGCCGGGTAACAAACGAGATCGGCTCCTTTGTTTTCCGCCTCCAACCGGACGTTGCCAAATATCGCGTCACAGCCAAACCGAATGGCAGTGACCCCGTTAGCAAGGATATCGAAATTGATGGCGCTGCCGTCTACCGCGTCGCCCTCTCCATCAAGCCAAAGCAGTAAATCGTAAATAGTAGATTGTGAATAGATAAAACCAGCTCGCTTGTGGGCCCCTATTTACTATTCACTATTCACGATTTACTATTCAGGCCATGGAAGAGCGTGAAGAATTCCTTACTGCTCGCCAGCTTGCCAAAGTGTTGCAAGTTAGCGAGTCAACGGTGCGACGGCTTGCGCGCAAGCGGCGTATCCCTTCCGTTCGTGTCACGCCCCACATAATACGTTTTCACCTCGACGCCGTTCGCGAAGCGCTGGACGTGCCTCGTGCCAAAATTCGCCATGGCGAATTCACCGAACAGGTTGACGATTCGCAGTTGTCGTTTGACGATCTGACGGTGCTGAGTTAAGTAGTCAGCAAACAGCAAACAGGCATTCAGTAGTCACATCAATCCGGCTGTTCACTATTTACTATTTACCTCTTAGGTTGAATAGCACCCACTTGCCGTCCTGCTTCACGTAGATGCGCGGCTGGCGAATAGGAAACTTCCGCGCGAAGCTGGGGTTCGCTTTCAGAAAGCGCTGAATCGTGGCGCTATCCCCGGTAGCAACTCGCCACTTGCCTTCGCGCACCAGATACTGCTGCCCTACTATCTTGCCCTCCGCTTCAAATGGTTTGGCGAGACGCCCGTAAAGCTCCGTATCCGCGATGGCAACGTTGCCGGAGACGCGCACAGCTCCAATGTTGAGGCGATCCAGAATGTAGCGATCCTGAGATCGCTTCAGGGCACTGATGAAACGATCGCGCGAGGTGCGGTTGCGAGTTGCAGAGGGCAGGGAATCGTAGACCGAACCGAAGTCTCGCGATTGCAATTGTTGAAAGACCTGTTTGACGACGGTACGCACATCGCCTTCTTCAGAGGCGTGCGCTAGACCCGTTGCGAGGCACAGCACTACGGTCAGTACTAAAGAAACCGCCTGCGTTCTGAACCCAGGTCTCTTATTCATCGTCCAAATCTTCATAAGCTTCTTCTTCATACGTGTTGTTCTTTTCCTCAAGGTCCGCCGCTGCCGCAATTTCTTTCATCTGGGCGCGGTAATTAAGGAACCACGCCACCATTCCGAGTGCCGCGATTACAAACGCGGTGTCGAAATCGCGCCGCCACAGGAAAACGCCCGCCACCACAATGGCGACACCGGCGAGGATCATCCAAAACATTTTCACGAGTGTTCGCGGGGGCGACTAATTAATGTTTACCGGAATTGCCAGTTCAAGCGTTCCCGGCGGATAACAAACCTGATCGTCGCACGCTTGGATGCGCAAAAGGGCGGGAATGGATCGTTCGCCTTTTTTCGCGGCCTTTTCAGTTTTCAGCGTAGCCTTTAAGTCCGTCTCGCCCTCGTAAACCGCGAGCGACTTTTCCGCGAAGGCAAACTTCTTGTTCACCGCTTTCGGATAAGTGACAAAAGCAACCGAAACACCGTCGGCGGGTGAAATCTCCAACGCGGTCGCCTTCAGGTAAGGGAACGTCGGTGGGTTTGCATTGACATGGTAACCGCTCTGGATTGTCAGCCGAACAGTGGCTTCAGCCGATCCGCCCGCGGGAATCTCGACCCGTAGGGCTGCGGCCTTTACCACGCTCTCGGATGTGATCCTCCGAGCAGTGGGAGATGTGGCAGGACTGCCTGCCGATTCAGGCGCAGAATTCGAGACAGTTTTAGAACATGCTGCGCCAACGAATGAGATCAGTAGGCAACTAAGCAAGACGCGAGTGCATTGAGTCATCATGTGGTCTACCCCGCCGCCTGTTTATTCCCTTCCGGTTTCTTGATGCCAAACTTTTCCAGCCGGTATTGCAACGTGCGAAAAGTCAGTCCCAACAGCTTGGCGGATTTCGTAATGTTGTAGTCGGTTTGGTCCATCGCCTGCATGATGAGATCGCGTTCGACGTCTTCAAAACTAATGCCTTCGGGCGGCAGCTTAAACGCGCCTTCCGCGGCCGGGCGAGATTCCTGTCGCACTTCTAATGGAAGATCATCGATCGTTATCTGGTCGCCCTCGCAAAGAAGAATCGCGCGCTCGATTGCCGACTCGAGTTGGCGAACGTTGCCCGGCCAACCGTAGTCCATCATCAGCTTGCGCGTTTCCGGCGTCAGCCCGCGCACCAGACGCGAGGTGTTGCGGGTGTGCTTCTTCACGAAGTAGTCGATAAGGACCGGAATGTCTTCACGTCGTTCACGCAGAGGCGGAACGTCAACCGAGAGCACGTTGATGCGGTAATAAAGGTCGTCGCGAAACCGGCCATCGGAAACCATGGCGCGGAGATCGCGGTTCGTCGCGGCGATCACGCGTACGTCAACACTGATCTCGTGAGTACCGCCCACGCGCCTGATCTTGCGCTCCTGCAGGGCGCGCAGGAGTTTTGCCTGCATGGCAACGTCGAGTTCGGCAATCTCGTCGAGGAAAAGCGTGCCGCGATCGGCGATTTCAAAGAGTCCCTTTTTCTCCGCGTGCGCACCGGTGAACGAGCCTTTTTCATGGCCGAAAAGTTCCGATTCCAGCAGATTCTCGTTTATCGCCGCGCAGTTGACCGCCTGAAACATCTCCTGTGCGCGCGGCGACTGATTGTGAGTTGCACGGGCGATCAACTCCTTGCCCGTTCCGGACTCGCCGCGAATCAGAACCGTCGAATTCGAGCGCGCAACTTTCAATATCATCCGCTTGACCGCCTCCATATTTGGCGAGGCGGAGACGATGTCCGTGTCGAGAGCGTCAAGTTTCTTCAGCGCCCGATTGATTGTTTCCAGGAGGGCCGTCTTGTCGTACGGCTTCTCAAGATAGTCAAACGCGCCGCGGCGTAAAGCTTCCTTAGCCGACTCGATCGACCCATGCGCGGTTAGAAGAATGACGATTATCGAAGAATCAAGATTTAGTAGATGCTGGAGCAATTCAATGCCGTCCATGCCGGTCATCTTGAGATCGGTCAGGGCGAGATCGAATCGCCTGTCCTTGGCAAACTTGACTGCGGCTTCGCCTGACGACGCGGTGGTTACGTCATAGCCTTCCCCGGATAGAATCGTCTCCAGGATTTCGCGCTGCAATTTTTCGTCGTCTACTACGAGTATGGTTTTACGCGACATAACGTTGAAGAATGAAGGATGAAGGCGAAAGGATGAATAAGCTCGATTGTGGCGCTGGGCCTTTTGTTCATCCCTCCACCTTCATCCTCCATCCTTTCCTCCTTCGTCCTTTGGTTTTACTGGCAGGATAATCACGAATGTAGTGCCGCTGCCTTCTTTTGAACTTACGCTGATGGAGCCGCCATGATCATCAATTGCTTTTTTGACAATGGCAAGCCCAAGCCCGGTCCCGGTTTCTTTCGTTGAATAGTAAGGCTCGAATATCTTGGCGATGTCTTCAGCCGCAATTCCTCTTCCGGTATCACTAATCTCAACGCGCGCGCCGTCAGTTGTCGCCGCCATTAGCTTAATGCCAACTGTCCCCCCGCCGCCATCTATCGCCTCGAGGCTATTTATCAGGAGGTTCGTGAAAACAGAACGCAGGGAATCCTTGTCGGCTATAATGAGGGGCAGTTTGCCTTCAGCTTCCAGACTGGTGTCGACCCCTCGCTCGGCTGCCCGGCCGGCGATCACGCGCAAGGCATCTTCCGCTTGCACGCGCAGGTCGAGAGGCTCGAGCTCAAGTGCGGAGGGTCGCGAGTATTTTAGAAAATCCGTGATGTGACGATTAATTCGTTGCACTTCCTGCTTGAGCTGATTCGCCAGGCGCTCGAAAGTTTCGCGCTTTGCAGGGTCTTCCGGGGCGAAGGATGAGCGCAGGTGATCCAAAGTGAGATTGATGTAGTTCAGTGGGTTGCGAATCTCGTGAGCGATGGCAGCAGCCAGTCGTCCAACCACCGCCGCCTTCTCAACCTGATGAAGCTTTGACTCCAGTTCGCGCAGGCGTCCCAGCCTCGCGGTCATATCATTGAACGCGACAGCCAGTGTGCCCATCTCATCACGCCGATCGGTCTGCACGCGAACTTCGAAGTCGCCGGTTGCCACACGCTGGGCCGCAACTGACAAACGCTTAACTGGACGCGTAAACCGCCAGACGAACAGGCCCGTGACCAACGTCGTCGCGAGCAGCAGAAGAAGCGTGTACTGTGCCGAGCGAGAAGCCTGACGTTCGAGAATACTCGTCAAAGTATTTGCTGAATCGAGAACTACGATGATGTACCATCGGCCCTTGGTCGTTTCCACTGGAAAATAAAACGCTCCCGGCTCGCCCGGCTTCGCGACTGCTGAGCCATTAAACCAGGGCGGGAGGTTTTCATTTATGTCTGCCAGTTCGACGGCGCTGGTGAGTGGTGGCAGAGGAACGTCAGCTAAGCGAAAGTATCGCAGTGTTTTGTCTGGGTTCGGCTGAGGAGAATAAGCTTCGATCAAGCTGTCCTCGATGTAGCCGTCATTGTTGACAACCAGGACGTTCTTTACTCTGCCAGTCTTCTCATCAATAAGCGGCTCGCGCAGATCGTTACGCATCTGGTCGAGGTATTTCTGGCTATTGATACTGTTAACTCCGAGCGCCACCCCGGCCATTATTGCTTGCTCCTGTTCAACCAACATGTGGGCGTTTCGCTTGACCGATTGCAGATTTACGTAGTACTGGACACCGAGCGTCAGACCTAACAGCACGACCAGCAGGAGCACCAGGCGCGCGCGAAAGCTATTGAAGATTTGTGGAGTCCTCATGAGAATTTGAGGCAGTGTAACCCCTGGATCGTTGTCAGCATTGGGCCTTTCCCTGTACTAAGAAAGAACAGCGAGGGTGCAATGTGACCAGTTATGTACAAAAGATTACTTTCGTGTTGTCCCTCGCGGTTTCAGATGGTATAGTTGCCGCGGTCTCGAATCAATGTCCCCAGGGACCGCCTAGTTTGGGAATTCTCCCGCCTCAACGTAGCAGGACCCTAAGGTCCATAAGAAAACAAGGGTTTTTTATGAGAGCATTTGACTCTCAGGACTGCCAAGATAGCTTTTGCATTTTGAAAACCGGCACTTCACAGGCCTTTCCTGATGTGTTACGCGGCGTAGAATTTTTCGGCGAGGCCCACGGGCCGAGCAAGACCAAACCCGTAGAAAGGTAATAGACCCCTGATGACTTTGACCAATCGGCACCCCCGCGGTCTTTCGTTCGCGTTCATCCTGGTCCTTCTTCTCGTTCTTCCTTTTCAGATTGCAGACGGCGCCAAGAAGCGTCACGAGAATAAGGCTCGCGGGAAAAATGAACGCCGCAGTGCCTCGCGTACTCAAAAGGGCAAAAAGCTGTCGGCAAAAGACCGTCGCGGAAACAATCGTCGGGAGCGCCTTTCCGCAAGAAACTCGCGGCGCGGTGGCAAATCTCGCTTGTCGCGAAGAGAACTCCGACGCGACCGTATGCAAAGCGCCAGAGAACAAGCGTCGCTGTTGAAGGCGCTTGAGCGAAGGCGGGGCCGTCCGCTGAGTAAGCGCGAGCGTGCTGCGGAGCTGCGACGAATGGGCTCGAAACGTCGTCGCGAAATTCTTGAAGCCCGGCGCCGAGCCGAAGCTGCGCGACGGGCTGCGATTGCCCGTCAGCGCGCGCTCGATCAAGCCTTGCGCGACGAAGTCCAGGGAATGATTGCGCGAGACAACACTAGTGGTGAAGATCCTCAGGTGCGCCGGGTAGCAATCAATGCACTCGGTAATCATGCCGGTACAGTCGTCGTCATGGATCCGATGACCGGGAAAGTCTATTCGATAGTCAATCAGGAGTGGGGCGTGCGACGGGGCTTCAAACCCTGCTCGACAATCAAGCTGGTGACCGGAGTGGCTGGCCTTTCAGAAAACATTATTCCACCGGCCGAGTTGGCGTTGGCGTCCGATCGCCCACGCATGGATCTGACTTCAGCGCTTGCTCGCTCTGACAACTCCTATTTCGAACGCGTCGGTAGTGGCATCGGTTTCGACAAGATGATCCATTACGCCCGAGAACTTGGCCTGGGAGAAAAAACCGGGGCGAATGTTCCGTTCGAATATGCTGGCCGTCTGCCGGAGATGGGTCCCGGTTTCGCTCTTCATCGTATGTTTTCCTATGCGGATGGATTCGAAGTTACGGCGCTGCAATTGGGTAATCTCGTGTCGGCGATGGCCAACGGCGGGAAGTTGCTGGTGCCGCAAATCCCAAATCCTCAAGACTCTGTTGCAAAATTCAAACCAAAGGTGCGTCGCAAATTGGACCTCGACGGCAATGTCTTGCAGCGCATGATCCCGGGAATGATCGGTTCTGTTAATTTCGGCTCGGGCAGGAGAGCGTATGATCCGTTGCAAACGGTAGCGGGAAAGACTGGCACCTGTAATGGTGGTGGCGGAAGCTGGGTAGGACTGTTCACTTCTTATGCGCCGCTGGCCAATCCGAGACTGGCAGTGGTTGTGATTACGCGTGGAACCGACGCTCATCATCATCTTCCGGCAGCCGTTGCCGGCCAAATCTATCGCGACTTGCACAATCGCTTCGGCACCCCGACAAACCTCCAGATCGCCTCCACCCCCGACGACGAGGAAAAGGAGATTGGAACTGAGGAGGGCGACGACATGATTGCCGATCAGAACGGCAGCGACACTAAGGACGCCAACGGCCCATCTGCGGTGGCGACGCCTTCTCCGGCGCGTAAGCTGGTGCCCGAGTCGTCACCTTCCAACGTCAAGCGCGTGATAAACCCAATCAACTCGCCCGGGCAGAAAACGGAGACTCAAAAGCCTGCGACGCCAGCGAAGGCCTCTGTGAAGCCAGCCACACAGCCCGACAGACCGCGTCGGACACAGGATATGCAGCCGTAGTTGTAAGGGAACTGCAATCCAGGGAAAACCAATTTGCGCCGGAGATTCGTAAACTGTTACGAGGCCCGGCGCAAAGCCTTTTAATGGGAGCTTTTCTTCCAAGAACGGGCGTTCTCGCCTTGACAGGCCTGTGAGAGTTGCAGGAATATTGCGGCGTTCTTCTTGGGTGCGATTTCAATTCGACTAGACTGTGGTTCTCTCCTGACCGTTACCGTAGAACAGCAGCGCAGATCGGCAACCGGCGTTAGTAAGTCCGCATCCTAGTGGGGCGCCATTTGGCGATGCTGGCGAACCACGTATTGGCCCAGCGAGGACCGGCTGAAAGAGAGAACTTGGAGGTTGTGAACGGCTAATGAAAAAGACTATTCGGGTATTCGCAATTTACGCGAGCTTGGCC
Organism: Chloracidobacterium sp.; assembly: GCA_031370285.1. Taxonomy (GTDB): domain Bacteria; phylum Acidobacteriota; class Blastocatellia; order Pyrinomonadales; family Pyrinomonadaceae; genus PSRF01. Next base: position 11,178 of record JANMQG010000188.1, on the reverse strand, counting down.
CTCCTGCCAGCGTTCGCGAATGTTATTGAACTGAAAGCGCAAACTCCGGCACCGTCGCCAACTCCGGCACCGTCGCCAACTCAGGGGCAGTGCACTCCCGAGAATAAGCTCGCCTGGTACACCGAATTCCGTAAGTTGTTCAAAACGGAACAGGTGAAGGCTTATGACCTGGCGCAGAAGTATTTGGCTTGTCCAGCAGAACCCGGCGAAGAGTCGATCAGAACCTATCTGAAGAACACCTTTGTTGCGGTTATCGACAAGGCAAGACGCACCCCCAAAGTAACCGAGCTGGTTTATGACAAGAAGGATTATGCCAAGGCCTTTGAGCTGGGAAAGCAAGTTCTGGCCGACGAACCTGACAATGTTAAGGTCCTCATGGATCTTGCGTATGCGGGATATCTGGCCGCCAGCTCTAAGGTTGATACATTTAACGCGGATGCTCTGGTCTATGCCAAGAAAGCCATTCAACTGATCCAATCAGGTGGAGTGCCGGAGAATTGGGTTCCGTATAGCAATAAGGACGAAGCACTGTCGTATCTCAACAATACAATCGGCGTACTAACAATTCAGAAGAATCCATCTGAAGCTTTGCCATATCTCCTTAAGGCTGCCCAGCTTGAAGGCAAGCTGAAGAAACAGCCGATTACCTACGGCTATATCGGCGATGCATATCAGTCAGGGCCGTATGACAAATTGTCGGCCGAATACAAAATTTACCAGGGTAAAGACGAAACTCCAGAAAGCAAGTTGGCTCTTGAGAACATCAACCAGGTAGTTGACCGAATGATTGACGCCTACGCGCGCGCGGTGGCGCTTTCGGGGACTGAGCCTGCCAATCAGGCCAGTAAGAAGGCCTGGATGGACACGCTCACTACCTGGTACAAGTATCGTCACAACCAGTCTGACGTCGGTCTAACCGATCTGATTGCGGGTGTGATGTCTAAGCCATTGCCGCCGGAGCCGACGCCGCTGACGACGCTCCCGGCCGCGGCTCCGACAACGTCAACTACGCCGGCAAGTGGCAGCTTGACCACCGCGGGCTCAACTGCGGCGCCCGGAACTCCGGTGCCACCGGCGACAAACAAAACTACAACAACGCCTGCAGTCCCATCAGCAATCACGACAACTCCGAAGACGACTACAACGACTGTGCAGACGGCGAGCACAAAGCCTGTAGCTAAAAGGAAGACTCGTAACAATCATCGGCGTCACTAAGATCACCATAGCCGCTTAGGCGTTTACAGCCGGAAGCTTTGTCGCATGAGTTTGACGACGCTTCCGGCTTTATTACAGTCAAACCTACCTTGAAGAAACAGGGGATTACAGCTCCGGATCTCGACCTCCTGGAAACCATTCTTGTTTACAAGTTCCAAAACCGTGCCCTGCTGGAGCGTGCGGTCACGCATCGTTCCTGGGCCCACGAACAGGTGGCGCCCGGCGCGGAAGACCAGGCTCGTCAACTCCATAATGAAGCTTTGGAATTTCTTGGTGACTCCGTCTTGGGTTTGATAGTTGCGGATTATCTTTGCAAGGCCTATCCCGCCGGCACCGAAGGTGAACTCTCGCGGATGAAGCATCGGCTGGTTAGTGCGTCTACCTTGGCGGAAGCTTCGCTGCGCTTGAACCTTGGCGATTTCTTACGTTTTGGCCGCGGTGAAGAGAAGAGTGGTGGCCGGCGCAAGGATGCGCTGTTGGCCGACGTGTTAGAGGCACTGACCGGCGCGATTTTTGTTGATGGCGGATTGCCGGCGGCAACTCAGTTTGTCCAGCAGGCGCTGAGCGAGGAGCTACAAAAGGTAACGCCGAGTGCCGCGGCAGAAGCCGACTACAAAACAATGTTGCAGGAAAGACTACAAGCCGAGCGGCGACCGGCGCCGAAATACTCTGTGGTTGAGTCGCTTGGCCCACCACACCGCCGCACTTTCCATGTCGAAGTAAGTTGGGACAGCGGTAGCGTGCGGGCCGAGGGTCGCTCAAAGAAAACAGCAGAAGCAGCAGCGGCTAAAGAGGCGCTAGCATTGATGAGGACTAACAACAACGAGGTGTGACGTTAGGACTTCCTTGAGCTTTGCGACGAGTGTTCGTTTTCGCGTAAGCGCCATTCCTTCGCAACAGCTCCGGCGCAGATGACCGAGCAAACTTGACCGCTGCAGCTAACATATCTAGGATGATTTGATGATGAGCAATCCTTCCAGCCGGCCACTTTCAACCAACGTATCTGAGACGCAAGCGACTCTCAAGGCGTCTGCCTTTTCTCGAGTCTTCAATCGCAATGGTCACGGCGCGTCGCCGGAGCCGGAGACAAGACCAAGCGGTCCGCCAAAGTCTGTTTGGCGCGAGTATTTTGAGTCGGCTGTCGTCACCGTGATCATGGCCCTTTTTGGGATGACATTCGTAGTGCAGGCGGTCAAAGTTCCGACCGGGTCGATGCAGAACACAATCACCATCGGGGATCATCTCTTAGTTAACAAATTCATTTTTGCGCCGGGAAAGACTCTACCCTTCCTGCCACAGCGCGAGATCAGACGCGGCGATATCATCGTTTTTAAGTATCCAGGCAATCGTTACAATCCAAAGAGTGATGATCGGCCGGATAACAAGCCGATAGTCACCAACTATGTCAAGCGAGTTATTGGGCTCCCCGGCGATCGCATTAGCATCGAGGGCCGGAACGTCGTAGTTAACGGGAAGCCTTTACCGGAACACCGCATTGAGGCGGTCGATAAGAACGACAACAAATCTCCGCTCGCAGTTGATACCGATCCCACGCGTAAGCCGGGCGAAACCTACGACGTTTATTACCACCCCAGCTCTGGCGATGAACAAAATAGTGAAGACTATGCCGCCTTCAAGAACGAGGGAAATGGACATGAACTGGTAGTGCCCGAGAATAAATACTTTGTCATGGGTGATAATCGTGAAAACAGCGAAGACAGCCGCTACTGGGGTTTTGTCCCGCGCGACTTTGTGATTGGGCGAGCGATGTTTGTCTACTGGTCTTATGACGAAAGCGCGCCCTCCAACGGTAACTCCCTCCTGAACTTTTTTCTCAATACGCGCTGGGGTCGCTCCGGTACGATGGTAAAGTGACAGGCTCGAAGTCCAGAGTCCAAAGTCCAAAGTCTAGCGCTCGATCACCCGACGCGTTAGACTTTGGACTTTGGACATTGGCTTTGGACGTTTTCAAAGAGGTCTTTCCGTTTTGGATTGGAAAACTTTTGCCGGCCGGCTTTGGACGCGCATCAATGATCACGACCTCTTCGGGCGCGCCGCTCAACTATCCTATTATTTTCTGCTGGCAGTCTTTCCGCTGCTACTGTTTCTGGTCACCCTGCTCGGTTATTTTGCCGAGGCCGGATCAGATCTGCACAACAAACTACTTACTTATCTGTCCACGGTCATGCCGTCGTCTTCAGTAAAGCTTGTTCACACTACGCTCGATGAGATTGCGCGGGCTCGCGGCGGCGGCAAACTCTCTCTGGGAATTCTGGCCGCTCTGTGGGCCGCCTCGAATGGAATGGGTGCGATCAGCTCCACGCTGAACGTGGCGTATGCAGTGAAGGAGGATCGCCCCTGGTGGAAAGTGAGACTGGTGGCTATCTTTCTGACGATCATGGTTTCGTTGTTCATTGTCGTCGCGCTGGCTATTGTATTTTTCGGTGGACACCTCGGCGATCGGGTGGCGGCGCATTTTGGTTTCAGCGCCGCCTTTACAATTGTCTGGAAACTCTTGCAGTGGCCGATCGCCCTGCTGTTTCTGTTACTCACCTTCGATCTCATTTACTACCTCGCGCCAAACGACCGGCGGCCAAAGCGAAGGCTGTGGACCGGCGGCGCGATAACCGCGGTGGTTTTATGGTTGCTGGTCTCGTTTGGTTTCAGGCTATATCTGCATTTCTTCAATTCCTACAGCGTAACCTACGGTTCCCTCGGTGCCCTGATCGTACTCATGCTCTGGTTCTATTTTACCGGCCTGGCAATTCTCATCGGCGGAGAGGTCAACTCCGAGCTCGAGTTGTGGGCGAGAAAATCATGAAGAAGTGGATCGCCATGAGACTTGCCCGCCATGAGCCGCGCCGGCCCTTCATCACTACAATTGTTCCCAGTATCGTTTCCAGCCTCCTGCTCTTATTCTTGTTGCCTGTGATCCCGGGGTCGCACGCGCAAAAGAAAGTCGCAGCTAAGCCTGTTGCTGGAAAAGCAAAAACGCGACCAGCTAAGTTGAGTCAGGCTAGAACCACTCGAGCCAACCCGACGGACGAACTCACCAGACTCCGCGAAGAGTTCATCAGAGCCACTAACGAGTACAAGGCGAACCTCCAAAAGCTGCGCGAGAGTTACGAAAAGAGCGTCCGCAAAGCGGAGGATGAACTAACTAAATCACGGGAACTATTCGCCGCCGGACTAATCTCAAAAAAGGCAATGGAAGCCGGCGAGGCTGAGGTGGCAAAGGCGAAAGACAAGGTGGGTGAAGTAGACCGACGGATGACGAGTGCGGATTCCCAGATTGCCGACACTATCCTTGAAGCGGAAGCGGAAAAGACGCTCGCGAAGACCAAGCCCATTCCCAGGGGCGGCCTGGTAAGCACTGCTGCCATGATTCGTTACAATGGAGCGGCCATGTGGGCATTATCAGACGCCTGGAGAGTGCAGCGCTTCTTTCTTGATGCATTCAAGAAGCCATTGCCGATCGCCGTCTTTGGTCAGGGCGCCATTCACGATCGTTGGCGGCTCGATCATCACAACGCGATGGATATTTCGCTCCATCCGGATGGCCCGGAAGGCCAGGCGTTGCTGGGCTTCCTACGCGCGAATGGAGTTCCTTTTCTCGCGTTTCGCCAGGCGATCTCAGGCACAGCCACCGGACCGCACATTCATATTGGGCAGCCATCGCACCGATACTAGGAGTAAGATCTGACAAGATTTACAAGATTGACAGGATAAGAATGACTTAAGCAGGCTTTGATTGCGTAATCGTGTTCATCTTGTAAATCCTGTCCGACCTCGTGTCCGCGAGATATCAGGAGGAGCAGTGTCCAAACAAACAATCGCAACCATGTTCGTAGTTGCACTCTTTGTTTCTGGTGCAGTTTCGACAACCGCTCAGTTGAACCAATCTAAGTTACAAGATATTTCACTAACCCGATCTCAAGCGTCACACTTCGCGCAGCTGGCACTGAAATGCGTTACCAGGGAATACCCAAACAAACCTGAACACGTTTTGAATGACCCGGCCGAAGTCCAGAGTCCCAAAGCATTGCATCCCGCCTTCTATGGCTGTTTCGATTGGCACTCGTCTGTTCACGGCCACTGGATGCTGGTGCGTCTGCTGCGACTGTTTCCTGATCTTCCGGAAGCAAGCGACATTCGTAAAGCACTTGGCGCCAACCTGAGCGCAGAGAATATTCTCGCGGAGACTGCTTACCTCAAACAGAAGAATCGTCAGTCGTTTGAACGAACTTACGGTTGGGCCTGGTTGCTGAAACTTGCCGAGGAACTTTCCTTGTCCAGCGACGCTGAGGCGAAAACCTGGTCCAGGAATTTGCAGCCGCTGGCCGATGCTCTGGTCGAGTCTTACCTTCGGTTTCTGCCGAAACAAACCTATCCGATTCGCACCGGCGTTCATCCGAATACCGCTTTCGGCCTCGCTTTCGCCTTTGACTATGCCAAGACGAGCGGTAACGTAAGACTCGCCGCACTCGTCGCGGAGCGTAGCCGAACGTATTTTGCAAACGACAGAAACTATCCCGGCGCCTGGGAACCGGGTGGCGAAGATTTCTTTTCACCGGCTTTGCTGGAAGCGGATTTGATGCGTCGAGTGCTGGGCGTGGCAGAGTTTCGTCAATGGTTTGTTCGATTCCTGCCGCAACTTGCGGCCGGCATACCACAGACACTAATGCAACCCGCAACGGTAACGGACCGCAGTGATCCCAAGCTCGTTCATTTGGATGGTTTGAACTTGAGCCGCGCCTGGTGTATGCGGAGCATCGCGAACGCGCTGCCGCCGACCGATCCGGCGCGAAAGGTGCTGGCAAAGTCTGCACGTGTACACTTGAGCGATGCGCTCGCGCACGTAGCCAGCGGCGACTACGCAGGCGAACACTGGCTGGCTTCGTTCGCCGTGTACTTACTCTCGACGCCCGAGCCGTGAGCGACGACTCGTCCACAATCGCACCAAAAACACTAACGACCTTGCCTCTAGATTGTGTGAGTTTTTGCAGCTGCCTAGAGTGGCTTAGGGCAGAACCTTGAAAGAGAAGACTGCAGCGCTTGCACTAGATCGAAGACTGCGATTAAATCAACATTATGCTGAAAACAATCATTACCATACTTACTCTGGCGTTCATTTGCGCCGGCTGTTCGAAACAGTCTGTAACCGGCGGACCGCGCAATTCGGCAACGCCGTCTTCAGGTAGTTCAGCGCCGTCAACCCCAGCGGCGCCGGGCGAAATACACTACAAAGTTCCCGAAGGTTGGACGGTGGAGAAGTCAACTTCCGAGATGCGCCTGGCGCAATACAAATTGCTTAAGGCCGAAGGCGATGGCGAAGACGCCTTGCTTGCCCTCTTTTATTTCGGACCGGGCCAGGGTGGGACGCCTCAGGCCAACATTGAACGCTGGGTCGATATGGTAAAGCAACCGGATGGATCCGCGTCCCAGGACAAAGCCAGGGTGGAGACGTTGACTGTTAACGGGTTGCGAGTCAGTACAGTTGACGTGATGGGAAACTACTCCGGTGGGATGTCGCAAGATAGCGCTCCAAAAGACGCTAAAGCGATCTACCGTCTGCGCGGCGCCGTTATCGAAACGCCAAAGGGAACTTATTTCGCGAAACTGACCGGGCCGGAAAAAACCGTAAAACGTTGGGAACAGGCCTTCGACGACTACATCAAATCTTTCGAGTTCAAGTGATGTAACGCAATCTGTTAGTTTGCGCGTAGCGAACAACCAGCGTTAGACCTGACACTTTGTCTACAACCGAATCCAACCCAATCGTTCTCTTCGACGGTGTTTGCGGACTCTGTAACCACCTCGTTCAGTTTCTGCTGAAACGTGACTCGCACGATCGTTTTAGGTTTGCGTCTCTGCAAAGTACCTTCGGGCAAGGGATACTAAGGCGACACGGCGCAGACCCTCTTGATCTGGACACCTTCTATGTCGTTCTTGATTACGGTCATGCTTCGGAGCGTCTGCTGGCGCGCTCAGACGGCGTGGTGTATGCGCTGACTCAACTGGGCGGAATCTGGGGAATCGCCGGGGTGGGAAAAGCGCTACCAAAGGCAGTCTGCGATGGACTCTACAACTTTGTAGCGCGCCATCGTTATCAGGTTTTCGGCAAACACGAATCGTGCATGTTGCCGGAGCCAAAACATCGCGCCAAGTTTTTGGATGTGTAGGCGAATTGCGAGACTCAGCTAGCTAACGAAAAAATGGTGCCCCCGGCGCGATTCCAACGCGCGACCTTCCGCTTAGGAGGCGGACGCTCTATGCAACTGAGCTACGGGAGCCTGAAAGGAAGGATACAGTAAACAGTAGTCAGTAGTCAGTAGTCAGTAGAGAGCAATCAGAAGCCTGCTGCCTTCTGTTTCCTGTTTTCTGGCTTCAAGATTGATATTTGATCAGCGAGCGCACGTCGTAACCTTCGAGTTTCTGACGTCCAGGCAGGAATTCCAACTCCACCACAAACACCAAACCCACAACTGTGCCGCCCAATCCTTCGACCAGATCACAAACAGCCTTTGCGGTTCCGCCCGTGGCCAGTAGATCGTCGGCAATGATCACACGATGACCATTGCCTACGGCATCACGATGAATCTCGAGTGTGTCCTGCCCATACTCGAGATCATATGAGACTGAAGCACACTCGGCCGGCAGCTTCTTCGGTTTGCGGACCGGCACGAAGCCAGCGCCCAGGTGGTAGGCAAGCGCCGGCGCGAAGATGAAGCCGCGCGCTTCGACGCCTATGACGGTATCCACCTTTTCGCCTTCGTACTCCGCAGCCAGCGCGTCAACAGTTTTGCGCAAACCGTCAGGATGCTTTAGCAGCGTGGTAATGTCGTAAAAATTTATGCCGGGCTTCGGAAAGTCAGGCACTTCGCGAATCAGTTTTTTCAAGTCGTCCATATTAGTTAGTTGTAAGTGGCCAGTGGTCAGTGGTCAGTCGTTTCGGAGAGAGTGCAACTGACTACGGACCACGAACTACTGACTGCTCTTTAACATTCAATTCTAAAGCTCGAGTACAGCCCGGTCGGTTCAAGGTTGATTTCCTCTACCTGCTCTACTCGTGACCACTGCGGGCCGGTGACAAGGTCTTTCTTGAATTCCTCTACAGCACTCGCCGATCCTTCGGCAACTACCTCGACACTTCCATCAGGACAATTTCGCACATGACCCAACACCTGATGGCGCGCCGCGGCGCGTTGCGCGAAGAAGCGATAACCAACCCCCTGCACCTCACCCCTTATTAAGAACTTCCACGCCACTTTCGCCATCGTCATTCGTGAATCTTTTCCAGGCAACACAAAACTGTTAGTTTGCGACGCCACGATTTTGCGAGACGTCCGCAAACTAACAGTTTACGTTACAGGACATCAACTCACATGCACTTGAAAACTCTTCCGTAGCTGCCACGCTTCAGAGTGTAGGTCTCAACAACTTCGTTAGTATCCGCCAGCTTAACCGTCAGCGTCATCGTGTCGCCCTTGACAGAGCCCGCATAGATCGCTGGACGGGTGTTAGACTTTTCATCGATTCGAATTGGCCCGCCGCGCTCCCGGCTGTGTGTTCCGCGCCAGGTAAAACGACCTTTGCTGTCGAAGGTAAGCGGGCCTTCTATCGTGCCATTCGCACAATCATAGTCGATCGTTGCCGAGCGTTGCCCGACCTCGATTCTAATATGCGGACCACCCCATGAGCCTGTTGACAAGTGTTGCATTTTTCGCGGCCTCGACGCGGCGGAAGAAGCAATTAGCAATACCAAGCTAACAAGAACTAAGAGTTCAGTTCGATTCTCCGAAAACATGATAACCCTCCTGACTAACCGGAAGCTTCATTGTAGCGAACAGTTGGTGGTAACGCCCAACGGTTGGTTACCTTTGCGAGAGAAGAACGAGCCAGCCAGTCGCTTATTGCGGCTGACTATCGAGTTGCCGGTTCGTCTTAACGCGAAACAGTTTCCCGCCAACAGCTATCAGTTTGCACTGCCTAACAGCCGAAATTTGAACCTGACAAACTTTAGCGGCGCGGAAACAGGAAAAATAGCAGGTTTCTGTAGAAGAAATCGGGAAATCGGACTATCTTTAACAAAATCGATCTGTCTGGGTAGTGAGCAGTGAGCTGTCCCCGTTTTGCTGGGGCAGTGGGTGACCGAGTGTCGTTGCTGTTTTTGCTAAAGGGTTACCTCACTACGGAAAGCTAAATCGTCTGTGAACCAACAATTCAAAGCAGACCTAAACGCTGTGAAAGAGTTCCTTGCCGGCCGGTCTAGTGAAGCAAACGTCGCTGCCTCGGAAGACAAGGCGACTCGAGAAGTTGTAGCCGCGGAACTTCTGGCCACGATGTCTGGGCGAAGTACGGACGAGCCTTCGTCCGAGAATCCTGAAAAGGCACCGAGCGATACGCAGGAGATACCTCGCTCCAACCCTAGCGGAGCGGTGCATGACACTCCTCAGTCTGACCGCCGAGCAAACTCGGTCGCACCTGAACATCTCGAGAATCCCACCGGGCAGGAACAGGAACGCGCGCGGCAACTCTTCATGGACCACGGCTATTTTGACGAAGCGGTGCAAAATCTACGCGCGGCAGACTCTCCCGAGGAGCGTGCGGCAGCAGCTCGCGCCCTGGGGCAGGTTGGTAGCCAGCGCGCAACTGCGCATCTGATCGCCGCCATGTTCGACGATGATCCAACAGTTCGTCAGGCTGCAGAGGGGGCGCTCAGTCAGATTGGCGACGCGCCAATGGCCAACGTTGATATCGAGGCAACATCGAATGACGAAACCGAAAGAACACATGAGGCCGAGTCGCGGACGTCTGAGTTGGCCCAACACGACTGGGAAGTTGAGCGCGCTCCCTGGCAGGTTCTGATCGCAGCTGCGAAGTCTGACATCGTCCAACCGGGCGGGCAAGAAGCCCACGCTCAGGAAGAAATGGAAACTTCAGTTCATCACAATAGCGCTGTCCAAACCAGCGCAGCAGAACTGACCGTTAATGATTCCATTTCCAATAGTGAAGAGCAACAACTCCTACTGGAAGAAAATAAATTCCGGTTGACGGTCGAACAACTCGCGCCGCAGCTACTCGAAATCGCAGCGGCGCGTAAAGAATCGGAGCAGGAGGTCAGGCGGAGAACTGAGCGTGAGGCGAAGTTACGAGCTGAAGTGGCAGCGCGGCGACTGGAAGAGGAGGAAGCGCGGAAACGAGCGGAAGAAGAAGCAGAAGTTCGCTGGGCTCAGGAGAGAGATGCGGTGACGGCCGAGCAAGCTGCCCGTCTAGAGGCCGAAGCTGAAGCCCAGCGTTATGTGGACGAAGAGTCAAACCTCCGTTTGAAAGCCGCCAGTCTTCGGCTTGACGCGGCAGATGTCGCGCGGCGCAGGGCGGATCTGGAAACAGCGCGTCAGGAGGCTGCGGAAGCGGTGCGTCACGCGGAAGCTATGCGGAGCCGTGATGAAGGCCAAGTCGCAGCAGGAGGCAGAGTTGGCACGGCTGCGGACTGAAGAAGAAGCCTTGCAAAAAGCGACGGATGAAGTCTTGCTGCAGCAGACGAATGTGAGAGTCGCGCGCGACAAAGCTGCGAGTGAAATTGAACGGTTGAAGGAAGAACAGGCAGCCCTGGAAACAGCCCAGCGAACTGAAGCTGAACGCCTGCACCGCGAAGCGGAAAAGAAGAACGGTGAGGCACAGCAGCAGCTGCGCGTAGAGCTGGAGGGTTTGCGTCAGGCTGGGGAAGAAGTTGCCCAGCGTCGCGCGGAAGTTGAGTCTGCTCGCGAAAAGGTTGATGCAGAGGCGCAAATACTGGTAGAGGCTCAGGCACGCATGCAGGCTGCAGAGGAGGCGCGCGCTCAGGCTGAGATAGAGCGTTCGCGGCTCGAAGCGGAAATCAACCGGCAGGTGGAAACACAACTGCAGCTGCTTGAGGAGACTCGTCGCCGGGGACAGGAAGAGCAAGAGCGCCTGCAAGAG
>JANMQG010000124.1:0-27357 GCA_031370285.1 Chloracidobacterium sp. | reverse complement strand
GTACGCCTCAACCGTTACGTTCGGCGTTGACTCCACCTCCTCACGGCTGCAACACTCGGTAAGAGTGGTTGGTTAGACCTTCTCTACTGGGACTTTCACCCAGTCAGAAACACCCAGCTTTTCTTGGCGCTCGAGCGAAATATTTATAGCCACGCGACGGCCCTTTTCCTGCTCAGCTCCGGAGGAGCGGAATATCTCGCCTATCGTGAGAGGCACGTTGCGCTCCTCCGGAGCGCAAAGCATTTCCGCAACCTGAGCTATAGACATTTGGCCGCCCTGCGGCCAGGACACGACTAGTGGTTCGCCCCTAAGATAGGACACCAGTTAGCAAATCTGACCTACGAACCGTGAAGGAAGGCGTGATCGTACGCGTCAGCGGACAACTCGCTTTCGCCAATAACCCGGCCGCCGATGTTGGTGCATTACTGCCGCAATGAAGATTCGATCAGACTGCACTTCATAAAGAATCGTGAACGGAAAGCCAGGTACAATCCTCTTGCGAATACTTGCTCGGTCAATTGGGCCGGCTTCGGGAGATTGCTCGATGCGGTGGGTGTTTCTTCTACTGCAGCTAAGAAATCCCAACCGAGGCCTTCAGATCTCGCTTCATAAAACCGCGCGGACTCCAGCTTTTCCTCGGAAGCTTCCGGATGGAAGATGACCTTCATCGCTTGAGAGCTTCGCGCGCATTGCGAAACGAGTCTTCGGCACTGATACCCTGGACTTTCCCGCCGCGAAGTTCTTCAAGCCGTCGCTCAGCTTCGGTGAACCATAAAGCCTCGGTATCAGCCTCGACTTCGTCATCAAGAGTTGAGACTAAGCGCTGCGCGAGCTGCACGCGATCTCTCAGCGGGAGTTTCATCGCATCAGCCGTGAGTTGATCTAAGTTGCTGCTCATATTGATGGGAGAATAGCAGAACGCACTGCGATTAATAAAGCACTTCGGACGCAAATCAGGGTCAAAGAATCTGGGGTCAGGCCTGCCATTCTGCGATCTCCGAAACGGCATCAATCAACTCGCGGCCGCCGGAACCCAGGGCCAGCCGCAGTTGCTGACCAGTGCCAGGCAAATGGCGCGTGGTGTGTTCACGCAGACGGGATACGAGACTTCACCTTTGATTCGAGCGGCCCTTGCAGATCAAACGCGCGGCGGCTGACGATGAGATGATTGCCGACCCAGCGTCGGCGGCGCAGGCCCAACAGGTGAAAGATCTGTAGCGGAAGAATTCGAGCCACGCGCGTATTTACGATCAGGAAATTTTCGTCATGAGGATCGCGGCGAACACCCGGCAGCAGGTGCACAAAGTTGACAATCTTCAGGCGCCTTAAGAAAGCCGACAGACTGAGCCAGAATTTTCGCACCTCTCGTCCGAGAAAAAAGCCGTCATCACCTAATCCCTGGTAAAGCGGTAGCAGCACCAGCCCCGTTTTCCTGGCCGTAATCTCGCCTTGGCGATCATGAGCCAGCAACTGTCCGCGCCGCACGGGTTCGAAGTTGGTAAAGCCCGGCTCCATCTTGAATTCATCGTCCGGCGAAATCGCGTGGCGGTGTCGTACCTCGACCACCCTGCGGCCACCAGCGCGCACGAGTAGCGCGACCTGCCTTTCAAGCTCAGGCACATCCTGGCGGCCGAGATTCCCGGTCGCCAGAGTCGCAATCCAGATCACCGCTTCGTGATTATCTGTCGACGACGCAGCGTCGTGTTGGCCGGCTTCCAGGCCCATCGTTATCACGCCGAGGTTGTTGACGTATTCGAGCAGCGTGCCATCGATCTGTTCTTCGAGGCCCAGGACAATGGTGACAGGAAAATTCAAAGCAAAGCGACGGTTGCGCAGCGTGTCGCCGACAGTGGCGAAGGGTTTTCCCGGCGCCGACGTAGTGTGCAGATCGACAAAAAATATCTCGCCGCGGGCGCGGGTAAAGGCGTCCTCTAATTCAACGAGCAGCTCTCGTTGTTCGAGTGCTTCCGACGAGCTCGGGTGAACGGCGTTGCCTGATTTGATCGCCAGAATGTTAGCCGTGGTCCAAAGACGATTCAGGTCGGTGTCGAGGTACCGAACCTTTCGAGCCAACGCGCGCGTGTTGCCAGTGAGCAGAATAACTTCGCCACGAAGATAGGGCCTTAGTTCCTTGAGCTGACTGAGCACTCGATGCGCCGCTTGCGTGCCGGCCGGCTCGTTTCCGTGAATGCTACCGAGGATGATTAACGTGGGGCCGGCTTGGCTGCCACGAATCGAAGCGATGACATGATGGCCTGCACGGGTGGCGGGCTTGACCTCTTCCAGAATCTCAGTTGACGACATAGCCAAATCTGTTCGAATTGATCAATGGGACAGCTCCTCGTCCTCTGTTTCGCATTCATCGCAGCAGAACGGGTTCTCGATTCCCTCCTCCATCGCCGCCATTGCCTGATCAAAGATCACTTCATCGACGTAATAGGCCGCCCCACATAATCCGCAGAGCAGTTCGGATTGGTTTGGGCTTATTCGATAGGTGGTCGGTCCCTCAATCAGGTTGCTCTGATCCTCCGGGTTCAACGTTGATCTCAGTCTCATCTCAGCCCTCCTTCTTTAACAGTACCAGCTCGAACTACCGGTGTATTGGCCTAACCTTCCTTCACAACGATGCAACAGATGTGCCTGCATTGAGTTGCTAACGCCGGCCATTCTTCGGATGATGTCGTTTCAAATATCCCCTACGAAACCGAAGGCCAGGCGGAAACCGCGCGAGGTTTTACCCACGCCTGGGTAGGTTTGCGCAGGATGGGACAGGCCTGACCGGACCGGGGTATTGAAAGAAACATTTGCAACAGAGAGGGAACGTCGATTGCCGTGGGTTAAGTAAGCTGCGTTATCTGCCGATCAATGAGATCCAACGTGAAAGAACGAAGATGAAGGCATGGACACTTAGCAAACCGGCGCCGGTTGAATCGCGTCCGCTTGTACTCACTGACGTAGCTGTTCCGACGCCCGCGGAAGATGAAGTGCTGGTGAGTGTTCGCGCGTGCGGTGTCTGCAGAACAGACCTGCACGTGGTTGAAGGTGAACTGCCGGTTCGCCGGTCTCCGGTGATTCCGGGTCACCAAATCGTCGGACGCATAGCTGCTCTGGGGTCGCGGGTGAAAAAGTTTGCAGTGGGGGATCGAGTCGGTGTCGCCTGGCTCAATCGCACCTGTGGAGTCTGCATGTTCTGCCGATCTGATCGGGAAAACCTCTGCGAACGCGCGATGTTCACTGGCTGGACGGTCGATGGCGGTTACGCCGAGTATATGCTTTCGCCGGCAGCATTCACTTACCGGCTGCCGGACGGCTTCGATGACATTCAGGCGGCGCCGCTTCTGTGCGCGGGAATCATCGGTTATCGCTGCTTGCGACTGACTGGTATAAATGAAAACGAGTGGAAAGGAGCAAGGCTTGGCTTGTACGGCTTTGGAGCCGCCGGCCATGTTTGTATTCAAGTGGCGCGGTCGCGCGGAGCTGAGGTTTATGTCTGCACTCGCGATCGCGAAAGACATCAAGCGCTCGCCCATGCGTTGGGTGCGGTGTGGGTGGGCGATGCGGAGGCAGAACCAGCAGTCACGCTTGACGCTGCGATTATCTTTGCACCGGCAGGCGAATTGGTCCCGCTGGCACTGAAAGCCATTAGAAAAGGAGGGACATTGGTGCTCGGCGGCATTCACATGAGCCCGATCCCATCCTTCGACTATAAGTTAATCTACGGTGAACGAATGATCCGCAGCGTCGCCAACAACACCCGAGACGATGGTCAGAAGTTTCTCGCGGAAGCGGCGCGCATTCCCGTGCACACACATACTCAGACGTTTTCTTTGGATCACGCTAACGACGCCCTTATCGCCTTAAAGCAGGATGCCATTCGCGGCGCCGGCGTGCTGGTGATAGCCCAGACTGAACAGTAAATCCAAGTAAGAGAGGTGTCGACTAGTCTCGGCGCCACGTAACGCGAGACGACTGAACATCCGGCACAGCGATTAGGTCACTTACGAATTTGCGCATAGGTGGCGAAGTTTCACACCGGCTTGCGTAGCTTTACGCATACCCAAGCGCAGCGACGGCTTATCCCGTTTGAGAATTAAGCGTGAATCGCCTATTTCAGCCGGAACGCTGATTGCTACTGGACTGGATAGACTAGTGTTGCACTAGCGGCGGGACGGGGAGCGTGTTGGCATGTTTATTCATGAGATGACCGAAGCTGAGTGTCGCAGCGCTCTGAAGCACACAAATGTCGGCAGATTAGGGTGCGCGCGTGACAACCAGCCTTATGTTGTTCCGATTTACTATGTTTACGATGATGATCATCTCTATGGGTTTGCGACACTCGGACAAAAGGTCGAATGGATGCGCTCCAACCCGCGCGTCTGTCTGGAAATCGAAGAGCAAATTAGTTACGAACAATGGATGAGCGTTGTTGTCTTTGGGCGCTACGAGGAGTTGCCGGACACACCAGAAAACAAAGGCATTCGCGCGCAAGCTCAGCAACTTCTGCAAAGAAGAGCAATGTGGTGGGAACCTGCTTACGTCGGCACTGCACACCGAGACACCCCGCACTCTCTTACTCCTATCTGCTACCGTATTCATATAAACCGAATAACCGGCAAACGAGCAACGCCAGACATTGTTGAAGCCAACGGGTCAGATGCGAAAGCCGCACTGGTAAAGAGAAGCTGGCTTGGCCGCATCCTACGGGGTGGGTGAGATCCAAGTTACAGTCGGAGTTTAATCAATCAATCGCGACGCCAGTTAACGCGAGCGAGTTTGTTCTCGTGCGAGAAGTCGTAATTAACCTTGCCGTCGAATGCCTTCTCGAGCGCGTGCCCCAGACGCTGAGCCAGATGTTCGGTCGTAGTTGTCAGCGTTAACTTCCCTTCTCCGTTTTCTTTCCAAAGCATGATCTGGGCCAGGGGATTATCCTCGGCAGCTCGCTCGGCTTCGTTGCGCAAAAGTTTTTCAATCTCATCCTTATGTGCTGCGACAAAAGCACCTTGAATGTAGACGTACCCACTCGGCACACCTCCCTGTGCTTGTACGCACGCTGGACACGTCGTGACTTTCGCCGGACGCCAGTGGGTGGGCTCGCGCGTGCCCCGATCGGCGTCGGCGGCGGTCCAACGCCGCTTGGCATATACCGCGCCGCACGATTCACAAACTGCCGGCTCCTTTGGCGCGCGTTTCGTGTGATGGCGGCCAGCTTCGTGATCGACACGCTTCGTGAATGTCGCGTTGGTGTACCTCTTATTGCCTTTCATGTTTTCCCTCTCTTTCAGGACCTCCCACAACACGGCAACGCCGGGTTATCGCCACGGACCGAAAAGAATGTCAGCTACAGTTCCCTCTTACGTCGCATGAAGCCAATTCCAAATCGTCGCCAATATCCAGCCGATCATGTATCCAAGAGTGGAAGTGATCACGAGCAAAGCGACGGCCACGCTAAGCTTGGAAAGGCGTCACTACGTACGGCGGCTGGATAAAGTGAAGGCGAAAAACCCAGTCGATAAGTTGCTGAGCAAGGCCCAAAGCCACCAGGATTGACCATACGAGATGCCATAGTCCAAAGAAGGAGCCGACGACCAGACCTAACTTGTTCTTGCTAATCATTGCGTTCCGTCCTCTTGGCACAGATCTGATGGCATGGCAGTAGAACCGGGAAGCGGTTGCCAACCCCCCGAGGCCGCCTGCCTGACTTTTCTTGACAAGCCAGGCAGCCAGCGCTGAAGCACCCTACTTAATGCGAAACAATTACTTAGAAATACGGATCAATCCGCAGATGATCTCTGACCTGCGTCACACCCGGCGCATGGCCTATCGATCCGATCACGGCCCGCCTTTCCTGCCACGAATGCACGCGGCCCCAAAGATCGACTGCGCCATCGTTAACATCCACGCGCAGCCGCTCTGCCTCGCGATCGGCGCGCCGTTCCAGCGCGTACGCAATCTGTTCGCGCAGTTCCTTTGGATCGACTGGCCGTTTACGGATCTTGAGGTTATTGATTACGCCCACCACGCCCGTCAGGCGCAGAATCGCGCATTCAGCATCTTCGCGCTCACGCCAGTAGTCCACGTCTCCTTCCAGGGTTACCCAGCCATCTGTCACCGTCGACTGGACTAACTCATTCGGAACCAACGCGTCCCACTCCAGCGCGTTGCGAACCGCGCCGGCGATTTCCGTATCCGTCCGCGCAAAGCGATCGCCTGGTTTGACTTCAAGGTCGTTGGCAACATCGAGCACGCCGGCGACACGATGCGCTGCCTCCTGTGCAGCGATCTTCCTGGCATAGCTCGAAACAACACCGGTTAGTGTTACCACCGAATCGTTGACTTCAACGTTGATGCTGGCCCACTCGATTCGCGAATCCCATTTCAATTCGCGCAGTATTCGCTGCGCGAGTTCCTTGTCACTTCTGTTTTCCAACATAATTACCTCCTGCCGGACCTGTAGCCAGATCCTCTCGGTGATTCAAAGCAGACGAGTGATCGAGACCCGATCTCGTTACTTCGCAACCGTGGCCGCCGTCGACATTGGCAGCGGATGCTGGCAGATTGCCTGGTAGGTCTTAACGATGGCGGCGTAGTCGATCTGCGGCGTCTTCCCACTAGTCTCTTTGGCCTTCAGCACAATGTCATTCATCGACACAATGCCTTCCAGCTCGCCTTCGGGACTGACTACCGGCAACCGCCGAATCTTATGCTCCTGCATCGTCTGCAACGCCTGGTGAACATCGTCCTCGGGCTTAACCGCATACACCTGGCCCGTCATCACTTCCTCGACGGAGATGCCTGATGGGTTGCAGTCTTTCATCGCTGCAGCCATGCAGATGTCACGATCCGTAATCATGCCGATGACTTTTCGACCGTCCTTGATGATCGGCAATATGCCACAGTCGTTTTCCCACATTGACTTCGCCGCGTCAGACAGACTCTCAGTAAGCCAGATAGCCTTAGCATCCGTTGTCATCACTTCTTTTACTTTCATCACTACCTCCTCAGTGCTCTAGAAACACTTCAATCGCGCCCTTTCAACATCTTCTTCCCAAGCGGAATTGCGAACTCCAAACTGAACCAGCCTGTTGTGGTTCCCGCGAATGGATTTCACCAAATCTGATCGCAACGGACATGCCGTTTGTATTTGCAAGGAAACTGCGCTTGGCACCAGGTGTCAAGCCAATTTCATGAGGAAAGTTACGCAATTTCGTGCGAGGAAACGCACTATCACTGGTCCGCAATGTCGTCTAATTCAATGCGTGGCCAGATCTATTTGATTTCAAAGTACCGCACTGACGTAATGGAACCTACAACGGTCGTAATAACTTGTCCTCAACTTTCCCCACTCGCCGCTCGCGCGTTGGGAATTTTTTCACAATCCCAAACCAGTGGACATTGTTTTTGTTCCCTTTTTCCTAAGGCACAGGCATTGCGCTCCTTATGGACGTAACGTTGTGTCGCTTTATTACAAGTGAGACAGCGGGATGTTTGAGGAATAACCGATCTCCGCCAGCCTTCGAGCGTTCCGCACGCTTGAGGGGGCTGAGGGCGGACAGATTTGCTGGCGTTAAAGCCAGAAGAAAGGAAGCTACCATGAATACAAAACATTTCATGATCATCGCCGCTCTTATCTTAGTTGCTGGCTTGGGAGCCAATGCGGCTGCTCAACGCAAAACCAACCTGGAAGGCAGTGTCAATGGGCCGATATCAGTTGATACAACCGTGACCCTGAAGCTGCACGCCGTCGAAGTTACGGACGGACTTATCGGCGTCGATCCCAATAAGGGAGAGACGATGTTCGGTTACGGCTTTCTGGGACGCACCTCGGGCGATCTGCCCGGTTCGTTCACGTTCTCGATGAATTGTTTTCCCGCGGTCTTTGTGCCCGGGGAAGCAAACGAGATTACGGGTGGCATGTGGACTTTTCCAGTCTATATGCGACCCTCCAAGGATGAAGATACAGTTTACATGGGTTCATTCTACGGCAGCCTTGTCGACGGCAAGATGAGATGGGACAAGGTGGGAAACGCTGAAGTGCATCTGGTTTTCAACGTCGACGGCAGCACACAGACCTGGGATAGCGTTACGGGCTACGGATTTTTCGAAGGCACAATGACCCAGGATGAAAAGGGATCGTCTAGGTTGGACGGGGAGCTGACGATTATCTACCGTCGTTGATCGCGAAACAATGGCTTGGGTAGTTAGCACCGTGGGGCGCCCGGGGCAACGCCTGGGCGCCCAAGCGCGTGGGCCCTGCTGGATAGTTCTTCTGTCGGCACGAGCATTGCTCTTTCCTGATCAGCGATTCGCAAAAAGCGACCAGGACGAGTCTGCACTGCTGCGCAAGCAACTGGGCGACTTGCCGCGCCGCCACAACGTCAATGACTACGCTGCGAGCGTTAAAGTTCTCGCGATTAAGAACTCCAGAATAAATCATGAAAACAATCATTGAGCCCTTCAGAGTCAAGGTAGTCGAACCCATCAAGATGACGACGCGCCAGGAGCGGGAAGTCTACCTTAAAGACGCCGCTTACAACCTCTTCCTGCTTAAGGCCGAGAACGTCATCATCGACTTGCTCACCGACAGTGGCACGGCCGCAATGAGCGCAAATCAGTGGTCCGCTTTGATGCGCGGTGACGAGTCTTATGCCGGCAGCAAGAGCTTCTATCGCTTTGAAGAGACCGTGCGCGACATCTTCGGATTCAAGCAAGTGATTCCCATGCATCAGGGCCGGGCCGCCGAACACATCCTCTTCTCGATCATGTGCAAGAAGGGAAGCATAGTACCGAATAACACCCATTTCGACACCACGCGCGCTAACATCGAATACCTCGGCGCTGAAGCAGTTGATCTGCCGATTCCTGAATTCTACCAGCCAGCCGTCAATCATCCGTTCAAAGGCAACATGGATACCCAAGCGCTGGCGAGCCTCGTCGAGCGCGTGGGGCCGGAGCGCATCCCGCTCGTCATGTTAACGGTGACGAATAATTCCGGCGGCGGACAGCCGGTTTCGATGGCAAACATTCGGGATGTGAAAGCGATCTGTTCGCGCTACTGCCTTCCGCTCTATTTGGACGCTTGTCGGTTTGCCGAGAATGCTTACTTCATCAAGCTGCGCGAGGAGGGCTACGCCGGCAAGTCGGTTAGGTCGATCGCACGAGAGATGTTTTCGTATGCAGACGGCTGCACCATGTCCGCGAAGAAGGACGGTTTGGCAAACATCGGCGGCTTCCTCTGCACGAATGATGATCAGTTGGCCCAACAGGAGAAGGACCTGCTGATCCTGACCGAAGGCTTTCCGACCTATGGTGGTTTGGCGGGTCGCGATCTCGAAGCCATCGCCGTCGGCCTGGAAGAAGTACTGCACGAGGACTACTTGCATTACCGGTTCGCTTCGATTCGCTATCTCGGTGAGCACATCGCCCGCGAGGGAGTGCCGATCGTGCAACCGCCCGGCGGCCATGCGATCTACATTGATGCGCGCGCGCTGCTGCCGCACATCCCACCGCTTCAATATCCGGGTCAGGCCCTGGCCGTTGAACTGTACCGGGAGGCAGGCATTCGTTCATGTGAGATTGGCTCAGTGATGCACGCTGAGAAGCATTCCGAAACCGGCGCAGAGTGCCCCGCAAGTATGGAGCTGGTGCGTCTGGCAATTCCGCATCGCGTCTATACACAGAGCCACATTGATTACGTGGTCGAAGCAATTCTTCAGGTCCACGAACGGCGCGAGTCGATCGGCGGCTATCGGATCACTAGCCAACCAAAGTTCCTGCGTCACTTCACCGCGCGCTTTGAGCCGCTTGACGAACTACCCTACATAAACGAACCGAGGAGCAATCATGGAAAACAAGTATTTCTACACGACTGAAGTTGAATGGACTGGCGAGCGCAGAGGAGACTTGAGCGCGCCGGTGTTGCCGAATCTACAAGTCGACGCGCCGCCCGAATTCAAAGGCCATGAAGGGGTCTGGACACCGGAGCATCTCTTCGTCGCCTCGGTCAACTCATGTTTCATGACTACATTTCTGGCGATTGCTGAAAATTCAAAACTCGACTTCGTGAGTTTCAAGGCCGATGCAAAGGGAAAGCTTGAGAAGCTGGAGGGGCAGGGATTTGTGATGACTGAGATCACGCTGCATCCGAAGCTTGTTATCAGTCACGCTCGCGATGCCGAGCGCGCGGGTCGAATTTTGGAAAAAGCCGAAAGAAATTGTCTGATTTCCAATTCGATCAAGACAGAGACGAAGCTCGAGCCTGAGATCAAGTTCGCCGGTGATTGATGCCGAGCGGCCCAACGCTGGCGCTCGAAACGGGCATTCTTGATTTATGGATTTCTCGAGCTTGGGCTCACTGATATTCGCGTAGACGAATATGGTAGATGGAGGAAGAGGAACTTCATCGAAGACATGAACGAACCGGGTAGATCGCGGGTAGTGAGCGCGCTTGGGCGCCCGAGCAACGCCCGGGCGCCCAAGCGCGAACTGGATGGCCGCGATGAAACTCGGGAGATCGTCGACGCGATGGGAGAAACAAGCCTGCTGCGTTTTGAGTCGGCGCTGGCGATCGGCACCTAATCTTGCTGGAACATTCCTGGGAAGGTGAATTCCTGCACACTACATTTCCCTCCCAGGATCTGCCACGTGTATGACAAAGACGGCCACGCCCTCGATTCCCAACGAATCGTCCAGTCGGCACAGACGTTCCTCGCTCGAGACTGTCGTTGCCCTGATCTCATCGCTGTCGATCCTGCTTCATCTCACCCTTCGGTATCTCACCGCGACGCCTGACAATGTGTCGAGCATTCCCCTTTTCGTTACGCTGGTCATCGGCGGCCTGCCAATTCTCTTCGATTTGATTCGCAAGCTCTCGAGGCGCGAGTTAGGTACTGACGTGCTCGCGGGCGTTGCGATTATCACGTCCGTCATTTTAGGCGAGTATCTGGTGGGCGCGATCATTGTGCTGATGTTTTCCGGGGGCATCGCGCTTGAGCAGTACGCGACGCATCGCGCGTCTTCCGTGCTTGACGCTCTGGCCAAACGGATGCCGCGTATCGCGCACAGGAAATTAGAGACCGGGATTGCCGACATCTCGCTCGATCAAGTTACCGTTGGAGAAATTCTGAGCGTCCTGCCACACGAATATTGCCCGGTCGACGGCGTGATCGTTGAAGGACACGGAACGATGGATGAATCGTTTCTAACCGGAGAGCCGTTTGAAATGTCGAAGGCGCCGGGGTCGCAAGTCCTCTCCGGCGCAATTAACGGCGAGAGCATGCTCGCGATCCGCGCGACGAAACTTCCCGTCGATTCACGTTACGCGCGCATCATGCAGGTTATGCAGCAAGCCGAGCAAAACCGACCGCAGTTGCGTCGACTAGGTGATCGACTTGGCGGATGGTACGCGCCCGTCGCGCTGATTATCGCCGTGCTTGCCTGGGCTTTGAGTGGTGATTCAGATCGTTTCCTGGCAGTAATCGTGATTGCGACGCCGTGCCCTTTGTTAATTGCCATTCCCGTCGCAGTGATCGGAGCGATATCGCTCGCAGCCAGACGCGGCATCATTATCAAGAATCCGGCGATGCTTGAGCAGATCGATAAGTGCCGCACGCTCATCTTTGATAAGACCGGCACGCTTACGTATGGGCGACCCTCGCTCACGGAGGTGATCTGCGCGCCGGGTTTTTCGCGAGCTGACGTGCTCACGCTCGCTGCCAGCGTGGAACAATATTCGCGGCATCCGCTCGCTCAAGCTCTTTCGAAGACGGCGCAGCAGGACAAATTGCAGCTTCGACCGGTTACCGAGATCAGTGAAAAACCAGGCGAAGGAATGCGCGGGATAGTTGACGGAAGAAAGGTTGAAATCACGGGTCGCGGCGCGCTCGTTGGCGAAGGACGCGCGAAGTTGGAAGACTTGCCACCGCCTACCAGCGGCCTTGAATGCCTGATTCTTATCGACGAAGTTTATGCGGCGGCGCTGCGTTTTCGTGATGAGCCGCGAGACGACAGCAGCTCGTTCGTTAGCCACCTTTCACCGCGCCATGGCGTTAGTAAGGTCATGCTGCTATCCGGTGATCGCGAATCTGAAGTCCGCTATCTGGCGGGCAAGGTCGGGATCACAGAAGTGCATTCGGGGAAAAGTCCGGAAGACAAGGTGGAGATTGTCACCGAAGAAGCGAAGCGTGGACCGACACTATTCGTCGGTGACGGCATTAACGACGCACCAGCGATGCAGGCGGCAACCGTTGGCGTGGCCTTTGGTCAGAACAGCGACATCACTTCAGAAGCCGCAGATGCAGTCATCATGGACGCGTCTCTGCGCAGAGTGGATGAGTTAATTCACATTGGCCGGCGGATGAGGGTGATCGCTCTGCAGAGCGCAGTCGGGGGCATGGGTCTGAGTTTGATAGGCATGTTTCTCGCTGCCTTTGGCTATCTCCCGCCGGTGGCGGGCGTGGTTACGCAAGAGATCATCGACGTAGTCGCCGTCTTGAATGCTCTGCGTGTTACCTTGCCGGTAAAAGAGTTGGCCGATTTTTAGGTGTGACGATAGCGAGAGAAGGAAAAACAAAATGGCAAAAATGAAAGCAAACGTGTTTCACGGAAAGAATGAAATCCGTGTCGAAGAAGTGGATCGACCTGTCGCCGGCGTCGGCGAAGCAGTGATACGGGTCACGCTGACGACGATTTGCGGGACTGACCTGCATATCCTTCGCGGCGAGTATCCGGTCAAACCAGGGTTGATTATCGGCCACGAGCCGGTTGGAGTAATCGCCGAACTGGGCGCGGGTGTAACCGGATATGAAATAGGCGATCGGGTTCTGGTCGGAGCGATCACTCCCTGCGGTCAATGTCGCGCCTGCCTGTCGGGGCAACTCTCGCAGTGCGGCCACGGCGGCGGCTATGAAGCACTTGGCGGCTGGCGCTTTGGGAACACAATCAATGGCGCGCAAGCCGAGTATTTGCTGGTGCCTAATGCGCAGGCAAATTTGGCGAAGATTCCGGATGAGTTGACTGACGAACAGGTGGTGCTGCTGGCGGACATCGCTTCCACAGGTTTCAGCGGCGCAGAGTCTGGCAATATCCGTATCGGCGATTCCGTAGTGGTGTTCGCGCAGGGGCCGATTGGTTTATGCGCCACGTCCGGAGCAAAGTTAATGGGGGCCACGCTCATCATCGGCATTGACGGCGACGACAACCGGCTGGCGATGGCTAAGCGCATGGGCGCTGATGTCGCGCTCGACTACAGAGCAGTGGACGTCGTCGCGGAAGTGCAACGACTGACGGGCGGCGGCGCTGACGTGGCCATCGAGGCGCTCGGCACGCAACAGACTTTCGAGAGCGCCCTGCGCAGCCTGCGACCGGGTGGAACACTTTCGAGTCTCGGCGTCTACTCTGGCAAGTTACAAATACCATACGAGGCGTTCGCCGCCGGCATTGGTGATTATCGCCTGGTGACAACGCTCTGCCCGGGCGGTAAGGAACGCATGCGCCGGTTGATGGAAGTGATCAAACACGGTCGCGTCGATCTAACGCCGCTGCTGACACATACTTTTCCACTGGAAAAAATTGCCGACGCTTATGAGTTGTTCGGTGAACGCGCCGACGGAGTATTGAAAGTGGTAATTAAGCCATAAGAGCGCGATCCACGAAAAGACACGAATTGACACGAAATGTCGTTAGTGTAATTTTGTGTGATTTCGTGGATCGTATCTCTGAAACTTGCGCATCAATTGCCACCCCAGTAATAAAACCGCTCTTTACGCAAAATGCGTTCTTCTTCCCAAAATTCGAGCAAGAGCTCACTCCCCGAGAATGGTCTGACAAGCGAGGAGGCAAGCCGCCGGCTATCGCAATTTGGCGCGAACGAACCGGTCTCGTCGCAGCGCACGTCGGGCCTGGTCCAGATTCTCTTTCTCTTCCTGAATCCGCTCGCGATTATTCTGTTGTTGGCTAGCGCCATCTCGGCGGCGGTTGGTGAAGTCCTCAATGCTGCCATCATCGCGATGATGGTGTTGCTGAGTGCCGCTCTCAACTTTTTTCAGACTTATCGTTCACAACGTGCCGTTGAGCGCATTCGCAAGGAAGTGGCTCCGACAGCCACGGTTTTGCGCGACGCCACCTGGAAAGAGATTCCGCGACGCGAGTTGGTGCCCGGCGATGTCATCAAACTCACCGCCGGCGATCTTGTGCCTGCTGATGCCTGGCTATTCAAGGTTCGCGACCTGCACGTGCAGCAGGCAGCGCTCACCGGCGAGTCGCTGCCCGTCGCGAAGGAGGCTGTTGACCTCGCCGCAATCTCGCCAGACACCACCGACGATCACAAAGTTTTTCTTGGCACCTCTGTAGTCAGCGGCACGGGCACCGCCGCGGTAATGGCGACCGGCGCGAACACAATGTTTGGCGACATTGCCACGCGCCTCGCCACCAAGCCACCGGAAACCGAGTTCGAAAAAGGCACACGACAGTTTGGTTTCTTGATCATGAAGACAACCATTCTGCTGGTGTTCTTCGTGCTGCTGGTAAGCGTCGTCCTGCATCACAATTTTCTGGAGTCTCTGCTCTTCGCGGTCGCGCTTGCGGTCGGCTTGACGCCCGAGTTTCTGCCCATGATCACGACGGTCACGCTGGGGCAAGGCGCTGTCCACATGGCGCGCAAGAAAGTGATCGTCAAGCATCTCGAGGCGATGCAAAACTTCGGCAGCATCGATGTCTTGTGCAGCGACAAGACCGGCACGCTCACCAGCGGCGAGATGGGGCTGGACCAGCACCTCGATCCCTTTGGCGTCCCTTCGGAACGCGCCTTTCTGCTCGCCTACCTGAATAGCCTGCACGAGACGGGCGTAACCAACCCCCTTGATCAGGCAATCAAGGAAAGCCGGAGCAGCGATCCGCTCGACGCCGCCGTCCAGCAACATGACCATCCGGACATTCACGCTTATCGAAAACTCGATGAGATTCCTTTCGACTTCGAAAGACGTCGCGTCTCGATTGTCGTGGAACACGAGAGCGAAAGATTGCTAATAACTAAAGGCGCTCCGGAAAGTGTGCTCCCCGTCTGTGCTTCTTACGAACTAAACGCTCAACAGCGGCCACTGGATGCCGATTCGCGAGTGCGCGCGGAAGCGACCTATCGCGGACTCAGCACCCGCGGGTTCCGCCTGCTGGCCGTCGCCTTCGCCGCCGTGCCAGCGAAAGATGTATACCGAGCGAGCGACGAAGAGGATTTAGTGCTCGCCGGATTTCTGGCTTTCTCCGATCCACCGCTGGAGAGCGCGAAGCTCGCTTTGGATGCTCTGAAACGCGACGGCATTCAGGTCAAGATATTAACAGGTGACAACGAGCTGGTAACGCAACACATCTGCTCGCAAGTTGGCCTCGAAAGCGAACGCATTATCCTGGGTGCCGAGCTCGAGCGAATGAGTGATCCCGCGCTGGCCCATTTCGTCGAGCAAACTTCCGTTTTTGCGCGAGTCTCGCCGGCGCAAAAGAACCGGATCATTCTGGCGCTCAAGCGGCGCAGTCACGTGGTGGGATATTTGGGAGACGGCATCAACGATGCCCCCTCTCTGCACGCGGCAGATGTTGGCATTTCGGTTTCCACCGCCACCGATGTGGCCAAGGATGCTGCCGATTTTATTCTGCTTGAGCGCAGCCTGAATGTGCTTCACGAAGGCATCATCGAAGGTCGCAAATCCTTCGGCAATGTTATGAAGTATCTGTTGATGGGGACGAGTTCCAACTTCGGCAACATGTTCAGCATGGCCATCGCTTCCCTCTTCCTGCCGTTCCTGCCGATGTTGCCGACCCAGATTCTGCTCAATAACTTTCTCTACGACCTGGCGCAGGTGACGATTCCTACGGACCACGTCGACCAGACCTTCATTCACAATCCGCAGCGGTGGGACGTGAAAATGATCCGCGACTTCATGATCTATATTGGGCCGATCAGTTCCATCTACGACTTCCTGACCTTCTTCGTGCTGCTGAAGGTCTTCGGCGCTTCGGCACAACTCTTCCACTCGGGTTGGTTTGTCGAGTCGCTCGCTACGCAGACGCTGGTCATCTTCGTTATCCGCACGGCGGGCAATCCGTTCCGCAGCCGGCCAAGCCTGCCGCTGACGGTGACGACTCTCGCGGTCGTACTGATAGGGACAGCGCTTCCCTTTGCGAAGCTGGGAGCGGTGCTTGGCTTCACTCCGCTGCCGGCGGGATTTCTTCTGTATATTTTGCTGGCGACAACGACGTATCTCTTGCTGGTGCAGGTGGTCAAGCGCCGGCTAATGCGGCGGCTCTTGCAGTGAGGAACACGCGTGAGTCTCAGCGTTCTCGTGCCTTCTGCCCACTGCCTACTGCCCACTGCCTACTGTTCTTTAGCGGCGTACACCGATCAATGGGCGCGGGTCTGCGGTCTCTACGCGCACGCGCGCGTCAAGTATTACGGCTCCGTGCTCGTGAACAACGAAGGGATTGCAATCGAGTTCGGCTATTTGCGGAATGTCTTCTATCATCGCGCTCACGCGCAACAGTCCGTCTTCAAGCGCGGCGACATCGCACACGGGAGCGCCGCGAAAGCCCGTCAACAGCGGATACGTCTTCAAGCTGTGAATCATCTCCGTAGCATCTTCCTTCGAAAGCGGGGTGAGCCGCACTGAAACATCGCGCAACAGCTCAACCTGAACCCCGCCCGCGCCACACGCTACAATCGGGCCGAACTGCGGATCGTGGACGACGCCGACCAGCATCTCAACTCCGCGGTCAGCCATGCGTTGAACAAGAAAACCTGACGGGGTTTGATCATGCGACGCCACCCGCTCAGCCATCTCGCGCGCCGCTGCACGAACCTGATCCGCGCCGCGCAAGCCCAGCCGCACTCCTCCGGCTTCCGTCTTGTGAAGCACGCCGGGGGCGACGATCTTCAGCGCCACCTCACTTCCCATTCGCTCAGCTACCGCACCAGCTTCGTCCGGAGTCGCAACGATCTCTTGTTCGATCAGCGGCAACCCATAACAAGCAAACAACTCGGCGATTTCCTCGGCTGTTAGCCAACCGCCGCCGCGTGCGAGCGCCGTGGCAACTATTGCTGAGGCCTCGTCGCGCCGCAGATCGTCGAAATGAGCGGGTGACGACTCCAGACGTTCCCGCCACTCGCGATAACGCGCCGCGCGAGCCAGTGCGATCGCCGCCGTTTCGGGAAATGCATAGGACGGAATGCGAGTCCGGCCCGATCGTAATTCTTCGGGCGCGCGATCCGCCGATAGGAA
This sequence comes from Chloracidobacterium sp., assembly GCA_031370285.1. GTDB lineage: Bacteria > Acidobacteriota > Blastocatellia > Pyrinomonadales > Pyrinomonadaceae > PSRF01. The sequence continues at coordinate 10,096 of JANMQG010000124.1, read as the reverse complement.
CACAGTAATGACTGGCTTGTCTTTATCGATCCGATCCACGGCTGCGACAATCTCGCGAGCAACGTCTTCAGCGCGAGTGACCAGCGGCGGCGTGAAGATTACAATCAACGCATCGACGTTTTTGTCGGCAGCCACGATCTCGATCGCTCTGCGGTAGTGCTCCGCCGGCGCGGAAGCAATCATGTCGATCGGATTACCAACGCCAGCGCCGGGAAGCAGAAACTCGCGCAACTGCTTTTGTCCGTCTTCATTGAGGACTGGAACTTCGAGCCCTCTCGCTTCGCAAGCGTCAGCGCAAAGGATCGCCGGCCCGCCGGCGTTCGTGATAATCCCAACCCGGGGACCCTTTGGCAGAGGTTGATTCACCAGTAACGAAGCGGCATCGAACAACTCTTCCAGCGTGTCGGTGCGAATCACGCCTGACTGGCGAAACAAGGCATCGACGGTGACGTCAGAAGCGGCGAGCAGCGCGCCCGTATGTGACGAGGTCGCGCGAGCGCCCGCAGCGGACCGGCCGCTCTTCACCACGATAATCGGCTTCCTCCGCCCAACTCTGCGGGCGATCTGCGAAAACTTCTTCGGGTTTCCAAACGACTCCAGGTAAAGCAGAATCACATCCGTGCCTTCGTCGGATTCCCAGTAGCGCAGCAGATCGTTGCCCGAAATATCAGCTTTGTTCCCCACTGAAATGAAAGTCGAGAGACCTAACCCCAGCGACTTGGCGAATTCGATTATCGCCAATCCCAACGCTCCACTCTGAGACGAGAATCCGACGCGACCATGCGGCGGTGCGTTGGGAGCGAACGTCGCATCGAGACTCACCACTGGATCTGTGTTCGCGATGCCCATGCAGTTGGGACCAATCAAGCGCATGCCCGCGGCACGGCAAACGCGCAGCAGCTCAGCTTGCATCGCCTGGCCTTCTTTTCCGGTTTCCGAGAATCCCGCGGAGATCACGACTAACGCCTTCACGCCTTTGCGTCCACAAGCAGCGGCGGCTTCGATCACCAGCGCCGCTGGCACCGCGACGATCGCCAAATCGACCGGCCCGGGAATAGTCTCCACCGATGAATAGGCAGTCACTGACTGAACGACTGCGGCCGACGGGTTTACCGGATAGACCGGTCCCTGGAATCCGTAACTCAGAAGATTATGAAAAATCTCTCCGCCGATCGTACCGCGCTTTCGCGATGCGCCAATTACGGCTACGGCGCGCGGATTGAAGAACAGCTTCAACGCGTTAACCGCTGCGATCGCCTCGCGATGTTCGAATCGCTCAATTGCCTCAGCAGTGAACGCAGTCGGGAAAGTTACGTGAAGCTCCCCCGCAATGGCGCTTACTTCGATCGGAAAACCGGATTCACGAAACACGTGCAGCATCGCGTGGTTGGCGGCTATGACCTCCGCCTCAAACACTTGAATTCCATTCGCCACGGCGACCTCAGCCAGTTGACAGAGCAGAATCGTGCCGAGCCCGCGTCCCTGAAAATCATTAGTGATGGTGAAGGCAACTTCAGCGCGATGTTCGTCCAACCCGGCATAGAACGCATGGCCTACGACCCGTTGTTCGGCCCCACTTAATGCGACCAGACCGAACGCGTGATCGAGATTGGCCTCACGGTGCGCTTCTGCGGCGAGAGCGGAACCCTTTGCGGGCGAAAAAAATCGGAACCATTTTGATTCTTCGGAGAGCGATTCGAATAGCTCAACAAGAGAATGCTCATCCTCAGGTCGTATTGGGCGGACCCGAACGGTAGAGCCGTCGCGAAGGACGACATCGCCATCGCGAGGCGGCAAAAGTGAAACAGGATTGTCTTTTGGAGGCAACGCCTTTGATTGTTCGCTGATCTGGGTCGTAAGTAAAGCTCCTGCGTAACTCTTCCTAGCCAACAGTTTTTGCCTTAGCGTTCTCTGGCGGGAACCACTGACTGCTGCCGCCGCTTCGGTGCTGATTACTCCGCACCTAGTCGCTTGCCGCCCCACCGGGCTTTCAGCGACCCAACGACAGCTCTCCCGAGCTAAGCTCGACTACTTTCAGTGCACAACCGCCGCATCTACGCCTTGTGTCCTTGATGGATATGCACTTCGTAATCTAGCGCTTACTCGTCCGACTCTCACGCCTCTTTTGCGGTTCTTGTTCATCGGCTCGCACCTTTGCTCCACGCTTCCTTCAGACCTTGCCTCGCGACAACGCCCTTGCCCTTTGCTATCCTTCACCTCCATCTGGTTGGAAAGGAACTTTCACCCTCTAGTCGTCGAACATGCTCGGTACACGCTATCACTCTGTCCGCCCGCTTCGCAGGCTCGTTGGATGCTTTCATTCGAACTTAGCTCCAGTGAAACTAAGACCAACAGGAAGTCGCCGATCATTGATTGTATCTTCAGTTCAGAACAAGACCAGGAAGGAACTTGCCCCGCATGACGCTCGCACTCACGCTGCTCTTCGCACTGAATCTCTTGCGAATTCTGCCTAAAGTTCGACAAAATCCGCCTTCACATTGACTGATTGTGTTTGAAGATAAAACATCTTCCGCCGTTTCTACCTGTATAAGTCAACTTCTTCTCCAAATCCCTGTGACCTCTTTTGGTTCGCATTTTTTCTATCAAGTGTGATTCGTCGCGAAACAGTCACATTGCCGCTTGTTCATCAAGCTTTCGGTAATTAGAATCGCTCTTGCCTTCAGTGTATCCCCCTCACGAAGAAAGAATTTAAGGAGAGCCAGACCATTTGCTGTTGAAAAAACTGTTCCCCTATGCGTTTGCGGCCTGCTTTGCCCTTGTGCCTCTATCGGCCGCGGCGCAAAATGGCGAACCCCGCCAACGCCACGTCCAGCCCACTATCAAGACTTACGATCCTTCCGCGCTGGAGAATGATCCGGTTATCGTCTCGCTTGCTTCGGCGGAAGACATCAAGGCTTCGAAACCTTTAACCACCACTAAAGCCGGTGGCAATCTCCAATTCCGGCAGCTGCTAACGGCGGCGATAGAAGAACGGCTTGGCTCTCCCTACCGCTGGGGAGGCACCGGACCCGGAGCCTTCGACTGTTCAGGTTTTGTCTGGAGCATTTACCAATCGGCCGGAATAGGTTTTGAACGCGGCAGTGCGCGAACCTTGTGGGGTCGCTTCATCGCACCGGCTCCCGAAGAACAATACAAGTTTGGCACGCTCGTTTTCTTCAGCAATCTTGCGCACGTGGGGCTCGTGGCTGACGAACATGGCTTCTATCACGCCTCGCGTCATCATGGCGTGGTCTATTCACCTTTCAACGACTACTGGCTCTCGCGCATCGACGGTTTCCGTAAAGTTCCCATGACGGCGCCGCTGACCGCTGATTAAGCCGAACCGACAATCGCCCCGAACACGAAAACGCCGACGCTTCCTAGCGCCGGCGTTCTTGTTTTGGAACTGAGATGCTGCCAGACCAGACCTAACGATCAAGGCGCGCCAAGTCGCTTCAGCTAAGAGCTTGACGAGACGAAGCCAGCGCGATGTTCTTCATCTCTGGCTTCCCACACCACCATGATTTTATCTATCGCGACGTAGCAGGTCTTGTCGTCACTGTCTTTCAGGTACAGCACTCCTTCTTCGACCTTCAGAACTTCACCCCGCAAGCTGGATGCTCCACCGCAAAAAATGTCTACCTTCTTGCCCAACATTTTGGATAACAGCGTCTGCATAACTCAGCCAATGTAGGACAGGCATTCCTGACTGTCAATTTTTGGGGGTGGACTAATTTTCGCTTACCAGCTATTGGCTTGCATCGTCGGGGCAGTAGCCCGACTTAAGGAGGGCTTTGATTTGAACCATTAGAGCCCCGGCGTGTACTGCTCCAAATAAGGCCCCTACCAAATCTTTGAAAAGGTCGACAGACAAGAATGTCTGTCTTACTACTTTCCCTTGCCGTTATTAAAAGTGATCTTCACCAGGGGAATAACGTCCGGGTCGTCCTGTTGCTCGCGTTCAAATTCTAACAAGTCGTAATAAGAGCAGCGCGAAGTCGTCGGGAACTCGCGACACACCAGCGGCCGCGCGTCGTAGATGGTGCACTTCCGCGTGTCCTGATCCAGAAACGCGCAGGCTTGGCCAAACAACCGGTCAGCTTTGCGCCGCAGAATTCTTTCTTTGCCAAATACCTTGGTAAACCGCTGCGTAGCGACTTCAGGCAGCACGCGGAAATGCGCCGCGAGCCTGCGGATGTCACGCGGCGTGACCTGAACGCGTTCGTAGATCGAGCAGCAGTAGGCGATGCATTTATCGCAGTCATACTTCAGCGCTTTGTGCCCCTTAGCTGGTGTTAATCCCATGTTCGCGTGGTTCCTTTATTCCTATTCAACGTCGCTTTGACTTTCTATATTCAGAGCGGAGCAGTTTCATAAACTCGTCACGGCGATCATAAAGCCGCTTTGGTTCACGCGCGCGGTGTTTGGCCAGAGCATAAGCGGTAATGATCGGAAGCGCTACCGTGGAGTCGACGTAACAAACAACTGCATCGGGTAAACGCTCCGGATCGACCTTGCCCCAGGAAACAGCTTCGCCGGGAGTGGCGCCTGACAAACCACCAGTGTCGGGTCGCGCGTCAGTCACTTGCAGAAAATAGTCATGTCCACGTTCATCTATGCCCAACACTTCCTGAATCTGTGGTTCCGTTTGCAGCAAAAAGTTTTTGGGTGAACCGCCGCCGAGAATAAAGCACGCCGAGCGCCCTGATTTCTTTTCATCACGCCCCTTACTTCGGCCAACTCTTGCGGCGCCCGCATTGCGCTTCGCTGCTAACACGATCGCCGCCGTCTCATTCACATCCAACGATGGATCAAACGCCAGCTTGTTCCCTTGCAGCGCCTTCGCTGCGACGTTCATGCCGATAGAAGAATCGCCTGGAGAGGAAGTGTAAATCGGCACGGCATACTCGTAAGCAACCGCCAGCAGAGATTTATCTTTCAAGCCCAGCGTGCGCTCGCGCTCATACACATAGCGGCCGGCGAGGTAGTGGAACTCGGCAGTGGACATCGTTTTCTGAAACTCTTTCCCGGTGATCATCTTGCGAAAGAAAGCGTCGGTGTCCAGCAACACGGAGTAGTCGAAAAAGATGTCGTAGATGCGAACTACTGCCTCTTCGCGCAGGATTATGTCAGAGATTTGTGCATTGCCCTCGCGCATCACCAGGCCGATGCCAAAGTGTGTGTCGTGATAGAGATTGGCGCCGGTCGAAATTATCCAATCCACAAAACCGGCTTTGATTAAGGGAATGAGCGCCGACATTCCCAAACCCGCAGGCGTGAGGGCGCCTGTGATTGACATGCCAATGGTAACTTCCGGCTCGAGCATTTTCAGCGCGAAGAGTTGGCAGGCTTCTCGCAGACGCGCGCCGTTATAAGCCAGAAATGATTCGTCGACCAGCTCCGCGATAGTTGTATTCGGAGTGATTGGCGCCGGATCTATTCTTCGACCTTGTAGAAACTTACTCGTACGTTTTGCCATTGTCTGTGGGTCACCTTACGCGGGTTTATGTCGTCTGGCTCATTCCGTTTGAGTTCTCACCGGTGGCTCTCTTGACGCGCAGGCGGCCGATGCGTCGCTCGTCTGCTTCCAACACTTCGAGCTCGAGTCCGCGAAAGGTTAGTTGCTCGCCTGGTTGTGGCACTTTGCCTGACTCATTGATGACGAGCCCGGCAATCGTCGTGAAATCGTCGGCTTCTATTTCCATATCAAATAGCCGCTCGATCTTTCCAATCTCGGTAGAGCCCAGCACTTCATAGCAGCCGTCGCCCTGTTCGACGATATCGTTCAGTTCTTCGCCGGCAATGTCTTCATCTTCGATCTCGCCGACGATTTCCTCGAGTATGTCTTCAACCGTTACCAGGCCCGACACGCCGCCGTATTCATCTATCACCATCGAAAGCTGCACGTTTGCTTTCTGCATTTCCTCCAGCAAGTCGGCAACCGGCTTGGTCTCGGGAATAAAATAAACTGGACGCACCAGCGGCGAAATCGGTCCGTCTTCATTTCCTTCGGCCCAGCGCTGAAGCAGATCGCGCACGTAGATGAGCCCTTCGACGTTGTCTATCTGATCGCGGTACACCGGCAGTCGTGAATACTTCGATTCGATCATGATGTCGCGCGCCTCGCGCACCGTAGCATCCGCCGCCACTGCGACAATGTCAGGCCGTGGCGTCATCACTTCATTTACGCAAGTGTCGCCAAACTCGAGTATCGAATGAATCAGTTCGCCTTCTTCTTCTTCGAGTATCCCTTCTGCCTCGCCCACGTCAATCAGCGCCTGAATGTCGTCGGCGTCGTCCTGCTCTTCATCTTCTTCACCGTTCTCCAGTTCCTCATCCTTGCGCCGTGAACGATCAAACAACCGGTGAAAAGGATCCGCGGCGAAAGCCATCAAGGGAAGCAGGGGGCGAATCACCGGCAGGAGAAACAGCAGCGTCCCTTCCGGATCGCGCGTCGAGATGAATAGCGGAATGATTTGGCGGAAGATGCCGGCAAGCACCAAACCACCCAGCAGACCGAATAAGACAAAGCGGTCCTGCTGAAACAAACTTAGAGAGGTAGAGGTGACGAGCACGGCGATAACTACCAGCAGAATCTGAATTGTGGCTGAGATGGCAAAGCTAAACCGGGGACGATTCTCGAGCACCTGCTTCAGGAAGGTTGCCGATCGTAACTTAGCCCGTTCTTCGGCTTCCGTGATCAGGCGACGCAGACCAACGTCGCTCAACTGGCCAAAGGCCATATCGACCGTCGCAAGCAAGGACAACCCGACCAGCAGCAGCAAGGTTAGAGTGAGTTCAATCTTATTCTGCATTCGTTGTTGAATAGTAAATCGTAACTCGTGAATCGTATAGTCTTTCTCATCGGGGAACGAGACCTAAGAAATTTTCCATTTTCCATTTCTCATTTCTCATTTGTCATTGCTGCAACAACGAGCCACTCCAGGTCCCTGACAATATGGTTTTCAATGGCAAATGAGAAATGGAAAATGATATATGGAAAACGTTTTTGTTCTTATATGCCTAGCTTGCGTCGTAACCGAAGTTCGAGCCGATTCATCTCACCATTGTCTCTGGCATGATCGTACCCACAAAGATGGATGAGACCATGCAGAATAAGCTGTGCGATTTCCTGGTCGAGGGTCAGCCCGTTCCCTTTTGCCTGCCGCGCTGCCTGCTCGACCGAAATCAACACATCTCCCAGATTCAAGCCTCCTGCCTTTTCAAACTCATCCTGGTTCGCTGGAAATGACAACACGTCCGTTGTCCCCTGCTTGTGGCGCCAAAGCCGGTTCAGTTCGCGCATTGCTCGATCTGAAACAAAAGCAACGGTTACACCCTGAGCGTCTGTGGGAATAACTCCACATGCCTTTTCCACAAATGCCTGCCACCGTTCGCGGTCAATCGGCAGTTTGCGTTGGCGGTTAACAACTTCGATCATAGTCGTCCCCGCAGATGACGCAGCGCGGCTGTTGCCGCAAACAAACTGTCGAAGAGATACGATCCACTGCGTCACACAAAACTACACTAAGGACATTTCGTGTTAGTTCGTGTCCTTTCGTGGATCGCATCTTGATGAACATTTTGTCCAAAAAACAAGAAACTGGAGAATTGTTTCGCAGATTACCCGACTAAATGTGGTTCTTATGGTTGGAATGTTCCTCGTAAGCCTTGATGATCATCTGGACCAGCTTGTGACGCACCACATCTTTCTCGGTGAAATAAACAAACTCGATCCCGTTCAGATCTGCGAGCACGCGCTCGGCTTCAATCAGTCCGCTGCGCTTACCGGAAGGCAGATCGACCTGAGTAACGTCGCCGGTAATCACAGCCTTCGAGCCAAAACCGATGCGCGTCAAGAACATCTTCATCTGTTCGCTGGTGGTGTTTTGCGCTTCGTCAAGAATAATGAAGGCGTCGGAAAGGGTGCGGCCACGCATAAAAGCCAGTGGCGCTATTTCAATCACCTGCTTCTCAAGTAACTTCGTCACGCGTTCGTAGTCGATCAAGTCAAACAACGCGTCATAGAGCGGACGCAGATAAGGATCTACTTTCTCCTGCAAGTCGCCGGGGAGGAAGCCCAGTTTCTCGCCTGCCTCAACCGCGGGCCGGGCAAGCACAATCCGATTGACCTGTTTTTGCATCAGCGCCTGTACGGCCAGCGCCACCGCCAGATAAGTTTTTCCGGTGCCGGCTACGCCAATGCCGAAAACAACATCCTGTTCCTGAATCGCCTGGATGTATTTCCTTTGATTAGCCGACTTTGGCGCGACTTGTTTTTTACCGGCGGGATTGAAGCGCGCCTTGGTGAAATAGTCGCGCAAGCTAAACGCGCGATCTTCGGCAATCTGCGCGAAGGCTTCGCGCAGTTCCTTGTCTGTAAAGGAACGGCCTTCCCGGAAAAGCTCTGAGAAATCTTCGAGGATGTTTTGCGCAGTAGCGACGTCTTCGGGACCACCATCGATTGAGACGTCCTGGCCACGCGCGTCAATGCGGACATCGAGTAGCGACTCGAGGTATTTGATGTTCTGATCGTGAACACCAAAGAGCGTTTCCAGCCCGCGAGGAGGAAGTTCGATTTGTTTCAAGTTCGGTCGCGCTCTCTTTCTGCCGGCGACAAACTCAAAGATGACTTATTAACCAAGGTTCTTGGGCGTGAGCGTGCTGGAATTGCTGGCATATGCTGTAGGCTTCGACGCTACTACACCCTTCAATAGGTGTCAAATATTCAATAAGCCGCGCCTGGGGGAAACCTGCACGGTTGCTTGACACTCAATGAGGTGGTCCTTATACTCCGTCACTTGCGCAATGACCCCCATCGTGTAAACTGTTTACGTAAAGACTGCCAAAGCACGAGTTAGCTGTAGAGATCAACGGAGAGAGTAAATGCCCAATCATAAGTCAGCAGAAAAGAGAATGCGCCAGAGCGAGGCGCGCCGCAAGATTAATCGCGGTAATCGCAGCCGCTTGAGAACTACAATAAAGAATCTACGTGGGGCCATCGGCACCGGCGATGCCAAGCAGATTCAAGAGCTTTTGCCGATGACGATTTCAACAATCGATAAGGCAGTCCAGAATGGGGCCTTGCATAAGAATGCGGCGGCGCGCTACAAATCGCGGTTGACGGCCCGTTCGAATGCGGCAGCAGCCAAGTAGTTACGGACTAAAACAATTTCAAAGGCGAGGCGGATCGAATATTCGGTCCGCCTCGTTTTTTTGAAGAGCCCTTCAATGAGCCTGCGGAGCAGGCGGAAGCGTAAAGCCCAGGGTGAAGCGAAGCGAAACCCTGGGTTACGGCGTTTGATAATCATTAGCCCGCGAAGGCGGGCGGCAGACAGCCACGCTCGAACCTCTATCGCCCGTTTCACGGGCTTGAAAGATGTTTGCGTCATTATCCCCCAGGGTTCCGCTTCGCTTCACCCTGGGCTTTATGCTGCCGCCTACTACCGCAGGCTGGTTGAGAGAGGAATAAGATGGCAGACCACTACGCGTCCGAACAAGAGATTGATGCAGTTGTTGCCGGTTTCGAAAACTGCACAACGAGCAAAGACGAATTCACACACTTAAGCCACTTAACGGTCGCGGCGTACTATCTGTGCAATTCAACTCCTGACGAGACCTTCGAGAAGATGCGTTTCGGTCTGCTGCGCTTTCTCGATCATCATGGCATCGACCGCGCCAAGTATAACGACCGCGTGACCTGGGCCTGGATCAAGCAGATTCAGAGCGTCATCGAACAAATGGATGCCGAGTCTTCTCTGGTTGCGATCACCAATGCGGTGCTTGAACGATTGGGCGAATCGCGCTTAGCTCTCGACGATCAGCGTGACGATAATAAGGGCGCAACGCAAACTGATAACTCGCGGAACGGGAGGACAAGCCGTAGCGACTGGGGGTGATGATCGAATGATTAGTTTCGGAGTGGGTGGCCAAGCCACGTGACCCGGTCGCTACCGCTCCCGGTTCTGAATTCGTCGACCCCCGGTGCATGAGTCTCGGGTTAGCCGTCTCCACCCAGACCGGGAGCGGTTCTATGAAAGGGCTGTCAAGAGAAAAGTTCTCCCCAGCCGGCCGCCGATTAAATGAATAGTGCTTG
>JANMQG010000122.1:0-33744 GCA_031370285.1 Chloracidobacterium sp. | reverse complement strand
CTCCGGCTTCAACTCGACGCGCGCAAAGCAAACCGGTCATTAGTGGCTTCGTCAGCGAAGCAAGATCGTAAATCGTTTCGAGCGTCGCTCGGATGCGTTGAGGCTCGACGACCGCGTCGCCCAGCGCAGCAGCAAAAGTGGCCGCGCCGCGTTCGGCGATCAGGTAGACCGCCGAAGGGAAGTCGCCGGCGGCAATGCGCTCGGTTAGAAGGGAAGTGATAGCAGGGGCTGAGGTCATCGTAATCAAAGAAATCAGAGCAGAGGCAGCCCGCCTTCCCGACCTGAGAGATTTTCGTGGTCGATTATTTGCGACCACCTTGAAAGCCTTTCAGATTGTGTAGGCCACTCAACCTGGTGAAGCTCAGGGTCGGGAAGGCGGGCTCGCCCTCGCTCTCTGCTTCTGAATGTTCTACCCGATAGATCCAACTTGAACTTTCGCCGAATGCTTCTCGATTCGCTCCAGGGCACGCAACGCCAGGGCGAGCGCGTTTCTGCCTTCGGCTCCGGAGACAGCTGCCGGCAGTTTGTCGCGCGCAGCGCCTACAAACGCCAGAATCTCGGCGCGCAGTGGTTCGACGTCAAGGATATCGAGCTTCTTCGTATGCACTCCCGGCCACGCGCCATCCGCGCTCGGCGGCGCCAGACTGCTGATCGAGGCGTGCCTCGTAGCGTAGTCGACGGCGACATAATCATGCGGTTGAAAAAAACGCATCTTGCGAATCTTTTCTGTGCCCACGCGCGAGGCAGTAATGTTTGCGACAGCCCCTGAAGAAAACTCAAGCCGCGCGTTGGCGGCATCCACTTTCCCAGTCAGTATGGGAATGCCAACCGCATGCAACTCGGTCACTTCAACATCTTCGCCGACCAGCCACTGCACGATGTCGAGATCGTGGATCATCAAGTCAAGCACAACATCAATGTCCAGTGAACGCGCCGTAAACTCGCCAACGCGATGGATTTCAAAATAGACAGGATTGCGTACGTGTGGACGCAGAGCGACCAGCGCCGGATTGAAACGTTCAAGGTGTCCGACCTGCAACAGCGCCCCACTCTTTGCGGCCGCCGCGATCATCTCGTCAGCTTCCGCAAGCGTTCGCGCTATGGGTTTCTCCACCAGCACGTGGATGCCGGCGTCGAGCAGGCCACACGCAATTTCGCAATGCGACTCTGTCGGAACCGCCAGACTGACAGCATCCACGCGGCCGATCAGTTTGCGCCAATCCGAAGTCCACGCGACTTTTCTTTCTGCGGCGATGACTTGCGCGGTTGTTTCGTCGAGGTCGCAAACCGAGAGAAACTCCGTCAAGCCTTCTGCAGCAAGATCAGAATGGATTCGCGCATGTTGCCGGCCGAGATGACCCACGCCGATTACTGCGGTACGAAGCGGCATAGTTTACTGATTTCCCGTTTTCGTTTAGTTTATTCCCACAGAAAGCAGTAGGCAGAAAGCAGAAGGCAGCAAACAAGACGCGCTTTCTGCCCTCTGCTTACTGCTTTCTGCCTACTGTTTCAAGCGGAGTCGAATATACTTGCATCCTTCAACCCTTGCCAAGCGCGGGACAGTTCTACTTTTTCTCGCCATCGTTGCCGTCTATTTTTACGGCCTTGGTAATCTGCCCCTCGTTGGACCCGATGAACCGCGTTACGCGCAGGTCGCGCGCGAGATGTTCCTGCGCCACGATCTGATCACGCCCACGCTTGGCGGACATACCTGGTTTGAGAAACCCGCACTGCTTTACTGGATGATGATCGCGAGCTTCAAACTGTTTGGCGTGACGGAATGGGCGGCGCGTCTACCGGCTGCCGTCTCGGGCGTGCTTACGGTCGCGGCTGTTTTTGTGGTGGGCCGCCGCGTTGAACGCGATAAAGATCCAGATAACGAACTTCAGAGCTACGCTTTTTGGAGTGCGCTGGCGGCAGCAACAACGATCGGAATCGTAGTTTTCTCGCGAGCTGCCAGCTTCGACATCGTCCTAACGGTGACGACCACCTGGGCGCTGGCTTTTTATGTTCTTTACGATCTGGATGAAAAGCTTGCTTACTGTTCAGGCGTAAACCAAAAACTTCGCCGCTGGTTCCTGGTAGGTCTCTATACCTTCATCGGTCTCTCCCTGCTCGCGAAGGGTTTAGTTGGGATAGTGATTCCTCTTGGTGTTATCGGCCTTTATCATCTATTCCAAAAAAGGCTACCGGGGCGACACTTATTGATCAGTCTGGTTTGGGGGTTACCGTTGGCGCTGGCGGTGGCTGCGACGTGGTATGCGCCAGTCATCCGGCGCCACGGCTGGCCGTTCATTGACCAATTCTTTATTCAGCACCACTTCGCGCGTTACGTTTCAAACAAATATCATCACTCGCAGCCGTTCTATTACTATCTATTAGTTGTGCCGCTGCTTGCGCTGCCGTGGACGGCTTTCTTGATTGATGGCCTACTGCAATTAAGATCGTGGCTCCGACGCACCGAGACTGCTGTTCCGGACTGTGCCGACGATCGCTTGAACCGGCTAACGGTCTTCGCGCTCGCGTGGTTCTTATTCCCGTTGGTATTCTTTAGTTTTTCAAACTCGAAACTTCCTGGTTATATACTCCCGATTCTGCCTGCGGCCGCCTTGCTAGTCGGTAGACAGTTGTGGCGGCTTCGCTCGGATTCCCGAAGATGGCCGCTAAGAACGACTGCGGCCCTCTATCTGCTGTTCGCAATCGTCGCCCTCGCTTATTCCTGGCGCACCGGTACTTTGCCGACTACCTTCGCACTCCTTATGGCGGCGCCGTTATTGGCTGCGGGATGCTTCGCATTCCTCTGTGCTAGCAAACCGGCCGCTTCAGTAGTGTTGATGGCCGGCGCGACTGTAACCGTTTTGATCGTTGCGATGCTTTGCGCGGCGCCGGCATTCGCGGAACTCGAATCTTCAAAACGCCTCCTTCAGCTCGCGGATGCTCGCGGTTATTCGCAGGCGGCCATCTACGGTATGCAGCGCCGTGATCGCACGCCTGAGTTTTATGCGGCCGGCCGCGTTGTTTACGGCGCCGACGGCGAACCAATCATGTACGAAGGACCGGGGCAGGTGATCGACGAGAGCCGTAAGCGCCAGGATGTTCTTTTGACATTCGTACCAATCGGGGAGGTTAGCAAGCTAACCGGAATGGCTTCGGCGCAAACGGAGGTGATCGGAAACAATGTTCGGTATGCGATCGTTGCGGTGCGCGCGCGGTGAAGGCGGGATGTGACCTCGAGTAAAGAGACTGCTGACGGGTATCAGCGGAGTGGGCAGTTCAGTGCAGATTCTTGACGAAGAAGTCTATGACCGGTCGATCGTAGCCTTCACCTTGTTCGCCAGTGGCTGAGGGCAGCGTAAAGCCACTTAATGGCAGGTCGGTTCTTGTTTCCAGATTTGCCGGGGTGGGAAAGCAAGGCGTGAGAGATTTGGTTGACTCGCGTAGATAACCATCGTCTTCGCCGGCGAGCAAGAGAACTCGGCGCGCGCCCAGAGCGCCAGCCAAATCACAAGAGCTCTTGTTATCGTATTGCCTGATGAAATAGAGCCGGGTAGCGAGACGCGCAGGGACTACCAGGGCGCTGGTATTCACGCGAACATGACTTCGCACCGCGCCCTCCACCAGGTCGTTCTGATCGCGCGGAACCGAGTCGAGGGCCAGAACTTGAATGCTGGCATCGCTACTCGCGGCGCGCAACGCCGCATAAGCACCCAACTCCACTCCATAAACGCCAACGCGTTCTCCGATCAGTTGGTTCAGGCTTTCGCCTTTTAAGCTGCGGAGAAAGTCGAGTGCAGCCAGCAGGTCATCGCCTTCCCGGCTGCCAAACGAAGTCCAGTGAACGGGTGGTTTCAGCGCGTGGCCTCTCAGGTCAGGCCAGAGGATGGTGCAGTTAGTCGCCTCGTTTACTTTCATCCCCAAATTGAGAAGCAAAGAGCGGTCGCCACCATACCGGTGCAGAAAGACCACTGCAGGCGCTCCTTCGGCGCCTCGGAGAAGCCAACCGCGAGCCGCTGTCCCGTCGCGGTTTCGCCAGTTCTCTTCCGTAACTTTCAGGGCTCTGCCGGTACCGCTGATCGTTGAAAATGTTGCTGGTGTGACGAGATATGATCGGCGCGGTGGGTTTGTAATCCCGTAGACAATCCAGACTAGTGCGATAACCAGCGCTACTATCAGGATTAGCAGGATCGGCAGCAGTAACCTGAGGAGCTTCTTGCCGAATCGTCGTCGAGTGGCCATATGACAAGGGATGAAGTATGAGGGATGAGGGATGAACAAACCACCAGAGGCGGTCAATCCTCCTTTTCACCAGCCCTCGCTACATCGTCAGTGCTCGGGTCCTTTCCTGCTCACGCGAGCATAATCTTCTGGAGTGTTGACGTTGTCAAAAAAACAATCCGCATCTTCAAGCTTACTGAGTTCACTAAACAATACCCAGCGCGTGCGCACAGATTGTAGCAGAGCAATAGGTTTTCGCTCGCCGGATTTGATCAATTGCTCGGCTAAGCGCAGGCAAGGCTCAACGCGATAAAGCGTACAAAGAGGCTGAGGGATCCCGTCTTCCTGGATTGGCGCGACGGCTTCAAAGTCTCCGCGGATACTCGCGAGGCTCCGAAAGAGCTGGCTTGTTACGAAGGGAAAGTCGCAGGCGACTACCAGGGCCCAACTCGCGGAACAAGCTGCCAGCGCAGCGTGCACGCCGCCCAGCGCTCCCCACTGCAGGTAAACGTCAGGCGCGGCCTGTATGGTTAGTGGCAAGTTGATTTGCCGCTTGAGTTCAGCCTGTGGCGCATCGCCGCCGACCACCTTTATTGAGGACGTGACGGCCAGAAGCTTTCCGGCGATCCGTTCGACAAAGCTCTGGCCATTGAGAACTAACTGCGACTTGTCGGTCCCCATGCGGCGCGACTTCCCGCCGGCGAGTATAAAACCCTCAATTGCATCCTGCATGGCAGAGAATCTTAGTACCTCGCGAAGGAATCAGGAAATAGTCGTTCCTGCCAGGGGAACGTTCTTGCTGCCTCGTGCGTCTAAGAGAACACCTTGACCCGTCTCGGGGTGAAAGCTATAGTCGCCCTCAGCAATGCCGCGCCAAGGCGGGCAAACGTATTGAGCAGCAATTTAGAAATGGGCAAAGGGTTACTTAATGAAAAGTTTTGCCAAGGTTCTTTTCGTCGCGATTGTGATCGCAGTTCTCAGCGGAGTAGCCGCCGCGCAAAAGTCGGCGGTTGAACCGAGCGCCAGGGACCCGCGTCTGTTCGCTCTAGAGGATCTTCGTCCGGGGATGAAGGGGACGGCGCGCACCGTGTTTTCCGGAACAGAACCGCAGGAGTTTGGCGTGGAGATACTCGGGGTGTTACCGGGTTTTCCCGCACCTCGTCAGTCAGCAATCATCGCCAAACTGACCGGCGCGAATGTTGAGAAGACCGGAGTCTTCGCCGGCATGTCTGGTTCGCCGGTCTACATCGACAACAAGTTGGTAGGCGCGATCGCTTTCAGCTTTCCTTTTTCGAAAGAACCCATCGCGGGTATCACCCCCATTCAGCAGATGATCGACATCTTTGAGAAAGGCTCGGCCGGCGAGACGCAGCATCCGAAGGAGCCGCACGCCGTTTCGTTTGCGCAACTGGCCGCGACTGAATGGAAGCCGACCTTGCCGAAACCGGCAATCGGTCCGACTTCGCTGATCGCGCCCGTATCTGAAGGCTCGCGTCTCATTCCCCTAATGGGACAACAGATGACTCCGATTGCAACGCCGGTAGTCTTCGGCGGCATTAGTCAGGAATCACTCGCGATGTTTGCGCCCGAGCTTATGGCTAACGGCCTGCTCCCGGTTTCGGGCGTGGGCGGTTCAGCAGGGATAACGCCGCTCCGGAAGGCGACTGAGAAAACCCTTACGCCCGGAACGTCCGTCAGCGTTCAGCTGGTGCGTGGCGACTACTCCATCGCTGCTTCCGGTACGGTCACGTTTCGTGATGGCGATCGCATCTATGCGTTTGGCCACCCGTTTTTGGGTTTAGGCGCGTCAGACATGCCGATGAGCGAAACGGCAGTGGTTACGGTTATTTCCAACCTGAATAATTCTTTCAAGCTGTCAGTGCCGGGGGTGATGATGGGCTCGATTTCTCAGGACCGCGCCTCCGGAGTTTTCGGTCAGTTGGGTCGGGCGCCGAAAATGATTCCGGTAAAGATTAATTTGCACACCAGCCGCGATCGCACCGAGACCTATGCTTACGAAATCGCTAACGACTCATTCTTGACGCCGCTGCTGCTGAACATCACCGTCTTCAATACGATTACTTCCAGCGAGCGTTCCCTGGGCGACTCCACGATCGCTATCAAGGGCGCCATCAACATTAAGGGACAACAACCGATCGAAGTCGATCGCCGCTTTTCAGCCGGCAACTCGCCAATCCTCGCAGCGGGCTCGGTTGCAGGCCCCATTAGTTCGCTGCTTGGTAGTGGCTTCGACGACGTGCAGATTGAAGGCGTCACGCTCGACATTTCTTCCACGGACACAAAATATGCGGGCACGCTTGAACGAATTGCGCTCAGCAAAACTGAAGCTCACCGTGGCGAGAGTATCGAGATTCAAGCCTACGTCCGGACTGAATCCGGCAAACAATTTGTGCAGCGCATACCAGTGAAGATTCCCGAAGACGCCATCCCGGGACAACTGCTCGTGTTCGTCGGTGATGGTGGAGCGCTTCAGGAAGGTTCGGCCGCCCGGGCTTTTGTCCCCCAGGATTTAGGCCAACTGGTGCAGGCAATCAACAAAGTGAAGAAGAGTGATCGACTGTATGTGAAGCTCTTTCGCATCACACCCGGCGCCGTTATCGGCACCAGTGAACTGCCAAACCTGCCTCCGTCTGTAGTGGCTACGCTCAACAGCGACAGAAACTCCGGCGGTTATACGCCGACGGTATTGTCCGCAGTTTACGAAATGGAGTTGCCGCCCGCGGAGTTTGTAATTTCCGGCCAGCAATTGATTGGACTTGATATCGTGCCGTAAGGAGCCAGCGCTTTGACTTGCGTGCACTACGCTGGACCAGTCAATCGAGTTTTTGCTTCGCTCGCTTTGCTACTCTGTCTTGGCGAGAATCTCCACGCGCAAACGCGTCAGCCGGTCCACGTCCAAACTCTCCCACCCACCGTCGCCCGGCTTACTGCTCGACAACAGCGCCGCCTGATCAGACACAACGAAGCGGGGGCGATGAAGACCATGTGGACACTCTTCAGCGCGGAAGCAACGTACCAGTCAACCACGGGCAACGGTAATTACGGCTCGATCGAGGAACTGGGCAAGCAGGGACTTATTGATTTTGTGTTAGCCGAGGGCCACCGGTTCGGCTATCTCTTCCGCGTCAGAATAGAAAAATACTCACCAGAATCTCCGGCCTCATTTGAGCTAGTGGCCGTACCACGGACCTATAGGCGTAGCGGTCGACGATCGTTCTACACGAACGAAACAGGTGTCATGCATGTTGCAGATAAGAAGGGCGCCGAGGCCAGCCTCGCAGATTACGCATTTGTGCTCGACCCGTAGATTTTCCGTCTGGACGTTTGCGAACCCTCTGGTGTGCTATGAGATTCATCCAGTGGATTTCTGATCAGTGGCGTCTGGGATATCGTTTTCGGATTGTCCCGACCTCCGCCTTGGTGCTCTTCCTCGTTACATTCCTTTACCCCTTCCAAACGACGACTGTCCCTCAGTGGAATCTCCGAATAGTCGATGACGCCGGCGTACCGGTGCGCGAAATCAATGTCACCGAACACTGGCAACATTACCTCTTGGAAGCCGACGGGCATGAGGAAGCTCAAACAACCAACCATGACGGATTGGTGAGCTTTGGCCTTCGCAGCACCAGAGCCAGCGTGGCTCGTAGGCTATTCGCGCGGATTAGTAAGTTTGGGAGCGATGCTCGAGGCCGGACGGATCGGTATGGAGCGGTCGTTGTATGGGGGAACAAGGGTTACGAGACGACCGTTGCCGTCTATCAAGGAGAGGAGCTGCCGCAGCCGGAAATCCGCGTGCAACGTTTGCGCTGACTCTTTTGGGTAGGTCTGACTAGCAGGTGCTGAAAAAGCAGTTGAGCCGGTTAAAGGCAGTAAAAGCAATCCACGAAATCACACAAAATCACACGAAAAAACTCGAAATAGGAATCTTCTTAGTGTCGTTTAGTGTAGTTTCGTGGATCGTAGTCCAGTTTTTCAGCTGCCCGGCTAGTGTGGATGTGAAGGTAGCTAACAGTCGATCAGGGCGACTCGCTGGATTCTCACATCTTTTGCTTTTCGTCGTTTGCGAACTTTGGCCGCGATGCCCGCCAGTCCCGTGCCAAGCAAGAGCATTGTGGTTGGTTCAGGGACCGTCGTATCAGGATTGGGCTTAATAAAAAACTGCGCGCAGAGATAGTCTCTGAACTCGCCGTTCTCACCGGCATGTAATGTTGTAGGCAGCACCGTCGCGGCCACCGAGAAGGTATCAAACTGAAAGATCAGCGGATCACCGCCGGTGATCCGAATCGTGTCCAGGACGGCAGTCACGGTCAGCGTGGCAAGCAGGTTCAGTGTCTGAGTTTGGCCGTTGACTGTTAGGAGTTGGGAGAAATTGAATTGATACGTGCCGCCTGAACCTAAACCCGTGAAGCCCGCAGTGAAGAGGAGCGGGTTGAGGACGGTCGTAAAACTGCCGCCCATCGAGTCGGCCACATTCGAAGTTGAATGAGCGCCGCCGAGGAGCGCATCAAAGTTTGGGTCGGTGGTGCCGTGTCCATTGTTGCCCATTCCCACGAGCTGAAAACCGCTGGCGCTCGTGACAATTTGGACGGGATCCGCCTTCGCGGCGGGCGCCATCACGAGCATGAGCACGAGACTGGCAAGCGAAGCTCCAGTTTTGACTTTGTGCGACATGATGGTTTCCAGTTGGCACTTATTAAGCTTGCGCCTGGCACCGGAGCGGGCGCGAGAGTCTGGGCGCGAAGGCCTTGAGAGTTGGCTTGGGGCAACAAGCCAACTCCAGGCGGTTGTTGACGACATCTCGCGTTCGAGACATCGACCGGCACGAAATACTTTCTCGTGGTTTTTTTTATTACCAAAGAGATTCGCTTTCCAGAAAAGAGTAGTCGTTTTGTCGGGCTGGACCTTCAACCACGACTTCAGCCCCTGTTAACGACGAAGAGAAACCGCCCCTGCGAACGTGGCATCAGCGCTGCGGTACTGCTGAAACCCAGGCCCTCGATCCGTGTTTCCAGTCGCTTTGCACCAAAGAGTAGCAGCGTCGCACTCATCGGAGCCCACTCGAACAAATGAGGAAGCATCTCTTCAAAACGTTCGAGCGCACGACAGGTAACGAAGTCAACCGCAGGCGCGGCGACATTTTCAAACCGCTCGTTAATGACGCTCGCTCTCGCCGACGTGCCGGTTTGGGTCAGTGCTTCGCGCAGAAACACGGCTTTCTTTTGCGCGGCCTCTATTAGAATAGCGCGCAGGTCGGGCCTGACGATCAGACAGGGAATGATGGGCAAGCCGCCGCCGGCGCCGACCTCGGCGACCTTGACATCGCTTGGCAAATGCTTGAGCAAGACGAGCGATTCGAGAACATGGCGCGTCGCAAACTCCTGGGGTGAACAAGGCGCAACCAGATGCACGCGGGAGTTCCAGAGGCTAAGCAGTTCATAGTATTGCGACAGGCCATCAAGAGCCTCCGCCGCCAGCACCACATTGTAAGCGGGCCCCTCGGTTTCCAGAGTTTCTCTAAACTTCTTCGTTCGGGAGGTCACATCAGTTTCTGCTTTGTCGGTTTGCGCCTAAGCGTGCGATGCTAAAGACATCGGGATATCCATTTCTTCTCGCTGCGTGAGTCTATATGATTGACGACCTGGCTGGACAATTAACTGATCAAATAGAGGATCAGCACGAGCGTCTGGGACGAGCTGTAACCGCGATCATCACAGAATACGCTGCCACTCTCGACCGGAGGAAGGTTACTTCAACAGCTACGCCTCAGGATCTGGAAAAAATATTTGACGAACCTTTTCCGGAAACGGGTATAACCACTGAGGAAATCCTGGCGCGGTTTACCACTGACGTCCTTCCGCACTCGATGCAGGTACCCAGCCCGCGCTACTACGGCCAGTTTAATCCTACGCCGCTGCCGATCGGCGTCTGGGCCGACGCGTTGTCTTCAGCGCTGAACCAAAACGCCGGCGCCTGGCGCAACGGCCCTACGTCGGCAATGATCGAAGCGCGCGTGCTCCGTTGGTTGTGCGCGCTTGTTGGCTACGGACCCGAGAGCTTTGGTGTGTTAGCCAGCGGCGGCACGGAAGCAAACTTGATTGCGCTTAAGTGTGCTCGCGATCGCGCGCATCAAGCGGCGGTCAATGGCGGTTTGCGGTCCGCTCCGGGTGACCTGACGGTTTACGCTTCCGAACAATGTCATTTTTCAATCGAGCGGAGCGTTGACATCCTCGGTCTTGGTCGCCACAGTCTGCGTAAGATCGCCACGGACGAAAACTTTCATATCCGTCCCGATGCCCTGCAAAGACAGCTCGCGGCAGATAGCAAAGCCGGCTGCATCCCCTGCTGCATCATAGGAATT
Organism: Chloracidobacterium sp.; assembly: GCA_031370285.1. Taxonomy (GTDB): domain Bacteria; phylum Acidobacteriota; class Blastocatellia; order Pyrinomonadales; family Pyrinomonadaceae; genus PSRF01. The sequence goes on along the minus strand of JANMQG010000122.1, from coordinate 23,150 downwards.
GCCGGTGCGACTTCCACCGGAGTAATCGATCCGTTGGAGCAGTTGGCGGCGATAGCACAAGAGAACAATTGCTGGTATCACGTGGACGCGGCTTATGGCGGCACGCTGGCATTCTCAGAAAAACATGGCGGCAAACTGCGTGGTATCGCGTTGGCTGATTCAATCACGTTCGACCCACACAAATGGATGTTTGTGCCGTTTGCTTGTGGCGCCGTGCTCGTGCGCGACGGCGGTCGGGTGTTGCGCGATGCGTTTGATATCACGCCGGAGTATCTGAACGAAGATCGCGGCGGTGCGGACGTGGAGTTTGATTTCTTTCGTTACGGCCAGATGGGCACGCGCCGTTTCAGTTCCTTGAAACTCTGGATGGCGCTGAAATTCATGGGCAGGGCGGGCTATGCGGCGGTAATTGAGCGTCAAGTAGAGCTGACCGAATACCTGGCCGAGCGCATCGATCAACTCGTTGACTTCCAACGCGTGTCTCCAGTTGAGACCGCAGTCTGCTGTTTCAGACTTTCACCAGCAGGTTTTGCCAATATCGACGGCATCGAACAGGATCGTTTGCAGCAGCGACTACAACAAGCAATCGAGCGCGGCGGCGAAGCCTGGATCACGACTACCGTGCTCAACGGGCGGCGCGCGTTGCGTGTAAACATCAATAGCTTCCTGACTGAACGCCGTCACGTCGATGATTTGGTAGACTTGTTGGTGCGCACGAGCAAAGAAGTCGTTTGAAGGAAACGATGCGGGACAAGATGGCGCAGAAGCCAGTAGTTTAGAGTTCAAGCTTTAGCTTGTCATCCGTCGCAACGGCAACCTAAAGGTTGAACTCTGAACTACTTGAACACTAGCGGATGCATTTTAAGAATACATTACTAATCGGTGGGATGCTTCTGGCTTTCGTCGCTGCCGGTGGCGCGACGATCAGCATAGCCGCTCAAACCGAGTCACCGCGTTCGCTTCCCGCAATCAAGTCCCAGGCTCAGTTTGATTCGCTGGCCGTCACCTACGATCCGGACACGCCCTACGCACTGCCGCACCTGCTCTTCGTTATCGACCGTAAGGATCAGGATCAGATTTATTACGTCAACACCAAGCGCTATGCCTTCCACAAGGATTTTGTAAATGGCACTTATCTTTCGCTCGAACGCGGTCGCGAGTTTTTTGAGAACAACTATCTGAAGCCAAATCGCCGCTTCATCCTCGGGACGATCGCGTATCAAACGCCGCTGCAGCGCTGGACGTTTGAATTCTGGGAGGGCGATCTGATTCCCGCGGAGCAAATCAAGGTGGCTTCCGATGTAATCAAGGAGACGTTTTTCAGAGCTGTCGCTTACAAACCGAATTCAATTCGCCAGGATGATGAGTCGCGTCAGGTGGCGGGACTCGATCGCGTTTTGCAAAGCGACATCGCCAAAGAACAGGAATATCAGGCGCTGAACGTTGCGAAGGGTCTGGGCCGCATTCACGTTATTCCCAAGCTCGACGACCACGTTGAGATTGGCTTCAATGAAATACTCGTCCTCGATGAGGTGCCACTTCAACTTCCGCCCGTAGCCGGCGTGATCACCGCGCACCCATCGACGCCGCTTTCCCACATCAACCTGCTCGCAAAAGGCTGGGGCGTTCCTAACGCTTACGTCAAAAACGCGCTGACGCTGCTGAAGCAGTACGACGGCAGGTGGGTGGAGTTTGAAACGAAGCACGATGGCTATTCCATTAAATTTGCCGACTTAGATCAACTGCGCGAGTATCAACGACGGCTGTCGCAACGGCTTGACGTGATGAAGCCGCGCTTCAATCTTGCAGAGACGCGCCTGCTCGGCCTCGCTCAACAGCGTGCGGCAGCGGCGATCGCTTATGGTGGCAAGTCGGCGAACCTTGGCGAAGTGATGAACGCGCGGTTAGCCGGAATCGTAGTTCCGAATGGATTCACAATTCCGTTTTACTACTACTACGAATTTCTGAAAGCGAACAATCTCGACGACGCAATCTACGCGCTGCTCAACGACCAGAAGTTTGTGCACGACCCAGCGTATCGTCGTTCGAAGCTAGTGAACCTGCGCGAGAGCATCAAGCTTGCAAAATTTGATGAGAAACTGCGGGCCCGGATTTTGGCCCGTGTGCAGCTTGAGTTTCCGGGGAAGGGTTTGTTTGTGCGCAGTTCGTCCAACTCGGAAGACTTGCCAAACTTTAGCGGCGCCGGACTCTATACGACTGTCCCCAATGTTCGAGAAGGCCAGCAGCTTATTGAAGCGATCAAAACCGTTTGGGCATCGTTGTGGAATTTCGAAGCCTACGAGGCCCGCGAGCGGGCGGTCATCGATCACTCCAAGATTTTTATGGCGGTGCTGATCCAGGAAGGCATCAATTCGGAAAGCTCCGGGGTAATGACTACCACCGATCCGTTCGACAAAGACAACAAGGGAGCGATCTATATCAGCGCCAAGCGCGGCTTGGGCATCAAGGTTGTGGAGGGCAAGAAAGTTGCGGAGCAGATCATTTTTCGCGAACGCGCGAATGCGGTGCAGGTGCTGACGCGCTCTGATGAAGACAGCCTGCTGACGTTTGACGAGCAGGGCGGCGTTAAGGAAATTGCGATCACGGGCGAGCGAGTGGTGTTGACTGACAACGTGATCCGGCGATTAGTGTCCGCGGCAACTGCGATCAAACGTGTATTCGGCAGCCGCGATCAGGATATTGAGTGGGCTTACATGAAAGGCCAGATTTATATTGTGCAGTCGCGGCCGTTTATTGCGGGTGGGTAAGCAAAACTACTTGAAGCGTGTTTGGATGCAATGTAGTGCAGAACGGCGAGCGGTAGCGAGCAGATGTGAGCACTCAACCTGATTCATGCTTAGACTCACGGGCACACTTTAACAACGTTAACGAGTTGACCGTAGCCTCCGCTCGGTACCGCTCGCGGTTCTGCACCCTTGGAATCAAAGGTGCAATGATCAATATGATTTTGGACAATCGAACAAACATATGGACAACAAAATCTTCGTAGATGGAATTCTCAAGGGACGCGTTGCGTTCGTCACCGGCGGCGGCACTGGCATCACTGGCGGTGTGGCGCGGGCGCTGGCAGAGGCAGGCGCGTCAGTCGCGTTGGTTAGCCGGAAGCTGGAGAACCTCGAACCGGCCGCCAGGGCAATCAATGATGCGCGCACCGACAGTCCAAATATTGGCGAGGCCTTTGCGGTAGCGGCGGACGTGCGCAATCCGGAAGAGGTTGAGAAGGCGATTGTCGACACAATTGCTCACTTCGGCAAGATCGACATCGTTGTTAACGGCGCGGCCGGAAATTTTCTGTCGCCCGCTGAAACGTTATCGCCAAACGGATTCGGGACCATCGTGGACATTGATCTCAAAGGGACGTTCAATGTTTGCCGCGCTGCCTTCGCGCAACTCAAAGAGCATCAGGGCCAGATTCTAAACATCAGCGCCACGCTTCATTATCTGGGCACGCCGATGCAGCTTCACGTTTCCGCCGCGAAGGCCGGAGTCGATGCGCTGACGCGCAATCTAGCCGTCGAATGGGGACGCTATGGCATTCGCGTGAATGGAATCGCGCCGGGTCCGATTGAGGACACGGAAGGCATGAAGCGCCTGGTTCCTGAGCCGATCAAGGAAAAACTGAAGAAGAATATTCCCCTGGGCCGTTTCGGCCGCATTAGCGATATAGAAAAGGCGGCACTGTTTCTTTGTTCAGACGCGGCGAGTTTTATCAACGGCGCCATGCTGGTTGTGGACGGCGGGCAATGGTTGTCGGCAACTAAGTTTATGTGAGGGTCTGTCAGAACCTGGCCATCGCGGCTCTGCCGCCTTCCGTGCGGTAAGGCTTTGCCTTACCGGTCCGGTTGCTTCAAATCTTCGCGAGGCTCAGCCTCGCGAAATCTAGGGTAAGATCTCAACGGAAAGGCTGAGCCTTTCCGCAGGGAACGCTGCAGAGCCGCAAACAAAGGTTCAATGAAGATTTCCCATCGTCGACTGAATTTCCTGTTCGCCCTAGCCTGCTGCCTGGCGGTGGTTATTGCTGTCGGCGCGCAGCAGCCGCAGCAGTCTGAACCGCAAACCGATTCCGCAAAGAAGGCTAACCCGAGACCCGCTGAAGCGCCGGCCGCGCCACCCGAGCCGTTTGCTGGCGCGAATTTCGAAAAGATGGCTGCGAGCTGCGTGAGTCTTGAAACGGAGTTGGGCGTGATTGAGATCGAGATGATTCCAGAGGTGGCGCCGGAAAGTGTGCGCAGCTTTCTCAACCTCGTCGCTACCGGCGCGCTGGACACCACGACATTCAGCCGCACCGTGAAAGACTTTGTCATTCAGGGGGGCAATCTCTCCACCAGTGAAAAGTGGGGATACGATCTCGCCAGGAGAATGTCGCGCAAACTCCCCGACGAGCCAGGCTTGGTCAGACACGTTCGCGGCATCGTCTCGATGGCGCGGCCCGAACAAGCAAACAGCGCGACCACGCATTTCTTCATACTCGTCGGCGACGGACATCATTTGGATGGAAAGTTTGCGGCGTTTGGCAGGGTGACTAAAGGCATCGAGGTTGCGGATGCGATCAATAAAGCGCCGGCGGAGGGCGAGAAGCCAAACAAGCCGGTCCGCATCAATCGCGGTATCGTGGCGCCGTGCAAAAAATGAAAATGTTATTCAACTCGAAAAGCGCCTGTGCCGGCATTGTGTTCGGCTTGGTTTTGTTGACACTGGCGGGCTGCGCGCAGTCGCGATCTGATCAGCCAACGCCTGATGCCGCCAAGCGGTTCTTGAAGTTGCGCGGATATGAGTTTGATGCCAAGTCGTTCCTTAACGCCGTGGCGGCGAATGACGTGAGTGCTGTTGATGGCTTTCTCGCCGCCGGCATCGATCCGAATGTAAAAGACGAAGTGAGCGGCGCCACGGCGCTCATCTCGGCGGCTTCGTATGACGACGCGGATGTCTTCAAGGCACTTTTGCGGGGCGGCGCAAACGTCAATGCCAAAGATATAGGTGGCTACACGGCACTCTTGCGCGCGCTCGAAAAGAAGAACGATGCGATCGCGGAACTGTTGCTGGCCCAGCCAAACCTCGAGGTGAACGCGCAGGGCTTTAGTGGCAAGACCGCGTTAATGTTTTACGTCTGGAGTGGGCAGGAGCAGAATGTGCAGAAACTTCTCGAAGGCGGCGCCAATCCCAACCTTAGCGATACTGACGGCGATACGGCTTTGCATGGCGCCGCGCAACGCGGCAACGTGAAGCTGGTGCAGATGCTGCTGGCCGCGGGTGCGAACCCCAACGCAAAGAACAAGCTCGGCGGTACAGCGTTGATGTGGGCCGGCGTTTATGGTCACGAAGAAGCGGCGCGAGTTCTGATCGAAAAAGGCGCCAACGCCGCCTTGAAGGACGAGGCAGGCATGACTGCTTCAGCCTGGGCAGCGAAAAACAGGCGCGACGAAATGGCGCGATTGTTGCGCGAGGCAGAAAAGATGCGGTAGCGATTCCGCCAGCGCGGCGCGCGCTTTGTTTATTGAGAACTTCACTAAGTCTTAACCAATCACCTTTAGCCGATTCCCAAGTCTGAAGCTTTCAATGGTCAACACCGTCCTGAGTCACCACTTAACCCGTTTGCTAAACCGCGAGAACCTCACGCGCAGTGAGTCGGCCGAATTTCTCAACGCGATGCTTCGGGATGATGCAAGCGATGCACAGATTGCTGCAGCGTTGGTCGCTCTGGCTGCTAAGGGCGAAACCGTCGAGGAGCTTGCCGGAATGGCCGAGGCCTTACGCGCGCGCGCCGTCAAGGTTAATTCCTGTCACGCCGCCTTCATTGATACAGCGGGCACCGGCTCGAGCCGGGCCAAGACTTTCAATGTGTCAACCGCGGCAGCTTTTGTAATCGCCGGGGCTGGACTGGCCGTTGCTAAGCATGGCAATCGCGCCGCCAGCAGCAAGTCGGGAAGCGCGGATGTGCTGACGGCGCTTGGCGTCAACGTATCTGCACTGACGAAAGTTACTGAAGAGTGTCTGAACGAAATCGGAATATGTTTCATGTTTGCGCCGCTTTATCATGGGGCCACCGCACGAGTAGCCGGCATTCGTCGCGAGTTGGGCACTCACACGACCTTCAACTTGCTGGGGCCCTTGAGCAATCCAGCCGGGGCGCCAAGACAAATCATCGGCGTGTGGCGTCGGGACTTGGTCGAGCTCTTAGCAAATGTGCTGGTGGCGCTGGGAACTGAACGCGCCTGGGTAGTGCATGGTGAAGACGGCCTCGATGAGATTACACTCGCCGGGAAAACATTCGTCGCTGAAGCATGCGACGGAGTAGTCAAGACTTTTGCGATTGCGCCACAGGATTTTGGGTTATTCGACGCCAAGCTCGATCACCTCCGCGGCGGCAGTCCACAAGAAAACGCCTCGGTCATTCGCGATGTGCTCTCATGTGCGCGGCGTGATGAGTCGCGAGCGTTGATTGTGGCGAACGCCGCCGGCGCATTGTTTGTTGGCGGTAAGGCAAACGCGCTGGACGAAGCTGCCCGGCTGGCCGAAGACAGCATCGACAGCGGTGCGGCACTGATGAAGTTGGAACAGCTGATCAAGGCAACTAATTAAGGTCAACCTCTTCGCTGGGACCGCGGGCGTCCCGCCGTTAGCGCGAGTAAAGCTGGCATTACATCACTCCTTGGCAGGGATAACGGCGGGCGGGACGCCCGCGGTCCCAGTGAAGAGGTTGACTCCAGACAATTACATTGAGTGCCGATGATTTCTTGATGGACATTCTTTCTCAGATAATTGCGAGTAAGCGGTCGCACCTCGAAGCGGCGAGGCGCGCTTTGTCGTTGGAACATTTGCGAGCGATGAGTCTTGCTGCCCGCGCCACCGCAAAAGCTCACGCTCTTCGTGATGCGTTGAGCCGGAACGATGAGTCCATCAATATCATCGCCGAGTTCAAGCGTCGTTCACCATCAAAGGGCACGATCCGCGAGAATGCTGATGCCGCGACGATGGCACGTAGTTATGAGTCAGCAGGCGCTGCGGCTATCTCGGTACTAACTGAAGAAAATTATTTCGCCGGCTCGCTCGACGATCTTCGCGCCGTGCGCGCGGTAGTTTCAATTCCCATACTGCGCAAAGATTTTATCTTCGACGAGTATCAGGTGTATGAGTCGGCAGCAGCAGGAGCTGACGCGCTACTTCTAATCGTGGCCGCGCTTGACGATGAAACGCTCGCGCGACTGCTACGATTAACCGAAGAAGAGTTGGGAATGGACGCGCTTGTTGAAGTTCATACCAAAGAGGAAATGGAGAGAGCGATTGCGCACGGGGCAAAGCTAATCGGAGTTAACAATCGCGATTTGCGAACGTTCAAGGTGTCTACAGAGACTTCGGTGGATCTCGCGCAGTCTGCCTCGGCAGGCCCGGTTCTGGTAAGCGAAAGCGGGCTGACTCCGACTGAGGTGCGGAAGCTTCGGGCTGTTGGTTACAGGGGTTTCCTGGTGGGCGAGGCTTTAATGCGGGCGGAAGATCCTGAAGGGCAACTGCGGGCGTTCAGGGGAGAGAACTAAGGCAGATGGTACTAGTGAAAGTCTGCGGAATTACAAATCTTGATGACGGTCTCGCCGCAGCGGACGCTGGCGCTGACGCGTTGGGATTCAACTTCTACCCACGCAGCCCGCGCTACATTACGCCTGAAGTTGCGCGGACCATTGTCGATCATTTGTTTGCAGATTATGCAAACCTGCTAACAGTCGGCGTCTTTGTAAACGAAAGCCTCGACGCGATCAAGAAGATTGCAGCGGTAGCAGGAGTTTCAGCGTTGCAGTTGCACGGCAACGAGACGCCGGAATACTGTAAGGCGCTGGAAGGTTATTATTTGATCAAGGCTTTCTCAGCAGGCGACAAGTTCGCACCGGAGACAGTCCTGAACTACAACGTCCAGGCAATCATGCTTGACGCTGATGATAAGAAGGCATTAGGCGGCACGGGCAAGCTCAGCAACTGGTCTGTCGCGCGGGAGACGCGGGAACTCTTTCCGAAACTATTTCTCGCGGGAGGTTTGTCTGCGGAGAACGTTGGTGAGGCGATCCACCAGGTGAATCCATACGCTGTTGATGCCTGCAGCCGGCTCGAAAGCGTCCCTGGTCGGAAGGACCACACGCGCATGCGCGCCTTTGTTGCGGCGGTACGCGCGGCAAGTGGCTGAGTTGTCGCGAACGACGGTTGATCCGGAGATTGTTGCAGTCGAAAGCATAGCTGAATGGCAGAGTTTGAAACACAGCCTGATGAAACTGGTCACTGGGGAGCCTACGGCGGTCGCTTTGTTCCCGAAACGTTGATGGCACCGCTGGAAGAGTTGACAGCTGCTTTCCTAAGCGCCCGTGAAGATCCTTCGTTTCAGTCTGAGTTGGCGACGTTGTTGCGGGACTACGCCGGCCGGCCGACCCCTCTGTTCTCCGCTGCACGCTTAACTGAGCACGCCGGTGGCGCGAAGATTTATCTCAAACGAGAAGACTTGCTGCACACCGGCGCGCATAAGATCAATAACACCCTCGGCCAGGTGTTGCTGGCTCGACGCATGGGGAAGCGACGTCTGATCGCAGAAACCGGCGCGGGGCAGCATGGCGTAGCGACGGCGACAGTTTGCGCGCTGTTTGGGCTCGACTGCGTCGTCTACATGGGCGCCGAGGACATGCGGCGGCAGGAGTTGAATGTGTTCCGGATGAATTTGCTCGGCGCCGAAGTGCGCAAAGTGAACGCCGGCTCGCGCACGCTCAAGGACGCGATCAACGAAGCGCTGCGCGACTGGGTGACGAACGTTGCGAATACCTACTACCTCCTCGGCAGCGCTCTGGGCCCGCATCCTTATCCACTGATGGTGCGCGACTTCCAAACGGTCATCGGCCGCGAGACGCGCGAGCAGATTCTGGAAAAGGAGGCGCGCCTACCCGATGTCCTGGTCGCGTGTGTCGGCGGTGGATCGAATTCGATTGGTATGTTTCACCCATTCCTGCGTGACGAGTCTGTCCGCATGGTGGGCGTTGAAGCGGGTGGACGCAGCAGCGAGCTCGGTCAACACGCCGCGCGCTTCAATCAAAACGGCGGCGGTCGTCCGGGAGTGCTGCAAGGAACGATGAGCTACGTCTTGCAGGATGAGAACGGACAGATTGCGACTACGCATTCGATTTCGGCGGGACTGGATTATGCTTCGATTGGCCCGGAGCACGCGTCGCTGCATGACTCAGGTCGAGTTGAATACACTTCAGTGTCGGATGGAGAGGCACTGAAAGCTTTTCACGTTTTGTCAAAGCTTGAGGGAATTATCCCGGCGCTTGAATCAGCCCATGCGGTTGCCCATGCGATCAAAGTGGCGGCGGAGATGAAGTGCGACGGAAACGTGATTGTGAATCTTTCCGGACGCGGCGATAAGGATGTGAATACAGTTCTTGAGAGTCTGAAGTCTGAAGTCTAGAGTCTGGAGTCGTAGTCTTGGGCCGAATCGAAGCTGCATTCAGTGAACTAAAACGGGAAGGGAAGCCTGGCTTCATTCCCTTCATCACTGCCGGCGATCCCGATCTGGATACTACCGCTGAGCTGCTTGTAGAACTGGCAAACTCAGGCGCGACTGTCATCGAACTCGGCGTCCCCTTCAGCGACCCAATGGCTGACGGCCCCGTGATTCAACGCGCTTCGGAGCGCGCCCTCAAACACGGCTTCGGGCTGAAAGAGATTTTCGCAACCACTGTAAAAGTGCGCGCCAGGATCGAGACTCCGCTGGTCCTGTTCAGTTACTTCAACCCGCTCTTGCAATACGGTATTGATAAACTCGCGCGCGATGCTCGGCAGGCGGGTGTCGATGGCATTCTGGTAACTGACCTTGCGCCCGAGGAGTCGCAAGAGTTTGCCGCGGCTCTGAAGTTGAACGACCTGGACATGATCTTTCTAGTGGCGCCGACGTCTACCGACGAGCGTTTGCGCCTGATTTCTGCACATGCAAGTGGCTTTGTATACGCTGTATCACGTGCTGGTGTCACCGGGGCTCGCGAGAATCTGAGCCGTGAGGCAGAATTACTCGTGGCGCGCGTGCGGAAGTTTTCCAGTTTGCCTGTGGCTGTGGGGTTTGGCATCTCCAGCGCCGAGCAGGTGGCAGAAACATGCACGTACGCTGATGCGGCAGTGGTGGGTTCGGCTATTGTGACGCAGATTGAAAAGCTGTCCGGCACGCCCAATGTAGTTAAGGAAATTGGGCAGTTCGTGCGGGGTTTGATTCCCGCGGGAGGGAAGACTGCATGAAGGAAACTCTTGAGCCCGTCCCGGCGATCCAGGAACTTTTTGCGAACAGACGACAGCCGAACCGAATGATTCGTCACACGTTTGACGGGCGCAACCATGCCGGACCGCCGGCGCAGAGAGGGCTGCCGGGGCGCCACGACCGAAATTGACAACCCCCAACCCTCCGTGAAAATAATTGTTGTTGCAAGCATGAAACACTGTTCCATTCTCGCGCTTAATGTGGTATGCTCCGCGCAAACAGGCGGTAAGGAGAATCCTCTGGCCGCGGACTCGTGAGAAAAGGAGCGGAAGAAAGCGATGTATGTTATGGCATCTGATGACCGAATAAGCGTAGACCGCGGTAAGGCAATCGAGGCGGCTCTAGCAGGCATTGAAAAGAGATTTGGCAAGGGATCAATCATGCGCCTGGGAGAGCGCGAGGTCTCTGACATTCCGGCCATCTCTACCACCTCCATAAGCCTCGACGTGGCGGTTGGAATTGGCGGCGTGCCGCGCGGCCGCATTATCGAGATCTATGGTCCAGAGAGTTCGGGCAAAACGACACTTGCTCTTCACATCGTAGCGGAAGCGCAGAAGGCCGGCGGTGTGGCCGCCTACATCGATGCGGAACACGCTATGGATGCGGACTACGCCGGCAAACTCGGGGTAGAGATTGATCAACTGCTGATTTCGCAGCCGGATTCCGGTGAGCAGGCATTGGAGATTGCGGAAGCGCTGGTGCGCTCAAACGGCGTTGACGTGATCGTAATTGACTCTGTAGCCGCCCTTGTGCCCCGGGCGGAACTCGACGGCGAAATGGGCGACTCGTTGCCCGGCCTTCAGGCGCGTCTGATGTCGCAGGCACTACGTAAACTGACGGCGATAGTTGCGCAGTCGGGTACCTGCTTCATCTTCATCAACCAGATTCGCGAAAAGATCGGCGTGATGTTTGGCAGTCCGGAAACAACCACGGGCGGGCGCGCGCTTAAGTTTTACGCATCCATGCGGTTGGACATCAGACGCATCGGGGCTATCAAGGACGGCGACCGGGTGGTGGGCAATCGCACCAGGGTCAAGGTAGCCAAGAACAAAGTGGCGCCGCCTTTCCGGGAGTGCGAGTTTGACATCATGTATGGCGAGGGCATCTCGCGCGAAGGCGACGTCCTGGATCTGGCCGTCGCGCAAAACGTCGTCGACAAAAGCGGTGCGTGGTTTTCCTACAAGGGCGATCGCCTCGGACAGGGACGCGAGAATTCAAAGGCGACTTTGAAAGAGAAGCCGGAGATTCTCAAGCGCATCGAGAGAGAAGTGAAGCTTAAACTCGGAATGGCTGTGCGCGAAGAAAAGGTCGAGGCAGCTCCGAGTGCAAAAGCTGCTACGGCTGACAAGAAGTAGGACTCAGACCGGGAAGATAAACAGGCGTTCGGCCGCGAGGGGATTTGGCCTCCGCGGGTGAGCGCTTATTTATTGCTTTACAGGCCGCCAGTCTAAACGGATAATCCGCCGCGGTAGGACAGACATTCCTGTCTGTCCCTTAAAACAAAGACAGGCAAGAATACCTGTCCAACTATGAAATCAATTCTTATCAAAGACGGAACGCTGCTGACGATGGACGATCAGAATGCCATCGTGCGCGGAGATCTGCTTATCCGTGACGGCCGCATTGCGAACGTCGGAGAAACTGGTCGAACCGCTGATGTTGTTATTGATGCCGTTGGTTGCGCTGTTCTTCCCGGCTTTGTTCAGACCCACATTCATCTTTGCCAAACCATCTTCCGTGGCGCCGCCGACGATTTGCCGCTGCTCGGCTGGCTCAAGAAACGCGTTTGGCCGATGGAAGCCGCTCACGACGCCGCCTCGATCAAGGCTTCCGCTAGACTCGGTGTTGCCGAGTTAATCAAAGGCGGAACCACCTGCGCCTTGACGATGGAAACTGTGAGCCACACTGACGAAGTTTTCAGGGTAGTTGAAGAGACTGGTTTTCGTGCGACAGTAGGTAAGTGCATGATGGACAAAGGCGACGATGTACCTTTCGCGCTGCATGAAGAAACCGAAGCTTCCATCGAGGAGTCGTTGGCGTTGTTTGCGGTCTGGCATGGCAAAGCAGATGGACGAATACGCTATTGCTTCGCACCTCGTTTCGCGTTGAGCTGTACCAGCGAGCTGCTCTCTCGCGTAGCGAAACTAGCAAGAGAACACGACGTCATCGTGCATACACACGCTTCGGAAAATAGGAATGAGTGTGCTCTGGTTGAAAGCGAAACCGGGCTGCGCAACGTGGCCTATCTTGATTCACTCGGATTGAGTGGCCGAAACGTCGTGCTGGCCCACTGCGTACATCTCGATGCGGCGGAGTTTCAAACACTCGCTAGCACGCGAACTAACGTTGTCCACTGTCCCTCGTCCAATCTCAAACTTGGTTCCGGAATTGCCGAGATTGCCAGAATGCTCGATCAAGGAATCTCGGTTTCGCTGGGTGCTGACGGAGCTGCGTGTAACAACCGTCTCGACATGTTTACAGAGTTGCGGACCATGGCACTGTTGCAAAAGGCTATGCACGGGCCGGAGGTGATGCCCGCTAAGCAAGCTCTACGCATCGCCACAATTGCGGGTGCCAAGGCGTTAGGACTCGAAAAGGAAATCGGCACTCTGGAAATCGGCAAACGCGCCGACGTAATGGTAGTAAACCTGGACGCCCTTCATTCCACTCCAGGCGCAAGCGACCCTGTCTCGGCTCTGGTGTACTCGGCCCAGACGTCCGACGTTCAAAGCGTCGTCATTGATGGGCAACTGGTCATGAGAGACCGGGAGTTACTTACCCTGGACGAAAGGGCTGTCCGTCAGGACGCGAACCGAGAGCGAGCTGAGTTAATGAAACGGGCTGGAATAGTCGGATGAATTACCCGGATCAGGGTAAATGCTGGAGGAAAAGGGAGCCTAAAAAAGCTGTGCCAGCTCGAAGGTAGCGACTGCGGGGGGCGCGATCGGCGGCCGAGCTGGCACTGGCGGGCACTTTCAATTTTGCATCGGATGTCGTCTTTCAACTGGACTGGCGTTTGGGCGTCAACCCCATCCTCAACGTTTGGGATTATACACCTCCCCGAAAATCAGTCAACGAAATTCTGTGACTTATCAGACAAACCAGGATTCCGTTGCCTAAGTTGACGTTCTTTTGCCAACTCCCTATACTACGCGGTCTTTCCTACCGGAGCGGCCAGGTAGCTCAGTTGGTAGAGCGCGGCCCTGAAAAGGCCGGCGTCGGCGGTTCAAATCCGTCCCTGGCCACCAAAAACGCTAGGGGAAGAGGGTAAAAGGGGCAACGGGGAAAACAGCGAAGAAATTCCCCGTTTCCCTCTTTTCCTCTTCCCCTTCTCAGTGTCGCCAGTAGTGTTTTATCCGCTCCTCGAGCATTGGAAAGGGAACGTATTCTGCGGTCCGGCCCGCGCGGCGCAACTCTTCAACCATTCGCATTGCCCCGTCAGCGTTTCGCGTATGGACCAGGATGGTTGATGCAGGCTGAAGTTCGGGGTTGGCAGCGAGCCACAAAGCTATCGCGTATCCGGTGCGCGTGTCGTCGCGACTCGGGCTGTTGTAGTGTTCGGGATGGAGATCGTGGTCGAGGAAGATGGCGTCGTAAGAATTTGCTCCGAGGAACTCCCGGGCCTGCGTCACATTATCAGCCACATCGACCAAGTCGCCCTTAAAACGTGCCGAAAACCAGCGATGTCTTCTCTTGTCGTCGTCCAGCAGAAAAACGCGAATTGGATGGCGCTCCGCCGTTACTCTGTTAAGTCCAAGTTTAATCAGCAATGAATGCAACAGACGCATGTCGGTTTCGATAGAGCCTCCGGTCATATAACAATAGTCCACCCGTGCCAAATTTGAAAATACGCTTAAGAAGGTACGGGAGAAATGTCACGGCAATTTGGCGGACGGACGGGCGCAGAGCAGTTAACTTCAGAAACTGAAACTCGGTTTCACCCAGGCGAATTCCTTGCTGAACTCGAATTAACACGCTTGGCTGGTGCGATTCATTGCGCTCGCTTCTCGCGATGCTATAATCCAAACCGATTCAACTACAGCGATCAATTTGTCCCGTTACCACTCGCGTTCCTACATGTCATCAGATAACTCAGGCAAAAAGGTAATACCGTTCGCGAATGGCTTGCACGAGGTCACAGACTCACAGGCCAACGCGGATCAAACGGCGAGACCCCAGGATGTTGTTTGCCAATTCTGTTTTGGCACTGGCACGAGACTCGATTCAGGCAAGGGCGCTGCAATATGCGACTGCCGGCGATCGAATAGCGGAGCGAGGGCCCTCGACGCAGCACGCATCCCACCACGCTTTCGCGAATGCTCTTTTCACAATTACTACCCGAAGAATGATTCTCAATACTTCGCGCACAGCTTTGCCAGCAGGTTGGTGGATGACTACCCAGCGGTTGAAACTGGGCTCTTATTCATGGGCAGTGTAGGCGTTGGTAAGACTCATTTAGCCATCGCCGTATTGAGGGAACTGATCGAAAAGAAGGGCGTAACATCTCTGTTCTACGAGTCAGGCTCGCTACTCAAAGCGATTCAGGATTCATACAACCCAGTTTCGCAAACTTCGGAAATGCGCGTGCTGGCTCCGGTGTACCAGGCTGAGGTGCTTGTCCTTGACGAACTGGGCGCTACCGTTCCCACCAATTGGGTGCGCGACACGCTGTATCAGATCATCAACACTCGTTACAACCACAAGAAGCTGACGATCTTCACTACGAATTATTTGGATGAGCCCCGCGGCGCCGCGGAAGAAAACCCTGACTCGGCAGACCCAAAACGCCGAAGGACTTTTGCTGCTGATCGGATCCAGGAGATGACCACGCTCGAGGAACGTATCGGCACGCCACTGCGTAGCCGGCTATACGAAATGTGCAAGAAGGTTAAGATCGAAGGAGAAGATTATCGTAAGCATCTTGACCAGCGCCGCTTTGACTCAACTACGGCCTAGCTGCTGACCGCGCACGCCGCGAATTCAACTTCAAGACGACCCTACGCGAAAGACTAGCTGTAATTCCGTCCGCCTAAGTTGGTATGTATAATGCCCTGACTCCGCTCGAATTAAGTATTAGGGTTTTTGCGCCAAAGGGCGCGCATAACAGGCAGGATGCCTGCGCTCCCAGCTAATGCCCAAACGCAACGATATTCAAAAAATCTTAATCATCGGATCCGGTCCAATTGTTATCGGACAGGCGTGCGAGTTTGACTATTCCGGGACCCAAGCGTGCAAGGCGCTGCGCCAGGAAGGTTACAAGGTCGTGCTGGTCAATTCCAATCCGGCGACGATCATGACGGATCCGGAGACGGCCGACGTCACTTACGTCGAGCCGCTAACCGTAGAAGCCGTCAGCGCCATCATCCGGAAGGAACGGCCAGATGCGTTGCTGCCAACCGTCGGCGGTCAGACTGCTCTCAACCTGGCGATAGCACTCGACGATTCGGGAGTTCTCGCAGAGTGTGGCGTCGAAATGATTGGCGCCAAACGCGAGGCGATTCGCGTCGCCGAAGACCGCATGCTTTTCAAGCAAGCGATGGACGAGGCCGGCTTGCAAATGCCGAGCGGCGGTTTTGCCAAGTCCTGGGCGGAAGCGCAGGAGATTGTCGAGCACACCGGTTATCCGGCGATCATTCGTCCTTCATTCACACTCGGCGGCACGGGCGGCGGCACCGCCTATAACCCGGAAGAGTTTGAAGAGATCGTGCGCGCCGGCCTGGCTGCTTCGCCGATGCACGAAGTGTTGGTCGAGGAATCAATTCTGGGCTGGAAAGAGTTTGAACTCGAGGTAATGCGCGACCTGGCGGACAACGTCGTGATCATCTGCTCGATTGAAAACTTCGATCCGATGGGCGTACACACCGGCGACTCGATCACCGTCGCGCCGGCGCAAACGTTAACCGATCGCGAGTATCAGCGGATGCGTGACATGGCAATCGTCATCATTCGCAAAGTCGGAGTAGAGACTGGCGGCTCAAATATTCAGTTTGCGGTGAACCCGGAGAACGGCGATATCCGCATCATTGAAATGAATCCGCGCGTGTCGCGCTCATCGGCGCTTGCGTCCAAAGCCACCGGCTTTCCCATCGCCAAGATCGCGGCGAAGCTGGCAGTGGGCTATACGCTTGATGAAATCCCTAACGACATCACGCAGAAGACGCCGGCCTCGTTTGAACCGACAATCGATTACGTCGTCGCCAAAATTCCCAAATGGGACTTTGAAAAGTTTAAAGAAGCCGAGGACGTGTTGGGCACGCAGATGAAGTCCGTTGGGGAAGTGATGGCGATTGGCCGGACATTTAAGGAAGCACTCTTCAAAGCTCTGCGCTCATTGGAAGCAGTGAAGCCTTTGCGGCTCGAGGACGTTTCCGATGATGAAGTGCAACGCAAACTCGCCCGGCCGAATTCGCAGCGCTTCTCCTATATCACCTATGCGCTCCAACACGACTGGCCCATCGCTGAAATCTACCGTCTCTCTCGCGTCGATCCATGGTTTCTCGAACAGCTCCAGGACGTCATGGAAATCCAAAAGGGGATCGAGGGTCTCAAGCTGGAAGACATTTCGCCGGAGCAGTTGCGATCCTTCAAGGAAGTCGCGCTCTCGGATCGCCGGCTCGCTTATCTGACGGACAAATCGGAAGACGAAGTTCGCGAGTATAGGAAGAAACTGGGTGTGGTTCCCGTCTACAAACGGGTCGACACTTGCGGCGCCGAGTTTGAATCGTTCACGCCGTATCTTTATTCGACTTACGAAACTGAAAGTGAAGCGGCGCCAACCGATCGACGCAAGATCATGATTCTGGGTTCCGGGCCGAATCGCATTGGTCAGGGAATCGAGTTTGACTATTGCTGTTGCCACGCTTCCTTTGCGCTGCGCGCCGCCGGCTTCGAAACGATCATGGTCAACTGCAATCCGGAAACAGTCTCGACGGACTACGACACGTCTGATCGTCTCTACTTCGAGCCGCTGACTTTCGAAGACGTGATGAACATCATTGACGTCGAGAAGCCCGAAGGAGTAATCGTCCAGTTTGGCGGGCAGACGCCATTGAACCTGGCGATGCGCCTGCACCAAGCGGGCGTTCCCATCATTGGCACAGCGGCCGACTCAATCGACCTCGCGGAAGATCGAAAACGATTTGGGACGCTACTGCGCGAACTGGGTATCCCGCAACCTGAAAACGGAATGGCTGCGACGGGCGAAGAGGCGAAGAAAGTTGCCGAGCAGATAGGCTATCCGGTACTGGTGCGGCCTAGTTACGTGCTGGGTGGCCGCGCGATGGCCATCGTATACGACGAAGAGAGCCTCGACGAATACGTGCGCACGGCAGTCGGCTTCACGCCCGACCGGCCCGTCTTGATTGATAAGTTTCTCGAACGCGCGGCGGAATTTGATGTGGACGCGCTGGCAGACGAAAACACCTGCGTCATCGCCGCGATCCAAGAGCACATCGAAGAGGCCGGAATACATTCGGGTGACTCGTCGTGCGTCTTGCCGCCAGTCAGAATTGATCCGGAACACATCGAGACGATGCGGCATTACACGCGTTTGCTGGCGACCGCGCTGTCTGTGCGCGGCTTGATGAACATTCAGTTTGCGATTAAAGACCATCGGGTTTACGTGCTCGAGGTGAATCCTCGTGCTTCGCGAACCGTGCCTTTTGTTTCCAAGGCTACCGGTGTTCCTATCGCGCGCATCGCGGCGCTCGTAATGGCGGGGCAAGCGCTCGCGGATTTTGATTTGCCGGAGAACTTGACGGTCAGTCGGTTCTTTATCAAGTCGCCGGTGTTTCCGTTTGCAAAGTTTCCGGGAGTTGATCCGATTCTAAGTCCCGAGATGCACTCGACCGGTGAAGTGATGGGGGTGGGCGAAACGTTTGGTGAAGCCTATGGCAAGGCGATGACGGCGGCGGGCCTTTCACTGCCGCAAGCGGGCCGAGCGTTTATTAGTGTGAACGAGGCGGACAAAGGGCAAGCGGTTATCATCGCACGCAAACTGGCGCGACTTGGTTTTGAGATTGTAGCGACACTGGGAACGGCGGATCGTCTGCGAGAGGTTGGTTTGCAGGTGGAGAGCGTCTTTAAGGTAAATGAAGGCCGCCCAAACATCGTCGACTTGATCAAGCGAGGCGAGATCGCGCTGGTGATCAATACGCCGGTAGGCCGCGCTTCCCATTTCGATGAACAGGCAATTCGCCGCGCGGCTCTGCAGTACAACGTTCCCTGCGTCACAACTATGACGGGAGCGCAGGCCATCGTCGAGGCCATCAGTGCACGCGCAACTGACGGTGTGATCACGGTGCGGTCGTTACAGGAACTGCACGCGGTAAGCGCGACCGTGCGGTAGTCTAGAATCAGTTCTGAGTTCTGAGTTCTGAAATCTTGAAGTCTGAAATTTGGGATCTGGAATTTGGAATTACGATGGGATAGAGCATTGGAAATCAACAGCCCCGAGACAATTGAGAAGATATTGGAAGACTGCCGGACCATCGCCGTCGTCGGACTCTCATCAGATCCGAACCGTCCTTCTCACGGCGTTGCGTCCTACATGCGAAGCCACGGTTACAAAGTCATCGCGGTCAATCCAAACGAGACAGAAGTGTTTGGCGACAAGGCCTACGCGTCACTGGCAGACATTCCGGACAAGATAGATCTGGTTGATGTGTTTCGCAAGTCGAACGAAGCGGGCAGCGCAGTTGACGAAGCAATCGCGCTTGGCGTCAAAGCGGTTTGGCTACAAGAAGGCGTGATTGACGACGCCGCAGCGCAGCGCGCGCAAGATGCGGGGATGCTCGTCGTCATGGATCGTTGTTGGCTGAAGGAACACGCGAGGAACAGTAGGCAGTAGGCAGTAGGCAGTAAGCAGAAGGTAGGTTCTTCACGCTGTAGGCGTGACATATAGTAGCCAGGGGCAGAGCGAAGCGACGCCCCTGGATCACTAGCACAAAAAGCTTCTCGCCCTGAAGGGGCGAAAGAGAATCTAAACTACAATGCCAATTGAAATTCGCGAACTAGTAATTCGCGCAGTTGTAATCACAGTCAGCGACGCCTGTTCTCGTGGCGAGCGTAAAGACACATCGGGCGAGGTGCTCGCCCAACTGCTGCGCGATCTTGGCGCTGAGATTGTGGCGGCGAGAATTCTCTCCGACGATCCTGATCCACTCGCTGATGCACTCAGAGAATTCGCAGACTGGCGCAACGTAAATCTTATTGTCACGACCGGTGGCACTGGTTTAGGTCCGCGCGATAACACACCTGAAGCGACGCTCGCAGTTATCGAACGCGAAGCCCCCGGCCTGGCCGAAGCTATGCGCATTGAAACTCTCAAGCAGACTCCGATGGCCATGCTGTCGCGCGGCGTTTGCGGCGTCCGTTCGGGCGCGTTGATCATCAATCTTCCCGGATCGCCCAAAGGTGTCCGCGAAAGCTTTGCCGTCATCGCGCCCGTGCTCAACCACGCGATAGCCTTGGTTGCTGGCCAGCCCGGCGGCGACTTGCATTAGACAAGCCGTCGTCAGGGCTAACACTCTGTTGCCAGCTTCGCAGGCTCCTGAATTCAAATCCTGGGAGCGACACCACAGAATAGTGATAGACTGCGCCTGTTAGCTCCCATGACCGTAAGTACGTGTTTGAAATCGCGACTCGTTCTCACGCGCGCGTTCACCATCGGCGCGCCGGATTCTCAATCGCTTCCCGAATGCCAACAATGACGATTCAAGCATCCAGCACCAACAAGAAACTGTTTCTGTCGGCAGTCAGCGGTGAGGTTGAATCGTATCGCCAATTGCTGGCCGACGACCTGAAACGGCCCACGCTGGATGTGCATGTTCAGGAAGATTTTGTCGTAAGTGGTGGATCGACTCTCCAGAAACTCGACGACTACATCAAGGCCTGCCACGGCGTGGTACATTTTTCTCAACGGCCCGCGCACCGGCCCCGAGAGCGCTCAGGCCGATCCGGACGAGGCTTGGGAAATCGCCGAGCGCGGGCCGATGCGGCTTTTTCTCGCCGACATTCATCTCTACCGGGCGAGGCTCTTCCATGCCGTCACGCCGTATCCATGGGCCACCGATGCTGACGGCAACGCTCGCGGACCACGGGATGACCTCGGTGCCGCTCGCGCGATCATCGAGCGCTGCGGTTACTGGCGTCGCAAGGAAGAATTCGAAGACGCCGAGGCGGCTGCGAAGAATTGGTAGACTTTTGGAGATAAGTATGTTCAATGTCATTGTCGTCTCTCCTCGAATAAGCTGCTCTCGTTTGGCTTATTCTAGTTGCGCCGACCTGACATTCAACATACTTGTCTCCAAAGAGTTGAACTATGCTTATACTCAACCGACTTTACTGGTTCATCAATTGGGCAGTCATTGCTGCCATTGTCAGCGTCATCGCGGTGGTGCTACTTCGTTTGATCGCTAACCAGGTGAATCCGAATCCTTTTGGTCGGACTTCGTTGACGATCCGTCGACTTACAGATCCTTTAATTAGCCCGGTGCGTCGCGCCCTCGCCGGTTTTGGTGTCGATCCCAAGTACGCGCCGCTCGTTACCATACTGGTGACCATTCTGTTGGGATGGTTTTCACTACAACTGGTTTCCAGCCTGGCCAACACGCTCGCCGGAATTCTCTCTAGTCTCGACAAGCGCGCAGTGGTTCCGATTATTGGTTATGTACTTTACGGGCTGCTCAGTTTTTACAGTTTGCTGATTTTCATCCGAATAGTTTTTTCTTGGGTAACCGCCAGCTATGCAAATCGGTTGATGCGTTTCCTTGTAAATGTTACCGAACCGCTCCTCGGACCATTGCGCCGAATGATTCCACCCGTCGGCGGCTTCGACATATCGCCCATCGTTGCGTTCATCATTGTGTGGCTATTGCAGAGTGCAGTTGCGGGAACGCTCCTCCGCGGCTGGCAGATCGCATATTTTGTTTGAGGTCGGACGGGCAAAGCTCAAGTAGTTCAGAGTACGAGCTTCAACTTGCTGACGGTTAAAAACGAACAAACTAAAGTCTGAACTGCTTGAAGGGTTCCCATGCAATGATCAACTTCGCGGAGAATGACGGAGTACTAAAGTTCAAGGTTCGAGTTGTTCCTCGTGCTTCGCGTAGCGAGATCGTCGGCGAACATGACGGCGCGTTGCGCGTGCGAATTGCCGCGCCTCCGGTCGATGGCGCCGCCAATGATGAACTTGTGCGGCTCCTGGCTCGAGCGTTTGGCGTCCCGCGAGGTGCGATCGAGATCACCGCGGGACAAACTTCAAAACTGAAAACAGTGCGAGTAACTGGAGGCCAACCCTCGGTATTGATGTCCGATAAGCTTTAGCTCGTCGTTCCGGGCGACAAACTGAAAAGTTTGTCGGACAATAGGTTTGCAAAAGGCCCGCTACAACCGTCGGCGTTAAGTGTGCTCGTAAGTTTCCTTATGATATATTTCGTTGCCTAACAATCCGCATTTCTATCCCAGAAGGACCCTTTAAGCATGTCTGGACACTCCAAGTGGCATTCGATCAAACATAAGAAAGGCGCGCTCGATGCCAAGCGCGGCAAGCTGTTTACTAAGTTCATCAAGGAAATAACCGTCGCGGCGCGCTCTGGCGGCGGTGATCCTGAAGGCAACGCGCGCCTGCGCAAAGCCATCCTTGATGCCAAGGCCGGCAACATGCCCAACGAAACAATAGAGCGAGCGGTTCGTCGCGGCACCGGCGAAGAAGAAGGCGTCAATTACGAAGAGATCACGTACGAAGGATACGGGCCGGGCGGCGCGGCGTTGTTAATTGAGTCGATGACCGACAATCGCAATCGCACCGTCGCGGAAATCCGCCACGCGTTTTCCAAGAATGGCGGTAACCTTGCTGCGGCCGGCGCAGTGGCCTGGATGTTTGAGAAGAAGGGTTACATCGTTGTCGCCAAGTCCGCGAAATCAGAGGAAGAGTTGTTCGAGATTGTCACTGACGCCGGCGCTGAAGACTTGCGCGATGACGAGGACAATTTTGAGATCATAACTTCCCCGGCCGACTTCGATGCTGTGCTTGAGGCCGTCAAGAAGGCGGGAGTTGAACCGCAAGTAGCCGAAGTTGAGATGATCGCCAAGGAGTACAAGCAGCTCGAAGGGGCCGAGGCCAAACAAATGTTGAAGCTGATGGAAGCGCTGGAAGATCACGACGACGTGCAGAAAGTTTCCGCCAACTTCGACATCAGCGAAGCAGACATGGCGGCGGCGGGGAACTGAAAACAAGTGATGAGTGATGAGCGATGAGTGATGAGTAGTGAGCCAACCAAGGAGCAAATTGATTTGACAAGCACGAACCGTGCGGGCTAACGTCCTATTCCGGATCGTCGTTTCCGGGTTAATCAATATGAACCACCCAGCTAAAAGCATTGGCAGTTTCTCCTACTATTATTGGTGGC
Source organism: Chloracidobacterium sp. (assembly GCA_031370285.1). Taxonomy (GTDB): domain Bacteria; phylum Acidobacteriota; class Blastocatellia; order Pyrinomonadales; family Pyrinomonadaceae; genus PSRF01. Next base: position 446 of record JANMQG010000122.1, on the reverse strand, counting down.
TCTCCCCGAGGAGGAGAGGCAGGGAGAGGGCTGTTCTGAGTGAGATGATCTAAAGGCGACAAAGAACAGGATTTCTGGACCGGCCACTTCCTCCGACGCGGGAGGGTGGCCGGTTCTTTTTTGGTGCTACACAGCGCGACTGTGTAGCCGCAACCAAGACAGCCCTAGCTCCGGAGGAGCCGGATGTTTATAGCTACAGCAGCACCAGCCAAGGACGTAGCTCCAGAGGAGCGTAATGTTCCGAAGGCAGGCCCGAGCACATTTCGCTCCCATGGAGCTGAGGGGAGACCCTTAGTATCCACGCGGTCTATAAACATTTCGCTCGAGCGCCAAGAAAAGCTGGGTGTTTCTGACTGGGTGAAAGTCCCAGTAGAGAAGGTCTAACCAACCACTCTTACCGAGTGTTGCAGCCGTGAGGAGGTGGAGTCAACGCCGAACGTAACGGT
>JANMQG010000099.1:0-26714 GCA_031370285.1 Chloracidobacterium sp. | reverse complement strand
GAGGTCCAGAAGATGCGCGTTTCCCGGCAGGAGCGACAGCGACCAAAGCGTGGTCAGCTTGCGCATCATCAACAAGACTCCGAATGACCTTTGCCCAAGAAGTCAGTTGAATTACCTCAGAATACTCGCCCTTATCTGCTGCCTTCGCCAACAGGTCACGAAGACCCCTCTCGCAGGTCTCCAATACCTTGAACGCGTGTTTGTTTAGCATAGGGCAAGTATAACACGAGAACCGCTGTTGTCAACCGCTATTATAGCGTCTAGCTTATTCCCTGTACTCTAGGACGCTTGGGAGGTGGATTAGGGTTGCTTTGTGGCGCGCGAAAGGCGAGTCAGCGGCATGGCTAGGCGTCGCGCTGAGGTTTGTCGACGACAAAAAAAACCAGCTATTGTTTCATTTAGTCCTCGCCCACATCACATAATTCTGAAACACATACTTCCATGGCACGATGAGGAGCAGTACGGGGGCCAAACGAATATGTGGGCCATCTCGTCGGCGGGTGAGCCTGCAAGAGCGCCAGCCCGCCACAGGGGATAAGCGACGACGATGAGCCAGACCGTTTTATAGAACATCGTAAAGAACACGAGCGGCAGCCATCTCAGCCCGGAGGGCTCGCAGAAAGTAGCCGGTGGTCGCAGCGAAGCGTAGACCACCGGATCAGGCGAGAAGAGGATCGGCACCCCGTAGGGGTGCAAGAGTCAAGACACTTCACAAGAGATATTTTTCGTCGTACTCGATCCCAGCATCCTTAAGTAGTTCCTTTAGTTCATCAACAAATGAACGCTTCGCATGGTGAGCTTCCTGATTGGCGATGTATTTCCGCACCGCTGCAGTTGCGGTCGGACTTACGGTGAACGCTGCGTATCCGTCCTGCCAGCCGAACCGCCGATTGATCTCTCCTTTGGCCCAATTGGTTGACTCTTTCTTCAAATCTCGCATTACGTCGGCGAGACAATGGATTGGTCGCAAACTCACCAGCAGATGGACATGATCCGCCACACCACCCACGATCTCCGCAACGCCGTTCATTCCGCGAACAATGCCTCCAAGGTAAGAATGCATTCGCGGCAGCGCGTCGTTGAACAGAAACGGACGTCGATGCTTCGTGGAAAAGACGATGTGGTAGTGCAGACTGAAAAATGTAGAACCCATCTTCGTTCACCTCGCCGGCATCCCTTCACGGGGTTCGGTAGCGCCTCCAAACCTGACAGGAGGTCTCCGCTACACTGCGACCTGCGGCTACTTTCGCGCAACCCTCCGGGTTGAAGGCCTCGGATTCGTTTCATGCAAGAATTCCAGCTACGACACTACGATGGGCCAGAGGTTAGTTAGAGATATTTCCGGTGAAGGTGCCTGGTTCTGGCACCCCTACGGGGTGCTGAATGTTTTCTCGCCGCGGATCCGGTGGTCTACGCTTCGCTGCGACCACCGGCTACTATCTGCGAGCCCTCCGGGCTCAGGGGAAGGTCTGCGGATGACCCTGTCGCGTTCTCTGGATTTCACGTATGATTTGGCGCATCCATTTGATCTCCCGGAGCGCAAAAGATGAGCAAATATCGTCAGCGCGGCTACATGGAAAGCGATCGCGAGTCGCAACAGCCGAAGCCGCAGGCAGGTCCGCAGTCAAAGCCTCAAGATCGTGAAGGCCCGCGCTCGCCACGGATGATGCCATTTGGCGAGACGGTGAGGTGCACTGCATGCGGAGCAAAGGCTCCGCCGAAGATCGACGTCGACAGCTCTTGCCCAAAGTGCAACGCTGACCTTCACGCCTGTCGTCAGTGCTCATACTTCGATCCAGGCGCCCGCTTCGAATGTAATAAATCAATCCCTGCACGCATAGTGGACAAAAACGCGCGCAACACCTGCGAACTGTTCGCACCACGAAGCGTAGTTGAACGCGAAACTTCGTCAGGGCCTCCGACAAATGCTCGTGACGCGTTCGCAAAACTGTTTAAGAAGTGAGTAACAGTTGTAGGGGTGGCACTCCGTGGCCACCCTATCCGCTGGGAAGGCGTTCAAAAACCAGCTATTGACTCATTTAGGCTTCGACCACATAACATAATTCTGAAACACATACTTCCAGGGCACGATGAGGGCCACGAAGGGGGCGCCAAGGAATACGTGGGCCATCTCGTTTGGACCGGAGCGCGGGGAGCGTGTAGCTTGCCGCCGGGTCTGCAACGGTGTCCCGCGCGACCGCGTCGCGCGGGACCGTTGGAGACTCAGCGCTGACTTACTGGCAGGTCGCGGCGCCGGTGAAATTCTTGTAGTCGATCACGCGCTGCGGGTCGTTCCAGAAGTTTTTGTAGGTGATGAACGCGTTCGGCATCACCTTCGGGAAGCCGCACACAACGTAATCGGTCCCCTGGAAATTGCTGGAGCTGCGGAACAGAAGGAACGCGTTGGCGCTCCCGCCATCGCGGGCCACATGGCAGGTGCGGCAGGACTTCGCGAAGACATTCTTATAGACGTTGGTTGCCGTGCTCCACGCCGGAGGCCCGTTCCACTGCGTAGGTTTCGTACCGGCGCCGAACCCGCCCGTATACCAGTTGTCGATCAGTTCCTTGATCGCACTCGAATTGGGCTGGATATCGCGCACCCGCTGGTTGAGCGTCGCAAATGCGGTCAACTCACTCGGCGTAAGGCTATTGTTGTCGGGCCCGGTAAAGTCCCACGACCGGCCGCCCGAGTACTTGAACGACTGTAGATCGAACTCCCGGAAGCGTGCTTGCAGCACGTTGTTCGCCCCGCTGTCGTACGAGCCGCCATGGCAGACGATGCAGAGGTTCGGCACGGACTTCGGTCCCAGTCCGTCGAGGTCCGCGAACTTCAGCTTGCCGGCCGTGGTGGGATCTCCGCCTGCATAGACATAGAAGCGAACTCGCCGATCTGCGGTTTCGCTGTTCTTGTATTCCATGGCGACAGTCGCCCCGCGCTTGGCGACAACTCTGTTCTCCGCGTCGTTCGCATTCGCAGGGTTCTGATCGGGCAACCCATAATTCGTCACATAACAGGCCAGATCGCTACCGGTCTGCTTACAGTTCATGTCGCGGCCGAAACCGAGATCGTTGAAATTGAGATAGGCCGCACGAGTGCCGCCGCTTCCGTCTGCGGCAAACCCATGATTAGTCCACCACAGACTCAGCGTCGGGTTCGTGGCGTTGCCCGGGTCGAGCGTGTTGTAGTAGTCGGTCGCGATCTGTTCGCCGTTCGCCGGCGCGAACTGCCCGAACGGGCCGGTCAGAAACGCCGGCCGCCCAGTAGCGTCGATGTCACCGTAGTAAGGCAGATTCACCGGGTCGGCCTCCAGGGTAATTACGTCGCCGCATTCGGTGTACGGATACGGCGGCCAGAGATTCGTGCCGGTCATCTTCGGTCTTGCGTCAGTGTTGATGACGTTGTTCAGCAACACTACTTCCACCCCGCCGTACGTGCCACGTAACTCTAGCCGCAGCGTGTTAGGCGGAGGCGCGGGCGGCGCAAACGGAATGCGGTAGATGGCATGGTACTGGTCAGTGTTTAAGGCAGTTTCCTTCACCTGCACTGCGGTTCCGCCATACGACACGTAGGCGCGCATCACGAGGTTCGTCCAGCCGCTGAGCGATGCCCCGAGCTGGAAGCGCACGCACGTCGCCTGCGCCGGATCGTTGCCGGCGACGTCCATGTTGATGGTCGAAAAGTGTTTCGTCTTGCCGACGTACATTGGACCTTCCGGCGTCATTTTCTTCGTAGCCGTGCCTTCCTCCACCCAGATCCCACGCTTCTCGTCGTAGGACCATAGGGGAATCGACGGTTTCGCCGATGCCTGTTGTTCAAGCGGAATCGGCACCGCGATCTCGGCCGACGTGCCGCTCTTGAGATTCAGCGGATTTCCAGCGCTATCGCGAAATTGCGCGTATACCGCTCCGTAGCTAAGCATCTCCACTTCATTTTGGCCGCTATCGAGCGCTCGATAGTCCCCTGGCAACGACCGTCGCGCAGGATTCAACGTAGCGAGTTGGGCGGTTACCGGACCTTTCGCGGCCTTGTGATTAGCATCCACCAGCGCTCCTGCCGGAAGGTGCAAACGCGCGCCCACGCGGCGGCAAGGATAGGTTTGGGCGTACGCAGTCTTCCCGTCCCTCCTGTTGTCCGGTCGCTTGCCGTGACCCGGGAAACGTACCGCCGGCTTGCCTCCACACGGACCGCTGCTGTCTTTGTCGCCCACGTCGATCACTCCGGATGGATCTACGCTAGTGCTCTGCGTGCGAATCAGTGGGTAAACGTCACCCGCCGACGCCTTGTCGTGAATACGTGAGAAGAGGGCGTAGTGGGGATGCGTGATGTTGAGCACATAACGTTCCGGTGAGGCGACGGGAGCCGTTGCCACATTGAACCAGCCTTGGTCATTGGTGGTCGTGGTGCTGCCGTTCACACTCACGTCCGCCTTGGCAATCGGATTCATGGTCGTTTCGTCGATGACGCGCCCTGAAAAAGCGACGTCCGCACCGCCAACCGGTATGTCGAAGCGTTTGTACGAATATCCACCCCTGCCGTCGCGGGCCATGAGGTAGAGCGTTTGTAGGCCCGGCTGCGGCGCGGTGGTCAACAGTTTCTGCGCTGCGCTCACGGCGACTGTCGGGGCGGTTTCGTCAGCAGCCTTCCAAAGGTACTCGATCGGGTCACTGTCCACGTCGCGTGTGACCGCCTGAACATTAATCGACGTGCTCACACTGGCGCGAGTAATCCCTTTCGCAGTGTCGAACGCCGCGATCCCCCCAACCTTCGGCGCATGATTAGGCAGCGTAATGTTCGCGGCGACCGCCCCGCCGCCTGAAACCGACGCGACAGCTTCTCCTCTGGACTTCTCACACGCCGCGCGGGCGCGATACCGATCCGCCTTCAGGCCGGCGAACACATATTCTCCCTGAGTATTTGCGCGCACAGCCGGCTGCACGGAACTCTGCCGGCTATTGAAGAGTGTGACAAGCGTCGAGACATCAAGCGCAAAAAATGCATCGTTAACCCAACACGGCCGGTCGTCGGCCGTGAGTACCTTGCCGTAAACGAACCCGCCCTTAGCACTGACCGTTACCACTTTCGCAGACGCTGAGTCTGCGCTTACCTTTAATCGGTTGCCACACCCGGATCCAATGCCTGGCGCATCCCAGCAGACTGTGTAAGTGCCGGGCGACGGCGCGGTAAGATAGAACCTGCCGTCGAGTTGCGTCTTCACTTTGCTTCCGGCCGTTCCGGAAACCGCATCTCGCAAGAAGACATCGACGTCTGGCAATTCAATCTGCCGGTCGGGAGAAACGGCAGCCGCCGAGCTCTCATTGCCACCACCAACCATAAGCATCAGCGTGCCGGTGACTTGCACGGGGCCACGGCGCACCGCCAACGCGACCTCCTGCCCACGCGTAGCCAGAGATACTTGGGCAATAACTCCTAACCCAAGACACAAAACTATGAAAAGAAGTCCGTAAGAACGTTGGCGACTGGATGTAGGCATGGTGTTCCTCCTAAGGTAAGGTGCCGACTCCGGGGTGATGTATTTTTCCTCGTGAGACGACAAGTTTGTGAGCTTCCCGAACACAGGTTTTGTTTGAGCGTTCGGTAGTAATCCGCCGGGGAATTTTGTGGGACGAGGGAGGATCGCTTACCCGCGATGTTCTTCGCCCGCTTGTTTAGTCAAGAGGTCTGGAGACGGCCAACGGCGCGGTTAGCACCGTGAAAACTCCGCCCGTTTTGCTCGACTTAATATGCCTAAGTATAATTTGGTTTGGGTTTGGAGATCGGAGGATCGGAAGACCCAAAACCTGTTGAGGCGCGCTTAATATCAAACTTTGCAAGCGATGTCAATGACTTTGTAAACATGACTTTGTAAACATGACTTTGTAAGGATGACTTTGTAAGGAGTGAGTTGGCCATTTGAAATCGGGGCTGGGCTACAATCAGTCGTCGGCGGCGCGGACTGGGCCGAGACCGAGTCACATTTTTGGGGGAAGCGTATGCGAACAATCATCAAAGGGCGTATGGCGCATTACGATCGCCATTCCCTCGCTGCTCCCGCCTGCTCCAGCCATCGTTGAGCGTTGACGCCCATCACGAGGAGCCACAGGGTCAGCGCTCCTTCACCGAATAGGCCGGGTGCGAAGATGTAGGGAGAGAGATATTTTGCGAGCGGCGGCCAGAGAAAGGTCAGCCAACCCAAACCTGCAATCGCCATCAGGACGCCCAGAATTCGAGGCAGGAAGGTTGACCTGAAAATGAGGTAGCCGATTAGGACGCAATAGAATCCGAAAAATACCAATGGGCTGATGCGGGAGGCGGCGTGAACAAAAAGGCCAAGAGGCCCAATGGCGCACCCCACGAGGCTCAAGAACACCGCGAGTAAAGAGAGGCTGCTGTTCACCGGCTTAAATATGTAATAAAAGAGTAGAGTCACCGCTATATAAAACGCGCCCGCGGCGAGGCCGGCGGCGAAACCGAACCTCCCGCGCACAAAGAGCGAGAAGATTCCCGTCACAAAGACCATCAAATAAAAGACGCCGGCGATTCTGGCATTGAGTTGTGGCGACGCTTCTGCAATCGGTTCCGTTAAAGAGACGGGGCTGATTTGATGTTCAGACATGATTCACTTCCTGTTAAGCGGTCATTCTTTTTCTTTCTCCAAAGCACGCCACGTCCAAATGGCCGACCCAAGATCGATCAAACCAAACAACAACAAAGCTTTCGGCGCCGAAACCAGTAGAACAAAAGCTGCAAAGTAAAAAATAACGGCGATGCGCGTCCAAACCGTCCAGCGGATAAAAACGGTCAAGTTGTTTCGCGCCGCCTGGACATAATAGAAGCTCAGACAAAGCACAAACATTCCATTGACCCTTATCCAAACTTCGTTTGTCGGCGGTACTCCGAAAACCTGCAAGATCAGGTTTGGGACAAAGAGTAGGATCAAACCTAACCCTGAGAGGTAAGCCCCGAACACAAACAAACTTCTTGCTGCTTTACTCATGCCCTCACGATTCCGGAGCTCTCGACTCATTTTGTTCCCTCCCGCAAATCATTTGACGCTTAACTCGGCACCGACCGGCGGTTCTTCGAATCCCCTCGTGATCAGCCAAAGCACCAGGGCGAGGTGGCTCAGAGCCATCGTCGCGCCCATCAGCGTCACGCTGCGATAACCCAGGAACAACGGTAATGTGATCCCTGTAAAGTGAAGCATGACCGTTATCAGTCCAAAGGCAGCGAGGGTGCGCGGCACCAGGGTGAAGCGGAACAGTAAGCTGTAGAGCAGGAAGATCCAAGCATCAATAACAAGCAGCTCGGAGTAATGCGCCCACTTCCTTGTCGAGCCGACCACCGCCGCAAGCGCCTGGAAAAGCTCATCCGGGCCGCCTGCCTGGACGTACTGCTGGCTTAAAGACAGCATGGACAGCACGTGGGCATTGTCGACTGCTTGCAGCGAAAACATGATCACGCTCACGGCCACGAGAAGGAGCGCCATCGCGGAGCTATACTGACGAAAGACGGGCCATGCCGCGATGGCGATGCTTACAGTAAGCGCGCAATTCGCAAACAAGAGAAACACAGCGACCTTGATTTGAAGAGAGGCCCCCGCCGCATTCGCCAGGAATTCCGAAGGGCCCATTGTTAGTGGCCGCAGCAACACGAAGGGCACGATAAGTCCCGCTAACTGTACGAACAACAAAATGCCGATGATACGGCCGACGCTCTTTGGAGTTCTCATCATCAGCTCCTTCGAAAGGGATTTCAGTACCTCCGGGGGTAGTGATGCAGTTTCAGATATTGTGGCCTACGGCTTAGCCGTTCCGGTGCACGGCAAGTCTCTGACTTGGCGGCAAACCTCAGCCTATTTCCCTGGTCTCCGACCTGCGTTCGACGGTCAGAGACCGTGAATAGTTAGTTGACCTTCCGGCAAGTCAGAGACTTGCCGCGCACCGGGGAGGCACGGCCGCAGCAGGTAAGGAGATCCAATGCAATTTGAAACTGCAGCAGTACCCCTCCGGGCGGCGGATTGCCGTACTGTAGTGTCTACACAAGCCTGATACTCCCCTCCGAGGTAAAAAGTTCCCGCTCTTTGTGTGGCGAAGAGAGTTGATAGAGGACATAAGAGTCGTCCTCTCGACTCGTCGCTTTGATGCCAGGCTGTCCGGCGTCGCCGAAACATTAAAATGAACAAAGGATTTGTTCACATCGACTTCTGAAAATCACAGCCGGAAAGAGTAACTTCAGGATTGGCCCCGCGAGGAACGGTGGACCAGCAGGCGGATAAAACTGGGAACCTCATGATTTGTTCCAGCGTTTAGAGAAATGCTATGAAATACGGAATTTCCCGCGATGCCCGCCCACAAGCTACTCTGCTACTTACAGCGGCTGTGATCTCGATCGTTCTTTGGTTCATTCCGTTTGCCGAGATCGTCACTTACCCGTTTCGCATTTTTGTTACCTTCATACATGAGGGCGGCCACGCCATTGCCGCCCTGCTGACGGGCAACTCTGTCGAGAGCCTGAGCATTGCAACGAACGCCAGCGGTGAGACCTACACTTCGCAGGGCGGTACGCTTTCGCAAATGTTCGTGGCCAGCGCAGGCTATCTTGGCTCGATGGCGTTCGGGGCTTTCTTGCTGGTGTTAATTCGGAAGGCTATCGCTGCGCGGGTAGTCCTGCTCGGATCGGCGGCTTTGGTTTTCGCGCTCACGCTTATCTACGGATTAATCAAACCCGCGATGACAGGAGTGGTTTCGTCGGCGCTTCCTTTTACTATATTGGCCGGAACGTTACTCAGTCTGGGTTTGATCGCCGTAGCGAGATACGCGACTGCGCGCGTGGCAACGTTCTTTGTCAGTTTCCTCGCCGTTCAGTGTGTACTCAATGCCCTGCTCGACTTGAAGACCGTCTTTTTCCTGTCCACACCGTTTGCGCCGACCGTATCAACCGACGCTGTGAACATGGCGGCGGCCACCGGCATCCCAGCATTTTTCTGGTCCGTAGCCTGGATCGGTATTGCGGTGGGAATTCTGGCGGTAACAATGCGGCTTTATGTTTCGAGCAGAAACAAACAACTCCAACTCGACCTTGATCGCCCGTTTGACCAAATACCGGTCTTTCCGACGACAATCCACGAAAGCCAAAACGTGCGCTAACCAAGAAATCCAACGCTAGAATTTGTACCGATAGCGGAGCGTCAAGCCATGACCGGCGCCATCGACGCCCCAGCTGATGCCGCGGTATTGCTTGTCGCCGATGTTTTCCAAGTCGAATAAGAATTCTGAGCGTTCACTCAAGCGAACCGCGCCGCGCAAACCCACCAGTCCATAGCCCGGGACTGCGGTGAAAAGCGGTACGTTGCTGTTATTGTCAACAATGGTCACTCCATTGATGGTGGCGCCGAGTGGCAGCAACCGGTTCTGCACCTGGGTCAATGTTTCTCCCGTCGGGATTAAGATGCCGCCTGCGGTGTTGCAGCCGCCGGCTCCGGGCGTCGTCAATCCACGCACGCAGGCCCCGCGACGGAAGAAGTTTTGAATAGCGCCGCGGGAACGTGCGGCGCCAGTGCGACGGTCAGACAGGTCGAGCGACGAAAGACGCCTCTGGCGGCCGGTGAGCGTCGAGTAAACTTCAAGGTAGAAGCGCGCGTGTGGTTGGTAGCGCAGGCTGAAGTTGGCTGCGGCATTTGGGACACCGCCTTCGATGTTCGGAGGCAGTCCGTTAAGTAGGCTATGAGCTCGGATGTAGGTTAAGTTGGCCTTGGCGCTGAATTGGTCGCTCAACCGCGCCTGGGAGTTAAACTCGACGCCGTTGAACCGCGCCGCGTCGTAGTTAACACGCACCAGAACCGGGTTGCCCGGAGCGACGCCGACAGACACCCACCCGCTGCTGTTTTGTGAAACGATTTGTTCACTACCGAGGAACTTGCCGACTGCTCCCGGCGGCAGAATGAGCGCTTGATCAAAGTAAACATCGTTCAGCTTATTCGTGAACCCAGTTAACTCCGCTGCAAACCGCTTGCTCGTATAGCGCAAACTAAGATCGAAATTGTCGCTGGTTTCCGGTGTCAAGCGGGTAATGGGGATGCCGCTCGAAACAGCATCGGTACCGGACGTTGTACCGATAAAGCCGCCGAGACTTGCAGCAGTCTGCGAGTTAACTTCATAACCAGTGCCGACCAGTCCGACGATTCCTAAATCCGTGGTGTTGGGGGCGCGAAAACCACGCGCATATTTCGCGGCGATATCGAAACCGCCGCCGATGTTGATCACAGCTCCGATGCGGCCAGAGAAAGCGGCGAAACGTTCGCTGTCGTCCGGGAAAAGGCGAACGTTATTTACCAATGGAGCGTCCGCCGCGCGCGCCCGGTAGGACGCAACGCTGTAGCGCACTGCGCCACTCAGGTTGAGGCGACCGGGAATGGCGGTGAAAACATCCTGGGCAAAGAAGCCGTAAGCGAGATAGCGCGCCCCGTTGGGGATGCGCGGCCGAGAATTGGTAACTACCCGAGTGACCGGGTCGGTGGTAAACGCCGGCGCTGCAATCTTGTCGTGGTACATGTCAGCGCCCAACAGAACTGTGTTGCGTTCGCCCAGTTGCTTATCGACGTAGAAACTGAGACCAAGTACGTTCGTGCGCTCACGCTGGCTAGTGATCGCTCCGACGGAGTTGCCGTTCCCACCCTGATTGGTGCGCTCCTCGCGTTGACCATTGTAAGAGAAGGTAAACGAGCCGGTATCGAAGAAGCCCAGGTTCTGCTTGACGAGCCGCGCGTAGAATAAATCCGACATGAGGTTGCGCAGGTCGGCAATGAGATTACCATCGCCGCCCAGGAGTTGGTCATAACGTCTGCCGCCGTCCTGCTGACTGCGGTCGTAGCTCAAAAGAAACTGAGTGGTGTCGTCAAGGTTGAAGCTGGCACGCAGCAATCCGCCGTATTGGGTGAAGGCGGTATCGGGCAGGCGCGCGCTGAAAACGTCCGAAGGAATTCCGAGGAAGCGAGTCACCGCCGCGTGCGTGTCAAGGCCGGCACCCGGACGAAGCCGGTTTATGCGACGCGCGCTTGCATTCAGCAGTAAGCCGTAACGCTTCGTTCCATAGGTCAATAGTTGGCTGCCACCGAAGCCGTTGGTGGCTCGCGAGTAGAACGTATTTGTGTTGCCGTGAAACTCGTTATTATCGTCACCGTATGCCGGTGAACGCGAAAGGAAGTTAACTACGCCGCCGTGCGCGTCCGAGCCATATTGCGAACTGTTAGGACCGCGCAGGATTTCGACTGTGTCAAGGCTCGATGGTTCGATGAGGCTGAAAAAAGTGCCCACGCCGCCGCGTTGGGTGCTGGTCGTGTAACGCACGCCATCGACATAGACGGCTACGTTGCGTCCGGTGAGCCCGCGCACGAAAACCGCACTGAGCGATGGACTCGTGCGTTGCAGATTGACGCCCGGTTCTTCGTCAACAACCTGAGCAACAACTTCGGTCCCCCGCTCTAAAATCTCCCGGTCATTGATGACGTTGACCGGCTGGGCCAGACTTCGCGCATTAGAAACCTGACCCGCTTCCGCTGTCACTGTGACCTCTTCGCTTAGTGGGTTGACTTCCAACTCAACGTTCAACTCCTTCTTGTCGCCGGGTATCACCTGTACCGCGGAGCTGAATCGCCCAAAGCCGGACCGCGTAACAATGATTGCATAGCTGCCGGATACCACATTATATAAAATGAACTTTCCGTCTGAGCTTGTGACCGTGGTGCGCAGAACTGTCTGCGCGTGCACCAGCAACACTTCTGCGCCGCCCACGCCAGCTCCGGCTGCGTCCTTAACGGTTCCGCTGATGCTCCCGTTCGCTGATTGGGCCACGATGGTCACGGACAGAACTGTTGTCAACAACAGCGCAATCACGAGCGACGAAGCTCTTGCCAGAGTCTTTGACATTTTCTTAGAGGTCCTCTTGTTGAGCTCGCTGGAAACTGAGTTACGAAGCGTTGGCCCGGAGCGCCCGCAATGAGCCTGGACTTTAACGTCAAGCGCAAACTACTACCAGAGGTCGTAGCGTGGTGGTAGCTATCAGCTTTCAGTCTTACTGCGTTTGGGTGAAAGAGTCTGCTTGAGGACTTGCTATCGCAACACAAGAACCGCGTGTTCGATTAGGTAATGTACTCGGGAGAGCAGGTAGGGATTCGTGGCGGCGACGACGAAACCGATCAGCAGCATACTTGCCGGGCCCCAGACGCATAGACTTGTTAAGACGTCATGTCTGGAACCAGTTAGGCGTTCGCTGGTTGCGAGGGTGATGAGTCGGCGCACGCGCGATTTGATGCCTTTCGTTTCCTCATCGCCGAGTAGAAAAACGCCGGCCGGCATGGTGGGCCTCGCGCCCAGCGGAATGATTCTCGCAATCTTAACCAGCGCTGAAGCAAGATCCAGCGCCACGCCGTTTCCTAGTAACGCGGCATTTTCATCGGCAGCTTCTTCAGACGCTTCTGACCACGACTTATCGAGCAAACGGCCACTGGGAATAATCAGCAGCGCGTCGCGACATGCTTGCAGTAAGCCGCGCTTCAAATTATCACGCGCCGCCAGATGACCGTTCTCATGAGCGATAGCTGCCGTGATTTCTGCGGAAGTAAGTAGTTCCAGGACCTGGCTCGCGATAAAAAGTCGCGGCCGCATAAAGCCCACAATCCCGATGAGCGGAAATGCGTGTTGAATCTGGTACGCCTCAATATCAATTCCGGTGATCTTAATAGGCTTGCCTTGCTTCAGCCAATCGGAAGTAAGGTCTGCGGTAGCGCGATGCGTGGCAATGCCTCGAAAGATCGAAACCGCTATTCCGGTCGCCGATAAGAATGCCAGCAGACCAAGTTTGAGGCTGACGTCTTCCGAAGTGTGACGTGGCTCGTAAGCTAGATATGCAGGGACCAACAATAGTGCGACAAACAGAACCGCGAGCAGCGCCGGAAGCGTTCGCAAAGAAAAGAGCAATCGAGCGCGAGCCGCTGCAGTCCAGTTATCCGTCACGCGGCCGGCAACTCGCCAGAGCGCGGCAATGATTAGCGACGCGATGCTGTTAAAGGTCAGCAACGCGGCAAGCAACAATGAGAGCCCAAGGAGTTCGAACATTAGTAACCGCCCTGTTTCAACTCTCTACGCTTTTCCTTAATTAGGCGATCGAGTTCGTCGAGCAACTCGCGATCTCTTTCGCTCACCGTATCGACGATGCAGGCCAGCACTGGCTGCACTGGGTCTGCGCCGTGACCGAGAAGACCGTCAATAAGATCTTCCCTAATCCCTTGTTCGAGTTCAGCTGGTGAAACGGCAGCCAAATAGAAAAACGCGCGACCGTCTTTCCGTCTCGTAAGAATTTTCTTCTTGAAGAGACGATCCAGAGTAGTCATCAGCGTTGTGTAGGCAATTTTTTCGCCAAACGCTAGGTAGATGTCGCGCACACTGGCTTCATCACGGCGCCAGATCTCTCTAAGAACTTCCTGCTCAAGTTTACCCAGAGCCTCGGAAGCTACCTCGCGAGGTCGCTTAAAGCCCCGCAAAAGGAATCTCGATGTATTCATAGGTGCGCATTGTTCTGCATTGGCGACAAGCCTGTCAATCCCAATAAGCTGATTGGCCGCGAATAGGCGCAGAGGAACCGAATCACGCGGCTCTGCCGTTCCGGTGCGCGGCCGGGAACACCAGCGGCTTATCTATTTAGAGTCCGTTTCGCGTCTGCAAAGAATCGGAGTATGATTCAAGATTTGCGAATGGCCTCAAACTTCTGTCTGTGTGGCCGGCGCAACTTTTAGAACATGCCTGAAGAAGCAATTGAAGTTCGGGGAGCTCGGGTCCACAACCTGAAGAACATCTCCTTCTCAATCCCAATTAACCAGTTGACTGTGGTTACCGGGGTGAGCGGGTCTGGTAAATCTTCGCTTGCCTTCGACACCATCTACGCTGAAGGACAGCGTCGCTATGTGGAGTCGCTGTCGGCATACGCGCGCCAGTTTCTCGAGCGGATGGACAAGCCGGACGTGGACGAAGTGCGCGGCATTGCGCCCGCCATCGCGATTCGCCAGAAGAACTCGACACGAAATCCGCGCTCAACTGTAGGCACCCAGACAGAAGTTTTCGACTACCTTCGCTTGCTCTACGCGCGGGTGGGAATAACGTACTGTCGTGTTTGTGGCCGCGAAGTCTACAAGGACTCGCCTGAATCTGTCGCCGATGAAATCCTGAGGACACTGCCTGAGGGGACGCGGTTCTATGTCTTGTTTCCCGCGCAGGCGGGGCTCGCGGAGACACGGAAGAACGGAGACGCGAAAAGAAACGGTGACGCGGACAGAAAGGCGCGGGGACAAAAATCAAATTCACCGCGTCGGGCGATTACTCCGCGTCAGGTAGTGACCGCCCACGTCATGAGCCTAATGCAACGCGGCTTCACTCGTTTGTACTCCGCCGGACAAACTATCGATCTTCATTCGCCTGACGACTACCAGCTTGACGCCTTCGACGATGTATTCGTAATGGTCGATCGCCTGGTGGCTCACCCTGACATCCGGCAGCGGCTGGTTGATTCGCTGGAAATCTGTTTTCAGGAAGGTCACGGCACAGCGAACATTGAAACTGCCGAACCCGAACCCACCCGTCTTAAGTTTTCCGATCGGTTTGAGTGTAAGTATGACGGCACAGTCTACGCCCAACCCGAGCCGCGTCTCTTCAGTTTTAATAATCCCTACGGCGCTTGCCCCACCTGCCAGGGCTTTGGTAACACCATCGGACTCGATCTCGATCTGGTAATTCCCAATCCCGGACTGAGCCTGAAGGACGGCGCAATTGAACCGTGGACCAAGCCGCAGCATGAGTGGGCGCTCGACGAGCTGAAACAGTTTTGCAAGTCAGAAAAGATTTCGCTGACCGTTCCCTTTGCGCAACTCCCGCGCGCCGAGCAGCGTGCAATTGTCGCCGGCAAGAAAGATTGGGGCGGTGTGCGCGGCTTCTTCGACTGGCTCGAAACCAAGAAGTACAAGCTCCACGTGCGCGTCTTCCTATCCAAGTATCGCGGCTACACGCTGTGTCCTGATTGCGGCGGCGGGCGACTCCGGCAAGAGGCTCGCGACGTGAAAGTCGGCGACGCGCCGCTGCCTGACGTTTGCGCATTATCGATTAAGGATGCCGCCGTTTTCTTCGATTCTCTCAAACTGTCTACAGAACAAGGCGCGATTGCCGAGCGGATCTTGTTTGAGATTCGACGCCGTTTGCGATTCCTGGTGGAAGTTGGTTTGGACTACCTGACGCTTGATCGTCTCGCTTCAACGCTCTCGGGTGGTGAAGCGCAGCGGATACAGCTCGCCACGAATCTGGGCTCTTCATTAGTTGGCGCGCTCTATGTTCTTGATGAGCCTTCCATCGGTTTGCACCCACGCGACAACGACCGCCTCATCGCGCTGCTGCACAACCTGCGCGACATCGGAAACACAGTGTTGGTCGTGGAACACGACGAGGACATGATGCGGGCCGCCGATCATATTCTCGACATCGGACCGTCCGCAGGCGAACTCGGTGGCCGCGTAATCTACGAAGGCGACTTCAAGGGATTGATGCTCGATGAGAGTTCGTTGACTGCGCGTTATCTCCGTGGCGAAGCCGAAATCAAAGAGCCGAAGCAACGCCGCTTGGCGCAGAAGAGGCGGCTGACGCTGCGCGGTGCGTCGGAACATAACTTGAAATCGATCGACGTCGAGTTTCCGCTCGACATGCTGGTGTGCGTCACCGGAGTTAGTGGTTCCGGCAAGTCAACGCTGATTCACGACTGCATCTACGCCGGCCTGAAGAAGCAAAGAGGCGACTGGCAAGGCCACGTTGGCGCGTTTTCCAAATTGGAAGGCGGTGAACTGATTGACGATGTGATTCTGGTTGACCAGTCGCCGATTGGACGAACGCCGCGTTCGAATCCCGTCACCTACATTAAAGTCTACGACGGCATCCGCGAAGTATTTTCCTCGACACGTGAAGCGCAGGTACACGGCTTCGACCCGTCGCACTTCTCCTTCAATCTGCCGGGCGGGCGTTGCGATGTTTGCCAGGGTGATGGAACCGTGACGGTGGAAATGCAGTTTCTCGCCGACGTGGAATTGGTTTGCGAAGAGTGCAAAGGAACACGCTTCAAGCAACAAATTCTCGACGTGCGTTATCGCGGCAAGAACGTGCACGAGGTTTTGAATATGACCGTACGCGAGGCGATAACTTTCTTCCGCGAGGTGCCGAAGATAACTAACCGACTGCGCGTGCTTGACGAAGTAGGACTCGGTTACCTGCGGCTCGGTCAATCAGCGACCACTCTTTCGGGCGGTGAAGCCCAGCGCATTAAGCTGGCAGCGCAACTTTCAAAACGGACCGGCGCCAGGACGCTCTATATCTTCGATGAGCCCACTACCGGTTTGCACTTCGACGATATCAACAAACTGCTGGCAGCGTTTCGCGCGTTGATTGAAGCCGGCGGCTCGTTACTCGTGATCGAACACAATCTGGACGTGATCAAGACCGCCGACTATGTCATTGATTTGGGGCCGGAGGGTGGCGATGCCGGGGGTCACGTAGTAGCAACTGGCACGCCGGAAAAGATCATGGCATCTCGTGCGTCTCACACCGGACGATATCTGAAGGCGCACCTGGCGAAAACGAATGGGCATGCAGCAAATGGCGGCGTTAAACTTCCGGGGAAAAACGGTGGGGGAAAGCACACCTCCTGACCGCGGCTTTGCCGCCGCACAGTGCGGAAAGCCTCCGGCTTTCCGCATAGCACCTTTCCTCTCTGAGGCTGTGCCTCCGCTGTTGCAGTTTTTCTTGACACTTTATTCCCAGCGGGAGTAATACTACCTTCGCTCAAGACACTTATTGTTTTGCGTTCTTTGAATCTACTAGAAAGAGTAACGAAATAATGGCTTTAGTTGTATTTAAGACACGGTGCAAATGCGATTCGATAATTCTAGCTTTAGACAAGAATCATCAATGCTATCCTGAAAAGAACCATAATAATGAAGCGATTACTTTGAAACCGACTCATCTGGTTCACGCCAAGAAGCCCGGCGATTTCTGTAGCTGCGGAGGCCATCAAGATTGTCCGCGCTGTCAAGGAACGGGGCGAGTTTCTTAATCAAACAACAAGAGACAATAGACCGCTCGACTTCGTGTTGGGCGGTTTTTTTGCTTGCGACAGTTCGCACCCAACGCTTCCCACTCCGGGAGGCGCAGCCTCAATCTTCTTAACTACAGCGGAAAGGCAAAGCCTTTCCGCACTGTGCGGCGGCAGAGCCGCGTCCTCTAACGAGGTCGGCGACAAGTGCGCTTACGTCTTCGTCAAGATAAAATTCAATGAAGAAATGGTTCACTGACCCTTGACCAGCGGATCGATAAGTTCGTCGGGGATACGGTTGCGCTCGATATGTGCATTGATCTCGGAGGTGTGATCGCTGTAATAGCTTAGCGCGTCGAAAACCTGCGCGAGGCTCAGATGTGGCAGGTGCTTTGGGATCTCTTCCGGCGCGACGGTCTGCCGCCAGAGTTCAACGATTGCCCGCACCGGTGTTCTGGTGCCGCGGATAATGGGTTCACCGCCTAGAATCTGGTCGTCGGTAATGACGTAATGATGTTCGGTTGCCGTAGTCATCGTCAGTAAATTCGCTCCTGACCGCTCAACCGGATATTACCGGATTTTGACTCGGCTGACCACACGTGAATGATCATGCTTTAGATGACAAGTGCTCTTCCATCGCGACCCATCACTCTCAAGCGCCGACTCGCTTACGCTGCGATCGTCTATTTAAGTTTTCTCGCGCTGTTGTTGGCAGTTGAAATCGGCACGCGGCTAACGATGAAGCACGTTTCGAGTCTCGATCTGTTTGTCGTCGCTCGGCAGCAGAAAGCGCAGGTCGCCGACGAAAAGCAGTCAGGAATCTTTGAAGGCGACTCATTGCTGTCGTGGCGACTCAAGCCGAACCTCGATCACGCCGTCTGGGATTTCACTGTTCTTTCAACCAACGCTGAGCACCTCCGCTCCGAGCACGTAGGCGAGACGCTCGAACGCAAGCAGCCTGGAACTGTTCGCGTTGTTTGTCTGGGTGATTCCGTCACGTTTGGTTATCGCGTACCGGCAGTCTGGCCCGATAAACCCACGGAATATGATCCGGAGTGGCTCCCCTTCCCGATGCTGCTCGAGAAACAGTTGCGGGCGGCCAATCCCGACCGAAGGATTGAAGTGGTAACGATGGCGGTTCCCGGTTACTCCAGTCATCAGGGGCTTGCCTGGTTGCGACGTGACAGCGACAAGTTGCAACCGGATCTGCTGATCGTGAGTTTCGGTTGGAACGACGCCAGCTTGAGCGACCTGCCTGATCGCGACGCCATCAGGACAAGTCGGTATGCAGTTGCCGTGCGGGGTTTGATCGATTCCAGCCAAACCTTCGCTCACGCAACGCGCTGGTTGCGATCGCGACAGTCAATAAACCCTAAGACACGCGAGCGCCTAACTGCGCGCGTGTCCCAGCAGGAATACCTGAACAACATGCTAGCGATCGAGAGTCTTGCCCGCCAGCGAGGCGCCGCTGTCATTGTCATCGCCGCGCCTTATCGTGATCATTCTTCAGAGGCGCCCGAGGCCGATCTGATGTTGCAATACCGCATCGCCCTGGGAACGACAATGCGACAAAGTGGAATTCCTTTTCTTGAAATCCGCGAATTGACGGAGGAGGCTTACCCGTCCAACGAGGGCTGGTTTGACGAGCGCATCCATCCGAATCACATGGGACACCGCTTGATTGCTTCGGAGCTGTTGAAGTTGATCGGCTCCACTCATGCACTCTCCGACTTGAACATACCCGCACTCACGCCATGATCTGCCAAGATCTTGTTTCTTGAGCAAATGTTCACCAAGATGCGATCCACGAAAGGACACGAACTAACACGAAATGTCGTTAGTGTAATTTGGTGAGATTTCGTGGATCGTATTTCTTCGACAGTCATGCGGTATATTGTCGGCGGAGGAAAAGATTGATGAGCCTGAAACAACAGATTATTTCTGATCTTACTGCTTCGATGAAGGCGCAGGACGCGCCGCGCACTTCAACGCTGCGAATGGTGAAGGCAGCGGTCATGAACCGCGAGATCGAGAAAGGCGGCGAGCTGGATGACGAGGAAATGATGAAGCTGCTCCGCTCCCTCGTCAAACAACGTCACGATTCAGTCGAGCAATATGAGAAGGGCGGGCGACAGGATCTTGCCGACAAGGAAAAAACTGAAATCGATGTAATAGAAGCCTATCTGCCGCAGGCAGCCTCGCGCGCGGAGATCGAAGGCGCGGTCGCCGCAGCCATCGCTGAAACCGGCGCCAGCTCAATCAAGGAGATGGGTAAAGTCATGAAAGCGGCGCAAGCCACCCTGGCCGGCAAGAATGCCGATGGGCGCACCGTGAGCGAAATCGTGAAAGCAAAACTGGGCGGCTAGGTGTCCGCTAACTCCAGTTTGTCGTTTGCGGCGACGGCAAACTGGAGGTTGCAGGACGTCAAATGCAGCCAGGGCTTACTTGTAAGTAATAGTGATCGTCGGTTGATGGGTCGAGTCAAAGTTACCGAGGTATAACTGGTCGCTGCCTTCTTTGACCACAACCCGCGTTACGTGCTTGGTGGTGTCCTTGTGTTTCGGCTTGATCTTGCCGGGAGTGTTATCACCGAAGCAGTCTTTCCCTTGATTCTTGCCGCAATCGATCTCCAAAGAGCCGCCCTTGATAATGATGTCGTCGTCGGCTGGTGCGGATTGGGGAACGGACCGATTGACGAGCGCAAAAGCACCGAGGGCCAGCACACAAATAGTGGCAATGGCAATTATCAGCAAACGTAAGTGACGCATTGTTTCTCTCCTATTTCTGGGGGTGGAAGAACTGTCTGACGTAGGACAGACATTCCTGTCTGTCCGGGTTCTAGATAAAAAACTGACAGGCGGGATTGCCTGACCTACACGGAACCAGTAAGTTGCTCAAGTTGTTTGCGAAATCGCTGAATGTCCGGGCGACTGAGGTACCACTTATAGTTTTCGCTGCCCCAGCGCTGTTCGAGTTTGGAAAGCGTCTCTCTTGCTCGCATAGCATACGCGCGCGCCCCGTTTTTGTCTCCTGAGTTTTGGTTTGCTTGCGCAGCAATCAAGAGGGCCTGCCATTCAGATTCGGGTTGGTCAAGCCGCGCGAATACTTCCTGCGCCTGCAGTGCGTAGCTTGCCGCCGCCTTGGAGTCGCCTTCGATCAACATCGCTACGGCGAGGGCCAATTGCGCGGTGGCCAGTTCCGCCGGATCCTTGAGTTGCTTTGCCAGGTCTACCGCTTCAGTGGTCGTCTGCTTCCCCGCGGCCTTCGAGCCGCTGTAAGACTCTGACAATCCAATCACGATCTTCGCGCCGGTCGCGACATACTTAAACTCTGTTCCCGCCGCTTCGAGCGCTTTCTCGGCCGTGCCCTTGGCATTTGCAAAGTTGCCCTGCATCAGCGCCATCTCGGCAAAGGCGAGCTGGGTTTCTGCTGAGAGTCGTTTTAATTCGTTACCCGGTTTATTGGCGATAGCGGTGGCCTGTTCAAGAAGCGCTTTGGCCTCATCGAACCGGCCCAGACGGCTGAGGACCTCACTGCGGTTCTCCAGGTTGTAACCCAGGCTTCGCTGTATCCCTTGCGCGCTGTATATCGAGAAGGCCTGATTCAAATGATCAAGGGCCTCGGTAAACTTTTCTTCACGCGTCAGTGCCGAGCCACGACCCGCATGCGCCAGCGCAATCAGCGACTGGTCGTTTAATTCCTGAGCCAGACGCAACAGTTCTTCCTGGCCCTTGTCTGCTGCCGGGTAATCTCCCTTTTGCAGATTTACACGCGCGAGCAGTGCCAGGCAGGAAAATGACTCCGATCGATAACCACCCTGCTGATAAAACGCCAAAGCAGGCTCAAGATACTGCACTGCTTCGCCGGGCTTGTTCTGCTGTTGACGTAGATTAGCCATTGCAAACCGCGCCCGCGCCTCATTCCGTCTTGCCTTGGATCGCCCTGCCGCCGCCAGCGCCTGCTCGAGATATTTCTCTGCTTCCGCTTGTTGCCCGCGAACCAGAAAGGAGTTGCCGAGATCGACCAGGCCTCGGGTGCTGAGATTCTCCATGCCATTCTTTTGCGCCAGCTCGACGGCTTGTTGCGCATATTCTGTCGAGCGAGTCGTTTCGCCTGCATCAAAAGCAACGCTGCACAACTGCAACAGGGTCTTGATGGTCTGAGACTTGTTGTCGTTTGCATTGGCCAGGGTCAGCGCTTGTTCCAGTTCCGCTTTGGCCTCGGTAAGCTTGTTTCGTTTATTAAAGAGTGTCCCGCGTTGGAAGATTACCTCGCCCCGTCCTTCCAGATTCCCTAACGCCTGGTAGATGCTCTCCGCCTGTTTGAACGACTCGAGAGCCATATCGAGTTCGCCCTGTTGTCCGCGCAGAATTCCTAAACGCAAATAGGCTGTCGCATATTGTGAATTTCGATTGCTTGCATCTTTGTAACTCTGAATAGCGTCCTTGACGTCGTTGTTGTTCTCGTAGGCGCGGCCGAGATCCACCAGCACATAGGCTTTGTCATTGTCGGAGACTTCTTGGACAATTTGCTTATATAGCTCGACTGCTTTGGCGGAATCCTGGCGGGTGGTGGCTGTAATCGCATCGAGATAGAGGGCGTCGAGCGTCGGTAAGGTGGCACGGTCAGCGCTGTTCACTCGCAGCAGTTCATCCTTCGCCTGGTCAACGTAGTCCAACTCCACCAGCGCCTCAGCCAAACGCGCATGGGCCAACATATAGTTGTCATCGGCCGAGATGGCTCGTTGCAGTGCCTGACTTGCCTGATAGAAAGCACCGTCTCTCAAGGCGCTGGTTCCAATGTCGTACCAGCGCTGCGCTTCGGCCGGCGGCGTATGCGGCCTGGGTCGCGCAAATCTGAGCGCTACGCCTCCGATCACGATCAGAACGGTGACGCCGATGAGAATGTAGGAAATGGGAATCCGTGGTCGCTGAAGAATTTGAGACAGGTTACTAAGTGTTCGGCTGTGCCCTCCCAGGGCGGAAGCCGTGCTGCGGACCAGGGTGGAAGCCGTGCTGCGGCGGATTAATGTTTGCCCAGACCCTACTTCAAGACGGTCCTTGACGGCGTTCAGATCGGCGATCAAGTCCCCGGCCGACTGGTAACGTTTGTCCGGCTTCTTGGCAAGCGCCTTTTGCGTAATAAAGTCGAGTTCTCGAGGCACCAGGCTGTTGTGCTTTGAGGGCGGCGGTGGTTCGACGTGAAGTACATTGGCCGCGATTTCAATAAAACTGTTTCCGGCAAACGGTGTGCGACCGGTAATAGCTTCGTAGAGAAGCGTGCCCAGTGCAAATAGGTCGCTGCGTCCGTCAACCGCGCGGCCCGTCGCCTGTTCCGGGGAAAGATAGGCCGGCGTTCCCAGCACCACCCCACTGCGAGTTTCTGTAGAAAGAAGTGTTTGCGCTTCAGGTTCGGCACTGCCCCCGGGATCTTTATTGAGTTGCTTGGCGAGTCCAAAGTCGAGCACCTTAACCTGCCCCGTGTCGTCGATCATAATGTTCGAAGGCTTGATGTCGCGGTGGATAACGCCGCGAGCGTGAGCCTCGACAAGGGCTGTGGCCACATCAATGACTATCGCGACGGCGCGGTGAAGGTTAAGTTCGCCCTTCTGCATCAGCTCACTAAGCGGTCGGCCCTTGGCGAGTTCCATAACCAAAAAGGGCCGGCCTTCGTCGGTTTCGCCATAGTCGAAGAGCGTCGCGATACCAGGGTGGTTCAACTCGGAAACAGCGCGGGCCTCGCGCAGAAAGCGAGCTCGATAGTCATGCGAATCAGAACCCAGGGAGGGAAACTTGATAGCCACTCGCCGTCCCAGATGA
This sequence comes from Chloracidobacterium sp., assembly GCA_031370285.1. GTDB lineage: Bacteria > Acidobacteriota > Blastocatellia > Pyrinomonadales > Pyrinomonadaceae > PSRF01. Next base: position 3,779 of record JANMQG010000099.1, on the reverse strand, counting down.
GTGTCTTCGGCCAGATAGACGGTTCCCATACCACCCTCGCCGAGTGGTTCAAGAATTCTGTAATGTGAAACCGTTTGCCCGATCATGGCGCATTGCTGCAACCAACAGTTGCGCGGTCGCCTCTTGCAAAATGGCGGGAACCTCTAACCCGGGAAGCCTAAGGACGCAGAACGATTGCAGTACGCGCGAATACTACTTCAGTGCAAGAGTCTTTTCAATGATTTCGTTGAGAAGCCTTGACTATTGAGTGTGGAAGGCCAGGTAAAGGATGTTGCTTCGTCTCTAATCACGGCGCGTTGAATACGGTGAAATTGTCCCAGCGATTGACGAGCCCCATTCCAGCTGAGTCTCTATACGGGCCCGCGCCGGTTGCTGAGGCCAACAGAAGACTACTGGTCGAGTAGACAAGGATAGAGTCGACATAAACCCTTAAATCGCCGGAATTCGTTGTTACTACTCTCAGCGTGGTCCAACTGGAGGGTATCGCAGCGCCCGAACATCTACGTCTCCGCTGGCTTAACCGGTGGACGCCCACGCAACGGCCTTCGCATTCGCGGCCTTCGCCGAGGGAGTTAAGAGTGAGATAATGTGACCCTGTTTTCGCAAACATGGCTTGGGGGTGGACCATTTACGAACTGCTCCGTTGCGTTGCGAACAACTTGCAACGAAGTCTGGTATCGGGACCAATGCGGTACGCGAGGAATAATACGGTAGCGGCCAGTCTTCTCAAACTAAGAAAGAGACTATTGACCTGGCCGCCCGTAAACTACTGGAACGCCACCCAACTGGAATTGCCATGAAAAGTAACTCCACCCGAAGCTGGGCAATTTTCTTCGCGCGCGAGGTTCTGGGTTTTATCTTCTTCATGGCCGGCGTGTATAAAGTTTTTCAGTTAGGCCCGCTCAACCACGCGCGCAAGTATTTCCTGCCTTTTGCCGACACATTTCTTCCCGTCTGGTCGCTCTGGGCTACCGGCGTCACGATCCCGTTCATCGAGCTCATCGCCGGCGCCCTGCTGATTGTCGGTTTGCGTGTCCGCGAGGCGCTTATCGCGCTCGGCTTTGTCCTGATCACCGTGACCTTTGGCCACCTCTTGCAAGAACCGCTCTATCCGTTTCACGAGCACGTGATTCCACGTTTAGCCTTGCTGCTTTTCGTGCTCATGCTTCCGGCTGAGGACGATCGCTTCTCCCTCGATCACTTCATCAAACGTCGGCTGGAGAGAACCAGCTGAAAGAAGCTTGAGGCCGCGGCCGACTACGCGTTCTACCTGCCTCGTGTGTTTCCGTATCCAGGTCTTGGCCTTTAATCTTTACGGCCAAAAACCGGCTTTCGTCGCCGGTTGCTTCTACCCTGTCCTTTCCGTATAATTCTCAGCTTGCTCGAAGCGCGGAGTTATCGTCCGGTGGGTTCGCGCCCACTTTTTCTTTTGGGCGAGTGATTTTTCGGAGGGACGGTGGATGGCGTCGAGTTCAGTGGAAGATCGCGTGCGGACAATCGCTGAACGCGTCGCCCTCGACCACGGGCTGGAACTTGTACATGCCGAAGTTGCCGGGCCTGATAACAAGCCTATTGTTCGCGTTTTTATTGACAAGCCAAACGGAGTAACTCACCAGGATTGTTCAGAAGTGAGCTTACACGTTGGCACTGTGCTCGACGTTGAGGATTTCATCCACGCCTCCTACACGCTGGAGGTTTCTTCGCCGGGTATTGAGAGGGGCCTTTACAAGCGCCAGGATTACGAGCGTTTCGCCGGCAGTCTGGCCAAAATGAGGACCCGCAAGCCAATCAATGGCCAACGCAATTTTCGCGGCCGTTTGCTCGGGATAGACGGCGACGACGTGCTTTTTGAAGATCGAACCAGCGGGCGAGTGAGTGTTGCCTTCGAGGTTATCGCGAAGGCGAACCTGGAAATGGATGTGAACGCGGAATTCAAGCGGGCACAAGCAGTCGGAGAGTAACGCGCGCCTGTTAGTTTGCAACGGAAGTTGAAATACGGTGCGACGCAAACTAGCAGGCGTGCGTTACAGCAGACGACTTACAACTGAATAACAATTGAATAGGCTCAGCGACGCACAGGTAGCAAAGACGTCGAGCCAACCGGAGACAAGAAGTTTCATGAGTTCATCCATCGCACAAAACATCGAGGCTCTCTGCCAGGAGCAAGGAATCGAGCGGGATCTCGTAATCGACGCCATGAAGGAAGCGGTGCGCGCCGCCGCCAAGAAACAGTTTCGCTCCGGTGAAGACATTCAGGTCGATTGGAACCCCGACACAGGCATTGAGCTTTCCGCCACCAAAGTGGTGGTCGATGAAGTAGCGAATGCGGCAACGGAACTGTCGATCGAAGATGCTCGCGAGCTGGCGGGTGAAGAAGTTGAACTGGGCGACGCGCTCCTCTTGCCCCTGCCCATGGAAGAGCTCGGCCGCATCGCCGCGCAAACAGCGAAGCAGATCCTGTTTCAAAAAGTCCGTGACGCAGTTCGTAGTAACGTCTACGAGCAATACATCGACAAGATCGGCGACCTGGTCAATGGTTATGTAAAGCGGTTTGAGCGCGGCAACATTATTGTCGACCTTGGCAACCTCGAAGCCATCCTGCCCCGTTCGCAACAATCGCGCGGGGAACAGTGGAATCAAGGCGAACGAATTCGCGTAGTCATCCATAACGTTTCCAAGGAATCCAAGGGACCTCAGGTCGAAGTGTCCCGCACTTCTCCGGAACTGTTGCTGCGATTGTTTGAGATGGAAGTGCCGGAAATCTACGACGGCACGGTGGTCATTAAATCTGCAGTGCGAGAGCCTGGGGAGCGCGCCAAAATTGCTGTTACCTCAAATGAACGCGACGTCGATCCGGTTGGGGCCTGCGTCGGCATGAAAGGTTCGCGCGTGCAGGCGATCATTCGCGAACTCCGCGGCGAAAAGATTGACATCATTGAATGGTCAGACGAGCCTTCGGTGTTTGCGGCTAATGCCCTTTCCCCTGCCAAAGTCAATAAGGTTCGCATCACTGACATCGACAATCGGCAGATGGAAGTCATCGTTAACGAGGATCAACTGTCGCTCGCCATCGGCAAGCGCGGCCAAAATGTGCGGCTGGCCACCAAGCTGGTGGGCTGGAATATCGACATCCGCAGCGAAGAGGAAATCAAGCGCGAGGTCACCGAACAGATGGGCGCCCTGATCGCCTCAGGCGCGTCGGTGCCGCTGTCAGTCATCGAGGGTCTGACCGTTCAGCAGACAGACACCCTGGCGGAACACGGAATCAACGATATCGACGCACTTACGCAAACTTCTATTGACGATCTGGTTGAGTTTCTCGATTTGAGTCTGGACGAAGCTGAAGTGATTCTCAACGCCGCTAAAGAGGTCGTCGCCATGCGCGACAGAACGCTGCAAGCCGAAGCCGAGAGCGACGCTGAAGCCCCGGAAGTCGCGGGCGAAGGAGACGCAGATCTCACCGCCGCGGCTGCTGATTCCTCCGCCGACCCGACCGCCGCGGGCTATGACGAAGCCGTAGAGGCGGGCGTGCCCTTCAGTGCTGAACCGGAAATACTGGCCCAGGATTCGGCCGATCCAGTCGCGCTTACAGAAGTCGAGGCGCTTTCCGAAGGCGAAATTGCTCTTCAGGAAGCAGGTCGCGACTTGCGTCCGGATACGATAGTGCCCACGCCTGACATGTCGGCCGCTGAGGCTGCGGCCATTGAGAATCTCGAGAGTCTCGAAGCGGTTGCGATCGAGGAAGCCGTGGTTTCCGAAAACGTGACCGCCGAGGCGAC